>DASWXD010000087.1:0-157870 GCA_036405675.1 Sediminibacterium sp.
ATCCCAAGATCAAGGTATCGGTAGAAAAACGATTCCTATATAACCTGATCCTCGATTCTCCCCTTGTTTTAGTTTGGTTTTCTGCTTATTATATATGGCATTATGTAGACCTGGGTTCCAAAACCGAGATCCAGAAAGCCCGGTTGGAAAGCCTGGTAAAAGAGCTGGAGCTGAAAACCATCAAATCGCATATCAATCCCCATTTTATCTTTAATGCCCTTAACAGTATCCGTGCCCTGGTAGATGAGAATCCGGAAAGGGCCCGTACGGCTATTACCGAGCTGAGCAATATCCTGCGCAGCAGTATGCAGGCCGAGAAAATGGAAACTGTACCTTTTGAGCGGGAACTGAATATTGTAAAAGACTATCTGGCCCTGGAGCATATCCGTTTTGAAGACCGGTTACAGATAGAATATGATATTGACGAAGATACCCTTGACCAGCCCGTTCCGCCCATGATGTTGCAGACTTTGGTAGAGAATGCCATTAAACATGGTATTGGCAAACAGAAGGGTGGCGGACTGATCCGCGTGATCTCTGATTACCGCGATAACCACCATGAACTGATTGTTCAGAACACAGGCAGGTTGGATGATACGGGCAATAGCGACGGGTTCGGCATCAGCAGCACCCGGAACAGACTGAAACTCTTATTTGGTGGCAAATCATCTTTCGAAATCCGAAATACGGGGGAGAATATGGTGGAAGCCAGCGTAAAAATGCCTGTACAGGAATTGCATTCTTAAATTCTATTCATAAATTAGTAGTATGGCAATTAAAGCAATTATTATTGATGATGAAAGGCTGGCACGCAACGAGTTAAAAAAACTGTTGCAGGACCATGCAGATATTGAAGTGATCGAGGAAGCGGCGAATGTGGATGATGGTATTGAGAAAATTGAAACGCTGAATCCGGATCTTATTTTCCTGGATATCCAGATGCCCGGCAAAACCGGTTTCGACCTGTTGGCCGAAGTGGAAAAAGCACCCAAAGTGATCTTTACCACTGCGTACGATGAATATGCCATCAAGGCCTTCGAAGTAAATGCACTGGATTACCTGTTGAAACCGATCGAACCCAAGCGTTTGGCCGATGCCATTCAGAAACTGCAGGCAGAGATCTTTAAAGAGAACGTGGGCATTAACGGGATGAACCGGGGGCCGCTGACCGAGTTTGACCAGGTATTTGTAAAAGACGGGGAACGCTGCTGGTTTGTAAAACTGGGCGAGATCCGTTTGTTTGAAAGCGTGGGTAACTATGCCAAAGTATTTTTCGGCACGCACAAACCCTTGATCCTGAAATCGCTGAATGCACTGGAAGAAAGGCTGGACGACAGAATGTTCTTCCGCGCCAACCGCAAACATATCATTAACCTGCGCTGGATCGAAAAAATCGAACCTTATTTTAACGGAGGTTTGCTGGTAGACCTCAAAGGAGGCGAAAAGATAGAAGTGAGCCGCAGACAAACGGTGAAATTCAAAGAAATGATGAGTTTATAATACAGTTGCCAAACAGTTGATCTGTTTGGCATTTTTTCTTTCTCAATAGTGTTGACTCTTTTTAATTACTAACGGTTTCTTTTTATTGGTCAGGCCGCTTTAGCGTCCCGACCTTCCCCAAAACTATTATGAAAAAAATCTCCTCCCTGCTGGTACTGGTTTCCTTTACCGCTACCGGTTTTGCACAAAAGGCCGAAACGATCATCAATGCCAAAGAAGTTGAAAGAATTGAGCGCATACTCTCTGCCGATGATATGCAGGGCCGCCGCACATTCACACCCGGTATAGAAAAAGCGGCTGCTTTTATTGCAGATGAGTTCAAAACCATTGGTTTGCAAACGGTGAATAACAGTGGTACTTATCTGCAGTCTTTTGCCATGGTACGCCCTAAGTTCATCAGTGCCAACTGCACATTTGATGGGGTGTCTGTTGACACGCGGGATGTGATTGTGTTTACGAGTAAAGAAAACCTGCAGATCAATGAACAATCCGGGTATGAAACCGTACAGATAGCGGCCGGTGCCAACCTGGCCGCAGAAGCGCGGAAACATATCAACGCCAATAAAAATCTTTTTGTTTTAGTAGATACCAGTTTTGCCAAAACCTATAATGGACTTACCCGTTTTAAATCACCGATGTACAAATCTGACTACAGTGTGGTATTTGTGCTGGCAGCAAAGAAACCTGCCCGTTTTACAGTAGAAGCCAAACACGAATTCACCGAAATGAAACTGGCCAATGTGGTAGGTGTGATTCCCGGTAAAAGCAGGAAGAATGAATATGTGATATTTTCCGGTCACTACGATCACCTGGGTGTGATGGGCAAAGACCGCCAGGGCAATGTATTAACAGATTCTATTTTCAATGGTGCCAACGATGATGCTGCGGGAACTACAGCGGTGATCATGCTGGCCAAATATTTTCAGGAGCTGAAAAATAATGAGCGCACACTGATTTTTGCCGCGTTTACGGCAGAAGAAGTGGGCGGTTTTGGGGCCACTTATTTTTCAAAACAATACAATCCCGAAGATGTAAAAGCGATGTTCAATATTGAAATGATCGGAACCGAAAGTAAGTGGGGCAGGAACTCGGCCTATATTACCGGCTATGAAAAAACGGATATGGGAAAGATATTGCAGGGTAACCTGGAAGGAACCGGTTTTACTTTTTATCCTGATCCCTATACCACACAGAATCTGTTTTATCGTTCAGATAATGCCACGCTGGCCAGACTGGGCGTACCTGCCCATACCATTTCTACTTCTAAAATGGACAGCGAACCCAATTACCACAAAGCGAGTGATGAAATCGGCACCCTGGATATGGAGAACATGGCCATGATCATCAAAGCCATTGCCCTGAGCTCTAAAGGAATTGTGAGCGGAAAGGAAACGCCTTCGCGGGTGGATACATCGAGCCTGCGATGATCATCGGGTGAGTAGTGAGTAGTGAGTAGTGAGTAGTCAGTAGTGAGGCGTGAGTCGTCAGTAGTGAATGGTCAATAGGGGGAAAGAGAAAGGGTTGGAACGGAACATACTTGTTCGATTCCAACCCTTTTTTATAGTATTAATTTCTAATTACTAACTACTCACCACTGACAACTCACGATTCACGACTGACGATTCACGCCTCACGCATTCACCGGCACACTATGCACTGCATTGCTGATTTCTTTGATAAGGGAAGGATCTTTTTCGATGGCATTGCCTACCACGATCACATCGGCTCCTGCCTTACAGTTGCGGTAAGCTTTTTCGGGTTCGGTGATACCGCCGCCGATGATAAGGGGGATTTCTATGCTGCGGGCTACTTTTTCGATCATGGTTTCTGTGATGGGGCGTTTGGCACCACTGCCTGCATCCATGTATATGAGCTTCATGCCGAGCATTTCTCCCGCCATGGCGGTACACATTGCAATCTCGTTTTTATCGGCAGGAATAGGCGTTGTGTTCGAAATATAAGAGACGGTAGTGGGTGCTCCTCCATCAATTACCATATAACCCGTAGGCATGATTTCCAATCCACTCTTTTTTACAAAAGGGGCACTGATTACATGCTGTCCGATCAGTAATTCCGGGTTACGTCCGGATATGAGGGATAGATATAAAAGTGCATCCGCATATTTGCTTACCTGTGAGGGTGATCCGGGGAAGAGCAGCACGGGTATCGTAGATTCGGCTTTGATCTGCTGGATACATTCGTCGAGATGACTGGAAATAACCAGGCTGCCGCCAACAAAAAAATAGTCCACTTTGGCTTCGGAGGCCAGGCTAAGCAATTGATCAATTTTTTCATTATCGACCTTATCGGGGTCGATTAGAACAGCAAAGGATTTTTTGCCCGATTTTTTGTTTGTCTCAAATTGATGATACAATGCCTGCTTCATTCAGTAAGGATAGGTACTGCTGCAAAAATGCAGAAAAGTTTTTATTTACAACGGCTTATTGGCCTGCTGTTTCGATATAGATGGGAAAGATAAGCCATTCCGGCCGATTTGTGTCGGCGTGGCCTGGTTGCTACCCCCGGCAGCACTATTGTTTAACTATTCTCATTTACGAAAAAAATATGGTTTTACAACCCTTTTGGGCAAAAATTATTTTCTACACCTGTGAACATTCCCGCAAATCCAGCAGGGATTTGGGCTGTGAAATATTTCCAATTCCTTATCCACAACCTGTTAATATTTACAAGTCTAAATTGCCGAAAGGAAGGATATTTTCGTCAACCGCTTAACCAAACCGTTAATGCCGGGGGCATTTACCCAACAACCCATAAAATATACCTGCGTTATGTCTAACCCTCGCGCTTCCAAAGGCTTACAATTCAGTCGCCGCTTTACAAAGGACGATGTTAGTCCCTTTGATATGTTTGAATATGATTACCGCGACAGCGTAATCAAGAATCCCAACGGGGAAAAAGTTTTTGAAATGAACAATGTGGAGGTGCCGAAGCAATGGAGTCAGATTGCGACGGATATCCTCGCCCAGAAATATTTCCGTAAAGCGGGAGTACCCCAGCCGGATGGGTCGGTTGGCCGGGAAACCAGTGTAAAGCAGGTAGCACACCGTATGGCCAATTGCTGGCGTGTATGGGGCGAGCGTTATGGCTATTTTGCCTCTAAAAACGACGCCCAGGTATTTTATGATGAGCTGGTATACAGTATCCTGAACCAGGCCTGTGTGCCCAACTCACCCCAGTGGTTCAATACCGGTTTACATGAGAGTTACGGTATTACGGGTAAACCGCAGGGACACTATTATGTAGATCCCAAAGACAAAAAATTAAAGAAATCAACCAATGCCTACGAGCGTCCCCAGCCACACGCCTGTTTTATCCTGAGCGTGAACGATGACCTGGTGAACGAGGGTGGTATTATGGATCTGTGGACCCGCGAGGCCCGGATCTTCAAATATGGTTCAGGTGTGGGTACCAATTTCTCCCAGATCCGTGGCGGTGGCGAAAAATTATCAGGCGGTGGCAGTTCCAGCGGACTGATGAGTTTCCTGAAAATCGGAGATCGTGCGGCAGGTGCCATTAAAAGTGGCGGAACTACCCGCCGGGCGGCCAAAATGGTTTGTCTCGATCTGGATCACCCCGAAATCATGGAATTCATCAACTGGAAAGTGGGTGAAGAGAAAAAAGTAGCGGCTTTGGTAGAAGCCGGTTATGATAACAGTTATGAAGGAGAAGCGTATGCAACGGTTTCCGGACAGAACTCCAATAACTCTGTAAGGATTCCTAACTCATTCTTCAAAGCACTCGAAGAAAACGGCGATTGGGAACTGAAAGCACGTACCGATGGCCGTGTGATGAAAAAAATTCCTGCACGCGAAGTATGGGAGCAGATCTCTTATGCCGCATGGCGTTGTGCAGATCCCGGTACACAATATGATACTACTATCAACGAGTGGCATACCTGTCCGAAAGGTGGAAGGATTAACGCATCCAACCCTTGTTCAGAGTATATGTTCCTCGATAATACTGCCTGTAACCTGGCTTCTATTAACCTGCGTAAATTCCATACAGAAGAGAATAATATTTTCGATGTAGAAGGATTTGAATATACTTCCCGTTTGTGGACCACCGTACTGGAGATTTCTGTGTTAATGGCACAGTTCCCATCCAAAGAAGTGGCGCAGTTATCATTCGATTACCGTACACTGGGTCTGGGATTTGCCAACCTCGGTTCTATGCTGATGGTAAGCGGGATCCCTTACGATAGTGAAGAAGCCCGCGGTATTGCCGGTGCGATCACAGCTATCATGACCGGTGTAGCTTATAAGACTTCTGCCGAAATGGCCAGCTTCCTTGGTGCGTTTGATAAGTACGAAGAGAATAAGGAAGATATGCTGCGCGTAATGCGTAATCATCGCGCCGCTGCTTATGATGCAGAAGATGCCTATACCGGCATTGAAATTAAACCACAGGGGATTAAAGCACAGTACTGTCCGGACTATATTCTGAAAGCAGCCACCAAAGCATGGGATGACGCTGTACAACTGGGAGAGAAATACGGCTACCGTAACGCGCAGACCACGGTGATTGCCCCTACCGGAACCATTGGTCTGGTAATGGATTGCGATACTACCGGTGTGGAACCTGATTTTGCCCTGGTGAAATTCAAGAAATTAAGTGGTGGTGGTTATTTCAAGATCATTAACCAGTCTGTACCACAGGCATTGCGTAACCTCGGTTACAATCCTGCACAGGCCGAAGCCATTGAAAAATATGCAGTAGGTGCTGCCAGCTTTGAAGGCGCACCGTTCATTAATCCAACTTCGCTGCGCGAAAAAGGATTTACAGAGCAGGAGATTGAGAAACTGAACGGCGCTGCCAAATCGGCTTTTGAGATCGGTTTCATCTTTAACCGCTTTACCCTGGGTGATGAGTGTATGCAGCGTTTAGGTTTCAAAGAAGAGCAATATGCCGACTGGAACTTCAGCCTGCTGGAAGCTTTAGGCTTTACAGAAGAGCAGATCGATGCCGCCAACGACTATGTATGCGGAACCATGACCATTGAAGGGGCACCTTTCCTGAAAGAAGAACATTTACCTGTATTTGACTGTGCTAACAAGTGTGGTAAAAAAGGCGAAAGATATATTCATGCCTACGGTCATATCCGTATGATGGCCGCCTGTCAGCCATTCCTGAGTGGTGCCATTTCCAAAACCATTAACCTGCCGCACGAAGCCACCGTAGAAGAAATTTCGGATTGTTACCTGCTGAGCTGGCAACTGGGTCTGAAAGCGAATGCCCTGTACCGCGATGGTTCTAAACTGAGCCAGCCACTGAGCAACAAATCAGATAAGAAAAAGAAGGCAGGTGAAACAGAAGCTACTGCCGATACCACACAGGAGCCGGTGGCCGAAGCGTCTAATATTGTAGACCTGAGCAAATTAACCGTTGACGAATTACTGGAAGAAGTGCAGAAGCGTATGCAGGCTTCTACCGATACCAAATTCAAACGGGCACTTTCTGGTATTGTAGAGAAAAAATCATTACCAGCCAAACGCCGCGGGTTTACACAGAAAGCAAAAATCGGCGGACAGGTGATCTTCCTGCGTACAGGTGAATATGGAGATGGCACTTTGGGTGAGATCTTCATTGATCTGGCCAAAGAAGGTTCTACGCTGAGAAGCTTTATGAACTGTTTCGCCATTGCGATCTCTGTAGGCTTACAGTATGGTGTTCCGTTAGAAGAGTTCGTAGAGAAATTTGTATTCACTAAGTTCGAACCATCCGGTATGGTAGACCATCCGAATATCAAAACCACTACTTCCCTGGTAGACTTTGTATTCCGTGCCCTGGCATTTGAATACTTAGGCAGAACAGACCTCGTGCATGTACTGGATAAACCCAGCATCGGCAATACCGGTGAAGGAGATGAAGGAGACGCTACTTTTTTGGGAAAGCCTGAGTTGAGCAGCATCCGCGTAACAGCGCCATCTGCCAATACCAGTGCGGCTCCCCAGCCACAGAAATTACAAAGGGCTGCAGCAACTGCCGTGAATGAAGACAACGGAATGAGCGCCGTAAACGCCGCTGCCAAAAACATGCAGAGCGATGCACCGGCCTGTAATACCTGCGGACATATCACCATTCGTAGCGGTACCTGCTATAAATGCCTGAACTGTGGTAACAGTATGGGTTGCTCTTAATCGATCCAGCATAAGTAAGTGATCAGAAATATCAACTATACCAACCGCTCCACTCTGGAGCGGTTTTTTTATGTCCGTACATCAATAGAAAGCATAGGGCAATGATGAGATGGTAGATACACAGGGGTCATTTTACAAACTGCTTTGTGTAAATGAACCATTAAGATCTCACAGTATTATTCCACGGAAATGTTAATTATATACAAATCCGTAAGGCAAAAACGGCAGGTACGTCTTCAGGGAAAACCATGGCCATGTTATGTTCAAAACCACCTGCTTTTCGCGTTTTTTTATGGGGACTGTTGCCCGGTATTCTGTTGACTTCCTGTTTTAAGGGAGATATACAACCTCTTCAGGTCAGAACAACTACACCGGTTGTGCAACCGGTAACAGGCATGTCTGTTATGCCTGCTTTTCTGTATCGTGGTGTTTTTGCACCTACGTCTGGTATCAATATTTCCGGGCAGGCAAAAATTTCATTGGATTCCGGGCGGCATCTGCTGCTCTTAGATAGTTTCTCGGTTTCTTCCGGTCCTGATCTGAAAGTGTACCTCGCCAAAGAATATCCGCCTGCAAATTTCATTAACCTGGGTGCGCTGCAACGTAATAGCGGTTCTCAGTTATATCCAATACCTGCCGGGATAGATTTTTCTGCATACAGGTATGTACTTATTCATTGCCAGCAATACAATCATTTATTTGGTTATGCCACTTTACAATAAACACTATGAAAAAAATAATTATGATCGCCCTTTTGGGCCTGTTTTCTCAACAAGAAACTAATGCGCAGGGTTGCAGTGATGCTGGATTTTGTACTTTACCTTACCGACATACAAAAGCCGGACAGGCAGGAGAATTGAAAAAGCATGAGTTAACAGTAGAAGCTTCTTACAATATCGGAGAAGAGCAAACTACAGTTATCGGATTAGCCATACAATACAACAGAAGAATTGGCCGGGCGATTAGCTGGAGTAACAAACTCACTGCAGCCAATATGAATGGTTCATTTGGAAATGCCTTTAATGCCGGAGATCTGTATTCGACCATTAGTTTTGTTCCTGGCAAGGGGCGAAGTACAAATTTTTCTTTGCTGGCAGGGATTAAGATCCCTTTTACCCGGTCCAATGACAAAATCAATGGTGTTTCTTTGCCGATGGTATTTCAATCCAGTCTGGGCACTTACGACCTGATTGCGGGAGCTTCTTTTTTATTGTCGAAATGGGATATCAATGCGGCTGTACAGGTGCCGTTAATTAATGACAACAGGAACAGTTTTCTTTCGGCGTATTCACCCATTCCGGGATTTCTCAGCACCAATTTGTTTGAGCGGAAAGCAGATGCATTGTTGCGTATTGGTTATCCGCTTACAGCAGGTAGTAAGTGGACATTCAACCCCAATCTGCTCGGTATTTATCACCTCGGTAAAGACAGCTATGAGAATATCACCGGGAAACGCGAAACGATTACCGGTTCTGATGGATTTACGCTGAACGCGAACCTGCAGGTAAAGTACCTGATGGCTAACAACAGATCGCTGCAGTTTTCGGTAGCAACGCCACTGGTGGTAAGGGATAGCAGACCGGATGGTTTAACCCGCTCATTGGTGATTTCTGCAGGATATACTTTTGGCTGGTAGGGTAAACGCTTCTTTAAGAGCTGTTTATTTTACTTCAAAATATTGCACAGCGGTACCGCCATATCCCTGCGGACTCAATCCCTGTATAACAGTCAGGTACCTGCCTTTTTTATCCGAAGTGTAAAAGTGGACATGACGATCATTGTTTTTGTCGGCAGGTATTTCGTGCGACCAATACAGTAAGGTTCTGAAATCAGGTGTGTGAGAATTGTTTTCCGGATTAGCAATATCGTATACCGGCGAATAAAATTCGCGCTGTAGTTGTAAACCTTCATAGTCTATCACCAGTGCACGCGGATCGAGTTCAAAGTTGGCGAGATCGCCTTTGTAGCTGGTCCAGTTCAGGATGCCGGAGAAAAAGGAATTGCCGAGAAAATAGCGCCGGTTATAGACTTCCAGTTTTCTCATTTTGAGGGGGTCGTAACTCATCAGTCTGTCAATATCAAATACAGGTACTCCATCAACCAATATCAGCGGAGGGGATTGAAAAAACTGAAGATTGGCCATATCTTGCCTGGGCGCAAAAAAATTATTCCATAACTGGAGCTGGAATTTCCCTTTTATTTTCTGCACATCCATCAGGTTTACATATTCGCGGAGTACTTCTTCGATAGTAGAGAAGCGGGTATAATCATCCATCATATATACGGCATCCGGCTTTTCAAAAACAGAAGCGGTATCGGTAGTTGGCAGAAAACGTTTTAACTGTGTGCCCGCATACTGGTTCTGAACCTGCACATTGATACTTTGATCGAGCAGGGCATTTTGTCTGGCTGAAGACAGGTAAAACGGGGGTGTAGCATTCCCCGAAAATTGTTCGGCAAAAGGATTGTTGAGCTCTATTCTTGAGACGGAATCAACGGTAGGATTGGTTTGTACAATGATCTCTGAGGAACCTTTCATGTACTTGAAATCGAACTTTAGTTTTCCGGCCGTATCGCTGATATAGGTTTTAAAATTGGTATTCAGTCCCGGAACAGAAATATAGGTTTCAATATTTTCCAGTGGTTTGCCGGTGATGGCGCTCACTGCTTTACCGGTAATGATATGCCCGTTGAGTTCTGGTGGGAACGCGGATACCGGATCTTTTTCCTGGAGAATATCATCCCACTTAAATCTACGCCACCCTTGCGTCAGCATCAGGTTATCCATGGCCGGTAGGGTCTCTTCTCTGGAACCGTTAAAATAAAAAGCGGGTGATTCAATGGTTCCGCGCAGATCTGACTGTAACCAGAGAAAGGTCTGGATATTGCTTTCATCCGGTTGTTGCAGTTCATCCAGCCGGTAAACGGCTATGGAGAGGTTGGTGTTGTTCTCTTTCCGGTTCTGTATAGTGGTTTCTACCAGCATGTCTACTGCAGAACGGGTGTTATATGCAGGTTGTATCCCCTTTAGATCAATTGATAGTTTTTGTTTCGGATAGGTAAAATACAATCTTTCACAGAGTGGTTGTCCGGCAGTGTTGAACAGCGTGAAATGAGAAATACCTTCGCCCAATATGGCCGGGTCTACGGTAAATGCGGCTTTGCCCTGCTGCAGTTTTCCCTGCCATACTTTTTTTAGCGACTGCCGGGTATGCAGTAGCAGTAGCACTGTGCCAGTATCTGTGAGATTGGTTTGTGCCGTAATATTGATAGTTGCATTGCTATTGGCTTGTAAGCGCATTACATATCCCCGGTCAAATATTTCCGGAAGGTCGCGGGTGTAGGTAGCTGATCCGGTTTTGATGATGGCTTTATAGCGGTGGCCGGTAACAGGTGTAAAATCAAAACTTCCCATTCCGAATCGGTACGACTGAAAGCCGGTGATACTATCGTTCCTTTCATCTACGATCAAACCAGTATAGCCCATACCCTTGCCATCAGCCCCCTGCACTTTACAGGCGATCCGCGAACTGATACCTGTTACCAGGTTACCACCTTCCGGGAAAAAACGGATATCAGGAGCAGTGTTAGAGGCCGCCGTAGGAGTAAATAGCTCCCTGCTTTTTTGTGTATTGACAATCGTAATTGCTTTTTCAAAAAAATAAGCGGGCCCTGCGTTTTTCATCCAATTGGTATAACCCCGTATGGTATAATTGCCTGAATTGATTGTCACGGGTAACTGTAAAGAACCATTTCCACTCCCTTGCTGAAGGGATATTTTGACCTGGAGAACGGGTTGATTGGTTTCATTCAGCACTTCCACATACCCTACTTTGCTGATGGCAAGTAGTTGGTGGAGGGATGCGTCGGTTACATATAACTTAAACCAGATAATATCACCTGCGAGATAGAACCCTCTGTCAACATGCATGTAGAGTTTTTCCTGTAAACTTTTTTCCGAATAGCGTGAAAAATACCCGCTCAGTTTTTCTGTACTGATTTGTGCGTTAGCAGCTACAGCCAACAGCAGTGCCACAACAAAAAAGAAGCAGGGTTTTATATTTATTTCAGCAATGCGTTTCATGGATACAGTATACTATTTTTCAGGGCCAGAATATGGGTTTGGTATTAACGCCTCTTATTGTACAGTCTACACAGACATCGCTGGCGAAATAAACGTAATCGAGACCGGTCATACCTCCTTTGGCAACGCGGGTAGGGGTTCCAGCCGTTACTGCGATAGTATCCGGAATATTTCTGACGGCTACTTCCGGTAAACATTTACTGTCATAATTCCAGCCGGGTACCTGGGCTGCACTGATAAAAATGCGTTTTTGTTTTTCTTCTGAAACTTCAATAAAACCAATTACCGGTTCATCCGGGTTAGTGATGCAATGCAGGTTGCCATTGTTATCAGAAGGCTGGGCGTCGAAAATGGAACCCAGTTGTTCTGTATTCTTACGCATTTGTTCCAGAAAACGGAAAGCCTGCCGGCTGATGGCATATTGTTTTAAGTTGATGCTGTACAGAATGCCCAGTTTCCAGGAGGCGGGTTCAATGTAGGTTAATGGATAAAGTGCTACTACATCATTTGATAATTTTTCTGTTGTGTTGATGAGAATATTGGTTGGGATATTTGTTTTCCAGCACCTGCGTACTTTAGGATCGTACACAGGATTACTTGAATCGCGGTAGCCTACATGGTGTGGATTGCCAACCCTGTCTTTGTACACTTTGAGCATGGTAGCGAATGTGGAACTGAATTCCCATGTTTCTTCGTATTTGAACTGGTAAAATTTTGTACTATTGGTATTGTCATGTGTATTTGCGTAGATCTGTACACCACCGTTTTCCCTTTTCCATGAAACACTGTCAATATCGGGTGTTGTACGTACCGTTGAATAATCCGATACATATTCTTTTCCGGCAGCTGTTCTGATGTATACACGATACTGTTCAGCACTATTAAGGACGATCTGTGGGTGGGTATAGGTACCCGGACTTGTTTCAGCTAAAGGAAAGTTGGTTGTATTGTTTTTATTCTCTACCCTTACCAGTGCCCCCGTTTCTTTTACGATAGTGGCAGCACTGGAAATTTTTGTACTTCTCGAAATGCTGATACTGGTAGGGCCGGTACCGCTGTTGATAAAACCTTCCACCACCAGGTAACCGGTAGCGGGTTCGTTTAGCTGTGGTATGTATTTTTCCCTGCAGGCAAGGGCCATCAGCAGCAGTGATACAATCAATAGTTTTTTCATACGCATCATTTAAAACCGCACATTATAGTTGATATAAGGAATCAGTGTCCCGAAAATGGATAGTTTATAGCCGTTAACAACCGCATTCTCTGTTGTGTAATACACGGAGTATGGATTTTTCCTTCCAGTAAGGTTATACACGCCAATGGTAAAGGAGTTATGAAACAGCTGATGCACTTTATGGTTACCTTCTATATTCATCGAAAAATCGGCGCGGAAATAATCAGGTATCCGGTATTGGTTCCTGTCTGAATAAAGCGTGCGTTGCGCACCGGCATAATAAAACATGCCGATAGGCAAAGTAATGGGGCGACCGGTACTATAGGTGGTATTCACCGAGATACTGAACCGGTGCGAAATACGGAGGTTTCCCACAAAAGTAAGGTCATGAGGTTTATCGTAGTTGGCAGGGTAAAAAGCGCCTTTGTTGATAGGAGATCCCTGTGTACTGTCGTTCATCTGTAACAAAGTGCGTGAGTAGGTATAGCTGAACCAGCCATTGAATTTACCGGTTGCTTTTTTGATCAGGAACTCAACGCCGTATGCTTTTCCACGGGTACCTACCAGATCTGTTTCGATATGTGGATTCAGCACGAGAACTGCACCACTTTTATAGTCGAGAAAATCTTTGATGCGTTTGTAATATACTTCTACGGATGTTTCAATGGTGTTGGATTTGAAATTATGATAAATCCCCAGCGATACCTGTTCGCCGGATTGAGGCCGGATATTGGGATCACTCAGCTTCCAGATATCTGTAGGCGCAATGGCTGCTGTGTTCGAAAGCATGTGAATGTATTGCCGCTGGGTATTAAACCCTGCTTTTACTGAGAAATTCTGGTTGATGATATACCGTGCAGTGGCTCTGATCTCAGGCGCGTGATAGGTTTTGATGAAACTGCCACTGCCATAATTGATAACTCCCAGCCGGTTGGTTTCGGTTTTGGGAACACCGGCTGCGTACTGGTTAACAGTTTGTGCGCCCAGGTAATTAAAAACGGAATAACGGATGGCTCCTTCCAGAGAAAGCTCAGGTGTTACGGTGAATTTATCGCTGAGGTACAAGGCTGTTTCCAGGGCCTGCTCGGTCTGCATTTTTTGCGGTACTATCAGCGATTTGTTTCCCAATGGCGCAAATGTTCCGGGACTTAATTTGTACAACAGGTTATTCATCCCGAACTCAATGGTATGCCTGGCATTCGCAAAATAGTTTACATGCGTTTTCAGGTAATACTGGTTAATATTGAAATCAAGTTTGTAAGCAGTAGTAGGATTTCTTTCACTCGATATATCATAATAATATCCATCATATCCGCCGGATGTGATCATGTACCATTTGTTATTGAATACATGTTTCCATTTGAGTGAAATATTCCGGTTCCCGTAATGATAGGTGGTATCGTTATTGAGATTAAACCTGTCGTTGCTGAGATAACCTGTAAAATAGACACTGTTCTTTTTGTCTATCTCATGGGTGATATTGAAATTGATATCATTAAAAGCTGCTTTGCTGTTTTTGTATTCATTGGGCAAGAGATTCAGCAGCCAGTTGGCATAGGTTGTGCGGGCGCCGAAAATAAAGGAGCTCCGGTCTTTTGCGAGTGGCCCTTCTATATTGATTCTGCTGGTGAGCAAACCGATTCCTGCTGAGCCGGTGATGTTCTTCTTGTTTCCTTCGCGACTGTTGACTTCCAGTACGGAAGAAAGCCGTCCGCCATACCTGGCGGGAATGCCGCTTTTGTATAATTGCACATCTTTCACCACTTCCGGATTAAAAGCCGAGAATAACCCGAAGAAATGCGAAGGGTTAAAAATGGTAGCATCATTGAATAAGATCAGGTTCTGGTCAGCTGATCCGCCGCGTACATTGAGTCCGGTACTGGCCTCGCCCACGGTTTTTACACCGGGCATGGTCATCACTACGCGGAGAATATCTGCTTCTCCAAAAACAACGGGCACCTGTTTGATGGCTTTGATATCTATTTTCTGTACACCCATCTGCATGCCTTTAATGAGGCTGGTTCTTTCAGCAGAAACAGTGACATTTTTCAGGGAAATTACCTGCGGTTGCAGGTCAATATTCATCCGTCCCTCTCCATATACCATTAACTGCCGGCGTGTATCAAGGGCACCCAGGCTTTGGATGTTGATAATATTTCGTCCCTTGGGTACCGTGATGGAATAATATCCATATTGATCGCTGATCACACCTGTTTTGCTTCCTTCCAGCATAATGGAAGCACCAATTACCGGTTCTCCTGTTTTACTATCGTGGAGATAACCTGCAATGGTTACTTTGCCCGGGGTAAGGGCTGTTTTGGGTTTATCACCAATTATATAGAGTTTGTTCTCGAGATTGGCTTTGGCGGCTTTGGGTTCTGTAACTACCGCATCTTTCTGGATAGGATTTCGGGCCGTTATAACCGGTTTTTTAATTTTTCGCGGCTGATCATCAAATAAATCATCAGCCAGCGCCATACTTATCGGTATATGTTTGGTAATAAAAATCTGCCGGTTGCCATCATCGGAAAAAACAAGATGGGTATCGTTGAAAGCGAGTTGCAGCAGTTTGTGCAGTGGTTGGTTTTTGACAGATAGATCGATCAGGATGCTGTCGAGATCCGTTTTATTGTAATAGAATCTATAGCCTGTGTTTTTTTCCAGTTGTAACAGAAATGTCTCTACCCGAAGCTGTTTGAACTCTCCGGTTACCAGCGGCCCCGAAGTATCGGTCTGTGCATTTACAGATAAACCGTTCACCAGTAATAGTGCCAGTAAGGAGAAAAGGATATGTTTCTGTTTACGGAACATGTATCTGTGCTTATAAAATTAGTTTGTCAGGCTTTGATAATAGGTCAGCACACTGATCAGCGCATTGTCCATATCTTTTGAAAAATCCGGTTTATTCTTCCGGATAAACTGTCTGATCTCTGTTTTTTTATCTTTTGTAAAAGCCAATAACTGTTTTTTCTTACCAATGGGCTGATAGGTATTGCCTTCTTTGAGATAATAATTTACAGAGGATACAATATTCCTGAAAGCCCCGCCGCCCCAGTTTCTCAGTTCTTCTTCAATGGCTTTGCTTTCTTTTTTCAGGATGGAAAAGCGGCTGTTTGTGTGCAGCAGTTCATAAAACCCGCTGCCGGGCAGGGTGGGAATATTAGGCGTTTTCTCTAATTTGATAAACAGATGTCCGGCAATAGTGAATTCGTCGATTTTCTCGTTTGATGGGCTTAGTTTGAAAGTGCCGGAAGCGTCTGTGAGTACCAGTCTGCTTTGCACCTGGTCGAATTTAAAAGAGATATTTTCATACAGGATCTGATCATACCGGATAGAACCCTGCTGGAATGCCGCCGATAGAAAAAAGGGCTGCCCCCGGTCAAGCCGCTGATCATATTCCACATATTGCGGGCCGGAGTAGAGCGGGGCGGCTGTAGACAGGAACTGCTGGTATTGCCGGCGCACATGATTTACCGCGGCAGTACTGGTACTGCTGTCGGATGGGGATATTTGTGCAAACGACTGTTCTGCCAGAAGCAAGAAACAAGCGGCCAGCATCCCCAAAACAGCTCTTTTGGCGACGATCATAAATTAATATTATTTGAAATGTAAATCTTTTGTAAGGCCGGTACAAATTTCAAAGCCCTTTTTTGACAAACGGTTCTGTTTTATCGGTGATTCTATCGGTTATCAGCCGGAATAGATTTTTTTTACCCTTTACCGATACTTTTTCGACATTTCGCTAAAACCTTTCCTGTAACAACTGAAATAACTTATTTTCATTCTCTCAACGAATTCCAAAATCAATATTGCTATATGGGAGATCTCCAGATCAAAAAACAAAGCAAAAAATACGATGCGGTCATCGTAGGTTCCGGTGCAGGTGGTGGTATGGCTGCCTATGTATTGGCCAAATCAGGTTTAAAAGTTTGCCTGATCGAAGCAGGGCCTGATTATGATCCTGCCAAACACTCTTCTCAACTTAAAAATCCCTGGGATTCTCCACGTAGGGGAGCCAGCACTAAATTCAGACCTTTCGGCGATTTTGACGGCTGTTACTGGGGCTGGGAAATTGACGGCGAACCCTATACCATGGCCGAAGGTAGTGCCAAATGGGACTGGTGGCGTGCCCGTATGATTGGCGGACGTACCAATCACTGGGGAAGGATCTCCCTGCGTTTTGGTCCAAAGGATTTTAAAAGGAGAAGTATTGACGGACTGGGCGATGACTGGCCCATTGGTTATGAAGATGTAAAACCTTATTACGATAAGATTGATAAACTGATTGGTGTGTTCGGGTCCAATGAAGGACTGGAGAATGATCCGGATGGTATTTTTTTACCGGCACCCAAACCCAGGCTGCATGAGCTGATGATCAAAAAAGCGGCTACGGGTATCGGTATTCCTGTGATCCCTTCGCGTTTATCGATCCTCACTAAAAAAATCAATGAGGAGCGTGGTGCCTGTTTTTTTTGTGCGCAGTGTGGCCGTAGCTGTAAAGTATATGGCGATTTTTCTTCTTCTTCTGTATTGATCAAACCTGCGGTAAGTACCGGTAATGTGGATGTGATTACCAATGCCATGGCGCGTGAGGTAATTACCAATGCGGATGGATTGGCCACCGGTATTTCGTATGTTGACAAAACAGACAATATGGAATACCAGGTAAGCGGCCGTGTAGTGATACTCGCTGCCAGTGCCTGCGAAACCGCCCGTTTGTTACTGAATTCAAAATCAACCCGCCATCCCAACGGTTTGGCCAACGATAGTAATGTAGTAGGTAAATACCTGCACGATTCTACCGGTGCCGCTATAGGAGGTGTTTTACCGCAGCTGTTTGGCCGTAAACGCTATAACGAAGATGGGGTGGGTGGTATGCACGTTTACACTCCGTGGTGGTTAGACAATAAAAAATTAGACTTCCCGCGTGGTTACCATATTGAGTACTGGGGTGGTATGGGTCAGCCGGCTTATGGCTTTGGTATGGGTATGCAATACCAGAATGGTAAGTACATGGTGAATGGCAAAACCAAAGATCCCGGTGGTTATGGTGCCGGATTAAAAGAAGATGCCCGTTTCTTCTACGGTGCCGGTGTAGGTATGGCCGGTAGAGGAGAAGCGGTTGCTGATATCAAAAACTACTGCGAAATTGATCCGAAAGTGGTAGACAAATACGGGATCCCGGTACTGCGCTTTCATACCAATCACTCAGAGTACGAGATCAAGCAGGCCAAACACATGAAAGAGACCTTTAAGGAGATCCTGCACAATATGGGCGCGATCATTACCTGGGGAGGAGATGATGATGAAAAAAATAACTGGGGATTGAATAACCCGGGAAATATCATTCACGAAGCCGGAACCGTACGGATGGGTGCAGACCGTAAAACTTCTGCCCTGAATAAATGGAGCCAGGCCCACGATTGTAAAACCCTGTTCTGTGTAGATGGCAGCCAGTTTACTTCTCAGGCAGATAAAAATATCACCTGGACCATCCTGGCGCTTTCGATGCGGGCATCGGAGTATATTATTGAGGAGATGAAAAAACAAAACATTTAAGCGCGGATTAATATGATTTTAGTATGATTTCTCAGATAGTACATTCTGCGAAATCAGCGTTCAGCGTAATCATACTAAAATCATAAAGATCAGCGTTCACAAAACATTCAAGCGCGGATTAATATGATTTTAGTATGATTTCTCAGATGGTTCATTCTGCGAAATCAGCGTTCAGTGTAATCATACTAAAATCATAAAGATCAGCATTCACAAAACATTTAAGCGCGGATTAATATGATTTTAGTATGATTTATCAGATAGTACATTCTGCGAAATCAGCGTTCAGTGTAATCATACTAAAATCATACAAATCTGCGATCAAGGAATCATAAATCAATCATATCAATCTGTGATATATGGACAGAAGAAAATCGATCAAAACCTTATTTATCGGAACCGTTGGTGCCGGTGTATTGGTAGAAGCCTGTAAGAGCAGTGACAAAAAAGCCATTGCCGAATCGGCAGATGCGATGCTGGCCGACAGGATGCAGGAAGAGAAAGATTACCTGAAAAAAATAGAGGCGGAGCCTAAGTTCTTTACCGAACACGAAATGGCCACCATTATTGTACTGGAAGATATCATCCTGCCCAAAGATGCTACCAGTGGTAGTGCTTCTGATGCCAAAGTGCATGAGTTTCTCGAGTTTATCGTGAAAGATATGCCTGAGCACCAGACTCCGCTGCGCGGTGGTTTACGCTGGCTGGATATGGAAAGCCTCAAGCGTTATGGTAAAGCTTTCAAAGATAGCGATGCCAAACAGCAGATCGAGATCGTGGAAGATATTGCCTATCCGGAAGTAGAAGGGGCTATCAGTAAAAACAAACGCACCATTAAACCCGGTATGCAGCAGGGCGTTGCTTTCTTCAGCAAAATGCGCGACCTGGTAATGACCGGTTTCTATACATCAGAGATCGGGGTGAAAGATCTCGGTTATATGGGTAACACACCTAACCAATGGAACGGTGTGCCGGATGATGTATTGAAACAATATGGCTATGCCTATTCTGAAAGAGAACTGAAAGAGTGTGTGAGTTTTGATAAGGCCTAAAATAGCTGAACGCAAAACGCTGAACGCTTAACGCCTTTTTGAAAGCGTTTTGCGTTCAGCGTTTTGCATTAAGCGTTATTTAGCTTACCCCCGCCCCTGGATTAATATCCGTTTCAGGGTTGATAAAATGCAGTTTGCCATTGGCATCTTCGGCCATCAGGATCATACCGTTACTTTCGATGCCCCTCATTTTACGCGGAGCCAGATTGGTAACCACGGTTACCTGTTTGCCTACAATGTCTTCCGGTGCAAAATGCAGTGCAATACCGGAAACGATGGTACGTGTTTCAAAGCCCAGGTCTACGGAGAGTTTCAGCAGTTTGTCTGCTTTCTCCACTTTTTCGGCACTCACAATCTTGCCCACTTTCAGATCGATCTTGGCAAAATCATCAAATACAATCTCTGGTTTTACCGGATTACTTACTACCACGGGTTCTTCCGTTTTAGGGGTAACTGTACCACTCACGACTGCCGACTCACGATTCACAACTGCTGCTTTTAATTTTTCCAATTGATAACTGATTTCGCTGTCTTCTATTTTACGGAACAGCAATTCGGGTGCACGCAAAGAATAGCCTACACTTAATAATTTCATTTTACCTGCATTTTCCCAATCCAGCATTTTATCCACCACTTTCATCAGGTAACACATTTTCTTAGCCGTGAAGGGCAGAAAAGGATTGATGAGTATGGCCAGATTGGCGCAGAGCTGTAAACAGATGTGCATGGTATTGTCGATAGACTGCTGTGCTTCTTTTACCACCTGTCCATCCTCGCCCACCTGTTTGGCAACAATCCAGGGTTCTTTTTTCTGCATATACTGGTTACCGGTACGTGCCAGGTTGATCACTTCAAACAGGGCATCGCGGAACTTGTATTGTTCGAGCAGGTTCTCTACTTTCTTTTTAGAACCCTCTATTTCTTCGATGGTGGCCCTATCAAGCTCGGTCAGGCTCTCATTGTGTATGGGAGGCACTTTTCCTTTGCAGAGTTTGTGCATCAATACCAGTGAACGGTTCACATAATTACCGAAAATGCTCACCAGCTCGCTGTTATTGGCGTCCTGGAAACCCTGCCAGGTAAATTCACTATCCTTTGTTTCCGGTGCTATCAGGGTTAGGTAATAGCGTAATACATCCGCCATCTGGCTGCCGCCATTTTCTTTATTAATGAAATCATCTACATAATCCTGCATCTCTATCTTCCAGTTGCGGCTGGTACTCATCTTATCGCCTTCCAGGTTCATGAACTCGTTGGAAGGAACATTATCGGGCAGAATATTACCATGCAGTTTCAGCATCACCGGAAAGATCAGGCAGTGGAATACAATATTATCCTTGCCGATAAAATGTACCAGTTTGGTGTCTTTATCTTCCCAGTAAGGACGCCAGTCTTTGTCGTTATTCAGTGCCCATTGTTTGGTGGCACTGATATATCCGATGGGTGCATCGAACCATACATACAATACTTTGCCATCGGCTTCTTTCAGCGGCACTTTCACACCCCAGTCCAGGTCGCGGGTTACGGCACGTGGCTGCAGGCCGCCATCTATCCAGCTTTTACACTGGCCTAATACGGTAGAGCGCCAGTCGTGGGCATGCTCTTTCAGGATCCAGTTACGTAAAAAATCTTCGTGCCTGTTCAGTGGCAGGTACCAGTGTTTGGTTAATTTTTTAACGGGTGCATTTCCGCTGAGGGTACTTACCGGGTTGATCAGTTCATCCGGACTCAGACTCTTGCCGCAGTTCTCGCACTGGTCGCCATAGGCGCCCGGGAAACTACAATTGGGGCAAGTGCCTTTGATATAGCGGTCGGCCAGAAAGCTGTTGGCCTGTTCATCAAAATACTGTTCTGATTCTTTGATCTCGAGATCGCCGTTATTGTTCAGTTTGGTAAAGAACTCCTGTGCGGTTTCATGGTGCAAGGGATCGCTGGTGCGGTGATAGATATCAAACGCAATGCCCAGGTCCTTAAAATTCTGCTCCATGATCGGGTGGTACTTATCGATGATGGCACGGGCCGTTGTTCCTTCTTTGGTGGCCTGGATGGGGATGGCGGTACCATGTTCATCACTTCCGCATACAAATACCACATCCCGCTTCTGCGCTTTCAGGTAACGTACGTAAATGTCTGCTGGCAGGTAGGCGCCGGCCAGGTGACCGATATGTTTCAGTCCGTTGGCATAGGGGAGAGCAGAGGTAATTAAATATCTTTTAGGTGTATCCATTGTTTCGGTTGTTTCCTTGTTGGGAAAGTGTGCAAAGGTAAGCAATCCGTGTAAGTAGGCAATTTTGGGGGGCTTGGGGGAACCTGGAGGTTATTAACGGCTTGAAGCCGGGGGGATAGTGGTTACTCGGCGGGGCCGGGCGACTGTGTTTCGACGAAAATTTTTGCCGGTGTATAATTTTTCAGTAAATTTGATATCATTTTAATATCAAAATAAATTATATGGAAAAAATCAGAAAAGGGCAATCCGGTTTCCCTTATGTGGCAGTTTGCCTGGCACTTTTAGTGTCTGAAATCGTGCTTATAACGAACCTGAACACTCAACTGGCATCTCCTGACGTGCTGGTAACAACGCTGTTGATTGCGATACCGTTGGTATTCGTTTTCCTGGTAAGAGGCTTGTTTATCAATGAGCCCAATTTTGCTGTAGTGCTTACTTTCTTCGGGAAATATGTGGGTACAGTAAAAGACAATGGGTTGATGTTCACAAATCCCTTTTTTATAAGACAAAAAGTGAACCTACGATCACAGAGTCTGGAAAGTACCAAGCTGAAAGTGAATGATAAAATGGGTAATCCTATTGAAATAGCTGCGGTTATTCTTTGGCAGATACAGGATACTTACCGGGTTATGTTTGATGTGGTGAATTTTTCTCAATACATGGTAAATCAAAGCGAAGCCGCACTCAGGCACATGGCTTCTACCTGTCCGTACGATAGTATCGAAGATGAAACTGCAGCAGTAACTTTACGTGATGGTGGTGAAAAAGTAATACAACTGTTGGAAGCGGAATTGAATGACCGTTTATCCAAAGCAGGCATTTTAATTACTGAGGCAAGGATCAGTCACCTGGCTTATTCACCGGAAATTGCAGGCGCGATGTTGCAGAGGCAGCAGGCTACTGCAATTGTGGCAGCCCGTAGTAAAATTGTTGAAGGTGCTGTGGGGATGGTAGAAATGGCTCTTGACATGTTATCCCAGAAGCAGATTGTTGAACTGGATGAGGAAAAGAAAGCTGCTATGGTTAGTAACCTGTTGGTCGTTTTGTGTGGTGATAAAGCCGCTAGTCCTGTTTTAAATACTGGCACTTTATACAATTAATAAAATATCCAGCTTTGGGAAAGAAATCATTTGTATTACGTATTGATACGCAAACTTACGGGATGCTTGAAAAATGGGCGGCGGATGAGTTCCGTAGTGTGAATGGTCAGATAGAAATGCTGATCGACAAAGCGTTGCGTGATAGCGGAAGAAAAAAAGATGGCATTATCGCATCTTCTAAGCCTAAAAGTAAAAAATAAAATTGTGGACTTAATCGTATGTGATTATTTCTTCTATCTCAAAAAGAAGCAGGCAATCCCTGGAAGCAGATTATTTTAACGGCTTGAAGCCGGGGGATAGTGGTCACTCGGCGGAGCCGAGCGACTGCGTGCAGGCGTATCGCCTGCACGCATATTGATACAGTTCACTAATATTGTGTATGATTAAACTACCACCCTACCTGCGGAAAGGCGATACCATCGCGATTGTTTGTCCCTCGGGATATATGCCCGCTAAAAAAGCCAAAACCTGTATCCGTGTGCTGCAGGAATGGGGTTACCAGGTAAGGGTGGGTAAAACCCTGGGTAACCAGTTTCATTATTTTTCCGGAACGGAAACCGAGCGACTGGCAGATCTGCAGACCATGCTGGATGATAAGGAGGTAAAAGCGATACTCTGTGGCCGTGGCGGGTATGGGATGAGCCATATTGTGGATGGACTCGATTTTACCAAGTTCAAAAAACATCCCAAATGGCTGATCGGGTTCAGCGATATTACGGTGCTGCATGCACAGGTGTACCGGCAATTAAAAACAGCCAGTTTACATGCACCCATGGCTGCGGCTTTTAATGACGGGCAGCATAAAAAAGAATATGTGCAGTCGCTGGCAAAAGCGTTGAAAGGGATAAAAGCGAATTATACCTGTAAGCCGCATGAGTTAAACCGGGCAGGCAAAGGCGAAGGTGAACTGGTAGGGGGTAATCTATCGCTGGTAGCGCACATGGTGGGTACTGTGTCTGCTTATCAGACCAAAGGAAAGATCCTGTTTCTCGAAGATGTGGGAGAATACATTTACAATGTGGATCGGATGTTTATCCAGCTGAAAAGAAGTGGGATGCTGGATGATCTGGCCGGACTGATCATTGGCGGTTTTACAGAGATGAAAGATACCACGATCCCTTTTGGTACTGATGTGTATACGGCCATTCAATCACACCTGAAAGAATACAAATACCCGGTTTGTTTTGATTTTCCGGTGAGTCATGATAAAAAGAATTATGCTTTGAAAGTGGGTGTAAAACACCGTTTAACGGTTACAAAAACCAAAGTGATACTCAAAGAAATCTAATTTCTGTGCTTCTCTGTACCTCCTTGTTTCTGCGTTGAAAATAATGATGGTAGACCGGGGATATTTTTTCAACACAAAGACTCAGAGAAACAGAGATACACGGAGTTAGCGCCAGGTTTCTCTCAGCAGCCGGAGCCAATTACCGTGCATGATATTTTCGCAATCGGTTTGTGTGTAACCTCGCTTCATTAATAAGCTTATCATCTTTTGCAGGTCGGCTATGGTATCGATATCGTATGGAGATTGTTCTTTGCCGTAAGCACCATCGAGATCGGTACCTATGCCTACATGTAAGGTGTTGCCTGCTAACTGGCAGATATGATCCATATGATCGATCACCTGTTCCAGACCACAGTTCATTTGTTTTGGATCGGAGATCCCTTTCTGCCATCCGGGAACGATCATCCAGGCATCCATGGCGGCACCGATCACGGCTTTTTTCTGGATCAGGATTTTGATCATATCATCACTGAACTGGCGGTTATGATTTACCAGGCTGCGGCAATGGTTATGGCTGGCCCAGATACTTCCATCGAATAATTCCATGGCATCCCAAAATGCTTCATCGCACAAATGCGTAGCATCCAGGATCATATTAAGCGATCGCATTTCTTTCAGTAAAGCAATGCCCATTTCATTCAGTTTTCCGGTGGCATTGGTACCGTTGGCATACCTGCCCGGACCATAATGCCCCGGCCCCACAGCACGCAAACCATCAGCATGCGCCCGATGCAGATGATCAAGGGTAATCAGGGAATCAGCTCCTTCCAGACTTAAAATATAGCCTATGGGTTTCTGATCATTGGGGGTGCCGTTGTTCCAAAGCAATAAATGTTTCTCCAGTTCTGCCAGGTTACTGATCTGTACCATTTCGCCGGCTTCTTCCATGGCGCGGTACCATTGTAATTGTCCCTGTGTTTGTGCCCAGGCCTGTTCAGGCGAGTGCCAGCCGCTTAGGCTGCTGCCGGGTGCCACATAACGGCCAATTTGTGTAGCCACAACCATACCGATATTTCCTTCCCGCAAAGCGGGTAGTGAAACCGTTCCTTTACCACGATCCGGTTTATCGGTGAGCCCCGCTTCCCTTTCGCGGATCACCTGCACCGGCAACCGCAGATCACGGTTCCATTCCATGGCATTCATGCTGAGATCAAGATGGGCGTCGAAGATAAACATGGCGTTGAATTGTTGGTAGTCAGTAGTGAGTAGTCAGTAGTGAGTGCTATTTTTTACTCACTACTGACTACTCACCACTCACTAAATGGTTATTTTCCTCGACCTCGCCACCACCCGCCAGCAGGCTACCTTTTCATGGTTCTCTATTACCATGGCATGGTCGTATAAGGCTACTGTTGGACAGATATGTACCGGCACTCCGTATAGTACATCGCCTACATTCCACTGGCTGCTGTCCGGTACTTTTACAACGAGGTGTTCCTCGCTCTGCGAGTAAGGAACGGCATCGGGTGCATTCAGGAAATGTACACGGGGCAATGGATTTTCGGCTGCTACGGCTTTGTGGCCAAGGTCTGTACAGAAAGTATGTTCGTCAATGATTGAAATAATGCGGGTAATAACCAGTGCTGCATATTCAAAAGGTTCATCGGGTACAATGTGTTTGTAGCCCCAGTCCCAGAACACAAAAGTGCCCGGACTGTACACCACATGTTTTCTTTTGGTATGTGTAGGAAAACTGGGCGAACCGCCAATCACGATCTGCAGCTCTGTTTGATCGATGGCGGCGATTTGTTTTACGAGCCAGTCTACTTTGGCAAATGCTTCATCTGAACGGCGGTTTCTTTCTGCCAGGTCGGTATCACGGATATGACCATCATAGGCGTGCAGACCCATGATGCGGATGCCCGCCAGTGTTTTTACCTGCTTGTATAAAACAAGTGCCGCTTCGGGTTTGATACCGGACCTGTTCATACCGATATTGAGATCGATAAAACTGTTCAGCTGCAGATTGTGTTTATTGAACAACTCAGACAGGATGGTGGCGGTGGTAATATTATCAATCACACAGGAAAACTGGGTGTCTGGGAAATTGGTTACCAGTTGTAAGAGCCGATCCGCTTTCGGACCAACCGGCTGGTGAGCCAGTAATACATCGGCTGCATCTATCTCGGCCAGCATTTCGGCTTCGGCAATCGTGGCGCATTTGAATTTTTGAATGCCGGCCTGCTGCATCAGCTTGCATACTTCTGCAATTTTATTCGTTTTCACATGTGGCCGGATCCGCTGTACATCCCCCGCCATCAATATCAACTGGCGTATATTCTCTTTGATCCTTTCCGGATAAATCACCAGCGAGGGAGAATCTATTTTATCTATGTTGGATATGGTATACCAGGGAGCTTGCATGGAAGGGCAATTAAAAATTCAAAAATCAAAATTCAAAAGTCAAAATTCAAAACAAGTGTAAGAGTAGTCATTTTTACTTTTAACTTTTGAATTTTTACTTCTATACTAGTTCAAACATCACTTCAATCTCAACCGGAATATTACCCGGCAGCGAGCCCATGCCAACAGCGCTTCTTACACCAATTCCATTGTCTTCGCCCCAAACGGCCGCAAAGAGCTCGCTGCAACCATTGATCACAAAGGGGTGTTTGTCAAATTCAGGGGTACAGCTAACCATGCCCAGTACTTTGATCACGCGTTTTACTTTGTTCAGCGAACCCAGGTTAGCTTTCAGGGTGGCCAATATGGCCAGTCCTACCTGTCGGGCGGCCAGTTTGCCTTCTTCCATGGTAAGATCCACGCCTACGCGACCGGTAATAAAGGTTCCATCTTCTTTTATGGTGCCATGTCCGGAAACATAACCGTGTTTACCATCAATCAGAAAGGGTTTGTATACGCCCAATGGTTTGGGAGCGGGGGGCAGGGTAAGGCCCAGTTTGGCAAAGTTTTCTTCAGGTGTCATAAAGCAGGCTGTAAGGATGAATAAATCAGGATCTTCTGCACTAAGATAAAAGAAAAAGCCATCATGCTGCGGAAAAACAGCCGGATCTTACCGTATAAATACGCTATGTAAAGCAGCGGCAAAACCGTTTATTTGTAAAAACAACAGCATGAAAAATATCCTGTTTTTTGTGGGGCTCTTATTATCCATTCCCGCCCTGGCGCAACGGAATACCAATGCGGCGCTGGCAGAGTCAAGTTACTCGCGTTTGTTTGAAGCGAAGTATATGCAGAAGCCGCCGCAATATCCCTTTGGTGCGGATTCCTGCAAACGATTCTATTTTGCCTCTTTCGGTGGGTTCGACAGTGTATTAAGTAAAGTGATTGAGCGGGGCGATACGGCAAAATACATCCGCGTATATTTTTCCTTTATTGTTGATAAAAACGGCGCTCCTTATGAAGGCCGGTTTGAACGGATGGCTTCTACCCAGTATGCCAGGGGGGAATCTGCTAAAACGATCCGGTATTTTTCAGAGGATCGAAAGTATTATGATAAACGCATCGCTGATATGATTGGTAAAATGCCTTTCTGGAAACCGGGATTACAGAATGGTGTTCCGGTAGATAGCCGGGTAGAAGATTTTCTGCAGTTCTGGGTGGGGATCAATCCGCCAGCGTATTAAGCCGAAAATATTTTCCCGCAAAGGCGCGGAGGCGTAGTTTTTATTACTGAAGTAAACTGTCTAATTTTTGCTGCATTAAAGGAAAACGGTTCAGGTCAGTATGGGAGCCGCCTTCGATGGTGATAAACTGATCGGCGGGTTTCAGAACAGCCTGTAATCTTTTCGCATTAAAATAGGGGATCACACCATCCGATGTACCATGGAAAATGGTAATGGGTGCCGTTACGTTTGTCAGGTATTCATGTGTACGCATTTTAAAATGCAGTAACTGGTTTACCGGATACATCCAGCAAAGCAGTCTGGTAACGGAGCTAAGACTATAATAAGGCGTTTCCAGGATCAGCTGTTTACAATCGCGGATAGAAGCCAGTTCTGCCGCTATGCCTGTACCCAGGGATTTTCCGTAGAGGATGATCTGTTCCGGCTGGTACCTCACCCTGGCCAGTTTGTAAACATGCAAAGCTTCTTCGTACAGGATGGCTTCTGTGAGTTTGCCGGTTGATTTGCCAAATCCGGGATAATCCGGCATCCAGACTTCATATCCTTGACTGGTAAATTTTTTGGCAAAAACTGCGTATCGGTTCACATTTTCGCGGTTACCATGAAAATACAGTACAATGCCTTTGGCGGGTGTATCTACTGGCGGAAACTGTACGATGTTAAAACGTGTTTCCTTATCCAGCAGAATATTGGCTTCGGTAAAGGGTTGCGTAAAATGATAACTACTGTCTGCATGAATGGCCACCGGATGAAACAAGAGTTTCTCCTGCAGGTAATACAATGCAATACCCAGGATCGCATAGATGGCAATCCCGATTTTAACCCAACGGAAAATTCGCTGTTTGTTTTTCACGCCGCAAAGGTAGGCTCAGTATTGTAATATATCCCGGATGAAATTGTGGTATTCCGGAAAAACCGGCAGGTTATTATGTCCGCCGCCATGGATCCGGATCAAAGTGATTTTATGAGGGTTCAGTTGCTGCAGTTTCTCACTATGCCGGATGGGAATTAACCGGTCGCGGGTGCCATGCAGAATATAGGTATGGCAGTTTACTTTACGGATCCACTGATCGGTGCGCAGCTGGTAGCGTAAAAACCATCGGTGCGGCAGAAAAGGGGTAAACCGCTCCACCACTTTGATAAAACTATAATAAGGGGCATCCAGAATCAGGTAACGGGGTGTATTGTCTGCCGCTATCTTGGTGGCAAAACCACTGCCCATACTGCGGCCATATACCAGTATGTGGTGCTCTTCGTATTTCTCCCGCAGGCGATCATACACAAACTGCATGTCGGCCAGCATTTCTTTCTCACTTCTTTTACCAATGCTTTTGCCAAAACCGCGGTAATCTACCAGTAACACATCATACCCATAACGGTAAAAATCGCGGGCATATTTGGCCCAGCCCTTGATGCTCCGGGAATTGCCATGAAAATAGAGGATCAGTCCTTTGGGTTCTTTACACCTGAAATGCAACCCATTGATATGCACCCCCGGCGCAATATGGAAGAACAGCTCTTCAAAAGGGGCATCGTATTTATACTCAAAATCCTGGGGTAATTTCTCCGGCTTGAAAATAAGTTTTTCCTGTACCAGGTACACTACTGCGGCCATCACCAGATAACCGATAAGGATATAAAGAAGAATCAGTAGCAAGTGTATTGTTTTGGTTTCCTAAGTTCTGTTTTTTATTCGTGGAAACCAATACTATTCGCAAGCAGACCCAATAAGCATCTGCGCTATCCGGCTGTGGGTACTGTATCAGGCGAACTCATCCTCTTCCAGCCCCTCGTGGTAAACCCGTTTCAGGTTCAGGTTGGCCACCGGTGCTACAATCAGCGGAAATTTTTCAATGGTTACGTTGCTGGGGTCAAGTCCAAAACCTCTTTCCTCGCCCAGACTGATTTCTTTCAGCCAGAAATAGAGTTTCATCACGATCCTTTCTAAGAAAGGCAGTTCGTTATCCTGGCTCAGGTATTTCTCCAGTACAATAAACTGGAAATCGCCCACTACATTGTTCTTTTCGAGACTCTCATATCGACTGGTGATATTCACTTCTTTATTGTCTACCAGTTCCTGTACCACTTTACGGAACATGAGGTTGATACGTTGTTCAACCCGGAACCCTAAGCGGAACTCTACGCGGATGATATCGTTGGGGATGATATGTTCTACCGAGTATTCGCAGGTGTAGGGATCATCCAGAACATCTACGTGTACGAACCAGTAAATATCGGCGCGTTTGGGTTTTTTGTTGAGGATGGAATAGATGATCTTATGTTCGATCTCTTTCGGGTTATTGGCACTGGTCATATATACCAGGTGTGTGGCATATTTGGGAATGGTTCTATCGTTGCTCAACTCCTGGATCATGGGTATATAATGTTCCATGCGCACAAATTCCACGTAACGGTTTTTGATCTTACGGCTGCGGAACCAGACATACATCACCGCAAACAAAGCGCCACCTACCACCAGGGTTACATAACCACCGTGCATGAATTTTTCGAGGTTGGCTACGAGGAAGGAAGATTCTATGGAGAAATACACGATCAGGTACAGGTAAATCCAGCCTTTGTTTACGCGCCTGCTTACCAGGAAATTGGCAAAGAGGATAGAGGTACTGATCATACACATGGTAATGGCCAGACCATAGGCCGCACCCATATTGGCCGATTTCTGGAAGTACAATACAATGCCCACACAACCTACGAATAGCAACAGGCTGATGCCTGGAATATAAAGCTGTCCTTTTTCTTCTGTGGGATAATTGATCTTCATTTTGGGCCAGAGGTTCAAACGCATGGCTTCACTGATCAGGGTAAAGGAACCCGAGATCAGTGCCTGGCTGGCAATCACCGCGGCAATGGTTGAAATGATAATACCCGGCAGTTTAAACCACTGGGGCATGATGCTGATAAAGGGGTTGAACCCATCGGCCATGATATGCGGTGGAATTACCTGGTCTTTGTAGTTGGCCAGTAACCAGGCTCCCTGACCCAGGTAATTCAGGATCAGGCAGGTTTTTACAAAGATCCAGGAGATGCGGATATTGGCGCGGCCGCAATGTCCCAGGTCGCTGTAAAGGGCTTCGGCCCCCGTGGTACATAGAAAAACTGCTCCGAGCAACCAGAAACCTTTAGGGTAAGTGGTGAGCACTTCAAAAGCATAATAGGGATTGAGTGCTTTGAAAATACCGATATCATCCATTAAATGCGAACAACCGAGAACGGCCAGCATGGCAAACCAGATACTCATAATGGGCCCGAACATCCGGCCGATAGAAGCGGTTCCGAATTGCTGCATAAAGAACAAAACGGAAATGATCCCGATCACGATGGCGATAATGGTGGTTTGCTGTATGTTGCGTAAACTTGGTAACTGCCGTAAACCTTCAATGGCAGAAGTAACGGTAATGGGTGGTGTGATGATACCATCGGCCAGTAGCGCAGCACCCCCCAGCATGGCGGGAATGACCAGCCATTTGCGGCGGCGGCGTACCAGGGCGTATAAGCTGAAAATACCACCCTCGCCCTTGTTATCGGCTTTCAGGGTAAGGATCACGTATTTAACGGTGGTTTGGAGGGTAAGTGTCCAGATAATACAGGATAAAGTTCCTAAAATCAGCTTCTCGCTGATCGGCCGGCCGGTAATGATTTCGTTTAAAACGTATAAAGGCGAGGTACCGATATCGCCGTAGATGATACCCAAAGCAATGATCAATCCCGCGGCGGAAACCTTATTAATATTCTTGCTCACTCGAAGTGTGTATTACAATGGTTGCTGTGAAATATATTTAACAAATGTAGCCTGAAAATCAATCCACCAAAGAAATATCCGTTGCCCGGCCCCCCATTGTGCTTTTACTGTTAATTTAGAGATAGGGAAGCCTTACAAACCGTACTTTTGAAATACTAAACGACCACCCGGAAATGAAAAAGACCGTACCCATATTGCTGAGCTGTTTGCTGCTTGCCTGTGTAACCGCCTGGGGCCAACGGATCACGTATTCTGAGCCCGACCGGGATGATGCCCGGGTGCTCAATTTTGAAGTGATCGGGAAGATCAATGGGAAAGTGCTGGTGTATAAGAGTTATCGCGATCTGCATTTTATTGTTACCTATGATAATGAGATGAAGATGGTAGATAAAAACCGGCTGGAACTGGCCGGTAATACCCGGATCCTGAATACGGAATTCATCCAGTACGCCGATTTTGCTTATATGATCTACCAGTACCAGAAAAGAAGCATCATGTACTGCATGGCCATTAAACTGGATGGGGCGGGTAAACAGGTGGGTGAATCTGTTCAGCTTGATTCTACCGATAATATCAATTACTCTGCCAGTAACAAGATTTACTCTGTACTGAACAGTGAAGACAAGCAGAAGATCATGGTGTTTAAAATCAATACGCGCAATGATAAGATGCATGTGCTTACTACCAGCCTGTTTAACAAAGACCTGTCGCTGGTAAAAAAATCAAGGCTCAGTATCAATATGCCGCAGCGGAATGATTTTTTATCAGAGTTCTCGCTGGATAATGATGGTGACCTGGTTTGTATCCGTGCTTCGGGTACTTCTACCAATGATAATATCAACAAGATCACTCTCATTACCAAACCCGCTCCGCTGGATAGCTATACGATGACCGACCTGAAGCTGGGTAATATTTTTCTGGATGATATCCGCATCAAAGTAGATAATATCAACAAACACTATGTGATCACTTCTTTTCTGAGTAAGACCAGAAGGGGTAATATTGAAGGACTGTATTATGTGCTCTGGGATAAACAGCAGAACAAAGAGCTGCTGAATGCCACCGATATCTTTACACCCGAGTTCAGGGAAGATGCCAAAGGCGAGGGTGGTACCAAAACCGCTTTTAACGATTACTTCCTGAAGAATATCATTTTACGGAAAGACGGCGGCTTTATTGTCATAGCAGAATCTGCCTATACCAGTTCCCGGGGTAATACGCTGAACCGCTGGGATTACCTGTATGGATCTCCATACTGGTCGCCGGTAGATTATTATTCATGGAATAGTCCGGTAGGTTTTTACCCCTGGTACCGTTCCGGCATGTACAACAATATCAATACCCTTACCCGCTATTATGCAGATAATGTGGCAGTGATCTCTTTCGAGCCTAACGGTAAAGTGGAATGGAGTAATGTGATACGCAAATCGCAATACGATGACAATACCGATAATTATATCGGCTTTGGTTTACTCAATACCGGCGACCAGCTTCGTTTCATTTTTAATATCCAGGAAAAAAGGAACATGATACTCTCTGAACAGAGCCTGGCACCCAATGGCCAGCTCGACAGGAATCCGACCTTCAAGAATCTTGATAAAGGATATGATTTTATGCCACGTCATGCCAAACAGGTAGGGGCAAGGCAAGCCATTGTTCCCTGCCAGTACAGGGGCTTTACCTGTTTTGCCAAACTAGAATTTTAATCTGCTGCCGTGGTTTTTTTATTCCGAGATAAATCGATCGTTAACCTGTTTTTCCTGCTGCTTCTCAGCATTGCCGTTCACCTGCACCTGTTCATTAATTCGCCGTTGGTGATCAGCAGTACTACAGATGGACTCTTTTCTACGGTGCTTCACCAATATATAGCAGGTTTGCCTTCTACGGCGCTGTTTCTCTTATACCATGCAGTAGTATTGATACAGGCCATCCGCCTGAATATGGTGCTGAACGATCTGCGGATGTTTCAGCACAATACCTACACAACTGCCATGGCTTATGTGCTGTTAACCGGCTTATTTACCCAGTGGTGCAGTATTACGCCCGCTTTGCTGGCTAATTTTCTGTTAATCTGGTTATTTATTAAACTAAGCAGATTATATAATCACCCATCTCCTAAAACCCTTCTGTTTAATACCGGTTTGATTGTGGGGGTGGCCATACTCTGTTATCACCCTACCGCCATCCTGGTATTGGTGGTATTATTTGCCCTTGCCGTAGTACGCCCTTTTAAACTGGCCGAATGGCTGACGCTGCTGATGGGTATCCTGCTACCCTATTATTTTCTGGGGGCTTATTTGTTTATGCAGGACGAGATTGGCAAATTTCCGCTATACCTGCCTTACCTGCAATGGAATCTGCCGCTGCTGCAATGGAGTGTACCGCTGGTGATCAGTTTGTCGGTGATGTTCATTTTTCTGCTAACCGGCCTGTATTACTGGCAGGTGTCCAGTGCCCGTATGGTGATCCAGATCCGGAAAAACTGGGGGGTAATGGCGGTAATGCTCATTATTCTCCTGCCCATCCCCTTTATTTTCCTGAAAGCGGGCATGGAATCGGCCCTGATGAGCCTGGTTCCGTTGGGGGCATTTGCCGGAAACAGCTTTTCTTATCCCCGGCGGCTGGTGCTGCCCAATATCCTGTTCTGGCTGGCAGCCGGTATTATCGCCTATAATAACTGGTGGCTGATCTATTACAAGTAGCTGCGGGTGTGCAAAAATTAGCCCCGTCTTAACCGGTCAGTTATTACCTTTGCCGCGCAAGCAATTTTCCCTTACTCGAGCAAAAAATACACCCCTATGAAATTTGGCGTTGTGGTTTTTCCGGGATCCAACTGCGACAGAGACATGCAGGATTCCCTTCAGCAGGACCTTGGTAAAGAAGTCATCATGCTCTGGCACAAAGACGAGGACCTGAGTATGTTTACCACCGATGACTGTATTATTCTGCCCGGCGGGTTCTCTTATGGCGATTACCTGCGCTGTGGTGCCATTGCGCGGTTCAGTCCGATGATGAAGAGTGTGATCGATTTTGCCAACCGGGGCGGAAAAGTGCTGGGTGTTTGCAATGGTTTCCAGATCCTTTGCGAAAGTGGTCTGTTGCCGGGGGTGCTGCTCCAGAACGCCAATCAACAATTTGTCTGCAAAAATGTATTTATCAAACAGGAAAATGGGGAAGCCCTGAAAATTCCTGTTGCCCATGGCGAAGGCAGGTACCATGCTGATGAAGCAACCCTGAACGAGCTGGAAGCCAATGGACAGGTCATTTTCCGTTATTGTACAGAAGATGGCACGATTGATGCAACTGCTAACCCGAACGGGGCCGAACGCCATATTGCCGGCATCCGGAACAAACAGAATAACGTATTTGGGATGATGCCACACCCGGAAAGGGCCACATCCAAAGCCCTGAATAACCTGGATGGTGTTAAAGTATTCGAAATACTGGGACTGAATTAGGAGAGTTGTAAGGATAGGTTTTGCTTTGCGTCATATTAATAAACAGCATTGTTTTATGAAAAGATTGTCACTTTCTGTTATAGCCTTACTGGTAACTGCCTTTTCTTTTGCACAAAGGCAGAACCCCGTTAGCTGGAATTATGAAGCCATCAAAAAATCGGCCGATACCTACGAGATCGTGTTAACCGCAACGGTAGAAGAGCCCTGGCATATCTATTCGCAGAATACTGGTAAAGGTGGTCCTATTCCTACTGCTGTTGTGTTTAAACCCAACCCACTCGTTACCAAAAACGGTAAAGTAAAAGAACTCGGTAAACTCGAAAAAGTATTCGATAAGAATTTCAATACCGATGTACTCTATTTCTCTGATAAAGTAAAGTTCGTACAACTGGTCAAAGTAAAAGGCGGTATCAAAACCAACCTTAGCGGTACTGTTGAATACATGGTTTGCGATGAAAGCCAGTGTTTACCTCCTGTTAAAAAATCATTTGACCTGAAGCTTCAATAAACAAGCGGTACAAATGAAAAAACTCTCCCTGCTTTGCGTAACGCTGCTGGTATGCGTGCTGGTATTTGGTCAGACAGACAGTTTATTGCATTGGCAAACCCAATCGCGTAAGCTGGGTAATGGTGTGTATGAACTGGTGGCAAAAACCACGATCCCGGCAGGCTGGTATGTGTATGGTAATAATCCAAAAGCGGAAGGACTGGAGCAGGTAAAATTTGTTCCTGCATACGAGAATGCTGTTTTGCAGGAGAGTATCCGCTATAATATTCAGCCCAGTAGCATTAACGATCCGCTGTTCAGTAAAGTGGATGTGTATAAGGGAGAGATAGAGATCAGGCAACAAATAAAGATCAATGGTTTTGTTCCTGCCGTATTAAAAGGAACCATCAATGCCAGTATGGCCAAAGCGGGTGAGTTCATTGTATCTGAACAGCCTTTTGAAGTATCGCTGCAAGGTGGTGCAGCTACCGAAGCATCTGCTGCCCAATTGAAAATAGCTTCGATTGATCTGAATACACCCGCTGCCGATTGTGGCACTAAAAATGAAGTAGTGGATAGTGGACTCTGGTCTATTTTTCTGCTTGGCTTTTTAGGAGGATTAATCGCACTACTTACACCCTGCGTGTTTCCAATGATCCCTGTTACGGTTTCTTTCTTTACCAAAAGAGCGAATAGCCGAAAACAGGCCATCCAGAATGGAGCGATATATGGGTTCTTTATTTTTCTGATCTATCTGTTAGCCAGCCTGCCTTTCCATATTTTGGGTAATGTGCAGCCGGAGATCTTTAATAATATCTCCACCAATTCCTGGCTCAACGTTATCTTTTTCATCATTTTCATCTTTTTTGCTATTTCCTTTTTTGGCTATTTCGAACTCACCCTGCCCAGTGGCATTGCCAGTAAAGCAGATTCGAAAAGCGGATTGGGTAGTATGGGTGGCATTTTCTTTATGGCCTTAACACTGGCCATCGTTTCCTTCTCCTGTACCGGTCCGATTCTGGGCTCCTTATTGGTAGGCTCTTTGAGTGGAGGCGCCTGGCAGTTAACTTCAGGTCTGGCAGGTTTTGGCCTGGCCCTGGCTCTGCCTTTTGCCCTGTTCGCTATTTTTCCTGAATGGTTACAATCACTACCTAAATCAGGTGGCTGGCTGGATACCGTAAAAAAGATCCTGGCTTTTCTGGAAGTGGCCCTGGCTTTCAAATTTCTGTCTAATGCCGACCTGGTTATGCACTGGGGATTACTCAAACGCGAAGTATTTATCGGGATCTGGATCCTCGTAGGTGCCGGATTAACCTTATACCTCTTTGGTATTCTGCGTTTACCACACGATTACAAGGGAATGAAGATCAGCAAGGGTAGAAAAGTATTGGGTGTTCTGGCATTGCTGTTTACCCTTTATCTGTTACCCGGTGTTACCCCCACCAAATACGCTAACCTGCAGCTTTTGAGCGGTTTTCCGCCGCCCTTGAGTTATAGTATTTACGGAACAGACAATGTGCATGGCAAAGGACTGGAAGCCAATGTGGTGAATGATTATGCCAAGGCAGTGGCTTTGTCAAAAGAGCAGCGCAAACCTATCCTGATCGATTTCACCGGCTGGGCCTGTGTGAACTGCCGTAAGATGGAAGAGAACGTGTGGACGCAACCCGAAGTGTACAACTATATCAAAGAAAATTATATCCTCGTTTCACTCTATGTAGACGACCGTAAGAACCTGCCGGCTGAACAGCGGATCCTGAATTACAAGACCAAAAATGGCGATACCAAAGACATCATCACCGTAGGTGATAAATGGGCCACTTTTGAAGCGGAGAATTTTAACCAGACCACGCAACCGCTATACGGAATCCTGGATGCTAATGAAAAGCTGATGAACCACCCGGTAGGCTACACCCCCAATGCGGCCGAATACCTGAAATGGCTGCAGTGTGGTAAAGAAGCGTTTGATAAAAGCAAATAAATCAACTTATCTAAAAGGCGAACCCCTCATCGTAATGAAGGGTTCATGATCTTTTCATCGATTGGAAATCGGCTTCCTGCCTATAAGGCAATCTGTTTCTCCACCATCATCTTACGCAGGTTGATAAGCCCATAGCGCATCCGGCCCAATGCTGTATTGATGCTGCAATTGGTGATGAGGGCAATTTCTTTAAAACTCATATTGGCATAATGCCTTAATACAATGATCTCGCGTTGTTCTTCGGGCAGCAGGTCCAGCATCTTGCGTACCCGCTCATGACTCTGGCCCTGCATGATCTTGCTGTCTGGCCCTTCTTCCACGATCTGCAGTACTTCAAAAATATCCTGGTTATCGCTGGTGCGGATGGCGGGGGTGCGTTTTACTTTCCGGAAATAATCAACACAGAGGTTATGAGAAATACGTAATGCCCAGGGAAGGAACTTACCCTCCTCGGTATACCGCTTGTTTTTAAGCGTGTCGATGATCTTGATGAACACATCCTGGAAAAGGTCTTCTGCGAGGTAACTGTCTTTCACAAAAAAAAGAATCGAAGAGAAGATCTTATCCTTATACCGGTAGATAAGGGTTTCGAAGGAGGCGGAATCGCCTTCCTGAAAAGCCCGTATCAGTTCCGTATCAGATGCCTGTTCTGCTGGTCTCATATCATCATTTTTGAGTTGTGTACTGCTTGTGCCGGGTGTTGATAGAACTTTTGGTTGAATGCACCCGGACTAACTCATTAACTTTCAACAACAAATTATACATCTTTTTATGTCTGGAAAGTTTTGTGGAAATTATGTTTTCCGGGTTTTGGGTTATACACATTTCAGGTTACCCATCGGCCGGCCCGAAAGGAGGAAATCAAGCAGCCATTTGTAAAAAAAATCCGCATCTGCCGGGCTTTCTAAACATATGCGCGGATAATCTGTTTAAATTGCTGACCCTATGGCAACAAAGACAAAGTCCCCGAAAATAGAGAAGACAACAGACGATTCCGGCAGCATCATCGTGAAAGGGGCGCGCGTGCACAACCTCAAGAATGTAACCGTCAGCTTTCCGCGCAACAAACTGATTGTTGTAACTGGGGTATCGGGCAGCGGCAAATCATCTTTAACCATTGATACGCTTTTTGCTGAAGGACAAAGACGTTACGCAGAAAGTCTGAGTGCCTATGCCCGCCAGTTTATGGCGCGGATGGTAAAGCCGGATGTGGATTTTATCAAAGGTCTCTGCCCCGCCATTGCCATCGAACAGAAAGTGATCACCCGTACACCCCGCAGCACTGTAGGCAGTATGACGGAGATCTACGATTACCTGCGCCTCCTGTATGCCCGTGCCGGCAAAACTATTTCGCCTATCAGTGGTAAAGAAGTACAGAAAGATGATGTGGCCGATGTAATGAAAGCCATACAGGCTTTGCCCCATGGTACCAAACTGGTGATCATTGTACCCTTTAAACAACATGCCAACAGGGCTACGCGAGAAGAGCTGAATATATTGATGCAGAAAGGGTTTTCGCGGATGTATATTCGTGAGGCGGCAGGCGTGAGTCGTCAGTCGTCAGTAGGGGAAGGGACATCTGCAGAGCTGATACGTATTGAAGATTTACTGGCTTTAACCGATAAGGAACTATCAAAGAAACTCACCACTCACCACTCACCACTCACCATTCACGTTCTCATAGACCGTATCGTAACCAAAGAATTTGAAGAAGATGATATCCATCGTTTATCAGATTCGATCGGTACGGCTTTTTATGAGGGAGAGGGGGAGATGTATGTGGAGATCAATAATAAAGAACTGTTTCATTTCAGTAATAAATTTGAGCTCGATGGGATCCAGTTCGAAGAGCCGGTGCCCAATTTGTTTTCTTTCAATAACCCCTATGGTGCCTGTCCTACCTGTGAGGGTTTTAGCCAGGTGCTGGGCATTGATGAAGACCTGGTGATCCCAGACAAACGCTTAAGTGTGTACGAAGGGGCAGTAGCTCCCTGGAAAGGAGAGAAGCTGGGTTGGTGGCGGGAGCAGTTTGTAAAACATGCGGGTAAATTCGGCTTTCCTATACACAAACCCATTATCGATCTCAGTAAGGAACAATACCGCCAGTTATGGCAGGGCGAAGGTGTGGTGCAGGGTATCGATGATTTCTTTAAAGAAGTAGAACAGAACCTGTATAAAGTGCAATACCGCGTACTGCTGAGCCGTTATCGGGGCCGAACCAATTGTCCAGATTGCAAAGGCTACCGTTTACGCAAAGAGGCTTTGTATGTGAAAGTTGGTGGTAAACATATTGGTGAGTTATGCGAGTGGCAGGTAAAGGACCTGAAGAAATGGCTGGATGAACTGGTGTTGTCTGCACACGATCAGCAGGTAGCCAAAAGGATCCTGATAGAAGTTCATCAGCGCATGCAGACCTTGATAGATGTTGGACTGGGATACCTTACCCTAAACCGTCTGGCCAATTCTTTGAGTGGCGGCGAAAGCCAGCGCATCCAGCTAACGCGGAGTCTGGGCAGTAACCTGACCAACTCGTTGTATATTCTGGATGAGCCTTCTATCGGACTGCACTCCCGCGATACCGTTCGTTTGATCAGTGTCTTGAAAGCGTTGCGCGATCTCGGTAATACTGTGGTAGTGGTAGAACACGATGAAATGATGATGCGCGAAGCGGATCATATTATTGATATGGGTCCACTGGCTTCGCACCTGGGAGGCGAAGTAGTGGCGGTGGGTAATTATGATGAACTGGTGGCCAACCCGGAAAGCCTTACCGGTAAATACCTGACGGGTACACTCCGGATAGATGCACCCAAAAATGTGCGCAAATGGAACAGGAGTATCACCGTAGAAAACGCCCGGCAGAATAACCTGAAAGATATCAGTGTTACTTTTCCCCTGAATACTTTGTGTGTGGTGAGTGGTGTAAGCGGCAGTGGAAAGACTACGCTGGTAAAACAGGTATTGGTGCCCGCTTTGCGGAAACTGAAGGGAGAGTTCTCGGAAAAAGTAGGACTGCATAAAAATCTGACGGGTGATATGGATTATATCTCACAGATCGAACTGGTAGACCAGAACCCGATCGGTAAATCATCCCGTAGTAATCCGATCACCTATATCAAAGCTTACGATCATATCCGCGATCTGTTTGCCAAACAGCAGTTGTCTAAAACGCGTGGTTTTCAACCCAAACATTTTTCTTTCAACGTAGATGGCGGCCGCTGCGATACCTGCAAAGGCGAAGGTGAACAGATTGTAGAAATGCAGTTCCTGGCCGATGTACACCTTACCTGCGAATCCTGCGGTGGCAAAAGGTTCAAGGAAGAAGTACTCGAAGTACAGTATCACGGAAAAAGTGTGTTCGATGTGCTCGATATGAGTGTGGATGAAGCGATTGAATTTTTTGCCGATGAAAAAGCTATCAAAACAGCCATACAACCTTTGCAGGATGTGGGACTGGGTTATATCAAACTGGGACAAAGCAGTGATACCTTAAGCGGCGGTGAAGCGCAACGTGTAAAGCTGGCCAGTTTTCTGGGCAAGGGCAAAGGGATCGGACATATGCTGTTCGTGTTTGATGAACCCACTACCGGATTGCATTTTCACGATATCAAAAAATTATTGGCATCCTTCAACGCATTAATAGAACAGGGACATTCACTGATCGTGATCGAACATAATACTGATGTCATCAAGTCCGCCGACTGGATCATCGACCTGGGTCCCGAGGCCGGAGATGCCGGTGGCAACCTCGTATATGCAGGTGTGCCTTCAGGCATTAAAAAAGTAAAAGAAAGTTATACGGGGAAATATCTGTAGAACAGAAGAACAGACGAACAAGGAACAGATGAATTATGTGGCATCTTTTCCGTTCGTCTGTTCCTTGTTCCTCTGTTCGATATTCATCTGTTCCTTAGCGCAGCCTATCTACACTCTTCACCAGTTTTTCATCTTTGTAAATTCCACGAATGGCGAGGAATAAGAGGAAGGGGATGGCGATGGTGATCAGGGAAGTGATATCAAATGTCCATTCTTTAGGAACGTAATTTTTGGTTTGCAGATAGTATAAAACAATATTCAGCACAGCAACTGCCAGTATCGCAAAACCGATTTTGATCTGTAGTTTCCGGTCTTTAAACAGGAAGATGGTAATGAGTGAGGCGATGCCTACACCCACAGTCAGAATCATGATCAGCATATTGCTCATGGCAGTGAAGTTCTGGAATTGCTTCGCATTCTCTACCAGGATATTACCACTGAAGAAAGATACTTTCAGCGATACAAAAGCCAGTACCGCAACTAACAGCAGCCAAACGGTTTGTAATCTTTGTAACATAGAAAGGATTTATTGGGTTTCAGGATAAGCGCTATAGCAACAAGTTACCCCTTTTTCACCCATTTAACTATTTTACCCTAATTCAGGATACAGTACAAACTGCTCCATAAAGGCATTTACGTCTTTTTTGACAGCCTGTAATACAGCGGCATCATCTGCATTCATCAGCACTTTATCGATAGCGTCTACTACAAACGGAATATGCTCTTCCTTCATACCGCGTGTGGTAATGGCCGGAACGCCCAGGCGGATTCCGGAAGTAACAAAAGCACTCTTATCATCGTAAGGAACCATATTCTTGTTAGCGGTAATATCTGCCTGTACCAATGCCTGCTCCGCTTTTTTACCGCTGATATTTTTATTACGCAGATCGATCAATACCAGGTGGTTATCTGTACCACCGCTGATAATCTGGTATTCTTTAGCCACCAATGCTTTGGCCATGGCCTGCGAATTTTTGAGTACCTGCTGGGCATAAACGCTAAACTCATCGCTGAGGATCTCTCCAAACGCAATGGCTTTGGCAGCAATCACGTGCTCCAGCGGACCACCCTGGATGCCGGGGAATACGGCCATGTCCAGCAGGTTACTCATCATGCGGATATTACCTTTTACATCTTTCAGTCCAAAAGGATTTTCAAAATCTTTCCGCATCATGATAATGCCGCCACGTGGTCCACGAAGGGTTTTGTGGGTGGTAGAAGTTACAAAATGACAATGATCGAATGGATCATTCAGTAATTTTTTAGCGATCAGTCCGGCAGGGTGTGCAATATCCGCCATCACCAATGCACCCACTTCATCCGCTACTTTGCGGATGCGGGCATAATCCCAGTCGCGGCTATAGGCGCTGGCACCACAGATGATCATTTTGGGTTTTACCTCGCGGGCCTTGGCTTCCAGCATCGCATAATCCACCAGTCCGTCTTCGCGGGTTACACCATAAAAATGGGGTTGGTATAATTTACCGCTGTAGTTTACGGCAGAACCATGGGTAAGGTGTCCGCCCATGCTCAGGTCAAGACCCAGTATCGGATCGCCGGGTTGCAACACGGCCAGTGCTACCGCGGCATTGGCCTGCGCACCACTATGCGGTTGTACGTTGGCGTATTCTATGTTGAAGATCTGTTTCAGTCTGTCGATGGCCAGTTGTTCTGTCTGGTCCACAATTTCGCAACCCGCATAATAACGGCGGCCGGGATACCCTTCGGCGTATTTATTGGTCATCACGCCCCCCATGGCCTGCATTACCTGCAAACTGGTGAAATTTTCAGAGGCGATCAGTTCAATTCCATGACGTTGTCTTTCCAGTTCCTGCTTGATCAGGTCGAAAACCAGGGTATCTCTTTGCATTATTATGATTTTGCCGCAAAGATAAGCAGTGGGCAAATAGATGCCCTGTTGCGTCTGATGGATTTGTGCCAAAAGGGGATAATCGGGTAATAAAATGAGGAAATTCTTTCAGAATGTGTCAAACAGCGGGTATCCCGGCCTCAAAAGGGGCTTATTTTCCCCAAAACTTGCCCCATCGGCAGTTTTTCCTAATTTCGGCGCCTGATATTGTGTTGGCTATACATGATGATCTTGTGAAGCAGGTACCAACGCAGTGTTCAAACATAAACAACCCCCATGAAAGCAATCATCCCAGTTGCGGGCGCCGGAACCAAATTAAGACCCCATACCTATACTCAACCCAAAGCCCTGATCCCCATTGCCGGAAAAACGATCCTGAGTTTTATCGTAGATCAGTTGCGGGAAGCAGGTATTACAGAATATATTTTTATTGTAGGGTATCTGGGCGAAAAGATCCAGGACTATGTAAAACAGACTTACCCCGATTTAACCACCCATTTCGTTTTTCAGAACGAGCGGCAGGGTACCGGTCATGCTATTGAATTAACCAGGAACATTGTAGGCAACGATGAAGTGTTTGTGGTGCTCGGAGATACTATCTGCGAATATGATGTGAAAGAAGTGGTGAATAGTCCTTTCAGCATGCTCGGTATTAAAAAAGTAGACGACCCGCGCAATTTCGGGGTGGCTTCTATTGATGAAGAAGGATTTATTGAACAGGTGGTAGAGAAACCTGCGATTCCGAAAAGTAATATGGCGCTGGTGGGTTTATATAAGATCAAGGAAACCCATTTCCTGTTTGAGTGCCTGCATCACCTGTTTACCCAGGATATCAAAACCTTTGGTGAGTATAACCTTACCGATGCGCTGGACTGTATGATCAAACGCGGCGCCCGGTTCAAAGCGTTTAAAGTGAAGAACTGGTTCGACTGCGGTAAAAAAGAAACCCTGCTCGAAAGTAATGCTACCCTGTTGAAGAAATTCGGAGGTAACACTACCGATGGACACGAGTACAAAGAAACCATCATCATCCCTCCTGTAAGTATTGCGCCGGGATGTGATATTTCTAATTCCATTATCGGTCCGCATGTGGCCATTGGTGCCAATACCTCTATTAAAAACTCCATCGTGCGCGATAGTATCATTGGTTCCTATACCAACCTCGACGAAGTGGTACTCGATAATTCCCTGATCGGCAGCGATGCCTCTGTAAAAGGCTTGAGCCGCAGCCTGAATATCGGAGACAATACAGAGATCGATTTTGGGTAGTAATTTGAAAATGTGGTAATTTGAAAATTTGAAAATGGTTTTCAGATTAACTCATTTTCAAATCAGCTCATTTTCAAATTTTCAAATTCTCCTCATGTCTTCATCGATTACCCGTTTATTCAATATTCAATTCCCCATCATCCAGGCCGGCATGATCTGGGCCAGCGGATGGAAACTCGCCAGTGCTGTCAGCAATGCAGGTGGTCTGGGATTGATCGGTGCGGGCAGTATGTATCCCGCCGTGTTGCGCGAGCATATACAGCAGTGTAAAAAGGCCACCGATAAACCTTTTGGAGTGAATATTCCGTTGATGTATCCCGACATCAAAGAATTGATCGATATTATCGTAGAAGAGAAAGTACCTGTTGTATTTACCAGTGCCGGTAATCCTAAAATCTGGACAGCCTACCTGAAAGAGAGGGGTATCAAAGTGGTACATGTGGTCAGTAGCAGTAAGTTCGCCAAAAAAGCAGAAGAAGCGGGTTGCGATGCCGTAGTGGCCGAAGGTTTTGAAGCCGGTGGTCATAATGGAAGAGAAGAAACGACTACCCTGGTATTGATTCCACTGGTAAGGGCGGCTGTAAAAATACCGGTGATCGCTGCCGGTGGAATTGCTACCGGCCGGCAGATGCTGGCCGCACAGGTACTGGGTGCAGATGGAGTGCAGATCGGTAGCCGTTTTATCTGCAGTCCGGAAGCTTCTTCGCATATCGCCTTTAAAGAAGCGGTGATCAAAGCAGAAGAGGGAGATACTTTACTGAGCATGAAAAAACTCATGCCTGTACGGTTATTAAAAAATCGTTTTTTTGAAGAAGTACGTGCCGCCGAACAGCGGGGCGCATCGGAAGAAGAACTGCAGCATATCCTCGGCCGTGCCCGCGCCAAACGAGGCATGTTTGAAGGCGACCTCGAAGAAGGTGAACTGGAAGTAGGCCAGGTAAGCGCCCTCATCAAAGACATTAAACCTGCGGGTGAAATTGTGAAAGAGATCTGGGAAGAATACCAGGCTTCTTTGCGGGAATTGGCAATGGTGAATTGTCAGTGGTGAGTAGTGAGTAGGCAGGTAAATAGAAGTACCCTCCATTGACCATTGCCAATTGCCCATTCACAACTCACCACTCACTACCTCAGTCTGCTTGTGGCAGTCCCATCGCTTCCCATTCTTCTTTAGAGGGGCCGTATACGCCCGGCACGGGTAATCCAGCTAAACGCATCAATATGGTTAACTGACCGCGGTGGTGGATCTGGTGCATCACGGTTACCCAGAGGGAAAATCCTTTTTTCCAGGTTTCGCCATACATGGGGCTTTCTTCCTGTAAGGTATTATCTGTACAGGTTTGCAATGCCTGTTTTACCTTTTCAACAGCTGCTTTGTAGGCGGCTACAATTTCTGCTGCTGTTTTGTATTCTTTATTTTCATATCCCACTACCGGAAAACCTGCTTCGTGCGGAATACCAGCTGCACAGTTAATAATATGGTTGGCGAGCCGCTGAATAGAGCGATGATCGTGTACCAGGTTTTTGGTTAAACTTTCATCGGTCAGTTTTTCAAAGCAGGCAATGGTGGCTGCGGCTTCTGATTCCCACACACCGCTAAAATGTTGAATGGAACTGAACATAGGATTGGATTATTTATGGATATAAATGCCATCTGCCTGCGACACAGACGAAACGGTAAGATCATTGATACATACATTCTCCGGTAAGGATGCACAGTAAAAGGCTATATCGGCCACATCATTTGCATACAAAGGAATAAAACCATCATACACCTGTTTGGCCTTTGTTTCATCTCCCTTGAAACGTACCATGGAGAATTCCGTTTCTGCAGCACCGGGATGAATGGCGGTTACCTTAATGCGGTGAGGCAACAGATCAATCCGCATAGCTTTACTCAAAGCATCTACTGCATGTTTACTCGCGCAATAGCCATTGCCTTCCTTGTAAACCAGTTTGCCGGCCACAGAACCCATGTTGATGATATGCCCTTTTTTGCGTGCCGTCATATACGGCAATACTGCTTTGGTTACATACATGATACCTTTTACATTGGTATCGATCATGGTATCCCAGTCGTCGAGGTTAGCATTTTCAAAACTATCGCGCCCAAGCGCCAGGCCGGCATTGTTCACCAGTACATCGATCGTTGTCCATTCAGCAGGTAAGTTTTCGATAGCAGCAAAAACAGCTTTCCTGTCCTGCACATCAAATACAAGCGGTAACGTTTTCACATGGTATTTTGTTTGCAGTTCCGCAGCCAATGCGTTCAGCCTGTCGGCCCTTCTTCCGGTAAGAATACAGTTCCATCCGGCAGCGGCAAATTTTTCAGCAATGGCTTTGCCAAAACCTGAACTGGCACCGGTAATCAAGATAATTTTATCCATATAAAAGATTGAAGTAAAGAGGGATCACAAAAGTACAGGAATGCCGTTATTCCATTATGGTACTTACAGAAAAGTGAATAAGTAAAAGGGCGTTTTACCTGATCAGTACCACAGTTCCTTTTCTGAATACTGTATTGCCGAGATAATCTACACCGGATGCCTGGTACACATAGGCGCCACTGGCTTGCGCTACACCGGAAAAATTACCGTCCCATCCTTTGTTCTCTTCGGTAGTGGTGAAGAGGAGTTGTCCCCAGCGATTGTAAATGCTGAAATACGTAAGTTTACTGATGCCCACCAGACTGGGTCTGATCACATCATTCTTGCCATCTCCGTTAGGGGTAAAGCCGGAGGGAACCAGGATATCCGGCCCGTTTTTGAATATACGGACCAATACCTGGTCTTCCGCAAAACAGGCGCCTTCACTCACTCTTACCGTATAACGGATCGAATCTATGTTATTGTCGAATACAGCTACCGGGTTGGCGATATTGGGATTGTTCAGATAATCAGCAGGCGACCATACATAACCCGTTCCGCCACTGGCATTCAATTGTAATGGCTGCGTAGGAACAGCGAATGTATCTTTTCCCGCATTGGCTATTACAGGTGGAATAACGGTAACCAGTATGGTATCGGTAACCGGTTTGGGACAACCAACTGTATTGGTAGCCGTTAAAACATACGCTGTAGTGCGGGTGGGGCCGGCAACCGGTGTTAAGGTATTTTCATTAATTAGTGTAGCAGCCGGATTCCATTTGAAGGAATTGCCCACAATCGACCCATTTAACTGGGCACGGGTTCCATAACAGATGGTCAGATCAGGTCCGGCACTTGCCGTTGGGTAAGGGGCTACCGCTACCGCTACAGAATCCCTGGCCTGGCATTTGCCCAGATTGGCAATTACATAATACTTCGTGTTTACCAGTGGTTGCACCAATGGGTTTTTGATATTTTGTATAGTTGCGCCCGAAGAACTGGTCCATTGATAACTCAATGCATCACTCACCGGCCGTAACCGAAAGGTATCCGTCAGGCAGATAGCCGTATCTACACCTGCTTTTACCGAAATAAATTGTAACACATTTACGGTTACAGTATCCGTGTTGGCGCAACCATTGTCATTCACAGATACATAGTACCTGGTAGTATCTCTGGGAAATACCAATGGTGAATTGGAGGTTCGATTAAGAATCCGGGTACTGTTGGGCCCTACAGAGGGTGTCCACAAAACACTGCCACTGTTGATATTTACTTTCAGGGCAAGCGTATCATTGCTGCAGATCAGGGTATCGCGGAAGGGAAGGTTCAGCGTGGGTTTGTCCAGAATGTTTACCGTTTTGGTAACCGTATCTACACAGCCAACATTATTGGCCACGATCATTTTTACCTGTACGCTGGTAGCTGCTGTATATTTCCAGGCTGTGTCTTTGCTGCGGGCCGTATCTGCCAGGGTATTGGTATCGCCAAAATCCCAGATCCTGCTGGAGATGGATCCGTACTTTGTTTTGGATGTATCTGAGAATACATAATTATTCAGGAAACAGGTGCCGGTAACCGTAAATCCGGGATTAAAACCCGGATACACTTTTACCACAGCTGTGGTAGAATCCTGGCAACCACCCACGGCGGTCACTTTTAGTTTAACTGTGTAAGTGCCACTGTCCTTTCCGCTTTTTAAATAATCGTAGGTAGGTGTTGGACTGGTAGATATATCTGTATTGATGCCTGGTACGCCAAAGTCCCATAAGTAAGAATCAATATTAGAACTGGTCGATTCATTCTGAAACGAAAGGGTGGTTCCGTTGCAGGTTACATAAGTAGGTTTCAGTATGGCACCGGTAAGGGTACAATCATTGATGCTGATCTGGAAGTCTTTTCTGTGTTCAGATATCTTGATACCATTCCTGTATTCTTCTACCAACACTGCCATCAGATATACACCTGTAGTGGCTGGTGCAATACCTGTAACCAACCCTGTTCTGGAATTGATGGTGATACTTGTATCCAGTGGCAATGCCGATGTATAACTGCCCAGATAATTGACGGGGATGTAAGGAGGAGCGTCGGCATTGGTGGGGATAGGTGTATTGGCACTGGCTCCGGAATAACCCGGAATAAATTTGTACACCAGCGAATCTCCGTCCGGATCAGCCGCAGAAAAATCGATGGCAATAGGAGAACTTTTACAAACCAGGATCGTATCCCGTTTATTAAAAACTGCATTCGAATTGTTCGGCGCAAAAGGATTGTCGTTACTACCCGGGATCTTTACCCAATAGGTAGCTCCCACATTCAGGGAATTGATATTAACGATCTGGTCTATGCGGCAACATTGTGAGTGTGCTACGATATAACCTGCAGCCAGCGGATCCAGATCAACGGTAACTTCAAAAGTGGCTACTGCAAAACGAACCGGTGGCCTCGTATTCAAACAGGGATTGTAATAAGAAAGATTCATGTACTCATAATTACTCCTGCGGGCCGTAACGGTGGTTACCAGTGTATTATTATCACCCCTGAAAACAGATATGGGATACGCTACGCCGAGCGATGCTACATTCGTACCGGTAACCGTTGTGTCTTTGTATAAGAGTAATGTGAGTTTGTAGGAAAGTTTGCCCGGGTTGGTAGTGGAGGGCCCCAGGTAGGTATAGTAGATCTCACCACCGGTAATATGCTTTCCATAACTGGTTAGCATGGCTAAAACGAAAACAATGGTGTAGAGGGCTTTTTTCATCTTCTATATTCCTGTTCAGCATCTTTCTCCGATCCTGGATCAGTTGATCCTGATACGCGTGATTGCAAACGTGAAAGTACTATTTGTAAACGTTTCGTTAACAGAATCCTGCTGGTTTTAACGGACTCACAACACTTACCGTAAAGAGATAGAACAGGCAGGTTCTGCTGCCTGCAAATGGTATTTTAACGAATTACCTGATCAATACCGAAGTTCCTTTGCGGTACACGGTTTTGCCGGTATAATCTGTGCCCTCAGCTTCATACACATAGGTATTGGCAGCCTGCGGGGCACCATTAAATACGCCGTCCCAGCCCTTACCCAGCTCGCTGGTACCGAAAATCAATTGCCCCCAGCGGTTGTATACCCTGAAATAAGTAAGTTGGGTGATGCCAAGTGTAACCGGTCTTAGAATATCATTCTTACCATCTCCATTAGGCGTGAAAGCAGAGGGCACAAAAATATCCGGTCCTGTTTTATACACTCTGACCAGGAGCGCATCTTCCGCATAACAACCTGCCGCATCGCTAACCCTTACGCGGTAACGGATCGAGTCGATGCTGGCATCCAGTGTGGCCAACGGGTTAGCTATAGATGGATTGCTAAGACCATATTCCGGGTACCAATTGTAACGCAATCCACCGGATGCCTGTAATTGCAGCGGCTGGTTAGCTAATACAGCAGTATCTTTTCCTGCATGGGCAGCTATGGGGGGAGCAACGGTTACGACTACTGAGTCTGTAACCGGTTTACGGCAGCCCGCCGTATCGGTTACATGCAATACATACGTGGTGGTTCTGGATGGCCCTGCTACCGGAGAACCCACCGTAGGATCTATAAGCGAGTTTGTGGGGGTCCAGTTCAGGGAGCTGCCGGTTACGGTACTTCTCAGTTGTATTCTTGTACCAAAACAGATCGTGGTATCCGGACCGGCTATGGCTACTGGATAAGGCGCCACTTTGATCAGTACCGTATCCCTGTCCTGGCATTTGCCCAGGTTGGCGGTAACATAATACTGTGTATTCACCAGCGGTTGTACCAGCGGAAATTTCACATCGTTGATAGATACGCCTGATGAACTGCTCCAGCGGTAACTCAATGCCTCACTAACCGGCCGGAGCCGAAATGTATCTGTCTGGCAAATCAGAGAATCATTACCTAACTGCACATTGATAAAGGATAATACATTCACAGTAACGGTATCACTATTCATACAACCATTATCGTTAAGGGTGACAATATACCGCGTAGTGTCTTTGGGAAATACCAATGGCGCAGAACTGTTCGCAAATAAAATATTCCGGTTGGGTTGCCAGGAAAAACTGCCTGTGTTCAATACAGGAATGGCCAGGGTATCAATAGAACAGATCAGCGTGTCTTTGAAAGGTAATTGCAATTTTGGTTTGTCTGCTACAGTGAGTTGTTGAAACACACTGTCTATACAACCTTTACTACTGGTAACAATCAGCTTCACATCTTTTACCGAAGGTTTGGGATAAGTGTAGGAAGTGTTTTTGGAAACCGATGTATCTGCTGTGCTTTCCTCATCACCCAGGTCCCAACGCCAGCTGTTCACCGTACCGTAACGGGTACTGGTAAGATCTTTGAACTGGTAAGGATTCTGCACACAACTTCCCAGTACAGAAAATGCCGGCTGAAATCCCGGGTATACAAATACACGGGTGCTGGCAGATCCCAGACAACCCTGCGGACCGGTTACGGTTAACCGGGCAATATACATGCCGGTATCTGCATAGGGATAATCTACCATTGGGCTGGTAGCGAAATTATTTGTGCCATCACCAAAATCCCAGCGGTAGGAAGTGATGGATGCGGAGGTAGAGAGGTTTTCAAAATGTACGATGGAGTCCTTGCATTGAATGATCTTCTCAGGTAGTACCGCTTCAATGATATCGCAGTTCTGCACTTTCAGGATAAAATCTTTCCGGTGCTCGCTGATGGGTTTTCCGGCCCGCCATTCGGTGATGCATACATTTACGACATACTGTCCTTCCGGTGGCGCTATCCCGTTGATGATGCCGGTAGCCGGATTGATACTGACCTCCGACCCCAGCGGATAATTACCACTGTAAATAGACGCGTAGGGTAAAGGGATCAGACTAAGCGATCTGGGTGGACCTGCGTTATTGGCACCAGAGGGGGCAGCATAGGCTTCGCAAAAAGAATAAGAAAGAGAATCGCCATCTGCATCCCGCGCACTGAAATCGAGGATGAATCTTTTGCGGGCACAAACCAATGCTGTATCGCGTACAAAGAATTGCGGACTATTATTATGTCCGGCACCTAAAATGCCCGTTCCCGGAATCCTGGTTACGTAGTTGCTGCCAACATTGGTTGAGATAGCGAGATTGGATAATCTATCTACCCGGCAACATCCGGTTCGTGACAGGGTATAACCTGTCACATTATCCGGCAGTGTTACGGTAGCGGTAAAGATGCCGATCTCGTAACAAACATTCACATTGCCCACCAGGCAGGGGAATGCACTGGTGTTTAATGAAATGGTACTAACTGCATTAAAAAGAGGTAACGGAACCGTTGATACCAGGAGGTTATTATCGTTGGAATAAATACCAACAGTTACATTTTCTGCCTCCAGTACCGGACCCGATGTGGCACAATCTCTGAATAAACGTAAAGTGATCCGGTAAACACTGCTGGCACTGCCTGATAAATTGCCGGGACCTATGTATTCATAAAAAAGTTCTCCTCCTGCCACATGTCTTGCCTGTGAAGGAGAAAAACAAAATAACAAGGCTGATATGAAGAAACACTTCTTCATATATCTGCTAATAGTTAAGGGTTGATAAAAGCCAGCAGCAGTTGGTTGAGTGGTGCAGGGGCTTCCCACATACCCATGTGTCCGCAACCCGGTAATACATGAATATACGAAATCCGGGGCAGGTGAACCTGCTGCAACACATCTTCCATCGGCGCGGCCACGTCTTCGGTTCCCATAACGAAGAGTACAGGTAATGGGTTGCCTGCCAATACATTACAGCGATTGGGGCGGTTCATCATAGCAATGTAATACTGTTGCAGTGCTGCCACTGTAAAACCGGCAGCAGATGCGATGAGTTGGCTTACTTTTTCCGGAGAAGTTTCTTTGAAAGCTTTGCCAAATAAATTAGGGATCGTATTTCTTAAAAAAGCAGCTGCTCCATATTGCGCGATAGTGGTTACCGCTTTGGCCCGCATCGCTTTTTTCTCTTCACTATCTGCAAAAGCCGTGGAATGTACCAAACCGAAAGCCCGCAGCATGGCCGGATATTTTTCTGCAAAAGCCAGTGTAATATATCCCCCCATACTATGACCCAGCATAATGCAGGAAGCAATGTTTTCTGTCTGTAACAAAGCATAGATCAGATCTGCATAATCTTCTATGCTGACAGGATCAGCAATGGAATTTTCTTTTGCAAACAGCGAAGACTTACCCGAACCGGGTAGATCGGGTACAAGTAACATACAAAACTCCTGCAGAAAGGAAACCTGTGTGTTCCAGATCTGGCTGTCTTCTCCAAAACCATGCAGTAACACCACAGGTGTTCCCTTTCCCTGAAGGGTGTAGGAAATAGTGGTTGAATGACAGGAGAATGTTTTTTCCATAGTTGATCATCTATGACTTCTTTCTTAGCCGGATACTCCGGAACAATAACCACAAACAAACTGGTAGTAAAGCCGTATTCAATTCCTGCGGCAGCAAGAACCAAAGTAGCAAAGTGGCTATGAGCATAATGGAATACACCGTAAAGTATTTTTGTAACCAGGCAGGTCTTTTCCAGACTGCAAATGCGGCAACCAGGTTACAAGGCATGGCCCATAGCAGGTTATAGTTGGCGGCACTGGCAGCATGATCGGTGCCAAACCACATGAATAACAGCAAACAACCAATCAGACCTGTTATCAGGAATAAAAGAAAATCTATCAGTTTTGTGAAAGAGATAGCTGCTTTATGTTTAAGGGATGCGATAATACCCGCCACAATACCCAATAAACTGAACAGGATCAAAGGTGTATTACGAAAAGGCGCCTGATTGCCATTGCCCCGATTGATCAGTATTTTTTCCTGCAGTACCCTCGATGAGGGGGTATGAACAGAACTATCTATTCCCTTCATCAGGTAATCGGGTAAAAACATAGATTCGGCTATGTTCACTTTCTGATCTATCGGACTACCCAATACCAGATCAATCCCCAGTTTGCTCCATGCCTGGTTGCCTTTGTCAAGGTATTCATGCAGCATATCCCGGAAACTGGTTCCGGCTGGCACCAATACCTGATCTGCTTTCAAACCGGCATATTTCATCAAAATATCCCGTACCCGCGAAGTGCAATTATTGTACAGAAAATCATATTTATAATAACGTGCCGGACCCGCCAGGTTCTCTGCCAATGCCTGCTGTATGATTTGTCTGGTACTATCGGTTACTGCCAAAACCTGCTCGTGTACATCCCGGTTCTCAGACCGGTACTCGTACATAAAATCTTCCAGCGGTGCTACCGATAAAAAATAATCGAGTTTACCCCTGGTGAACTTGGAATAAAAATCCGGATCGCTGAAATCAAAAGTGCCGTAATTGTATACAAGATCTGTTTGCCGGCTGCTGTCTATGATGCGGATAGCCGTATGCCCGAAAGTGGAATAGAGTTCCTGTCCCGGTGCACAGGTCAGTACACTGATACGGAGATGAGAGGAACCGCTTTGCGCAAAACCACTGCAAAACGATATGCCTATAAGCAGACTGATCAGAACAATCTTTTTCACCAGCTTTTTTTGGAAAGATACATCGCTTTTGGTTGATGGAGGTTAACCAACCGTTACATAATTCAGTTATCCATCCACCTTACCCCGGATCCTAAAAAAAAACAGGTGACACTTTTGCCGAGTCACCTGTTACTGATTATGTTTAAAGCTCAGAACCTAGAACCAAGAACCTAGAACTTAGAACTCAGAACTCAGAACCAAGAACCTAGAACTTATTTCCTGCTATAATTCGGCGCCTCCTTCGTAATATCAATATCATGCGCATGACTTTCTTTCATTCCCGCATTGGTGATCTTTACAAAAGTGGCCTGTTGTAATGCCTTGATATCTTTGGCACCACAGTAACCCATCCCGGAACGTAAACCGCCTACATACTGGTAAACAATCTCGTTCAGATACCCTTTATAAGCTACACGCCCTTCAATACCTTCCGGTACATATTTTTTGATATCTGCTTCTACATCCTGGAAATAACGGTCGCCGCTTCCCTGGCTCATAGCACCCAGACTGCCCATACCGCGGTATTCTTTGAATTTTCTTCCTTCGTAGATGATGGTATCACCCGGACTTTCTTCTACTCCTGCAAACACGCTACCCATCATCACCACATTGGCGCCTGCGGCCAGCGCTTTTACCATATCACCTGTGTAGCGGATACCGCCATCGGCAATAACCGGAATATTTTTTCCTTTCAAAGCGTTACTGGCTTCCATGATGGCGGTTAATTGCGGAACACCGGCACCGGCCACGATACGGGTAGTGCAGATAGAACCAGGCCCAATACCCACTTTCACGCAATTGGCACCCGCTTCTGCCAATGCTTTGGCACCGGCAGCGGTACCTACATTACCGGCAATGATCTGTAAGTTTTTGAAATTTTTACGCAGGGCTTTGAGGGCCTGTATCACCCCTTTGCTATGGCCATGCGCACTATCTAAAGTAACGGCATCTACGCCTACAAACTGAAGGGCAGAAGCTCGGTCCATCAGGTCTTGCGTAATACCCAGCGCCGCACCCACCAGTAACCTGCCGATCGAATCTTTCACCGCATTGGGATAATTGCGCAGTTGCAGAATATCCCGGTAGGTGATCAGACCGATCAGTTTACCCTGCCTGTTTACTACGGGCAGTTTTTCAATTTTATATTGGCGTAAGATTTTTTCTGCTTTTTTCAGATCAGTGCCTTCCGGTGCTGTGATGAGGTTTTCTTTCGTCATCACTTCTTTCACTTTTCTTCGCTTATCAGTTTCAAAGCGGAGATCGCGGTTGGTTAAAATTCCCACCAGTTTCTGACCGGCATCTACAATCGGAATACCACCGATCTTATTATCTTTCATCAGCTTCAGTGCATCACCGATAGTGGCATCGATTAAGAGGGTAATCGGGTCAACGATCATCCCGCTTTCACTTCTTTTTACTTTCCGTACCTGTTCTGCCTGGCGTTCAATGCTCATATTTTTGTGCAGGATACCCAGACCACCTTCACGTGCCAGCGCAATGGCCAGATTGGCTTCGGTTACGGTATCCATGGCTGCAGACAGCATGGGTACATTCAGTATAATGTCTTTGGTGAGGTGTGAACGGATATCTACTTCGCGGGGCAGGATCTCGCTGAAAGCGGGCATTAACAATACATCGTCGAATGTGAGACCTTCGCCGAATAACCTGGAAGAAGCAGACTTGGTGCGGGGAGGAGTATTTCTTGTTGCCATGTGCAAAGATAGTGCGGTAGGTAAATTCAGTCCAAAACTTTTTCATACAGCTATATAACCGCCTGTAACAGCAAGGGTTTGGCAGGAATAATACCCCTATTTACCAATGGATTTGTTTTTACTTTTGATCGATGACAAGAATTGCTCCTGCTGCAGATACCCCTTATTTTAACTTCCAGTTCGGCTTACTCTGCTTCAGTAATTTCCTCTTCAGCGCCAGTTTCAGCATGATGATCCCTGAATTGCCGGGTTACCTCACCAGTTTGGGAGGTGCCGAGTACAAAGGATTAATCATCGCACTGTTTACACTCATGGCAGGTATCTCAAGACCATTCAGTGGAAAATTAACCGATACCGTTGGACGTGTGCCGGTGATGATCTTTGGTTCATTGGTATGTGTGGTCTGCAGCCTCTTATATCCGGTACTCACCTCCGTGAGCGGTTTTTTGTTGTTACGTTTTTTTCATGGGTTTTCTACCGGATTTAAACCAACCGCTACATCGGCCTATGGTGCAGATGTGGTACACGAATCAAGAAGGGGAGAAGCATTGGGGGCACTGGCTATCGGTTACAGTCTCGGTTCTTCTATCGGTCCGCTGGCAGGTAGTTTTCTGGTGATGCATTATACTTACAATACCATGTTTATCGTGTCGGCTGTTTTTGCATTGGGTTCTGTTATCATCCTGTATAATATTAAGGAAACATTACCCAACCCACAACCATTTACGATCGGTCTGCTGCATATTAAAAAGAATGAAATTTTTGATAATACTTCTGTTCGTCCGGCTATCATTATGACACTGCTTTGTTTCTCTATTGGCGTGGTACTTACTTTATCACCCGATCTCAGTGAGTCGGTGGGGTTGAAGAACAAAGGTTTCTTTTATGCCTGTTATACAATTGCCTCTCTGGCTATCCGTTTTGCAGCCGGTAAAGTTTCTGATCGTCACGGACGGATCATTGTGCTGATCTTTTCATCCTTTACCATGTTGGTTGCAATGGTGGTATTGTCGTTGGCGCATAGCATAATCATGGTGATCATCAGTGCCTGCCTTTTAGGATTCAGCGTTGGGATGAATGGGCCTACCCTGATGGCATGGACAGTAGACCTCTGCAAACCGGAGAACCGCGGCAGGGCCGTAGCATCTGTTTATATTGCGCTGGAGCTGGGTATCGGCAGCGGCGCATTGATCTCGGGATGGATTTACCGGAACAGGTTAGAGAATTTATTATACGCTTTTTTATTACCCGGTTTACTGGCATTGGTGGCCATGTTATTACTCCTGAACTGGCGAAGAAAAGAAACCATGCTGCAGGAACAGCAACAGACAGTGTATGATCTGCCTGAGTAAATAACTTTTGGAAAGTTCTACAACTTTCCAAAAGTTAAAAGTTAAAGAAGCCGGTATATTTTACCCGGCAGCGATACAACAATATTCTGCAACTCCAGTTTCAGCAAAACCGCCGCTACGGTACTGCTGCTCAAACCACTGCGCAGGTACAGTATATCGATGGGGGTTCCTTCCTGTTCCGATAACAGATCAAAAATGATTTTTTCATCAGGATTCAATTCAATAAATAACTCTTTCTGTTTTTTGATAACCGGCTTTTTCTTTTCTGCCCAGCCCAGTATATGCAGTACATCTTCAGCGCCTGTGTACACCATGGCTTTGTTCTGTTTGATCAGTTGCAGACAACCACTGCTCTTGGAGTCTGTGATTTTTCCGGGTACTGCAAACAGATCGCGGTTATAGGTGTAAGCCAGTTCTGCCGTAATCATACTGCCTCCTTTATTGGCCGTTTCTATCACAATGGTAGCATCTGCCATCCCGGCCACAATCCGGTTTCGTCTGGGAAAATTGTGTTTATCGGGTTGTGTATGCCGGCGGAATTCCGTTAACAATGCACCCTGCCCGGCAATCTCTCTGGCAAGCGATCTGTGCTGCATCGGGTACACCGTATCCAATCCATGGCCCAACACCCCGATGGTGGATAATCCATATTGTAAAGCCGAACGGTGTGCAATGGCATCAATCCCGAAAGCAAGTCCGCTCACGATCATTACCTGTTGCTCCTGCAGATCTGCCACCAATTGTTCCGTAACCTGCCGCCCATAATCTGTATGGTTTCTCGTGCCGATAATACTGATGATATACCGGTGGTTACAATCTGCATTACCGGTATAATACAAAAGAGTGGGCGGATCATAACAGTGTAATAAACGTTGTGGGTAGGCAGCGTCGGTGAGGAAGAGGGTTTGTATACCGTGTTGTTCTGTAAACCGGATCTCCGTTTCCGCTTCGCCGAAATCGTTCCATTCCTTGATCGATCTGGCACAGGCTTCCCCAATACCTTCTACTGCGGCAATCTCTTTTTTCTTTGCTTTAAAAACAGCTGCCGCCGATCCAAAATGATCCACTAATTGGCGGCAGCGGATGGCCCCCAGTTCAGGTACCAGGGTGAGGGCTACCTGGTAATACAATTCATCCTGCATACAAACAGTTTTAATCCTGTTCAATGTCTGCAAAATGTGAAGATTCCGGTTAGGTATTTATACGCTATAAACCGGTGATTGTAAACGTAGTTCTCCGGTTCTGTGCCCTGCCCGCCTCGGTAGTATTATCAGCAACCGGTTGGGTGGCACCATATCCTTTATACGTAACCCTGTCAGCTGCAATTCCTTTACTCTTCAGATAATCCGCAATGGCTTTGGCACGGTTGGTGGCCAGTACCTGGTTGTCTTCCGCCTTGCCGATATTATCTGTATGTCCGCTGATCTCCACTTTCAGGGTGGGGTTTTCTGTTAATACCTGCAGTAAACGATCCAGTTCAATCAGCGCACCCGGTGGCAACTCAAATGAATTACTGGAGAAACGGATATTCTGAAAAACACTTACGGCATTCAGTTCCACCGGTTGTAATAAAATATCTTTCCGGTAAACACTATCTGCTTCCCTACTGCCCAAGGCGTATAACTCGCTGTAAAATAGATACCCCTTCCGGTTAACGGTGAATGTATAGTCTTTACCGGTTGGCAATGTGATAAAGTATTCGCCCAGCTCATCTGTCTGCACTTTCATCAGCAAATTGTTATTGCTGTTGTTTACCAGTTCTACCGAAGACGGTAATGGCTTGCCTGTTTTTTTATCGGTCACTTTTCCTTTCACGTATAAAGTGCGGTAAGGACGTATATCCGGCCGCAGATCAAATTTGTACAGATCCAGTCCTCCGCGGCTATCACTCCTGTCACTGGCATAATAGGCTGTTAATCCATCTGCCGAAACAGCCAGACTTCCTTCGTTCTCGATGGTATTGATCGGGTAGCCGAGGTTCTCTGGTTTACTCCATTCACCATTCCCGTTTTTCCGAATCACAAACAGGTCCGATCCGCCATATCCCGGTAAGCCATCAGACGTATAATACAGGGTCTGGTTATCGGCATGAATAAAAGGGGCCTGTTCATCTCCGGCAGAATTGATATCCGGCCCCATATTTACAGCTGGCCCCCATTTGCCATTAGGTTGGCGGTAACTTACATAGAGGTCTCTGCCACCATAACCGCCCGGACGGTCGCTGATAAAATAAAGGGCACGTTTATCCGGACTCAACGTAGGCCCACTCTCATACCCATCGGTATTGATATTCGGTCCCAGGCTCTGCGGTTCACTCCAGCCCTGCGGTGTATAGTAGGAAATATAAATATCAAAACTGCGATAGCTCTGTGTGCTCAGTTGGCCGGCAAAAAGCATCCATTCGCCATCCTGCGAAACAGACAGGGCGCCTTTGTTGGTTTCTTCATTGATATCTCCATCGATTAATTTCCATTTGCCAAATCCTTGTTTACGCATGGCACTCTCAACAAAATCCTCCCGGCCACGTGGCCCCAGTCTGGTAAATACCAGCAGGCTGTCTGTTACCGTTACCGATGGATAATATTCCGGTTGTGCCGTATTTACACTATCGCCGAGGTTAATCGGAGTAAATGTGTAGGAAGTTGGGGGATGTTCTTTCTCATAACGGATGGCAAATTCGTAACAACGGATCCGGTATTGTGCGCTTTTGATACTTCGTTCATTCAGTTTGGGATAACGGAGAAAAGATCTTACCGCAGCCAATGCTTCTTCAAATTTACCCATTCCGGCAAGGTTGATAGAATAGGGGAGATTATATAACAGAAAATACGAAGTGTCTTTATTACGTGCTTTCTCATACAGCTTCACCGATTGGTCATATTTTTTCAGTTGCCCCAACGCACCGGCCAGCGATAAATAGGCATCTACAAAATTGCTGTCTTCTTTGATGGATTGCAATAGTATCGGAACAGCTTCCTGCAACTGCCCGTCTTGCAGCAGGTCCAGCGCTTTTTCATAATTTTTTACCGCTTTGGCGTTTACGCGCTCAGGCTCATAGACCTGCGAAAAACCATGGGTGGATACCAGAACCAGTAGACAGAATAAAACGATTTTCATAGCAGGAACAAGATCGTAAAAAAGCAAAACAGGACTATGTTAAAGTTATTCTTCCTTTCCAACAATAGCTGAAACGGTACATCAGGGTACGTTGATATATTTATGTACCTGCAGGCTCAGTTCCCATTGCGGATGGGCTTTGATATACTCGATGATGAGTGGAGTCATCTCCGCAGCTTTGTCCCATTCAGGCTGCAGATACAGTTTACAATGCTTGTTTACCTGTGCCGCATAGGTTTCAGCCCAGGCAAAATCGTGTTTGTTAAAGATGACTACTTTTAATTCATTCGCCAATGGAATGATGGCAGGAACGGGTGCTTTGAATTTTTTGGGCGAGAGGCAGATCCAGTCCCATTCTCCACTCAGTGGCGAGGAACCGGAGGTTTCCATATTGGTTTCAAAACCGGCTGCATGTAATGCGTTTGTGAGGGCATCCAGGTTATGCAGCAAAGGTTCGCCACCGGTAATCACTGCCAGACGGCCGGTAAATGTTTCAGCGGCAGCTACGATTTCTTCTACGGATTTTTGCGGATGTCGGGTAGCGTCCCAACTATCTTTTACATCACACCAGACACAACCCACATCGCAGCCTCCCAGCCGTATGAAATACGCGGCCCGGCCCTGGTGAAAACCTTCTCCCTGAATGGTGTAGAAAGCTTCCATAACCGGTAAGGAAGTGGTTATAATTGTGTGCTGCATGTAATACCTGGTTATTGGGTAAGAAATTTGAAAATTTGAAAATTTGTGAATTTGAAAATACGTTACACCGGACCGTTTCTCATTTTCAGATTACCCCATTTTCAAATTTTCAAATTGCATGATTCTGTTTATACGCCTGCAATGTATTTTTCAATAATCCGGCAATGGTCATTAGTCCTACGCCACCGGGTACCGGCGTAATGGCGGATGTTTTGGGTGCTACTTCTGCAAATGCCACATCACCCTTAATGCGGAAGCCTTTTTTAGCAGTAGCATCGTCTACGCGGGTAATACCCACATCAATTACCACGGCACCTTCTTTTACCATGTCTGCTTTTACAAACTCAGGGCGGCCCAGCGCGGCTACCAGAATATCAGCCTGCAGACAGATTTCTTTCAGGTTAGGTGTATGGGAGTGGCAGATGGTTACGGTGCAGTTGCCTCTTTTCTGGTTACTGCTGAGCAGAATACTCATGGGTCTGCCTACAATATTGCTGCGCCCTATCACAACGGCATGTTTGCCTTTGGTGGGGATGTCAAACAGTTCGAGCATCAGCATAATGCCGTAAGGAGTAGCTGGGATAAAACTGGGTAAACCCTGCACCAGTTTACCGGCACTGCTGGGATGAAAACCATCCACATCTTTGGAAGGATCAATGGCTTCGATCACTTTCTGTTCGCTGATCTGTTTGGGCAGGGGTAGCTGCACCAGAATACCATCTACTTCATTATCATTGTTCAGGGCTGCGATAGCTTCGAGTAATACGTTTTCGGCCACATCACTGTCCAGCCGGATCAGGGTAGAGCGGAACCCTACTTCTTCACAGTTCTTGACCTTACTGGCCACATAGGTTTCGCTGGCGCCGTTGGAACCTACGAGGATGGCCGCCAGGTGTGGGGCTCTTTTACCTTCAGCAAGCAGGTGTATGGTCTCTTCCCTGACCTCATTTTTTACCGCAGCAGAAGCGGTTTTTCCATCTAATAATAGCATATGAACGCAAAAATATCCGAATTGGGGCAGCCCCTGCTTTTTTTTTCAGATTTCCCTACTGTTTTTAAGCGATTAACAGGTACTCAGTCTTCAATGAATCTGTTTGGTGGAAAGAAGGAGAGAAAAATAAATATTTATATTGTGAATATATATTGATTATCAATTATTTATTATGTACAAAAAATCATATTAACTTTATTTTTGCGTTTAGCGCAGCAAATTTTCCTTTTCCTTGGTCTATCACCCGTTCGGATGCATGTTAACTGATTGTAAATTTTGTTGAATTAGTTTTTTTTTAACATTTGACATGATTGGTTATATTCGTCCACTCAAAAGTTTATCCAAAAACTAAAAACATGAAGAAAATTGTATCCACACTTGTAGTGGCCTTGCTATGTTTTTCGATAGCGGTTACTGCACAGGTACGTCCGATCACGGGTACCGTTAAAGATGACCAGGGGGCTCCTGTTCCCAGTGTTTCAGTTAAAATCAAGGGTACTACTACTGCTACAGTAGGTGACGCCAGCGGAAATTTCAGGATCAGTGCTGCAGATAATGCAGTTCTGGTGTTTTCTGCCGTAGGCTTCAACGAAGTAGAGCAGAAAGTAGGAAAATCCTCTGTGCTGAACATTTCGCTGTCTAAAACAGTGAATGAACTGGAGAATGTGGTAGTTACCGCCCAGGGCATCAGAAAGAAAACCAAAGAGATCGGTTACTCTTATGCAAGGGTATCTAACGATGAAGTGACCAATGGTCGTTCTCCTCAGTTAGCCCAGGCATTATCCGGTAAAGTATCTGGTCTGGCTGTTTACAACGTGAACAACAGCGTTGATCCACAAACCAAACTGGTATTACGTGGTTACCGTTCTTTAACCGGTAATAACGAAGCCCTGGTAGTATTGGATGGAATGCAAACCACCACTACTGTACTGGCTACTATCAACCCTAACGATATCGAAAGCGTTACCATCCTGAAAGGTGGTCAGGCAGCAACCCTGTACGGTTCTGCAGGTATCAACGGTGCTGTAGTAATTACTACTAAAACCGGTACAAAAGGTAAACTGAAAGTGAACTTCTCTAACTCAACCAACTTTGAAGAGATCAGCTTTCTGCCTCAGTTCCAGACAACTTATGGTAATGGTTCTCAGTACTATCCTTATGTATTCGGTCAGGCTGGTTACAGCTCTGATTACAAAGTACGTATGAAAGAAAACTGGAGACCTTATGAAAACCAGCAGTATGGTGATGCGTATGATGGTTCTCAGCGTATCATTGGTCGCGTAATCAACGCAGCCGGCGACAAACTGGTAGTTCCTTATTCTCCGGTTGAAAATGGACGTCGTAAGAGCTTCGACAAAGGTGTTTCTATCAACAACCAGGTAAGTTTCCAGGGTGGTGATGAAACCGGTTCTTATTATATGTCTGTTGAAAACCAGAAAATTGCCGGTATCGTTCCAAACGATCGCAGCCAGCGTACTGGTGTTCGTTTGGCAGCTACCAAAGAATATAACAAGATCAGCACAGGTTTCAACGTAAGCTATACACAGGCTGACTATGACAGAACCGGTTCTGATTTCTACAACGATATCATCAACAACGCGAGTCATATTCCTTTGAACGAGTTAAGGGACTGGAGAAACAACAAGTTCGCCAACCCTAATGGTTTCTATAATGACTACTACAACAACCCTTACTTCAACGCAGACATCAACCGTCTCCGTTACAAGGATGCCAACATTTCAGGTAACTTCAATATCGCTTACCGTGCTACACCATGGTTAACCTTCACCAACAGGTTAGGTATGATGAACAACTCACGTACCGGTAAGAACATTGTTGAGCAGTTCCTGTATTCAGATTTTGCCAAGAACTCTGCTTTCATCCCTGCTCCATGGCAGCATGATGATGACTATCCAGGTATCTACCGTGCGATTTCTGATGTCTTAGGTTCTGTGAACGATTATTCTTCTACTGAGAATGTAGTGAACAATGAGTTTCAGGCACAATTGAAAAAAGATATCGGCGCTTTCGAAAACAAACTGGTTTTGGGTTACTCTGTTTACCAGCGTACAACCAAATCTATCAGTATTGGTTCCAGTTCAATTGTTGTGCCGGGTGTATATAACGTAGCCAACAGACAGGGTAACCTGAGTGGTGGTGAATCAAACACTACAGAGCGTAAATGGGGTGCTTATGCGGATTTGACTACCAGCTACAAAGGATATCTGATCCTGAACGGTACTTTCCGTTATGATGCAACTTCACGTTTCTTCAAAACAGACAGAGCTACCAGCCTCTACTCTTATCCTTACTATGGTGTGGCTTTGTCGTTCATTGCTACAGATGCCTTACCTTCTCTGAAGAGCAAGACCCTGAACTATGCTAAGATCCGTGTGAACTATAACAAAAATGGTAACGATAACGTGCCTTTGTACGGTCTGGATCTGACCTATCCTAATGGTGGTGGATTCCCTTATGGTAGCACCGTAGGTTTAACTGTTGGTAACGTATTACCTGATGCTAACCTGAAACCTGAGTTCGTAACTTCTTACGAAGTAGGTGGTGAGTTCCAGTTATTCAATAATACGGTTAACCTGGATGTAACTGCTTACAACCAGCAGTCTAAAGGACAGGTGATCACCGTTAAAGTTCCAAACACAACCGGTTTCTCTAACCTGCTGATCAACGTGGGTGAAGCGAAAAACTGGGGTTATGAAGCTGATCTGAAAGTACAGATCCTGCGTAAGAGCAAACTGAAATGGGATGTGGGTGTTCGTTACTCATTCAACGACAACAAAGTGGTTGACCTGTACCCAGGTATCAACGAGTTCTTCCTGAGCGGATACCAGGCGTATGCAAGTACCAATATCATCAAAGGTTCACGTTACCCTATCCTGAAAACAGATGGTTACCGTTATGCACCAGATGGTTCTGGTATGAGACTGGTAAATGCTACAACAGGATATCCTTTGAGAGATGCTGCACTGTCTGAAAGAGGTGGTACACTGCCCCGTCACATTGCCGGCTTTACCAACAAATTCTCTTATAATGATTTCTCTTTCACTTTCAACCTCGAATACCGCGGTGGAAACGTGATGTATAGTGATCTGGGCCGTCAGATGACCTTTACCGGTGCTGGTAAATGGACTGAAAACAGAGCTCCACAGATCTTCCCTAACTCAGCTTACCTTGATGCAAGCAATAAAGTGGTACCTAACACAACCGTACAGGTTCGTGAACCAGAGTATGCTTTATGGGTTAATAACTACCGTCTGATTTCTGAGAACTTTGTAAACTCAGCCTGGTTTATCAAAATGAGAGATGTAAACATCGCTTATAATGTGCCTTCCAGCCTGATCAGAAAAACCAAAGTGTTTACTGCAGCAAGCGTATCATTGTACGGAAGAAACCTGTTTACCATCGTAGACAAGGCTAACTACTACACTGATCCTGAGTATAGCTTCACAACTGGTAATGGTATCGGTATCAATAATACCAACCAGACTCCACCGGTTCGTCAGTATGGCTTTAATGTAAACCTTACGTTCTAATTACAACACTAACCAATAAATAAATGACAATGAAACTTAAATCATTATATATCCTCGGGTTAGCTGCAGTTCTTGGTACGGGTTGCAACAAATCATTCCTTGATGTAAATACGAACCCGAACTCACTTCCATCAGCTACCCCTGCATTTGTAATTGCAAATGCACTTAACGTAACAGGCAACAACATGGTAGGACCTAATGAACTGGGTGCTTACTGGTCAGGACAATGGACCCAGTCAAACGGTTACATTATCTCTACCACTACGTTTGCTTACAACTTTACCAATGGCGACTTTAACTATTGGGATGGATTCTACGATAACCTGCAGGATTACCAGTATGTAATCACTGGTGCAGATGCTGCCGGTCAGGCTTACCTGAAAGGGCCTGCAAAAGTGATGAAAGCTTTTGTATTCCAGCACCTGGTAGACATGTATGGTAATGTTCCTTACAGCGATGCGCTGAAAGGAGTTGCTTCACTGGCTCCTAAGTTTGATGATCAGAAAACTATATACGAAGGTCTTATCACTTTACTGGATGAGGCAATTGTAGACCTGAAAGCCAATGCATTTGCGAATGCGTATGCTGGTTCTGATATCATGTTCAAGGGAAGTACCACCAAATGGATCCAGTTTGCCAATTCATTGAAACTGCGTATCCTGACTCACCAGGCTAGAATTACTGGCAGAGATGGTTACATCACTACTGAAGTAAATAAGATTGTTACAGGTGCTGGTGGCTGGTTAACCGGTGCAGAAGCTTCTATTAACCCAGGTTACGAAGCCGTAGCTGGTCACACCAACCCTATTTACAATAACTGGGGTTACTCTGAGACCAACGCCAAAAGAGCGCTGAACAACTATCCACGTCTGACTCAGTTCTTCGTTAACACGTTGAAAGCGAATAATGACACTTTCCGTCTGAAGCGCTTTGGATATGCCAACGGTGGTGAAAGTTCTACTACCCCAGGTGTAAGTGCTGTAGCTGAAAATGCCAGCAACTATACCGGTATTCCTTTCGGAGCCAGTGCAGGTTACCTGCCTTCTGCAGCTTCTTCTTTAGGACCAAGTTTGCTGGTAAGGGGTGAGTATGCAAGACCGCTGGTAATTATGTCTGCAGCAGAAGTACAATTCTGTCTGGCAGAACTGAAACAGCGTTTCCCTGCAGTTACCTTATCCGGAACTCCTCAGTCTTACTACGAAGAAGGTGTTAAACAGGCTTTCCGTCTGGTAGGTAGCACTACAGCCCAGGCTACTACGCTGTTAACCAGTGGAATTGACAACTGTGATTTCGTAGCTTCTACCAATAAGCTGACAGCTATTGCTACCCAGAAATGGTTTGCACTGGCCAACTTCAATGGTTTTGAAGCATGGACCGAATACAGAAGAACCCAACTGCCTAATACACCACAGTCTTTACAGGTGGTGAATTCAGACAGACCCCGCAGATTTTACTATCCTGCCAGTGAGCTGGGTTCTAACGGTGCCAATGTTACTGCACAGGGTACTATCGATCCGTTCAAAAGCAAAATCTTCTGGGACGTTAACTAATTTCCCCGAAAGCTTAGCTTAGGAATATTTACAGAAGGCCGGCAATTTTGCCGGCCTTCTTATTTAGTATAGTGTCTAAGTGTTTCATATAGGCGCAGAATAATCCTGCCGGTTTACGGGTTTCATTTTTTACATTTGCCACACAACTAATGTATATGGAACAGCAACCTACCCAATTGAATATCGAAATCAGTGAAGAAGTGGCAGAAGGCAGTTATGCCAATCTCGCCATCATCACCCATAGTAATGCAGAATTTGTAATAGATTTCGTGAATGTGATGCCCAGTACCCCTAAAAGCAAAGTAAAATCAAGGATCATTTTTACCCCTATGCATGCCAAACGTTTTATGCGTGCCTTACAGGAAAATATAGAACGTTATGAAGCCGCTAACGGTGCTATTAAAGATCTGGAACAGATAGAGATCCCGATGAATTTTGGCGGGCCTACGGCGCAGGCGTAGGATAGGTAGCCGTTAATAGTTGATAGTTAAAAGTTAATAGTTAAAAGTTAATAGTTTGGAGTGGATGTTGTGCTATTAACTATCGACTTTTAACTTATAACTCTTCTCACAACATCCCTTCATCTGCAAAACTGAAATATCCTTCATTACTTACAATAATATGGTCCATTACCATCATGTCTAGCAGGCCGGCGGCCTGTTTGATTTTTTGGGTGATGGCTTCGTCGGCTTTACTGGGGCGGCGGTTTCCGCTGGGATGGTTATGGCAGAGGATCATTCCTGTGGCATTGTGTTCCAGCGCTTTTTTCAGAATCACCCGCGGATCGGCAACAGTGCCGGTAAGGCCGCCTTCGCTGATGATTTCGAGATGGGTAATGGTATTATTCCTGTTCAGGAAAACCACGGCAAATACCTCTTTTTGCCTGTGCTCCAGCGTAGCCCGGAGAAAACCGGCAATATCTTCGCTGCGTGTAACGCGGGTTTTTAATCTGCCAGAAGCATTTCGCCTGACCCCTAACTCCAGCGCCGCGGTTATACTAACGGCTTTGGCTTCGCCCAATCCTTTGATTTTTCTGTTCACCATTTCTTTTACACTGAGGCCAGCCAGTTTCTGCAGATCGTTTTCGGCAGATAAGAGCAGGTTTCTGGCAACATCCACTGCTGTATCACCCCCAGATCCGTTATTGATCAGGATGGCAAGCAGTTCTGCATTGCTGAGCGCAGTGGCTCCCGACTGCAACAGCTTTTTCCGGGGCTGGTCATCCGATGCCCATTTTTTGATAGAAAATTTGCGCATAAGGAAAAATTATAGTAAAATCAAATTACAATTTCTTCGCCTTATCTCTATCTTCGCGGCACATCCCCACACATTATGAACCCATCCGTCAAGATATTCTCCGGCACTGGTTCTCAAAAGCTGGCAGAAAAAATTGCGCAACGTTTTGGCGCGCCTATCGGAAAAATCAATATTCAGAAATTCAGTGACGGCGAGTTCCAGCCCATTTTCCTGGAAAGTATCCGTGGCGATTATGTTTTTCTGGTACAAAGTACCTACGCACCCACAGATAACCTGATGGAGTTGTTATTGATGATTGATGCGGCCAAAAGAGCGAGTGCACACAAAATCATTGCCGTAATCCCTTATTATGGATTCGCCCGGCAGGATCGAAAAGACAAACCCCGTGTTGCCATTGGCGCCAAACTGATTGCCACGCTTTTACAGGCGGCAGGTGCCGACAGGATCATTACCATGGACCTGCACGCACCGCAGATCCAGGCTTTCTTTGACGTACCGGTGGATCACCTGGATAGTTCAGCGATTTTTATTCCTTATATAGAACAACTGAAGCTGGCCAACCTCTCTTTTGCCGCGCCGGATGTGGGCAGTACCAACCGTGTTCGTGAAATTGCGAGCTATTTCAATGCTGAAATGGTGATCTGCGATAAACACCGGAAACGTGCCAATGAGATCGCCAGTATGGTGGTGATTGGTGATGTTACCGACAGGGATATTATCCTGGTGGATGATATCTGTGATACCGGCGGTACACTGGCCAAAGCGGCCGGTTTGCTGAAAGAGAAGGGGGCCCGTAGTGTTCGCGCCATGATCACCCACCCGGTACTGAGTGGAAAAGCCTACGAGAATATCGAAAACAGTGTACTGGAAGAACTGGTGGTTTGTGATACCATTCCGCTGAAACAGCCCAGCCCCAAGATCAAAGTAATTTCGGTAGCCGATCTCTTCGCCATTGCAATCCGGAATGCCTATGAAAATAAGAGCATTACCAGCCTGTTTATACACTCTCAGTTGAGGGGAAGAGATAAGTAATTAAAAATGTAAAATTAAAAATTAAAAATATTTTATGAGTAATTGCCTGACTATGATATAGTTAGGCAATTTTTGCTTTTAAGTTACCCTCACAATTGCTAATTTTTAATTGCTAATTTTTAATTGCCTTTCCCTACCTTTGCCGTCCAAAAAATAATAACATGAAAACAATTACAATCGAAGGTCACCTGAGGACCGAACATGGCAAAAAAGCCGCCCGCCAGATTCGCTCTCAGGAAAATGTGCCGGGTGTAATTTACGGGGGTGCCGAAGAGGTTAATTTTTATGCTTCTGCGAAGGCTTTCAAGCCTTTGGTGTACACTGGTGAATTTCAGTTGGCTGAAGTATCGGTAGACGGCAAAAAGTACAAATGCATTTTGAAAGATCTGCAGTTTGACAAAGTAAGTGATTCCCTGATCCACGTAGATCTGCTGGAACTGGTTGGCGACAAAAAAGTGATTGCTACTTTGCCTATTAAATTCACAGGTGTTTCTGTGGGTGTGAAAGGCGGTGGTAAACTGATCACCAAAATCAAATCTCTGAAAGTAAAGGCTTTGCCTAAAGACCTGAGAGAGAACATCGAGGTTGATATCACTAACCTGGATCTGAATGGTAATATCCGTGTAGAAGATGTAAAAGTAGACGGAATGGAAATTCTGAACTCTCCACGTATTCCTATCGCTTCAGTGGTGTTAACCCGCCAGCTGAAACAGGAAGAAGCTACTGCAGAAAAAGACGCGAAGAAGAAATAATCTTCCCATAGCATTTACAGAAAACCCGGAAAATTTTCCGGGTTTTTTATTGGGTGGCTGGTATCGACACGTAAAAGGTACTGCCCTTACCGGGTTCGCTTTTCAGCCAGATCTTCCCTTTGTTCTTTTCGATAAATTCTTTACAGAGTTTCAATCCCAGCCCGGTTCCCTTTTCATTGGAAGTGCCGGTATTGGATACCATGGCAACTGAACTGAATACCGATTCCTGTACATCTGCTGTCATGCCCATGCCATTGTCTGTAATTTCAATAATCACATTATTTTCCTGCTGGTAGGCCCGGATACTGATTTTTCCATCCTGGTAACTGTATTTGATGGCATTGGCTACCAGGTTGCGGAAGATCAGTTGCAGGTGATCGGGGTCGGCCCAGACTTGCCGCTGCAGCCCTTCTGTATATAGCTGTATATTTTTTCTTTCGATCGATTGTTTCAGAAAGAGGATGGATTTCTGTCCGATCACCTCTTCCAGTGACACATATTCCGGAACAGCCTGTATACCCTGAAACTGGCTGATACTCCAGCGTAATAGGTTATCGAGGGTGCTGTGCAGCTGGTCTACCTGAACGGATAGTTTACTGGCTATCGGCAGAAACTGCTTGGGCGTGATGTATTCCTTGTTCACCAGTTCCAGTGATGACTTCAGCTGTCCGATAGGAGAGCGCAGATCATGCGCAATGATAGAAAATAATTTTTCTTTGGTATTGTTCAGTTCTTCCAGTTCGTGGTTCTTTTCTTCTACCTGTTTCTGATAAGAGAGTTGTTCGTTCTTAAAGAAGAGCAATGCCAATACCATCATGATCACAGCCCAGATAATGTTAAACATGACCCTGCTGAACGGGACTTCATCGTATATAACGGGCCGGTTCAGGATTATTTTAAGACCTATGAACAGCAGGATATTGGCGATGGTAAAACCGATCAGGAATTTCTTCTCATTGAAATAAATAGCGATGATGACCATATTCACCAGCAGAAAGTATTCGCCTCCGTTACGGAAAAAGAAAGCACTTGCAGAAAAGAGTATACTGGCAAGACAACTCAGGACCATACGGCCGAGAAAAAATTTCTGGTAGCTATTGATGATGAGAATAGCAAATGCGCCCGTCATCAGGCAGACATTGATAATGGCCAGCGTAGTGCGGTCTTCCGAGAAATTTTTGATGGCGAAATAAAGATTGACAGGCGCACCAAAGGCAACCGCCAGATTAAGGAGTTGTGTTTTCTTTTTCTCGTAAAAACTAATGGTATCAGTGACCCCGATATTAGCTATCCAGCGAATGAACTGTCTAAGCAGTATGATCGGGTTTTGCATAATTGGATGAGGGGCTTACTGTAAAAATAAGACAACTGCCCCGAAATTAAACAGGAAAAGGACAATCGCTCCAAAACAGTTGTATACACAGGATTACCCCTATCTGAAATGGCTTTTGTGCATAACGGTTTACCTGCTACTTTTGGGGTATCTATGAATAAGTTCCTCATTGTTGGATTGGGTAATATTGGTGATGAATACCGGCATACACGACATAATATCGGATTCGATGTAGTCAGCGCTTTTGTGATAAAACATGGTGGCTTTTTTAAGGTGGACAGACTGGCCGAAGTAGCTGAGGTAAAGTGGAAGGGCAAGACCTTTGTGTGCATCAAACCCACAACATTCATGAACCTGAGTGGGAAGGCTTTTAAGTACTGGATGGATAAAGAAAAGATCGAGATCGCAGCTACCTTAACGATTGTGGATGATCTGGCTATTTCCCTGAACAAGCTCCGGTTGCGTGGTTCGGGCAGCGATGCGGGGCATAATGGACTCAAAGATATCCAGTTAACCCTCGGCACTGATCAATATCCCAAACTCCGGTTCGGGATCGGCAATGATTTTCCCAAAGGAAGGCAGGTGGAATTTGTATTGGGAAGATGGACTCCGGCAGAAATGCCGGTTGTGCAACAAAAAATAGATAGATGTGTTGAAGTAATTGAATCCTTTGCGGCCATCGGTATTGAAAGAACCATGAACCAGGTAAATAACCTTGTTTTCGGGCAATAAAATAGCCTTATCAGCGTTTTCCGGAAGGAGAAATATAATATAAGTAGCCTCCGTATCCATGTCATCCGGCTATTTAGTTAGTATTTTAAACTGTTACCTTATGAAAATTTTCTGCGTTGGCCGGAATTATGCCGATCATGCCAAAGAATTAGGAAATGCGGTCCCGGAAGAACCGGTGATCTTTATGAAACCCAAGACTGCGCTGATGCAGTCGAACGCTCCCTTTTATTATCCTGAGTTTACCAATGAACTGCATTACGAAGCAGAAGTAGTGCTGCGGATCTGCAAAAATGGTAAATATGTGGATGAAGGGTCTGCCCATAAATATTATGATGCGTTTACCATCGGCATCGATTTTACGGCAAGGGATGTACAGGCAGAACTGAAGAAAAAGGGCCTGCCCTGGGAGAAAGCCAAAGCCTGGGACAATTCCGCCATCATTGGCCGATGGATCCCTTTTACAGATGAATTGCGGAATGCACCGATCCTGTTTTCACTCCAGAAAAACAAAGAAACCGTGCAGAGCGGTACTACAGAAGACCTGATCTTTCCGTTTGATGAGATCGTGTCTCATATCTCCCAGTATTTTTCACTGAATATTGGTGACCTGATTTATACAGGTACACCGGCCGGTGTGGGCGAATGTGTAACCGATGATGTACTGGAAGGGTTTTATGGTAAAGAGAAAGTTTTCGCCCTCGAGATCAAATAATATCCTATTCCTTACTAAGTTATCCGAAGACGAACCGCCCCAGATGCTGACGCCAGAAATTTTATTACACGCTTATCAACTGATGGTTACGGCCCGCGCCATGGGCGATACCTATGATGCCAACCGGCAAGTGTGTAAATATGTACATTCCACTTCCCGCGGACATGAAGCCATACAGATAGCCACCGGTATGCAGTTACTGCCCTGCGATTGGGTAAGTCCGTATTACCGGGATGACAGTATCCTGTTAACCATCGGGTTCAGACCTTACGAAATGATGTTGCAGTTGCTGGCCAAGAGGGAAGACCCTTTTTCGGGCGGGCGTTCTTATTACTGCCATCCGAGCAGCCGGGATACTGATAAACCTTCTATCATACACCAGAGCAGTGCCACCGGTATGCAGGCCATACCTACTACGGGGCTGGCGCAGGGGTTACAATTTTTGGAGAAGATCAATTCGCCGCTTTTCAGGAAGGCCGAAGATGGTAGTTTGCCCGTGGTGGTATGTTCATTGGGAGATGGCAGTGTATCGGAAGGAGAAGTGAGTGAAGCCTTACAGATGGCCGTACTCAAAGAATTACCTATTGTATACCTTGTACAGGACAATGAATGGAGTATCAGCGCCACGGCTGATGAGATCCGTTCGGGCAATGCGTATGAGTATGCTGCCGGCTTTAAAGGCCTGAAACGCTTACAGTGCGATGGCAGTGATTTTATCAAGAGCTATGAAACCATGGCGCAGGCAGTAAGTTATGCCCGCACCGAGCGTAAACCCGTATTGGTGCATGCCGTAGTGCCCTTACTGGGACACCATACCAGTGGGGTGCGGAAAGAATTTTACCGGAGTCGCGAAGACCTCTTAAAACATGGATTATATGATCCGGCTCCCAAATTACGGATGTTATTGAACGGGGTAGGTTATCCCGAACACGAGATTAACCAGGTAGAATCGGCTGCCCGGGAAAAAGTGCTGCAGGATTTTACCCTGGCGCAACAGGCGGCCGAACCGGATATTTTTTCTGTGGAACAGCATGTATTTGCTCCCACGCCGGTTACTGAAGAAAGGGGCAAACGCACACCCAAAAGCGGTGAGAAAGTAATGATGGTGGATGCGGCCCTGCATGCCATTGAAGAGATCCTGGAAGAGTATCCCGAAGCGGTTTTATATGGGCAGGATGTAGGAGCCCGTTTGGGCGGTGTATTCAGAGAAGCGGCTACCCTGGGTGATAAATTCGGTTCAACACGCGTGTTCAATACTGCTATACAGGAGGCTTATATTGTAGGTTCTACCGTTGGCTTATCGGCATTGGGTATCAAACCCATAGTAGAAGTGCAGTTTGCTGATTATATCTACCCCGGTTTAAACCAACTGATCACAGAAGCTTCCAAATCCTGTTACCTCAGTAATGGTAAGTTTCCCGTGCAGATGGTTTTGCGGGTACCTACGGGGGCGTATGGGGGCGGCGGGCCCTATCACAGTGGCAGTATCGAAAGTACCCTGTTGAGTGTTAAAGGGATCAAAGTGGTGTATCCATCCAATGCGGCCGATATGAAGGGTTTGCTGAAAGCAGCTTTTCTGGATCCGAACCCGGTGGTTATGCTGGAACATAAGGGACTGTACTGGAGCAAAGTGCCCGGTACGGAGGATGCCAAAACCATTGAACCCGACCGGCAATATGTACTGCCTTTGGGCAAAGCCGCCATTGTACAGGAAGCCGACCCCGCCAAACTACGGAAGGGCGAAACGGTTTGTATTATCACTTATGGAATGGGGGTGTACTGGGCCAAAGCCGTAGAAGCCCGGATGCCGGGGAAAATAGAGATCCTGGACCTGCGAACCCTGTTTCCGCTGGATGAGGAAGCTGTGTTTGAAGCCGTGCGCCGGCATGGAAAAGTGCTGGTTTTGAGCGAGGAACAGCAGAATAACTCATTTGCCGAGGCTTTATCGCTCCGGATCTCCAACCAGTGTTACCATTTTCTGGATGCCAAAGTAGAGGTAATGGGGGCCAAAAACCTGCCCGCTGTACCTATTCATACGGCTTTGGAAGCGGCTATGTTACCCACTCCCGACAAATTGATGGAGCGGATCTACAAACTTTTAGCCTACTAAGGGTTTTCATTTTGCCCAAACCTCCTATATTTGCAGCCCGTTAGCGCAAAACAGTCCCGCGTTAGCTGCGGGAGAACTAACCTGGCGAGGTAGCTCAGTTGGTTAGAGCACAGGATTCATAACCCTGAGGTCACGAGTTCAAATCTCGTTCTCGCTACAAAAAAGCCCATCAAATTTTGATGGGCTTTTTGATTCAGTACAGGTTCCTTATTTAGGTTTGAACAGTATTTTAATTCCTCTGATTACCGAAAAGACAATCACCAAAAACAAAACGGAAATAATAACCAATTCTGTAAAGCTTAAGTTTCCCATGATGGGTTCATTTAATGACAATATATAAAAAATAAACTAATAAGTATTATGGCAAAAAATAAATAGTGCGCAGACCCTGGGCTCCAATCCCGATCTCGTTAGTTGTAAGAAAATAGTCTTGAAAACAAAATTTACAAGTTTTTTTCGGATATATTGATACAGGTTTCCTCCCGGTATTCGTGTTGCTCGCTTAAACAATTATGTTTTGGTATATTCGGTTGTGTCTTCATATAAGTTAGATAGAACCGCTTTTAAAGCGCAAAGGGTAGAGGAAGCGTCAGATCATGCTACTTATTATCAGAAGATAAGTTGGAAAGAGCGTTTGCGGGTGTCAGCCTATTTAAACAGTATCGCTTTTAACTATTCCCAGTATTCACCACTACGCATGGATAAAACCAGGTTTGCAATCAAGTCAGGAAACGAATAATGGGTAACATCTTTCAGCAGGATTTCAGAGATTTTTTAACTGCACTTAATCAGCAGGAGGTAAGATATTTATTGGTGGGATGCCTGGCATTGGTAAGCTGCTCTTTCCCTCTACATCTAACCACAGATTTATATTTACTATCTACAGAAAAGCATGGAAATTATGCCTAAATCCGTTATATTCGTATTGCTTTGATACCGAGATTGTTGTGGCAAGAATTAAACAAATATCAGACATGTGTGTTGGCGGAAAAATTCTTACCCAACTGAATGTATTTCGGGCTTAGCGGGAATGTTTCTTCCAATACATTATATACTGAACACAATCTTAACCTAAACTAACTACCATGAAAAACAAGTTCGCGATTACAAGATGGCTGCTTTTAATGATGATAACGGTCTCTTTTATTACAAGTACCCGCGCCGCAGAAAAAGTAGTAATCACTACTTCTCCGCAAACAGCCAGGATTTATGTAAATGGTGTACAGATGGGAACCGGTAAGGTTGAAATCAAAATATCCAAAAATGATTGTATTACCGTAGAAGTAAAACAGGAAGGATATATCGGTGAAAGCCGCACCTATTGTGTTAAAAAAGGTATGGCAGATCCTCCATCCAATGATTACATTCAGTTACAGGAAGATGAATCGTATACTTCTTCTATTGAATCTAATATAGCTAATACCGAGATTCAGATTAATGTGAATGCGGAGAAATCCAAAGAAGATGCCTGGAAGCAGGTGGTAAGTACCGTATTGGATAAATTTGATGTGCTGGAAAACAGCGATGAAAAGGCCGGTTATCTCCGCACTTCCTGGGTAGGGATGTCGTTTAAGGCCAATACCATCCGTATCCGTTTGATTATAAAACAATCTTCTGAAAAACCACTTATCTACAAAGTGAAATTTGTTTCTGAAGCTTCCGGAAGATCTTCCACCCCTTATAATGCAGATGAACAATTCAGACCCTATAACCGGATTCTTAAAAAATACGATGGCTTTTTAGATGAATTGGTTACCAGACTTAAAAATAATTAAAGCGAAGAAATTTTTTAGCTGGAAGGATCTCAGCTTTCGAATATTGAAAATTAACCACTTACGTTAGATCGTAAGTGGTTTTTTTGTGCCGTCATTTCTGATGCAAGTCACCCGTGCAACGGTTCCTGTCTACCCTGTGTCAACCTGAAAACAAGTATCATGAAAAATAATTTTTGGGTAGTATTGTTATCATTTTTACTGGCTGCCAGTAGTTGTTCCAAGTCTGAGATCTCAGAAAAGGTATTCCGGGTTAAGATCCTTGATGAGGTCTGCAGTAATGCCGTTGTTCAGATCCAGGACCCTGCTTTGTATCAGTATGGTGTGAACGGGTATGTTAATTCGGATTCCACTTACGATCATGTTTTTTCCACCCGTTTTTCCTGCGCCGATATGGCTAAAATGCAAACGCTTACAGCAGATAAAAAGGGTTTGGTGATCAAAATCAGATTAATTGAGAAACAGATCAGTGAACCCGCCTGCAGTACCTGTGCGGCTACTGTTCCGGGTGCACCTTCCGCTTTTCAATGGGTGGCATTAACGGAGGACTGGAGTAACTGAAGTTCTGCTGCAGAACCCTGGCTGCTTAATATGCAGGCACATATACGATAGACGTGAACGGGCTGTAGGTTCCTGTTGTACATGGCCTTGCTGGTAACGATTTTTTGTCTCATTTCCCGTAATGTCTTTCTGTCTGCTGCGGATAAGTCGAAACCAGGGAGTTTTGTAAGTTCCGTGAAGATTCATCGGCGCAAACTGTATGTCATTACAGCCGGTTTTACATGAAAATACATTTTCAAATGCTGCCACGTATTATATGGGAAAGCAATACCTATGCATTGCTTATCAGCTATTTCTGCTGACGAAAATCATTGTTTTTTCTCTCCTGAATAGTAACCTTACAGTTGGAACTATCTGTATACATCCATCGATGCATAAAAACAGTGGTGGATGCGAGTAGATTTTTTGCAGAAAATGCAGCTATTGTAGTATCTTATAGCTGTATCCTGATTGTAAGCCTATGTTATTTCGTGGAGTTTTTTGGGTATTTCTTTTTTCACTTTTCCTTCCCGCTCATGGATTAGCGGAGAGGCAGGAGCTAACGCTCCGTTTAAAATGGTGGCATCAATTCCAGTTTGCCGGATATTATGCGGCGGTTAAACAAGGTTATTATAAGCGGGAGGGCCTGACGGTAAAACTGGTAGAGGGCGACGCTATCCATCCGGTTACCGAAGAGGTTTTGTTGGGCAGGGCCGATTTTGGTATCACAGGTTCTGATCTCCTGATGGAGTATGCAAAGGGTAAACCGCTGGTGGCAGTAGCGGCCATTTTTCAACACTCACCTTATGTGATTATGTCGATGCCCGGCATGGGCATCCGTGTTCCTTCAGATCTGGTGGGCAAATCTATCATGGCATCTGAAAACCAGGGATGGGTGGAACTGAAGGCGATTTTCTTAAAAGAGGGAATTGATCTTTCTCATCTTGCTGTGCTTCAGCATAGCTGGGATAACAAGGATCTGATAAAGGGCAAAGTAGATGCCATGACAGGTTATAGTTCGGTAGAACCCTACCAGATCAAACGATTGGGGGGTGTATCGCCTGTACTCATCAAACCGATTAATTATGGGGTTGATTTTTACGGAGATATTCTTTTTTCTTCCGGAAAATTTATAAAAAATAATCCTGAGACTGTTGAAAAATTCAGGCGCGCCAGTTGTTTGGGTTGGGAATATGCTATGAGTCATAAGGAGGAAATGTGCGACTATATTCTTACCCTGCCGGGCGTATCGGCCAGGAATGTTACCAAAGAGGCTTTGTTGTTTGAAGCAAACGAAATGGAGAAACTGATCCTGCCGGAATTGGTTGAAATGGGAAATATGAATGAGGGAAGATGGAGCCATATTCTCGAAATTCACAAAGCATTGGGGTTGATGCCGGCTTCCACACAGCTGAACGGGTTTATCTATGAAAAAAAACCCAGCCTATATGAATCTGTAAAAAATATCGGATTTTTTATATTAGGGATTGTAGCGATTTTGTTTGCCGGTATCCTGGTGTATGGTATCATGGTTCGCAGGGCAGTGAAGATAAAGACCCGAGAACAACGGGAGGCCATGGAAGCATTGGCTGTTTCGGAAGAACGCTACCGTACCTTGGTAGAGCAGGCTTCGGAGGGGATTATGATCTGCGATCCGTCGCTGCGGTTTGTACAGGTAAATTCAGCGGCATTGAAATTGTTAGGCTATAGTCGGGAAGAGTTATTTGAGTTGCATTTACCCGATGTACTGGTGATAACAGCAACTGATCCGGTATTACAGGTAAAGGAGCTGCTGGAGAAAAAATATTTGCATACTGCGCGTAAAGCCAGAAGAAAAGACGGGACTACTTTTATTGCAGAGATCACTTCCAGTGTATTATCCAATGGCAATTATATGGGTTTTGTGAGGGATGTGACCCAGCGATGGGAGGCAGATGAAGCTTTGGAAAAGAAAGAAAAACAACTTGCTGCAGAAAGAAACCTTTTACGTATTCTGGTAGATACCCTGCCTGATTATGTGTATGTGAAAGACAGAGAAACCCGGCATCTTCTCAATAATAAAAAGATGGTGCAATTGCTGGGTGTGGATACAGAAGAAGAAACACTGCATAAAAGTCTGGCAGAATTTTTTCCGCCCGATGAGGCTGAGATTTATCTGAAAGATGATCGGGAAGTAATAGCAAGCGGTATACCCGTGATTGATAAACAGGAACCTTTATATCTGGCCAATGGAGAACTGCGCTGGCTGAATACGACTAAGATACCGATTGTTGAGAATGGTGTGGTTCAGGGTGTGGTGGGTATTAGCCGAGATATTACGGAATCGGTAGAAAATCAACGCGAAAAAGAACTGATCACGCAGATCAATACCTTTTTTAGTATGGAAGAATCCATAAAGGTATGTCTGGGAAAAATGCTCGGTTTATGCTGCAGTTATTTTGAACAACAGGCTGGCGAAGTATGGTTAACCAGTATTGATCAGGAACGGGTTTATTTGGAAGCTACTTATTTCAAAGATCTTCCTGTTTCCGATATACAAACGACAGTAAGTTTCCAGAAGGGAGAAGGTTTGCCTGGTATCTGCTGCGCAAAAAAGGAAATGGTTTTCCTTTCAGATCTGCAAAATGACGAATTGTACCGGAGAAAAGATTGGGCTGCTGCCAATCAATTTCAGCTGGCAACAGCCATACCTGTCATATTTAAAGATACCGTTACGGCTGTATTGGTTTTTTATAGCCGGCAGGATGCGCAACACTCATCACATCCTGCTACTATGGGAGATTCGGTTCGGTCACAACTGGCTGTAGAAATCCAGCGTAAAAAAACAGAACATGAACTGAACCGGTATTTTACGCAATCACCCGACCTGCTCTGTATTGTAGGGTCTGATGGATACTTCAAAAAAGTAAACCCGGCTTTTACGCATCTGCTGGGTTTTACGGAAGAAGAATTAACAAAGAATCCTTATCTGTATTTTGTACATCCCGATGATGCTAACGGAACGGTTATTTCTCACAAAGATGCCTTTAATGATCTTTTTACTTACACTTTTGAAAACAGATACCGTACAAAATCCGGAGAATGGAAATGGATATCCTGGAGTTCTTCTGAAGTATTGGATGAGAACGGTTTACTGTATGGCTATGGCAGAGATATTACCGAAAGAAAGCAATTGGAAGAAACCCTTGATAAAGTACACCACTTAGCGAAAATAGGAGGATGGAATCTGGATCTGTTAACCAATAAAATGACTTTGTCGGAGATTACTAATCAGATACTGGAAACAGCATCTGATTTTGAGCCAACGATCGAAGAATCTATCCAGTTTTACAAGGAAGGCGAAAACCGGAAAAAAATCCTGGCACTGCTGCAGAAATCAATGAAAGATGGCAGTGCTTTTTCAGAAGAGTTACAGATTATTACGGCTAAAGGAAAGGAAAAATGGATAAGGGTGATTGGGGAGGCAGAGCTGAAAGAAGGACGTTGTGTAAGATTGTATGGTGGATTTCAGGATATCGATGAACTGAAAAGAGCGCAGCTTTCTTTTGTTCAAACACTGGAAGAAAGAAATACGATTCTGGAAAGTATCGGGGATGCTTTTTTTGCGTTGGATAAGGAATGGATCATCACTTACTGGAATAAGGAAGCCTCTAAAATATTCCGTTATACTGCGGCTGAAATGGTAGGCAAGAATATCCTGGATTATTTTGGTACTGCTCTATTGCCCAGAAATGCCGATTACTATTATGCCATGGTAAAGCAGATGAAGCCAATTCATTATGAACGGTTTTTTCAAGCGGCTGAACGATGGTTTGAGATCAGTGCATACCCTTCTGAAAGCGGTGTATCTGTATATCTGAAAGATATAACAGAAAGAAAAAAAATTCAGGAAGCTATCCGCTTAAGTAATGAGCGGTATAATTATGTAGCCAAAGCTACAAATGATGCAATCTGGGACTGGGATTTACAAACCAATAAGGTTGTCCGATCCGGAGATAATTTTACTAAATTATTTGGCTATGATACGGCAGTAGCAGATGCGGATGACCGGTTTTGGGCTGTTCATGTTTACCCGGATGATCTGGATCGCGTTAACAGTGATCGACAAAAGATACTTGCCAACCCTTTACTGGATGATTGGCAGGATGAATACCGTTTTCTGAAAGCTGATGGAACATACGCATTTGTGTATGATAAAGGGCATATTATCCGTAATGAGAATGGGGTAGCAATCCGGATGATTGGATCTATTTCAGATATTACCGAAAGAAAGAGACAGGAAGAATCTCTAAAACAGTTGAATGCCAACCTTGAGCGGATCAACAACGAATTGGCTGTTTCTAACCAGGAACTGGAACAGTTTGCCTATGTCTCTTCTCACGATCTGCAGGAACCCCTGCGTATGGTAACCGGTTTCTTAACCCAGCTTGAAAAACGATATGGGAATCAGCTGGATGAAAAAGCACGTCAATACATTGCTTTTGCTGTGGATGGCGCCAAACGTATGCGTCAGATTATTCTTGAGTTGCTCGAATTCTCAAGAGTAGGCAGGGTAAACAGCCAGAAAGAAAATATTGATCTGAATTTACTGATGAATGAAGTATGCTTATTGCAGAAAAAAGCTATTGATGAGAAAGGAGCCGTCATTAAAATCCCGCATCTCCCCTCTATTTACCAGCTTAAGTCACCTGTATTGCAGGTATTCCAGAATCTGATCAGTAATGCTATTAAATACAGCAGAGAGGGCGTGCCGCCTGTAGTAGAGTTAACGGCAACAGCGTCTGATGATCATTGGACTTTTTCTGTACGGGATAATGGGATTGGTATTGAGGAGGAATATTTTGAAAAGATTTTTGTCATCTTTCAGCGTTTGCATGCGAAAGATGAATATGGCGGCACCGGTATCGGTCTGGCCATCGTTAAAAAAATCATTGAAAGTATGGGAGGACGTATCTGGGTAAATTCTGAACCAGGGAAAGGCAGTGTTTTCACTTTCACTATTCCTAAATAAATCTTTTTTACTACCCGGGTTTAAGGAACCATTATTTTGTTCAAAGGAATTTCTACCGAAACGCGGCAACCTTTTCCGGCTGCAGAACTGATATGAAGCGTTCCGGAAAAAAACTCTGCACGTCTCCGCATATTGGCTATGCCAATCCCTTCCATAATAGTATCTGTGGCAAAACCAACACCATTATCTGTGATCGTCATCTTGAACTGATTGTCGGTCACAAAAACATCGATCAGGATTTCTGAAGCATGTGCGTATTTGGAAATATTTCTCAATTGCTCCTGTAGAATCCGGTAAAGATACAATTGCGCATCTGTGCTGATCCTGTATTGCTGTACGGTTTCATCAATGGTCAGATTGATGCTGTATTTACTTTCTATGTCAAACGAACGTAATAGTTTTCTGAAGGAGAATTCTACAGTTGTATCGTTATAAAAAGTGGGCGCCATCCGGTGAGAGAGGTTCCGGATTTCGATCAGTGCCAGCGATAATTGATCTTTACAATAACTGAACCAGTTCATTTTTTCAGCAGGGATCACTTCCTCCAGTTTGTCCAGACCAATCTGGCTGGCAGCTAAAATCTGGCAAACATTATCGTGAAGTTCACTACCCACTTCATAGCGTTCTTCATCCTGGGTTTTAAGGATAGCCTGAATAACACGTTCTTCGTGCAGAAGTTTTTCGGTAATATCAATGGCGATCATGGACCTGCACTGTTTTTCTCCGATCAGGATGGGTGTACTGTAAGTTTCCACTTCCATGAGTTCCCCGTTTTTTTTCCGGTGTGTGAACCTGATCCCAATCTGATTCACTTTTTCCTGATCTATGTTTGCTGCCAATACTTCTTTAATTTTCGGGATATCTTCTTCCTGTGTAATATCCCGCAGAGAAAGACCCAAAAATTCCTGTTCACTATACCCATAACGATTTGCTGCTGCATTATTTACCTGAACTAACTGGTATGTTTCCACATCAAAAACAAGCTTTGGCTGGGGACTTAACCTGAAAAGATCACTGTACCTTTTTTCTGATTTCCTGATTTCTGCGATATACTTATTCCGTTCTATGGCATAGAGTATACTTTTGTAAAGTGTTGTTGCGTTTAAGTCATCTTTAAGCAGGTAGTCGGATATATTCCGGGTAATAGACCGGATACTAAAATCCACATCTGTATATCCCGTTAAAATGATGATGGGATAATTAGGGGCTGCCAGAATTATCTCATTAATTAGTTCTTGTCCGCTTTTATCAGGAAGCGTCAGATCCAGCAGTATAATGTCAAACGGATTATCTTTAGCAGCAAGCAACACTACCGCTTCCTTATAATTTTTTGCGTGTACGATTGCCGGGTTAAGGATCTGTTCAGTCAGCAAATCCTCCACAATCAGAAAGTCTCCGGGATTATCTTCGATCACGAGGATCCGGTATTTTTTTTCGTCCTTGATCATGACAACTGCTATTTACGTACAGGTAACTTAACGATCGAGATCCAGAAATTCTCTATAGAGGAAACTACTTCCAGGAACTGGTCCGCTTCTACGGGTTTTGAAATAAAACAGTTCGCATGATTTTGATATGCACGTAAAATATCATCTTCAGAAGAAGAAGTAGTAAGCATGATTACGGGAATCTCTTTAAACCTGTTATCACTCTTCATGGTTTTCAGCACTTCCTGGCCGTTTTTTTTAGGGAGGTTAATATCGAGAAGTACCAGGTCGGGTAAAAACGCAGATCCTTTTTGCCATAATTCCTCCAGCAGTTCAAGAGCTGCTTTGCCATCCCTGGCAATACTGGTATTCGTAGCTATCTTATATTCTTCCAGTGCATCTTTTGTGAGCACGATATCACCTTCATTATCTTCAACCAGTAATATGTGAATAGGTTTCATGGACTATTGGGGGTTTTATTAAAGTTACAATCAAAATCAATCTCCTACGCATATTCTCCCGATTTCTATTTAATTAGCGTTGCTGACAAGTTCTGTGAGAATTAAATGGGGGGGATGTGTATATGTGCGCGAACCCCTTGATTTTGTTGATAATTTAACCGGATCTGTTATACATTCTCTGTACAGATCAGCTATAAATACGAGGATAGTTTTTTCGTAAAGGTCCACCCGGAGGATAACGGAGTCCTGTTTTTTTCTTATTTTCAGTATCTGCAAAATATAATACTTATGAAATCTTACCTGAAAAATATCTGCCTGCTGGGCCTGCTGCTTGTTTCTTCTTTATCTGTAGCCTACTCGCAGGCAAAAGTAGATCCCGCCATAGAAGGCAGGTGGGATCTGGTGATTGAAAAGGAAGGGAAGTCATTACCCTCCTGGCTGGAAATCAGTCATTCCGGCACAAGTACGCTGGTAGGACGTTTCGTTTATGCATTCGGAAGTGCCCGGCCGATTGCGCAGGTAAAACAGGTTAATCAGGTATATTCTTTTTCTATCCCTCCGCAATGGGAGCCCGGCAGCCGCGATATGGAATTTGAATTTACCCTGCGGGAAGGAACTTTACACGGGAGCATGGTGTATACTGATGGTAAAAAATATGAATGGACAGGTGTAAGGGCACCCTCACTGGTAAGAGAAAAGGAACCGGTATGGGGAACGCCTGTAAAACTGTTTAACGGTAAAAATCTGGATGGCTGGAAAGCCATGGGCACCAACCAGTGGGTAGTGGAAAATGGTGTTTTACGCAGTCCGAAATCCGGGGCCAATCTGGTGAGCGAAAGACAATTCGATGATTTCAAACTGCATATTGAATTTCGTTATCCCAAAGGAAGCAACAGCGGGGTATATCTTCGTGGCCGGTATGAGGTACAGGTAGAAGATAGTTATGGAATGGCGCCTTTGCCGGATCTTTTCAGTGCCGTATATGGTTTTCTCCCACCTAACGAGATGGCAGCCAGAAAAGCGGGAGAATGGCAATCCTTCGATATCACGTTGGCAGGCAGAAGAGTTACCGTAATAGCAAATGGTAAAAAAGTAATTACAGATCAGGTAATACCCGGCATTACAGGCGGTGCCCTGAACAGCAAAGAAGGAGAACCCGGGCCTATACTGATTCAGGGCGATCATGGTCCGGTTGAGTATCGGAATATTGTGATTACGCCTGCCAGATAAGTGTCATGAACCGGAAAACTATCCGAAGCCCGTTTGTACTGATCGTGGGTATCCTCCTATCTATCCGGGGATCTGCGCAACCGGCCGCTGTGTCTGTTTTTATTTCCGGAACAGAAGGGTATAAAATTTTCCGGATTCCCGCTATTATAACGAGGCCGGATGGCGTATTACTGGCTTTTGCTGAGGGGCGTGTACAGGGCGGTGCCGATTTTGGTGACATTGATATTGTACTCAAGAAAAGCAGTGACAAGGGCAAAACCTGGTTACCCTTACAGAAGATAACCGATAATGATACTTTGCAATCAGGCAATCCTGCCCCTGTGATCGATCTGACCGATCCCCGCTATCCCCAAGGCAGGATCTTTCTTTTTTACAATACCGGAAATGTTACTGAAAATGAAATCCGCCAGGGAAAAGGATATAAACAGGTATGGTATACCACTTCTGTTGATGGAGGCGAAACCTGGTCTGCAGGCGTAGATATTACCTTACAAGTACATAAGCCCTTACAGCCCTCCATCAATCCGGCCTACCAGTTTGCAGAAGACTGGCGTTGTTATGCCAATACCCCCGGACATGCAGAACAGTTTCAGACAGGTATTTACCGGGGTAGGATTTATATAGCGGCCAATCATAGTGCCGGTGCTGCAAAACCGGATGCAAGTGATTATGCAGCGCATGGATTTTATACAGATGATCATGGCGAAAGTTTTCATCTCAGCGACAATGTTCCGCTTCCGGGATCCAATGAAGCCAGCGCGGTTGCCTTGCCAGGTGATCGTTTATTGATGAATATCCGTAACCAGAAAGGTGATCAGAGAGCAAGAATTATGGCACTCAGCAAAAATGGCGGACAAAAATGGGACACGGTTTATGTTGACAAACAGTTACCCGATCCTGTTTGTGAGGGAAGTATCCTAAATCTAACACCCCGCAGCCGTAAACCGGTTCTGGCTTTCAGCAATAATGCTTCGGAAAAAAGAAGGGATAGCCTTACACTGCGGATCAGTTATGATGAGGGCCGCAGTTGGCCCCAATCCTGGTTGATAGAAGCCGGTAATAAAGGGAAGAAGGGCGATGCAACCGCCTATTCAGATATTACCCTGGTTGGGGAAAAAGAGATGGGCATTTTATATGAAAGGGCTAATTACGGCGAAATCGCATTCAGGCTTATCTGGTATCAATAAACCACCGGGTTATACAGTATGCTGATGGTCTATATAGTTTCTGTATACCTGTACCTGGGATCTTATTTTTTTGCTTGTCCGGCAGTAGGGTAAGGTGTATCTCCCTTTGCATAATACCAGATAATCCGGTTCATGGTATCATCTTTACCACCATCTATTTCATTAAACACTTCGTGTTGCGATTGCAGGGCCATTTTCTTTTCTTTCGCACTCAGCATATTCAGTTTTTTATTCATTTCGTCCAGCGGGATATTGTTGGGGAGGAACTGGTAGGGCAGACTGTTTTTGGTGGATTGAAAACAATCGGTCATTAATCTGGCGGTAGCATCAATTACATTCATCGGCGGAATGCCCAGGATCTGTTCTATGGTGCGCAGCATGGAAGTCTGGTTGTATTCCGTGGTTACCAGTTTACTGTTGCTGTACGCACTGATAACGAGACCTACTGTGCGGTAAGCGGAAATATGGTCCCATCCGCTCTGCGAATCATCCTGAGTGATAAAGATCACGGTTGAATCCCAATACTTGCTCTTACTGATCATGTCTACAATTTTACCAACGGCCAGATCATTGTCAGCTACCATGGCATTGGGTGTTGGAAAATCAGGAGAAGTGCCGGCACTATGATCATTGGGGAGAGAAACCACCATCAGGTTAGGAAGATTATTATCTCTTTCTGCCTGTTTCCATTCTTCCATAAAAATTGCGGCCCGCTGCTGATCGCTGAAAGCGATATTGTCACAATCCGGAAAAGTAGAAGAGATGATGGGTCTGATCCTTGCAATGGTACTCTCATTATGCCAAACCGGTTTTTTGCCCGCGAGGTAGTTTTTATACAGGTCCTGCCATTTCAGTTTTCTGTCGTACTCGGTTTCGCAGGCTTCGCCGAAAATGCGGACAGTTTTTCCATGATCCATGGCCTGATTCCAGATAAAACCACTTTTGTTATACACCAATGCATCTTCCTGCCTGTGCGGGTAACTGCGAAACCAGGCGCGTACATTTTTCTCCACGTAATCAGATACCATTCCCGCATCCGTCCACTGGTGCCCTTCGGCAGAAGATTTACCGGAGGCATAATAATTATCCATCCAACCATACTGCAGCGCCAGTGCGTGCATATTAGGTGTGATTTTTTTTCCGAAAATGCATAAGGAACTATCGCCCCTGCCCGCAGGCATATCACCGTAAACCTGGTCGTAGGTTTTATTTTCTTTGATGATATATACCACATGTTTAAATATAGAAGGCTCTCCTAAACGGGCCGGAACGGGTACCGGGGTTATGTTTTTTCTGGGTGCAAACTGTTCGGTACGGTTCACTAAATTCAGTGTGGTTACTTCCTCCGTATACTGCGCTAAGCGGGCCGCCCCCGGAACAGGAATGATACTTACAGAAGCCAGTTGGTTATGAATAGACCTTGCTTTTCTTTTCTCATCTATCACATTGGCTCCATCAGATTCGAGATTGGTAACTACCAGTGTGTTATTGATCAGTTTCAATCCCCCGGGATACGCTTCCGTAGGAATCAATCCCAATAACCTTGTTTTTCCTTTTCCCAAACTGGCGGCTTGTTTGCCCAATTGCACCAGTGCCACCGCATTGTCCATACCATTGGCCACATAGAGCACAGCATTGTCTTTGTTCAGCTCCAGTGCATTCGGACTGCTTCCCTGCAAACTCTTTGTTTTGGTCAGCAAACCCACCGGAATCATTTCTGCCACTTTATCTGAAGCAGTCTGTATCACGGTGATCTCATCGCTGTTTCCATTGGCTACATACACAAATTTGTCATCCCTTGAAGCAAGCACTGCGTTGGGGTGAAGTCCTGTACTGATTTCTGTAAGTTGTTTCCCGGTTTGGGTGTCAAACACAGTTACCGAACCAGTAGCAGTAGCACCGGTTCGCGGATCTGTATAAGCAAGCCCCCAGGGAACACCCGCTCTTTCGCGGCTGCTGTCTGTGGCGTTGCTGCCTGCCCAGTTACTGACATATACCTTATTGGCTGCCACGGCCAATCCATAAGGTGCTACTCCTGTATTTGTTTGCCATACAATACTTCGGTCGCTCCAGCGTAGTTTTACCAGCTCATTGTTTCCGTTGAGAACAATATATAAAAAGGGTTCTCCCTGTTCTTTCACCACGGCAATATCATTCGGGAGTGCATTTTTTGCGGGCGATTTTTTCGTGAAGGGAACCGATGCAAACTGCCGGAACCCATTGGCCCATTCGGCGATCATGAGAAAAGATTTATCGCTGTCTTTTTCTGCAGCGCTCCAAACTACCCATGTTTTTCCCTTGTCGGTAAATACTTTAATACCCGAATAAGTACTCATCAACTTTGCATAAACGGGTATATTGGTATAAGTCCAGCGGTTACTGATCTTTTTATCATGGATGTTTAAGGTACTGATGCCATACCTGTCTTCGATCACTACTAAATCGGCGGATGGCAGTAAAGCAAGATCCAGTGCATGGTTTTCCAGTTCCGGTTTACCATACCTCACTACAGTACCTGCCGAACGGATAGTTCTGTTATAGGGAAGCGTCTGATGGGTATTATTTTGTTTGCCCAGAAAATCAGCGAGATCTGCAATCCGGTCGGTATTCAGGAAATCCAGGTCCAGCTTCATCATTTCTTCCCAACCTCTTTGATGATCGGGCATGGCCCATAGTCTGACTGTCTTGTTCAAACCATGCGCTTGTGCAACTGCCCTTTGTATTTTCTGTCTATCTTCCTCAGGAAAAGCTTGTGCAGCATCTTTCCATTTGGAGAACTTACTAAAACTTTCACTCAACATCGCAATACGTGATAAGGCTTTTGCCTGGTAGGTCTGTCCCAGTCTCCCGTCAAACCAGATATAAGAAGGATAACGGTGGAACAATGAATCCGCCGGCCTGCTGCCGGAGATCACGATCTGGATGGTACGGTTGTGAATGATTGATGGATATTTTTCAAGTACTGATATCAAGACCGGTAAAGTGATGAGCCCGTCTGTCTTCAGATCTATCAGAAACTGAAGTCTGCGGCTGCCATCTTTATAAATACTGCCGCCGTTCCGCTTAATACTCTCTGCCATAGGCTGTAGGTACAGGTTTTCCAGATTACGTGATGGCGTTAATTGCGAACTGTCGTGGCCTACTAAAATGGCTTTGTTGAAAAGGAAAATATCAGCCTCCATCGAACCAAACCCTTCCTGGTAAGCCTGGTAGAAAGGATGTTGCTGTTCAAAGTCATTATGCGAATGGGCATTGGCCAGTGTATAAATACTGCTTTGTGCTGATAGGGTACAGGAGACAAAACAAAGACATATAAGTAGGAATGAATGAGTTATGCGCATACAGGTAAGTTTGGAGAGTCAAATATTGTGCATTTTTTTCAGAATGAGCTCATCGCGCTAAATCTGTAGGCATTATGCTTCCGTTTTATTTACATTATCAAAATGTTATACATCCAGATATATTTTTTTTACATTCACGCCACAATAGTTTTGCCATTTAAAATTGTAATTACCTAAACCAATGCTCATGAAGAAACCATTACACAACGCAACTGCTGTGTGTTGTTGCCTGTTGCTAACTGTATTCCATTATGCGGAATCCCTTGCAGCTGGTACGCGATATACACCGGGCTTTTATCAGACCCCATCAGATCAACTGGTTACAGGAACCATTGCAGATGCCAATACAGGTCTGCCGCTTTCCGGCGCCACAGTCTCCGTTAAAGGAACCAAAGTAAATGTATCGTCAGACGCATCAGGTAAGTATGCCATCAGGATTGCCGGCAGTAGAGCTGTGCTGGTGGTCAGTTATGTCGGATACAATACGCAGGAAGTAGCTGTAACCGGTACTACTCTCAACATTTCATTAAAACCAGCCGCACAGGATCTTACACAGGTCGTGGTAGTTGGCTATGGCACGCAAAGCCGGCGGGATGTAACCGGTGCGGTAAAATCTGTCAAGAGCGAAGCTTTCAACAAAGGTATTATCAACGCTCCTGAACAATTATTGCAGGGTAAAGTGGCCGGCGTAAACGTAACTTCTGCCAGTGGTGAGCCGGGTGGTATCCTCGGTATTACCGTGCGTGGTCCCGGTGGTGTTCGTACCGGAAGTACACCCTTGTTTGTGGTAGATGGACTGGCACTCGATAATTCCAGTACCGGTGGTGGTAACCCTTTGAATTTTCTGAATCCGCAGGATATAGAATCGATCGATGTATTAAAAGATGCTTCTGCCACAGCTATCTATGGGTCAAGGGGAGCTAACGGCGTGATCCTCATTACTACCAAACGTGGTAAGGCAGGGATATCTACGATCAATGTTTCTACCAGTTATGGTGTTTCTAATATTGCCCGGCCGATTGCTGTTTTTGATGCCGCTGAATATAAAAAACAGGTTGCTGCATTGGGAGGTACACTGGATGATAAAGGTGCCAATACAGATTGGCAGAAAGCGATTACCCGCACAGCCCAAACACAGAACCATAACCTCGCTTTAAGCGGTGGTGCAGAAAAACTGACTTACTATGCATCTTTCGGTATGCAGAAGCAGGAAGGGATCATCAGAGACAATACGTTGGACAGGTATACGGGCCGCTTTAATGCTACCCAAAGATTTCTGGAAGACAAGCTCATTGTGGAAGCGAACCTGAGTGTTACCGGAACCTACAATACACGTCCGCCTATTTCCAGCGTGATTGGTGATGCGATCTCCAATAACCCTACTTATGCGGTCTACGATGCGGCAGGTAATCCGGCACAGTACCTGAACATCAATAATCCCATGCAGAGTTTTAAACTGGATCAGGATATTACCAAGATCAACCGTATCGTAGGTAATATCTCTCCTTCGCTTAAAATTGCCAAAGGACTTACTTTCAAAATGAATTTCGGTATCGATAACTCCGGTGGTACCCGTGATCTACAGTCATTGCCCAACGCGGTTCCCCTGCGCGAAGGAAGACTGGAAACCTATTACACCACTAACCGGAATACTTTGTTCGAAAATTACCTCACGTATAATTTCACCAAAGGGAACCATGTGGTATCTGCCCTTGCGGGTTATTCTTACCAGAAGATTTTTTTACAGGGACGTAATTACAGCATCAACCGTTTTGCCATTTCACCGGTGGAACCGCAGTACAATCCCGGTTTAGGACAGGATCTGACACTGGCCAATAACCGTCCGGGTGGTTATGCCCTCATCAACGAGTTGCAATCTTATTTTGGCAGGGTTAACTACCAATACAAGAACAAATATCTTGCTACCATTAACGTGCGGGCAGATGGTTCTTCCAAGTTTGGCGCCAACAATAAATATGGGATCTTCCCTTCCTTCTCACTGGGATGGAAAATAACTGAAGAGGAATTCATGAAAAATTCCCTGTTCAGCAACCTGAAACTGCGTGCCGGATGGGGGCAGACCGGCAACCAGGAAATCCCATCCAAGATTACACAGGCACTGTATACTTCATCCGTATCTGCAACCACCAGTTATCCGCTTAGCGGAACAGGTGCGTATCCTGCAGGAACCATTTTCTCGAGGTTAGCCAATCCGGATATTCAGTGGGAAGTATCTAATCAGACCAATATCGGTCTTGATTTTGGTGCAGGAAGATTCAGTGGGTCTATCGACTTCTTCAACAAAGTATCCAACAATATCCTGCTCGAAGTGATTCCGGCCGATCCGGTACAACCTGCCGGTAGTTTCTGGACCAATGTAAAGGATATGAACATCACTAACAATGGGGTGGAAATGGAACTGGAGTACAGGGTACGGGCAGAAAAGGGATTGAATTATTCGGTAGGAGGTAACTTCACTTACCAGAAAAACAAAGTAACCAGATCGCCTTATACCGTGATCCCTTCCGGTTCAGCTTCCGGTTCCGGACTTACTTCTGCCACCATCAACGGTTATATCAATGACCAGCCCATCGGAACTTTTTACCTGAAAGAGTTTATCGGGTTTGATAATAACGGATTGAGTGTGTATCGCGATACGGATGGAGATGGCATCATCAGTGATAAAGACAGGATCGCTGCCGGTACGGCCCTTCCTAAATACACGTATAACTTTTTTGGTACACTTTCTTACAAGGAGTTTGATCTCTCTGTGAACTTTAACGGTGTATCAGGAAATAAGATCTACGATAACACCGCCAATGCCAACTTTTATAAACTGCGCTTGTCTAAAGGCATCAATACCACCCGCGAAGCTATCGCCAGTCCGCAGGAATCAGTTAACAATGCCGCACCGGTTAGTACCCGTTTCCTTAAAAACGGCGCTTACCTGCGTCTGAATAACCTGGCACTGGGTTATACTTTTAATACCGCCAAACTGGGGATCAACAAATACATTACCGGTCTGCGTGTATCAGTTACCGGACAGAACCTGTTCCTGATCACCAAATACGATGGCTACGATCCGGAAGTAAATACAGACAGAACCATCAATGGAATTTCTTCTTATGGGATTGATTACCTCAGTTACCCTAAAGCGAGATCCTTCATATTCAGCCTAAACGTATCATTCTAAAGAACCTACTATGAAAAAAAATATTATTCCACTATTTGCCATTACAGCCTTGTTAGCTACTGCAACCGGTTGTACCAAATTGCAGGAAAATGTACTGGATGAGTCTTCTGTGACCGGACAAACTGAGAGACAGATCGCAGATGGACTGCTAGCGCCTGTCTATGCCAGGCTCCCGAACATTTACCAGCATACCACTTATTTTGCCTTACAGGAAATTTCAACTGATGAAGCCATCCTGCCTTACCGCGGGGGTACAGACTGGGGCGATAACGGGATTTACCTGTCGTTACACAAACACGAAACGGCCAGCACCGATCCCAATGTGCGTGATACCTGGAACCTGATTACGCAGGAAATTTCCAGGGCTATTACCGCGATCTCTTCCTTAAAAACGAATACCGATCCGAATGTAAAACTCTATATCGCAGAAGCGCGTGGTATGCGGGCTTTTTACAACCTGTTGAGCCTCGATCTGTTTGGTGTTGCATTTGTGAAAGACGATCCGGGTGCTACTTCTACTATCATTCGCGGAACAGAAGCGGTTGACTATATCAAGAGCGAACTGCTTGCTGTTGAACCGGTACTGGATAATACCACCGGTCCGGGCCGTTTAACCAAAGCCGGTGTCTGGGGTTTACTGGCCCGTCTTCACCTGAATGCAGCGGCTTACCGTGATATTTATTATTCCGGTACACCCGCTTTCAAAACAGAAGACATGGACGAAGTGATCAAATATTGTGATAAGATCACCAGCTCCGGACAATATGCGCTGGCAGCAGATTACTTCTCTATTTTCAATGATAATAACCATGATAATAAGGAATTGATCTTTGCAGTAGACCAGCGTGCCGATCTGAATGGTCATAACCGCCTGGCGTATTTCTCTTTATCGGGAGACCAGTTTCCGCTGCCGGCATTTCCTGCGGCAAATGGAACGGATGGTCCGGCTATTACACCTGATTTTTACAGAAGCTGGGCAAATACTTATGCACCGGTTGATCCGGCAGCGGCCGACCCCAGGTTCTATAAGCAGAATATTTCTATCTATACCAATCCGGGCGATTCCTGCGTAACCGATTTTAATATAGATCGTGGAATCCTGCGTGGACAGCAATACGGACTGATCCGCCAGAACGGTGTGTTTGTAAAATGTCCGGATGGTAAATTCAAAGTAGGTAAGCTATACAATGCTACCCGTAACCGACCTACCCAACCGGTGATTTTTACTGAAGCAGTTGATTTTACTACTGCCGGCAGCGATTACTCAACCGGCTTCCGGGTTGAAAAATATGAATTCAGCCGTAAGTCTGTCAGTGGCCGTAATTTTGGAGAAGCAGATATTGCGATCATTCGTTTGGCAGATGTATACCTGATGCGTGCAGAAGCTAAACTGCGTAAAAATGACGCGGCTGGTGCTTTACTGGATGTAAATACGGTTCGGATGTCGCGCACAGCTTATACCGTAAAACCTGCGCCATTAACAGGCACACTTACACTGGATATTCTTTTCCGCGAAAGAGGGTTTGAATTGTATTGGGAAATGCAACGTCGTACTGATATGATCCGCTTTGGAAAATATGAAGGTACCTGGACAGAAAAGAACAATACAGATAAAAACAAACGTCTGTTCCCGATACCGCAAACAGCGATTGACGGTGCCAGTAATTTACCGGGTTATCTGAAGCAGAACCCCGGATACTAAAGCATAGAATAGTAGTAAGGCCACGGGTTTACAACTGAAACAGGTTGTGAATCCGTGGTTTTTTTATACTAGGAGTCGGCCATGGCTTTTGCGAGTGCCGTTTTTACTTTCTGCAGAAAAGGAGGAACAAGGGTAAAAGGATCTCCCGGACTAAGCGTTTCAATCGGCAGATAACCGCGGTAGGTAGATGCGTGGATGATACGGCATAACCTGTCCAGATCCATATCAGACACCGTGCCTTTGTAATTCAGTTTTTCTTTGATCTGCCAGTTCACGGCATACGAAGTGGTTTTTTCAATTTCACTGTAGGGCTCTTCTGTAACAAAACTGCCGGTATCCAGCACCAGTCCGAACCATTCGCTGTTCACCCGCTGCAGCAGGTCGATGGTCTGTGCGGCTGTCTTCACAAAATCATTGTGGTTCTGTAAAGCAACGATCACGCCCTTCTGTTTCCCATATGCTACACAGCTCTTAATAGCTTCTGTTACCCAACCAGCTACTTCCTCCCACTGGTATCCTGCAGGTAAGGTTTTCCCGGCAAAAATGCGGATCACGGGTGCGCCCAGTTTAGCGGCAACATCTATCCATTTTTTTACGAGTAGTACATCTGCGGCGCGTTTGGCAGTATCCGGATCGGCAAATTCATTTCTTACCCCCGTTCCGCTGATACCGAGCCCCAGCCGGTGTGCTTTGTTTTTGAGATGATAGATATATTCATCCGAAGGAATTTCCGGATAACCCGGAAAATAATAACCCGTAATATCGATGGCGTCAAAACCTTCTCTCGCGCAAAACTCAATTACATCATCCAGTGTGGTTTTTTGGGCCATGAGAGGTGCATTGAAAGAATAGGCATTGAGACTGATCTTAAAACGATTGTGGGCGGCAAAATTATCTGGTTGTAGACGATGATCCATTGCCCAGGCCATGGGTGCCGTGCCGGCAACAACAGAACCGGTAAGTATTGTCTGGATGAATTTTCTCCGTTGCTGCGCTGACATAAATAGTTTATTTGAATGACAGGATGGTTGGGTGTTATTGCCTTGTTAAGGAACGGTTATATGCAAAACTTTCCATTACCCGCATCGATACCAAAGCATCTGCTGCTGAACAGGGGTTGCTTCCCTTTCCTGTAAAATACTGCACCACTCTCTCAATCATGGGTTGCTGGATATGTGCGGGTGGTTCAAAATCAAGTACGCTTTCTACTCCATCAACCAGTACAGAAACGGTTCTGCCGAATACCGGAAAGCGGATCCTTCCCCTCGATCCCTGGATCTCAAACAGGTCTTCTTCGGCACCTGCTCCCACGGTATAACACCACTGGCCTGTAAAAAGTATATCACCCGGTAAACGCATGACGCCACTTACCACATCTTCGGCGGGATAGAAGCCTGCCTGGTTGGCCCCATAACCCATTGCATTCAAAGGATCGCCAAAGAAATGCACTACCAGGTCCAGCTGGTGTGGTGCCAGATCATAAAAATAACCCGCACCCGCCATAACCGGATTTACACGCCAGTTATCGTTACTATTGTCCATAGCAGCTTTATGCTGCTGCAACATACTGATGCGCACGGTCCTTACTTCTCCGATAATTTTTTCTGCCAGCAGCTCTTTCACTTTGCGGAACATAGGAAGTCCCCTGCGGTAATGGGCAATGGTTAGTTTGCCCTGGGTAGCATTGGCAAGTTCCTGCATGCGCAAACAGGCATCAGTAGTTACTGCCATGGGCTTTTCTACATAAACCGGTTTGCCAGCCTGCATAGCAGCGATAGCATAGGTTTCATGCGAATCGGGTGGGGTGGCAATATAAATGGCATTGATCTCAGGATCGTTGATCAATGCCTGCGCATCATCATACCATTTGGGTACAGCATGCCTTTCTGCATAATCTTTTGCCTTGTTGCCATCCCGCCGCATCACCGCCAGCAGCGAGGAACCGGGAATTTTATTGAAAGCAGGTCCGCTTTTTTTCTCTGTTACATTGCCACAGCCAATGATGCCCCAGCGGAGGGTTGTCTGGTTATCTGAAGAGGAATGGATAGACATAGATGAATTCAGTAGGCTTAAAGTTATTCATTTACCACAAGTAAGTGATGGCTGTGGTTGATTTTTCTCAGCCGGTAAACTACATCGTTTTCGTAAATATAGATTCGTTGCAATAGCAGTTAGTGACAAAAAAACACAAAATTCACAGTACAATTCCTGCCTGTGAGGAATAGTAAAGCAGGTTTCTCATCTCCTCAATTATAAAAACGATTGCATGTCAGTATTCAGAAAATTTTTCCGGAAACCATTTGCCTTACTGGCCCTGGTTATAATGCTGGCTGTTACAGCATACGCTACACCGGTAACACCCGGAAATACCCTCGCGGTAAATGGTACCGATCCGCTGCCGGTAGGGATTGCCGGTTACACTTTTTTCAGGTTCGACCTGGAAAAATCCATCGCTATGATGAAAAAACTGGGTATTCATTATCTCTCCGTAAAAGACGTTCACCTGCCGCTGAACAGCAGCCAGGAAACCATTGATGCCACATTGGCTAAATACAAAGCAGCTGATATCAACGTGTATACAGTTGGGGTAATTTATATGAAAACCAAAGATGCGGTTGACCAGGCTTTTGCTTATGCCAAAAAATGCGGAGTACCAATGATTGTAGGGGTGCCCGGCTATGATCTGCTGGATTATGCCGAACAGAAAGTGAAAGAATACGATATCAAACTGGCCATCCATAACCATGGACCCGAAGATGCTTTGTACCCCGGTCCGAAAGATGTGTACGACAGGATCAAGAACCGTGATCCCAGAATGGGCCTGTGCATCGATATCGGCCATGCCGTACGTGCCGGTACCGCTCCGGATAAAGCGGTGAAAGAATACAAAGACAGGTTGTTCGACCTGCATATCAAAGATGTGAGCCTTGCCGCCAAAGACGGTAAAGCCATCGAGATCGGCAGAGGCGCCATCGATTTCCCTTCACTGGTGAAAGCGCTGAACAAGATCGGCTACAAAGGAGTATGCAGCATCGAATTCGAAAAAGACATGACAGATCCGATGGCGGGCCTGGCTGAGTCTATCGGATATTTTAAAGGAGTGATGTCGGCTACCAAATAATCTCAATAAGTAGTACGCAAAAAAAGCCTGTAATTATTTGCAGGCTTTTTTTATGCACGGGAGGGTAGGCGCAGATGAACAGACGAACAAGGAACAGACGAACAGATGAACTGTGACTTTATGCACTTAGAACCTAAAACTTAGAACTTAAAACGCAGACCATAGTTCTTACCTCGTAATCCAGTTAAACTCATACTCCAACGGTGATTTGATCGTGGTTCTTTCGGCTACTCTGCGGAAACGGTCGGGTAGGCCCATCAGGTAATCTCTGGCCCTTTCAGCTGCATCGGTCAAACTCCGCATATTGCCGATATCCCATTCTTTGATCAGGCTTTCCAGGATATCTGTATAATCAATGGTAGTGTATACGCCCAGTCGTTGGGCCGCATCACTGAAATGCGAAAAAGTAGTGCCGATCTTTTCTCCCTGCTGTCGCAGAAAATGGGCAGGCATCACGATTTTTTTACGCATCATATCTTCAAATGCCAGCATCATTTCACTGGTATCAATTTCAAATATGCGCTGGATAAAACTTCTGTATGCTTTTGCGTGCCTCGCTTCATCGGCTGCAATAACGCCACAGATCTTGGACAATTGATTGTTGCCATATTGTTTGGCCAAACTGGCCGTTCTGCGGTGCGAAATATTGGTGGCCATTTCCTGGAAAGAAGTGTACACGAAATTCCGGTAAGGATCTCTGGCGGTGCCAATTTCCATCCCGTCTGCGATCAGGTACTGGGTGCTGATTTCCATCTGGCGCATATTTACCCGGCCTGAGAGATACACATATTTGTTCAGCAGATCGCCATGACGGTTTTCTTCCGCCGTCCACATACGGATCCATTGGCTCCAGCCCGATTTATTTGTCTGGCCGATCCCTTCAATATCCATGAGCCAGGTTTCGTAAGTGGGTAGAGCTTCTTCGGTAATGATATCGCCGATCAATACAGCGAGGTAATCATAAGGAAGTTCTCTGCATTGCAAACGGAGTTCTTTTACTTCTGCCAGAAAATTTTCATTGGCGCTGTCGGGTAACAGATCTGAGGGTTGCCAGTTGGTATCGATCGGTTTTAAAAAACTGTCAATAAAACTATTCATGCTTTGGCCAAGGAAATGCATCACTTCCAGCCGGGTTTGTGATATGTTCATGTACTGCCTGCCTGTTCTTATTGAGACGAATGGGGGTAACTCGGTGAAGATACGGCAATAGACCCCCCTAAGTTTTTTTGTATAGGATTCTGACGGTTCTTTGACGCTGATACCCCCTCATTCTGCTCAGAATGACTGATTTTGGGGTCAAAACGGGCCTTTTTGGAAAGACAAAAGGCCGAAAAGCTTCAAAACCCGCGAAAATCACTACATTTAAGGATTAAATTTTAAAATTATGCCAACAGGAGTTGTAAAATGGTTCAATGATTCAAAAGGTTTCGGATTCATCACGCCAGATGATGGTGGTGAAGATCTCTTTGCTCACTTTTCTGCCATTAACATGGGCGGTTTCAAAACCTTGAAAGAAGGACAAAAAGTATCATTTGAAATAACAGATGGTAAAAAAGGAAAACAGGCTTCTAATATTCAGTCTGCCGAATAATCTTTTTTGATCCCCAACCGCACATTGTGTGGTTTTGAACTATCTCTGTGTTTCCGGATTGAGTAATTGAACCGGGAATACAGAGATTTTGTATGTCAGGACTTCAGCCAGCACTATTCCATACAATCCATAATGTCCCTGACCTTTCTACGGCTAAAAGGATGGATCGATAATAACAGATAACCACCTCCATTCAGCATGGGCTCTTTTTTTAACAGCCCCAGGTTATGAAAACCTACCACCAATGGTCCGGCCTTAACGGCCATACCCACCCACAATTGTCCCTGTGTATTGTATTGAACAGGTAAGTATGCTCCCCAGTTCAGGGTTTCCCAGCGGGGTGTTACAGTAAGCAGGTTCAGCTCACGGGTGCGCAGTTTGGTATAACTGGAGCTGGAATAGAAATTCATATTCAATTCTCCGTTCACATAAAAATGATTACCGAGGTTTCTGTCGATATTCAGGATCAGGCGTGTGGGATTGGCAATCTTAAATGGTGCGGTGATATCGGCACTATTGGTAAAAATGGTTCGCAGCGAATCCTTGAATGATTGCAGATCCGGTGCATTGGTTAATTTTCTGTCAATGGTAGCATCCGTTAGCGCAAAATTGGGGCCGAATAATTCCACAGAAGCCGTGCCCGGGGTAAACTGGTTGGCGCCCAGGTCCATCAGGCTAAGGCCGATCTTCCAATCATAATTCAAGCTGTTATTTCCTACACCGGCAGTTGTTTCCTCATTATAGGTCATGTATTCGATCCCCATGCTCAGCCCCAGACCTGTTCGTGATTTTTTGTAAAAATCTTTAAAAGTACTTTCATCATAATTACCCGAATACCCCAGCGAACCACTGCCATCTGTCAGCGAAAAAATGGTATCGGTAGCATTCTTGGATTCGAAATAACTGACCCTGTTCAGTTTTACAAATGCCCCCGACAAACCTTTCATGATCTGAAAAGTAATACCCCCGCTTAAACGCGAACGGCTGTCTTTAAATAATACTTTCGAATAGTTCAGATCCGCTTCCAGCCATCCGGTCTGGGTAGCAAATCCTTCCAAGAAGGGAAGATTATTGTTGGCGATAAGAAAATTATGCAGGCTGGTAATGGAATCGGTATACCGGAAAGGAGCTGTTTTGGTATGCAGGTAGGTTCTGGTCCTGATGCCGAAATTAATGGCGCTCCTGTTATCAATCCGGTATAAAAAATTAAACAGGCTCAGGTCTGCGTTGGCATGGTTGAACTTGCTGTTGCGATCATCTTTTAGCGTCAGTTCCTTCGATCCGTTGTTTGATTTCAGGTACAGTGAATTGGTGGTCATCTTCAGTTGCGTGGAAAACAGGGTCAGGTCCCATTTGTGAACCGAGTTAACAGAAGAGGCCGGATTATTAAAAACAGCAGTACTGCCCGTATAAGCAGATCCATGCAAAGCCTGGTAACCCTGGGCGATTAGTTTTACCGATGAAAATAATAGCAGGAGGCTAATAAAGAACCTGGTTTTTGTATGCATATCTACCCTTGATACCCGCAGGTTACACTGTGCAGCCCGAACGGAATTTTTTATGATTTTGTAAAGAAAGCCTCAGCCCGGACAATCCGGTTCAGGTGCTGAAATCCTTCACGAAGTCAAAATACGGCAGTTTTTTCTGTTTTAGGCGAAGGTTTTTGTAGGTTGTTGCATCTAATTAATCAATACGGCATTATTTGAACGAACAGGACTTTATCCGGGCACTGCAAAACGGCGATCAACCGGCATTTAAACAGCTGGTAGAAAGCTGGCAGAACATGGTATTCAATACCGTGCTCAGCATTGTGCAGGACAGGCAGGAAGCGGAAGATCTTTCGCAGGAAGTGTTTATCCAGATCTTCCAGTCTGTGAAAGATTTCAGGGGTGAGGCCAAACTCTCTACCTGGATGTACCGGGTAGCACTTACCAAGGCCCTGGATGCGGAGCGGAAAAAGAAAACCAAAAAAAGAATGGCCAACCTGCGTTCCTGGATTGGTTTGGGTGAAAAGGAAGAGAACCTGGCGCATTTCCATCATCCCGGTGTAGCACTCGATAATAAAGAACGTGCCGCCATTCTTTTCAGAACCATGCAGCAGTTACCGGAGAACCAGCGGATCGCTTTTACATTGATCAAAGCAGAAGGATTGAGTTACGAAGAAACAGCCACTATCATGAACCTCAGCATAAAAGCGGTAGAAGCATTGATGCATCGTGCCAAAGAAAACCTGCGGCAAAAATTGAAACATTATTATACCCCCGATAAATAAGTGAACATGCATACCAATAGACCCGACCCCGAAGAACTGGAACAGATACTGAACAGCCTCAATGGTATCAATCGTGCCGAAATGCCCCCGTTTTTTTATACCCGCCTGCAGGCGCAGTTAGATAAAAAAATCCGGGATGCCGGTTATTTCTGGTCCTTGCTTACAAAGCCGGCGGTATCATTGGGAACTTTGTCTTTACTGCTGATCCTGAATATAGCTGTTATCCGTACTTATCTGCATACGGCATCATCTGCCCCAGTTCAGGAAACAAACGGCTTACAAACATTTGCAGATGAATACGGATTGGGTACTTCTACTGTCTATAACGAAAAATCAAACTGATGATGAGTTATTTTAACAGGAATAAATGGACCGCCATTGCTTTCCTGGTGCTGATTGCACTCAATATCATTACCCTAAGTACTTTGTGGATCATGCACGAAAGGGAAGCCGAACGTCCCAACGGCAAGCAACCCGCATTGGTTGATTTTCTGGTGAAAGAACTGGGACTGGATTCTGCGCAGAAAAAAAAGCTGATTGTTTTGCAGGATGAACACCGGCAGCAGATGCAGGCCATCCGACGTTATAACAGGGATGCCAAGAACGCTTTTTTTGATCTTCTGCAACAGGAAGATCTTTCCGATACTGCTTTAGCAACAGCAGCCAAAGAAGCTGTGCGGTATGATGCAGAAACCGACATGCTTACTTTCCGTCATTTTCAACAGATCCGCGCTTTGTGTAATCCAGAACAGAAAGTCAAGTTTGAATCTGTGATAAGACAGGTCTTGCGGATGATGGCGCCACCACCGCCGGGCAGACCACAGGGAGGGCCACCTCCCGGCAGAAACGGAGAAAAACAGGAAGGTCCGCCGCCCGGAGAAGAAGGGCAGGCACCACCGCCACCACGACAATAATAATTTGGATAAGGGCGAAGGTTTTTCTACAACCCAAACATCTAACCCAAAAATCATTTACTATGAACAGGATACAAATTGCCGGCCTTACAGGGCTGGTAGCAATTGCATTGTTTGGTTTTTCCTGTAAGAAGGAAACCACTACCACCACCACTGTAACAACCACAGCTACGGTTCCGGATGTGTTTAAAAAATTCAATTCTACCGTAACGGTTTCCTCTGATGGAACCACAATCACCATCAAGAGCGATGGGGTTCCTGATCACAAGAGCTGTTATTTTGCTGTATCCGATACCCGTTACCAGGCATATAATGGAAGCAATAGTGCTTTTTCCAAAAATCCCAACAGTATCGGCACCAAAAGTTTTACGTTCAGGATTCCTGCTTCACCTGCTGTCAATGCAGCGCATGAAGCGACTCCCCTGGGTCCGATCGGCGTAGCTATTAATGGTGTGGCTATTTATAACCAGTATGCAGGGCCCAACCAGCCATTGACCAATGAGATTAATTCCTTTGATCAGTACAATGGTCATCCGGATCAGAGTGCTACCTATCACTATCATGTGGAACCTTTGTATATCACACTGAATAATACCAAGAGCGCACTGATCGGGTTTTTGTTGGATGGCTTTCCTGTCTATGGCCCGCTGGAAAACGGAAAAACACTGGTGAGTGCAGACCTGGATACGTATCATGGTCATACGGCTGTTACCGCCGATTATCCCAATGGTATTTATCATTATCATATTACAGCTGATGCACCTTATATCAATGGTGTTGGTTTCTATGGTACCAAAGGATCTGTAACACAGTAATGCGATACGCTGATTAGGAAAATACTAACAATTGCTACAAAGGTTTAGGGTTGGCAATCACATCTGATAGTAGTAAATATATTCTTTCATTTATTCTCAATCGTATGAAAAAGAAATTGCTTATACTGTTTGCGCTCCTGAGTTTTACAGTAGTTATCGCGCAACCTGAACCGCCTAAACCTCCGTCCAAAGCAGAGAGATTGAAACATGTTACGGAAAAGATCAACCAGGAAATTACTTTGACAGCTGCACAAAAAACCAAACTGGAAGCAGCTTACAGTGAGTTCTTTGATGGTATGGAAAAACTCCGTACAAAAGAAGGTAAACCGGCTGCACCACCGCCTCCGCCACCACCTGTGAACCGGGAAGCAGCAGAGAAACTCAGTGCCGCGCGTGATGCAAAGATCAAAGCGGTGCTGACTGAAACACAGTTCCGGAAATATGCCGCTATGGAAAAATCTTTGCGCCCGCCCGTACCCGGTAACAAAGAAGATAAACCCATGCCACCACCTGCGCCTAAACAATAAACATGTTCAAAGTATTCTCCTTTTTTTATGTGATCGGACTGGTTACTGCCTTCTCCTCCTGCCAGCCACCTGTACAACAGGAAGAGGCGGAGAAGGTATTGCCTTTTTATACCAGTGCCGATTTTACACCGCAATGGATTTCAACCAACGATCCTGGATACACCAAAATACATACCATACCCGATTTTCAATTCACGGATCAGCAGGGTAAAAAGATTACGGAGAAAACATTGGCTGGCAAGATCTATGTGGCAGGTTTTTTCTTCACCGCCTGTCCGGGCATCTGTAAACGATTAACCAATCATCTCGCGCTGGTACAGAAAGCTTATCTCGCAGATGATGATGTACGGATTCTCTCGCATAGTGTAACACCCGATGCAGATAGTGTTGCCAGGTTGCAGCAGTACGCTGCTGATTACGGAGTGGTCAACGAAAAATGGTTCCTGCTTACGGGTAACCGGGATTCGATTTATACCCTTGCGCGCAAAGCATATTTTGCCGATGAGGATATGGGTACACAAAAGAACAGCAGCGATTTCCTTCACACTGAAAACCTGTTACTGATTGATCGGCACCGGCGCATCAGGGGTGTGTACAAAGGTACTTCGCTGAAAGATGTGAACGACCTGATTGCGGATATCAGGTTATTAAAACAGGAAGAATGAAAATTGTTTTCGCAATAATATTGGTTGTACTAACAGTCAGCTGCAGCGAACAACCTGCTCTTATTGCAACGGTATATCAGCCACCGCAGATTCCTGCCATAACCGTAGACAGGTCTGATACTGCACTGCATCTTGTAAACGGTGTCTGGCTATGGAAGGGCCAGCCTTTCAGCGGAACGATGGAAACCTGGTATATGTCGGGACAGCTCCGTTTAGCACAACAATTTTATGCGGGCAAAGAAGAAGGGCTGATGCAGTCTTATTATGCAAATGGCAACCGGGAGGCACAACGGTTTTATCGGAATGGAGAAAAAGACAGCGTACACCGGGGCTGGTGGCTGAACGGGCAACTGCAATATGAATATCATTACCGCAACGGCGAATATGAAGGCGATTTCAAAGAATGGTACCCGTCCGGCAAGCCATTCAAGCATATTTCTTATCACCAGGGTAAGGAACAATGGGGAAGGGGCTGGCGCGAAAACGGTAAACCCTATATGAGCTTTGTTATGCGCGATGGCCGGCTCTATGGTTTGATCAATCCTAATTTATGTTACTCTCTGAAGAATGAGAAGGGGGAATATGTAGAAAACAGCGCTGAATAGGGGGGTGGTAAGTTGTAAGTTCTAGGTTTTAAGTTATAGGTGTTCACTTCGCCGTTCGATATTCCTTGTTCGATGTTCATCTGTTCCTTGCTCCTCTGTTCCCGCTGTTCTTCCCAACAAAAAGTCCCCTGTAGAAACAGGGGACGTCTTCGATTGCTTGCCATATAAGAAAAGAGATAATTATCAATTCATTAACCTGAAACCGACAGTAAACCTTGTGTCCAACTGTATTTTTGTTGCTGATGTAAAGATAAGGAAAAATCAAATAACATAGTATTTTATTCGATAATTAATTATTTTTTACATTTTTTTGACATTTTTTGAGAAAAAAGTAATAATATCATAACATGTGATTATTTATTATATGTTATGATAAATGGTTAAACATTTTTTATTTATCAAAATAAAGGATTGATTAACAGTCTATTTTTTGCCTGGGTATTTCTTTAATGCCATTTCAAGGCAATCCATCGCCTTATTTATGTCATTTAAGTTTAATACATAGGCCAACCTTACTTCCTGTTTGCCTAATCCGGGGGTTCCATAGAAGCCGGTAGCGGGTGCCAGCATCACGGTTTGGTGCTGGTATTCGAAGCTTTCGAGTAACCACTGGCAAAAAATATCCGCATCGTCGATAGGCAGTTTGGCAATCGCATAAAAAGCGCCACCGGGATTGGGGCAGAAAACCCCTTCCATGGCATTCAGCCTTTGTACAATCAGGTCGCGACGGGATTTGTATTCCGCTTTGGTCGTATCAAAATAATCAGCCGGCAGATCAATCGCTGCTTCCCCGGCTATCTGCGCAAAACTGGGCGGACTCAGTCTCGCCTGCGCAAACTTCATCACCGCATCCAGCAGGGTTTTGTTCTTGGTGATAAAAGCGCCGATTCTGCCACCGCAGGCACTGTATCTTTTGCTGATGGTGTCCATGATGATCACATGTTCGTCTACACCGGTCAGGTGCATGGCACTTACCTGTTTGCCTTCATAGCAGAACTCTCGGTAAGCTTCATCAGAGAACAGGTAAAGATTATGTTTGAGGATGATCTGTTTCAGCTGCTGCATTTCTGCCTCGCTGTACAGGTAACCGGTAGGATTATTGGGGTTGCAGATCACGATAGCCTTGGTACGGGGGGTGATTTTCTTCTCAATCTCTTCCATGGGTGGTAAGGCAAATCCATTCTCGATATGAGAAGTAACAGGCACCACAGTTACGCCAGCTGCAACCGCAAAACCATTGTAGTTGGCATAAAAAGGTTCCGGGATGATCACTTCATCGCCCGCATCCAGGCAGGCCATAAAACCAAACTGGATCGCTTCACTACCCCCGGTAGTAACAATGATCTCATTATGGTTTACATGAATGCCTACGCTTTCATAATAACTCACCAGTTTACGGCGGTAGCTTTCGTTACCCGCGCTATGGCTGTACTCCAGCACTTTAAAATCACTGTTGCGAACGGCATCCAGCACCATTTTGGGTGTTTCAATATCCGGCTGACCGATATTCAGGTGGTATACTTTGGTTCCTCTTTTTTTGGCTGCTTCTGCATAAGGAACCAGTTTGCGTATGGGGGAGGCGGGCATTTGCTGGCCGCGTTGGCTGATCTGTAACATTTCGCAAAGATAGTTGGGGTGGCAACGTTGTCAAAACAAAATACGCAACCGGTTCTGGTTGCGTATCTGTGGTTATTGCTTGCGGTATGTGTTTTTATTTTGTTTTGCCCTTGGCTGCAGGAATCACTTCACCATCAATGGTGAGTACCATGGGTAATTGCTGGTTGGCAAATTTCACATTTACATTTTTCTTGAAAGTACCCATCGCAGCTGCATTATAAGTTACTTTAATGGTGCTGGATTTGCCTTTCAGAATCGGGTCCTTGCTGTATTCCGGTGTAGTACAACCGCATTCTGCATTGGCAAACTCGATCACCGCAGGTTTGTTGCCATTATTGGTGAAAGTGAATATATACGTGGCCGGCACATTCTGTTTGATCTTGCCAAAACTATGTGTGGTTTTCTGGAATACGATATCCGGGGATGATTGTGCGTTAACAAAACCAGCTATCAGCAGCGTGGCCATAAAAAGGATCTTTTTCATTGTACGGATTGATTTAAAAAGTAAAATTACTGAATCAAGAACTATAGAATGCCAAATCTGTGCCAAAGCCCGTTTTTTAGCTAATTTTTTAAAATCAGCTGCCCCTGCCCCCCGATTGGGGATAAATCATGTTTTTTAGCGGATAAACTAATTTACGTTAGTCTATTCCGCGGGTAATGTTATTTTTGCTCAATGGAACAAACATCTGCACTAGGGTACAAAGATGATATGCTTTCTTTCGAGGGCTTTCGCAATACCATATTGGATGATTACAGAACGGCGGTAGTAAGCAGAGAAGTGAGTTTACTGGGCAGGAGAGAAGTACTGACCGGGAAGGGTAAATTCGGCATTTTCGGCGATGGAAAAGAAGTGGCGCAGATAGCGATGGCGAAATTTTTTCAGCCGGGCGATTTCCGCAGCGGGTATTACCGTGACCAGACTTTCATGTTTGCTGCAGGACTGGCCAGTGTAGAGCAGTTCTTTGCACAATTATATGCTGATCCCGATGTAAAGAATGATCCTTTCAGCGCGGGCAGGCAGATGAACGCGCATTTTGCCACCAAATTTGTAGATCAGAACGGTAACTGGCTGGATCTGGCCAACCGTAAAAATATTTCTTCTGATATGGCCCCCACTGCTTCGCAGATGCCGAGAGCGTTGGGATTGGCCTGGGCCTCTAAATGTTTCCGCAGTGCCAGCCATACCGATCAGTTTGAGCCATTGAGTCATCACGGAAACGAGATCTGTTTCTGCACCATCGGTGATGCCAGTACTTCTGAGGGCCATTTCTGGGAAACCATGAATGCGGCCAGTGTATTACAGGTACCGCTGGCGGTATTTGTTTGGGATGATGGGTATGGTATTTCTGTTCCCAAAAAATTCCAGACCACCAAAAATTCCATTTCAGAGGCATTGCGCGGTCTGGAGAAAGAAGAAACTACGAACGGCATCCGGATCTATAAAGTAAAAGCCTGGGATTATGCCGGCATGTGCGAAGTATTTGAAGAAGCGTTACAGCAGATCCGTGAAACCCATGTACCTGCGCTGTTTCATGTAGAAGAAGTAACACAGCCGCAGGGGCATTCAACCAGCGGTAGTCACGAGCGGTACAAAACACCGGAGCGGCTGGATTGGGAGAAAGAGTGGGACTGTATCAAAAAAATGAAAGAGTGGCTGATAGAAACCGGTTTATCGAATGCAGAAGAACTGACAGAGATAGAAGCGGGGGCCAAAGACTATGTGCGCAACAGCCGTAACAAAGCCTGGGAAAAATACCAGGCACCGATCAAGGAGGCCGCTGCCCGTGCTGCAGAACTGATCAGGGGCATGATGGTAAATGATATGGAGAAATACAATCATTTACAGAAACTGGCCACTGAACTGCAGAGTCATAAAGAACCTTTGCGCCGCGATGTGCTGCGAACACTGGCCCTGGCCATGGAAACTGCGCCCGCTTCTCCTACTGTATCTGAACTGAAAAACTATTACAACGAACTGCTGGAAGAGAACCGTACCCTCTACAACAGCGATCTGTACAATGAAGGCGCGAAAAGTGCACTGAAGGTTCCGGAAGTAAAACCGATGATCGCTTTTGATGCACCGGTAGCCAACGGGTATGAAGTACTGAATAAATATTTTGATGCCTTATTTGCCAGCAACCCTTATGTATATGCATTTGGAGAAGATGTGGGTTATATCGGTGATGTGAACCAGGGTTTTGCCGGACTGCAGGATAAGCACGGTAAAGACAGAATTTCTGATACCGGGATCCGTGAATTAACCATCATTGGTCAGGCCATTGGTTTAGCTCTTCGTGGGTTGCGTCCGATTGCAGAGATCCAATACCTGGATTACCTGCTGTATGGTTTGCAACCGCTGAGTGATGATGTGTCTACTACGCATTTCCGTACCAAGGGACAGCAAAGCTGCCCGGTGATTATCCGTACCCGTGGACACAGGCTGGAAGGCATCTGGCATAGTGGTTCGCCATTGGGTATGATCATCAACTCGCTCCGTGGCATGTATATCTGCGTTCCGAGAAATATGGTGCAGGCAGTGGGGATGTATAATACCTTGTTACGTGGTAATGATCCGGCTATGATCATCGAATGTCTGAACGGATATCGTCTCAAAGAAAAAGTACCGGCTAACCTGTTGGAATATACAGTACCGCTGGGCGTACCGGAAATAGTGCGGGAAGGAGAAGATATTACACTGGTTACTTATGGTTCTACCCTTCGTATTGTGGAAGATGCCGTAGAACGTTTACAACAGATGGGAATCAGTTGTGAATTGATTGATGTACAGACTTTATTACCTTTTGATATTCATCATGTCATTCTCGGATCACTCAAAAAAACCAGCCGGATCGTATTTATAGATGAAGACGTGCCCGGTGGCGCAGCTGCTTATATGTTCAGTAAAGTAATGGAAGAGCAGAAAGCGTTCCAGTGGCTGGATGTGGCGCCGCGAACCATTACGGCGCAGGCGCACAGACCGGGTTATGGCAGTGATGGAGATTATTTCAGCAAACCCAATGCAGAAACGATCATTGCAGTAATTCAGGAAATGATGCAGGAATAATGCCTGATGTTGCCGACTACCGGCTGATGAATAAACTGTTCAGCTCAGGGGTAGGTATCCAGCAGGTTTCTTTTTTACCAAACCATCGGTACCTGTTTCTCGCGATCAGCCTGTATACACTGTTCCTGATAAAAGCAGGCAGCAGGATAAAAACATACAACCCCGGCCAGGGTCCATTGAGTTTTTTCGCTACACGCAGGGCTGCAGTAGACTCGGTGTAATATTTTCCATTCTCCCACACAATAAATGAATCAAAGCTATCGGCAGAGAGACCGTTCTGCTGCAGGAACTGTTGTCCTAATTCACTCTGTAAAGAAGCAAAACGAAAATAATGTTGCGGATCATGTTTGATCACAAACTGGACAGAGCCGGTGCAGAGATTGCAGACACCGTCGAAGAATATGACTGGATTTTTGAGTGCCTGCAGATTAACCATATAGGAAAATTAAAAAGTCAAAGTTAAAAAGTCAAAACGCTTGTAATGAACACCTGGTTTTGACTTTTTAATTTTGACTTTTGACTTACATTATGCCATGTTATGAAATACTTTATTCACATCTTCATCCTGTTCTAATCTTTCAATCAGTTTACTCACGTCTTCTGCCTGCTCGTCTGTAACAGGAACCGTAGTGGTAGGGATCCATTCCAGCTCGGCGCTGATCGGTGAAATGCCTTTTTCTTCGAGTGCTTTCTGCAGGTTACCAAAATCTACAAAAGCACAACGTAATACAATGATCGGATTACCCTGGTCATCATTACTGTCTCCCAGTTCATCCAGGCCATGGTCGATCAGTTCCAGTTCCAGGTCGTCCATATTAAGACCTTCCGGTTTCAGTTTGAACACGCCCATCTTTTTAAACTGGAAGCTAACGGAGCCACTGTTACCCAGGGCGCCATGACCTTTATTAAAATGACTTTTTACATTGGCAACGGTACGAACGTGGTTATCGGTAGCGGTTTCTACCAGCAGGGCCACACCGTGTGGTGCATATCCTTCATACAGGATCTCTTCATAGTTGCTGGTATCCTTCCCCATGGCCCGTTTAATGGCCGCTTCTACGCGGTCTTTGGGCATGCCTACGCTCTTCGCATTCTGGTAACAACGGCGCAGGGCAGGGTTGGTAGCCGGATCGGGCCCACTGGCTTTTACAGCAATCACAATTTCCTTCCCGATGCGGGTAAACTGTTTGGCCATCTTATCCCAACGGGCAAACATGGTGGCTTTACGTACTTCAAAAATCCTTCCCATGATCTATTCGGTTTACAATATGAGTATTAGTGGGGTGGCAAAATTAACGGAATGAAACTTAGCCGCCAACGAAGGGCATAAAAAAACCGTCCCGGGCAGTGCCGGAACGGTTTCCAGAAGATATTCAACAGATTAATGTTTCTCGAAATCAGATGCGTGCGGCAGGATCTCGGATGGATTGCTCAGTTTACTTCTCTTTTTGCTATAGAGGAAGTAAACTACGAGACCCAAGGCCATCCAGCTAAACGCCACTTTCAGGGTTTGCTGGTCAAGTGCTACAATCATACCGAGGCAGATCACTGCTCCCAGAATCGGAACCAGCGGAACCAGTGGTGTTTTGAAGGAACGGGGGATTTCCGGAGATTTTCTGCGGAGAATCCAAACACCGAGGCTCACCAGTACAAAGGCAAACAGGGTACCAAAACTGGTCAGATCGCCGGCCACACTACCGGGTACAAAAGCAGCAAACAGACCCACGAAAATGAAGAGGATCCAGTTGGCTTTGTAAGGCGTTTTGTATTTAGGGTGCAGATCGCCAAAGGCTTTGGGGATCAGTCCGTCGTTACTCATGGTATAGAAAATACGGCTCTGGCCCATCAACATTACCAGGATTACCGAAGAGAAACCAGCCAGGATGGCCACTGTTACACTGGTTCCCAGCCACTCGTATCCTTTCATATAGGTCTGGATCGCATAGGCAACAGAGGCTTCTTTACCGGCTGTTTTAAATTCGGTATAGTTGGCCACACCGGTTAATACGTGTCCGAAGAGGATGTATAATATGGTACAAACCACCAGCGAACCCAGGATCCCGATTGGCATATCGCGCTTGGGATTTTTGGCTTCCTGTGCAGCGGTAGACACGGCATCGAAACCGATAAAGGCAAAGAACACGATGGCGGCTCCGCCCAGTACACCGCCCCATCCCCATTTAAAGAATCCGTCGTGTCCGATGGTTCCCTGTGGAATCAGGTAAGGGGTATGGTTTTCGGGTTTGATAAACTGCCAGCCAAAACCGATGAATAATAAAACGATGGCCACTTTTACAAATACGATGATCATGTTTACAAAAGCAGATTCCTGTGAGCCTTTGATGAGCAACAGGGTCAGTAATAACAGGATGATCAGTGCCGGTGCGTTCATGATACCGGTGGTAGATGCTACCAGGCCGGTAAGGTTAGCAGGCAGTACCTTAAACTGGTCTTCGCTCAGTAATAACACGCCATTCTTCACAGATTTGGCTACTTCGGGCATGGCGGTTACGATCTGGTTAACGGCATCGCCGGTTACTTTGTGCAGACTTTCAAACGGGGAGTGGCACCATTCATAGGGTATCGTCCCCCCCAACAAATTATTCAGGTACTCGCTCCAGGCGATAGATACGGTGGCAGCACCCAATGCATATTCCATGATCAGGGCCCAACCAATGATCCAGGCTACCAGTTCGCCCATGGTTACATAGCTGTAGGCATACGCACTACCGGCAATGGGTATCATGGAGGCAAATTCAGCATAACATAATCCGGCAAATGCACAACCGATAGCGGCTACTACAAATGATAAGGTAACTGCAGGACCGGCAGCTTCAGCAGAGGCAGCAGCGGTTCTTACAAACAGACCGGCACCAATGATGGCACCAATACCCAATGCGATGAGATTACCCGCACCAAGCGTTCTCTTTAAACCCTTTTCTGAATCTTCTGCCATAGCCAGCATGGCCGTCAGAGATTTCTTTCTGAATAAACTCATAAGTACAGTAGTTAAGTTTTCTTTAATTAAAAAGTAGCGGCAAAATAGGCAATTCTGCCATTTCCGCTCCAAAAGATTTATAAAACGGTGAATAGGGTATCACAACAGGCCATTTCAGCAGAAATCTTATATTGCGACACTAATTTGCCCGCCAAATGAAGAAATCGAACAGGCTTACCCTATATATAATTGTGGCAATGATTGCCGGTGTGCTGCTGGGCTACCTGATTCATACCCAATCGGGTCCGGAATTCATCAAATCCTTTTCCATTAATATCAAGCTGCTGACCACCATTTTCCTGCGGCTGGTACAGATGATTATTGCGCCATTGGTATTCTCAACGCTGGTGGTGGGTATTGCCAAACTGGGCGATCTGAAAACCGTGGGAAGGGTAGGTGGCAAAGCCATGTTATGGTTTATTACCGCTTCGCTGGCGAGTCTGTTGCTGGGGATGCTGCTGGTGAACCTGTTTAAACCCGGAGCTGGTATCGATCTGAGTAATGCGGATGTAAGTGGCGCCAAAGACCTGTTGGGTAAAACGCAGGAATTTAATATCCAGAAATTTATCGAACACGTTTTCCCGAAAAGTGTGATTGAGGCCATGGCCAATAACGAGATCCTGCAACTGGTGATCTTCAGTATCTTTTTCGGGATTGCTACCGCTGCCCTTGGCGATAAAGCCAAAGTAGTGGTAAAAGGATTAGACGCTGTGGCACATGTGATTCTGCGTATGGTGAATTATGTGATGAATTTTGCACCGCTGGGTGTGTTTGGTGCGATTTCAGCAGTGATTGCCACCAAGGGATTGGAAGTATTTATATTTTATGGAAAATACCTGTTGTATTTCTTGGTAGGTATCGCCGCTTTGTGGGTGGTATTGCTCCTGGTAGGTTTTCTGGTATTGGGAAAACGTTTACCCGAATTACTCAAAAGAATATTCCCGCCATTAATCATTGCTTTCAGTACTACCAGCAGTGAAGCGGTTTTTCCGAAGCTGACAGATGAGCTGGAAAAATTTGGTTGCAAGGATAAAATTGTAGCCTTCATTTTACCGCTGGGTTATTCGTTTAACCTGGATGGCAGTATGATGTATATGACTTTTGCCAGCATTGCCATTGCCCAGGCCTATGGTATCCACCTGGATCTGGGAACCCAGTTAACCATGTTGCTGGTACTGATGCTGACGAGTAAGGGGATTGCCGGCGTACCGCGGGCCTCGTTGGTGGTGGTGACCGCTACCTGTGCCATGTTTAATATTCCGCCGGAAGGAATTGCGTTGATATTGCCGATCGATCATTTCTGTGATATGTTCCGAACAGCAACCAATGTATTGGGTAATGCGTTAGCCACGAGTGTGGTAAGCAAATGGGAAAATTCTCTGGAACCGGCAGCTGCCATCGCCGAATAAACCACTAGTATGTTAGCAGATATTTTATTATCCTCCTTTCACTGGAGTCACTTATTACAACCACAATTTTATATTGAACATGGCGGCTTATGGTTGATCCTGTTTGTGGTATTTGCCGAAACAGGCTTATTTGCCGGTTTTTTTCTGCCGGGCGATAGTCTGTTGTTCGTGGCAGGCATCTATAGCTCCAATATTGCCAACGAGATCATCAAAACGGATAATGAATACGTAGGGTTGTTTTTATTACTGGTATTGATTTCACTGGCCGGTATTGCCGGTAATATGGTAGGTTATTGGTTCGGCCGCAAAGTGGGTCCGGCCATGTATGGCTGGAAAGAGAATATGCTCTTTAAAAGAAAATATTTGCGCCAGGCACATGATTTTTATGAGAAACATGGGGGAGGAGCTATTGTGATTGCGCGATTTATTCCCATCATCAGAACCTTTGCGCCGATTGTGGCCGGTATTGTTGAAATGGACCGGAAAAAATTTGTCTTCTTTAATATTGTAGGTTGTGTGGCCTGGGTTTTCAGTATGCTTTTCGGGGGGCACTTTTTACAGAAATGGATCCTGGCAGAGTTTGGTTTTGACCTGAAAGACCATCTCGAAGTAATTGTATTGGGTATCGTACTGGTAACCACGGCTCCCATCATCTACAAATTGCTGTTCAATAAACACAAAGACCCACCGCATACCGATCAGGCATGAGTGTAACACCCAAACAATATGGTGTCTTTTCGCTGCCTGTGATTGTGGGGGCATTGGGATTTTTTGTAGATGTGTATGATCTGTTGCTTTTCTCTATTATCCGCAAACCCAGTCTGGAAGCTTTACACCTATCTCCGGAAGAAGTATTAACGCAGGGGGAGATCATTATCAGTGTACAGATGATCGGTCTCACACTGGGTGGTGTGATCTGGGGTATCATGGGCGATAAAAAAGGAAGGTTGAGTGTACTCTTCGGCTCCATCATTTTATATTCTCTCGCCAATATTGCCAATGGCATGGTACAAACAGTACCACAGTATATTTTATTACGTTTTATAGCAGGTATCGGTCTGGCGGGTGAACTTGGTGCCAGTATTACCCTGGTGGCAGAAATGTTACCCAAAGAAAAAAGGGGTATTGCGGCATCGGTGATTGCTGTAGTGGGGGTGTTTGGGGCGATTGCTGCTTTTTTTGTGTACCAGACCTTTCAGGACTGGCGTCTTTGTTTTTATATCGGTGGGGTAATGGGACTACTGTTATTGTTACTGCGTGCCAATGTAATGGAGAGCAGTATGTATGATCAGGTGAAGCATTCAGGGGTCGTGCGCGGGAGTTTTATCATGCTCTTTAATAAAAAAGAGCGTGCGTTGCGGTATCTGAAAGGTGTACTCATTGGGTTACCGGTTTGGTATGCCATTGGTGTGCTGGTAACTTTTTCTGATAAGTTCGGCAAAGAGTTCGGGATAGAAGGCGTAGAACCGGGTAAAGCCATCATGTATCAATACGTAGGCATTGCCCTGGGCGATCTGAGTGCGGGTTTGTTCAGCAATTATCTGAAAAGCCGGAAAAAAGCGCTCTTTACTTTCTTCGGTATCCTCAGTCTGTTCATCATTGTATTCTTTTTGCAGGGCAGCGGCTGGGGAACCATTCAATCCATGTACCTGATCTGCAGTTGCCTGGGTTTTGGTGCGGGCTTCTCAGTTTTGTATATTACCATGTCGGCAGAACAGTTTGGCACCAATCTCCGCGCTTCTACCGCCATTTCCATTCCCAATGTGGTGCGGGGTGTATTGCCGTTGATCATACTGCTGCATCGGGGATTACGAAGTCTGACGGGCGATTATATTACCGGCGGATGGATGACAGGAGGCATCATTATGCTGCTGGCAGTAGTGGCAGCTTATTATACAAAGGAGAGTTTTGGGAAGGATATGAATTTTGTGGAGGAAAATTAATGAGTGAATGAGTGGGTGAGTGAATGAGTGAATGCGAATGTTTTGAATGATATTGCTAAAGCCTGTTTCTATGACTGAGAAAAAGTTTGGGATATTATCAGTTCCGGTGATCGTTGCTGCATTGGGGTATTTTGTAGATATCTACGATCTGCTGCTGTTTACCATTGTGCGGGAGCCAAGTTTGCAGGGGATTGGGGTGGTGTTAACAGAAAAGGCTCAGGTATTGGCCGCCAGTACCAAAATCATTAACTGGCAGATGGTGGGTTTGCTGATTGGTGGTGTAATCTGGGGCACTATCGGCGATAAAAAAGGAAGACTGAGTGTCTTGTTCGGTTCGATCGCGTTGTATTCGGTTGCTAATTTTTTAACGGGTTATGTACAAACAGTGGATCAGTATGCCTGGGCACGTTTTGTGGCGGGTGTAGGTTTGGCTGGTGAGTTGGGTGCGGGTATTACATTAGTGAGCGAGTTACTTCCCAAAGAAAAAAGAGGTGTAGGCACTTCGCTGGTAGCGGGCATTGGATTGTTTGGGGCAGTGTTCGCGTATTTTATTTACAAAGCCACCAACGACTGGCGCCTCTGTTATAAAATAGGTGGTGGACTGGGTATTGTATTGTTATTGCTCCGTATTTCAGTGGCAGAGAGTGGTATGTTTCACCAGGTGAAACAACAGGTGGGTGTGCAACGGGGTAATTTCCTGATGTTCTTTAATAATAAAAAAAGATTCAAAAAATATTTTCTCGCTATTCTGATCGGTTTGCCTACCTGGTATGTAATCGGCATCCTGGTAAACCTGAGCAACCGTTTTGCAGGCGAACTATACGGTGAAAACAAGGTAGAAAGTGGCCGTGCCATTATGTTTGCCTACGTGGGAATTGCCATTGGTGATATACTGATCGGACTGGTGAGCCAGTATTTTAAAAGCCGGAAAAAAGCATTGCTCTGTTTTTTCATCCTGTGTATTTTCTCCTTGCTGATTTTCTTCAGCGGCTTTAACAACAGCGATAGCCGTATGTATGCCATCTGTGCCATGCTGGGCTTCAGTACCGGGTTCTGGGCCATTTTTATTACCATGGGGGCGGAACAGTTTGGTACCAATTTACGGGCAACAGCGGCCACTACCATCCCGAACATGGTTCGGGGAGCTTTGCCCCTGATCAATCTCATGTTCCTGGACCTGTTTCAGAAAACCTGGAGTTGGGGATTGTTACAGAGTGCCATTGTTACGGGTGTGGTAGTGATGAGTATTACCCTGATCGCCTTCTATTTTACAGAAGAAACTTTTCATAAGGATCTCAATTATATAGAAGCCACCGAATACCCCTGATCTTCGCTGCCAGGCAGAAGGGAGGAACCCCTAATTGGACTACCTTTGTAACCATGTTCGAGAGTAACATCAGTACCAGTGCTCACCCAACCAGCCTCCTTTCTGAGGGGCAGGGGAAGGGAACTGGTAAAAAGTTCCTCATCATCCGTTTTTCTTCTATTGGTGATATCGTTCTTACCACACCCGTGATCCGTTGTTTGAAAAAACAGGTACCGGGTGCCATAGTTCATTTTCTGACCAAAGAAACTTACCGCACACTGGTTACAAACAATCCTTATGTAGATAAAGTGCAGGTACTGGGCAGCAGCTGGGAACTGATGATGCACCAGTTACAGTATGAGGACTACGACTATATCATTGATCTGCACCATAATCTTCGCACACTCCGCATTAAAAGGGCTTTGCATTCGGCGAAGTCATATTCTTTTGATAAGCTGAATATAGAGAAGTGGTTGTTAACCGCATTCAAAATTAACCGCTTGCCGGATGTACATATCGTAGACCGTTACCTTGATACCTTAAAAAGTTTTGGTGTAGCGAATGATGGGCAGGGACTGGATTATTTTTATACAGAGAAGGATAAAGTTAACTCTCAAGATCTGCCTGTATCGCACCTCTTTGGATTTGTAGGCCTGGTGATTGGTGCGGCACTGGAAACCAAAAAAATGCCGGTACATAAACTCACAGAACTCTGCGCAGCCATTCATTATCCGATTCTGTTGCTGGGTGGTCCGGAAGACCGGGTAAACGGTGATGCTATTGCTGCCACAGACCCCGTCAGGATCTACAATGCCTGTGGTAAATTCAGCCTGAACGAAAGTGCCGATCTCGTGCATCGCGCGCACCTCATCATCACACACGATACCGGGTTAATGCATATTGCAGCCGCTTTCAAAAAACCGATCGTAAGTATCTGGGGCAACACTGTTCCGGCATTCGGCATGGGACCGTATTACGGAAACGCAACCGTTAAGAGTGAGATCTCAGAGGTACAGGGTCTGCGCTGCCGGCCCTGCAGTAAAATTGGCTATCATAAATGTCCTAAGGGCCATTTTAAATGTATGGAGTTGCAGGATCTGACACACCTGAATAGTTTGGTTCAGGCCTATCTCTAATCACTTTCTCTCCATAAAAAAAGATCCCCCTGAATTACTTCAGAGGGATCAACCCAAAACTCAACTGCTATATCAACTGTTATTTAATTCGCTTGCTTTCGCTTTCCAGTCCGGTCTGGCGCTGACGGGCCGCTTTTACCTGGTTGCTTCCAAAACGGAAGGTAAAGCTTACGCGAACGGTCTGGCTTTCCCAGGCACCACGTCCCTTGATATACAATCCGCCAAACTCACTTAAAGATGACCATGGATTGGTATGGAAGATATCGGTTGCGGTTACTTTCAGTGTCGCTTTTTTCTGCATCAGTTGTTTCTGGAAACCGATGTCTACACCACCCTGCGATTTTGTTTTCCAGGTAGCACCCCAGATAGCAGGGCCACTGAACCAGCCACTCAGTTCTGCGCTCCAGTCTTTACCGAGGGTAAAAGTCTGTTGCATATACGCACCATATAACGGAATCTCTGTACGTACTGATTTGTTGCCGATCTTACCATCAAAGATCTGGTAGTTGTACCATACGTTCACATAACCGTTCCACCATTTGGCAATAGGTAAAGGAGAACCGATACTGAAACTGATGATATCCTGTGTGGCCAGGTTCTGCTGCTGAATAAAAGTAGCATTGTTGGCCGTATCGGTGATCTGTGTAGCGTAATCTTTTACGTGACTGTAACCAATGGTGGTATTGATGGCTGATTTGAAAGTATGTGTCAGTTCAATATTATTGGTGTACTGCGGACGTAAGAACGCGTTTCCTTTTTCGTAGGTCAGTTCATCCAGTTTGTTCTCGAACGGATTCAGGTCCTGGTAACTGGGCCTATCGATCCTGCGGCTGAAGGTCAGGTTCAGGGTATTCTTCTGGTTCACAGTCCAGGTTACGGCTGCACTGGGGAAAAGATTGATGTAATTTCTTTTCACTGTGTTGTCAGACTGTATCACGCCATCTGCGCGTGTCAGTACCCCTTCACTATTGGTCTGCTCTACCCGTAAACCTGTCTGTATACTCCATTTATCGCTGAACTTACGGTTGTAGTTCACATAAGCGGCGTTCACATTCTCTGTATAAGCAAAACTGTTACTGCGGCTTAACTGTTTAACCGGTGCACCGTTGATATCGTTAAAGAAATCAAATGTGTTGGTCGTTTTTACATACGAGAACTTGGCACCATATCCCAGTTTACCTTTCCACTTGTTCTGCTCCACATCAATTTTAGACGTATAAATATCAATATCTGTAGGAGTATAATTACGGTTTACAATCTGGTATAAAGGGGCGCCGTTCTGGTCTACATAATAGTTGGGCTGGTAACTGCGGCCCACACCACGGAACAGGCCATAATCTGCATCCACGTTTACTTCCAGTCCACTGGTATCTGCATAACGATAGTTCAGGTTCGCATTCACATTGGTGCGGCTGCCCGGAATAGAGTTGGTGGCTTTCAGGCTTTTTACAAACTGGTTGGTTGGCTGGTAATACACACCTGTGGTGCTGTTATTGGTCCATTCAGAGCTTCCGAAACTGGTGGTAACCAGTGCACCCAGTGTGCTTTTGCTGTTGATGAAATAATCAGCACCCGCTTTCAGGTTCAGGTTCTTGTTATAATTCGCATTGATGCTTCTCTGGTCGTAGATAGAATCGCGCTGGATCCGGTACAGGCTCAGGTCGTTCTCATAGCGGCCGATATTGGCACTCACGTTACTGAAAAGGTTTACCTGCTTATCGCGGTAGTTCAGGTTTACAGAACCGTTTCCTTTGGGTGTAATACCCTGTGTAAAACCGGTGGTTACACTACCATTGGTACCGAATTTTTTGTTCTTCTTTAAACGGATATTGATGATCCCTGCATTGCCACTGGCATCGTATTTGGCGCTGGGATTGCTGATCATTTCGATCGCTTCCACATCGTTGCTGTTGATGCCTTTGAGATAAGCTGCCAGGTCTTTGCTGTTCATCTGGGTGGGTTTACCGTCGATATAGATCTTTACACCGGTTTTTCCTTTCATGGTGATATTATCGTTGTTATCTACCTGGATACCCGGACTTTTCTGCAGCAGTTCCATGGCATTGCTGCCGGTGGCGTTAATGCTGTTCTCTACATTAAAAACGGTTTTATCTGCTTTGATCTCGATCAATGGCTTACGCGATACCACTGTTACATCCTGCAGTTTTTTAGCGGCTGCTTCCAGTGTAACTACCGGAGCTTCAAAGGTTTGACCTTCCTGCATCTCAAAAGCGGCTGAATATTTTACTTCATGACCGATCAGGTTATAACTCAACAGAAATTTTCCTGATTTGCCGGAAATAATCTGGTATTTGCCGTCTGCTTCTGTAATACCTGCTTTTACCAGGCTGCTGTCTTTGGCCTGTAAAAGGGAAACACTCACTGCCTGCAGGCCTTTGCCGGAAAGGTCTTTTACATTTCCTGTTACAGTGATACCGCTTTGTGCAAAACCCTGTGCTGTTATAGCGAGGGCTGCCAATGCGATCAATACAATTCGTCTCATAATGGTTGTTATTTTGTGCTTATGTGACGCAAAGGACTCTCAAATGTTACAGCCAAATGATGTGATTAGGGATGAGTTGCGTTAATCGGCGGATAAACGGCAGAATAAAAAGGATAAAAAAAGCGGGCAGATTTTTTCTGCCGTCTCCTGCTTTTGCAGTGATTATTTCAATCACATGATTATGTGATAATTGTAAAATTTCGTGCCGTTGTTGGTCGCCCGACCAACAACATCCTGATCAATGCATTGGATACTATTTTGTTCGAAATGCTAATAGTCTCAATTAACCGTTTGAAAGCTGCCTTTTGTTTGAAAGGTAGGATGTTGGTCAGGCGACCAACATCGTTGCAACTGCCTGATTATGATATCAGATGTTGCGTATCACTTTCTCGAAATATGCTTTATATTTCAGGATAAAACTTCTGCTATGACTACCAGAATACTGTATTCGTTTATCTGTTTTTGCTTTTTTTTCGCAGCCAATGCCCAGTCACCCAAAACCGAACAAAGTCTGAACGCTGTTTTCAAACCTGTTAAATGGCGCAGTATCGGTCCCTTCCGCGGTGGAAGATCTGTGGCTGCTACCGGTGTTGTGGGCGATATGAGTACCTATTATATGGGCACCACCGGCGGTGGACTGTGGAAAACAGAGGATATGGGCATTACCTGGTTCAATATTTCTGATGGCTATTTTAAAACCGGCTCTGTGGGTGCAGTGGCCGTTGCTGAGAGCAACCCCAATATTGTATATGTTGGCATGGGCGAACACGCGGTAAGAGGCGTGATGACACACCATGGTGATGGCGTTTACAAATCAACCGATGCCGGTAAAACCTGGAAAAAAATGGGGCTCGATCTTACCCAGCATATTGCAAGGGTGGTCATTCATCCCAAAAATCCCGACATCGTGTATGTGGCTGCACAGGGCGCTTTGTTTAGTAAATCCAAAGAGCGTGGTATTTATAAATCAGTAGACGGGGGGCTTACCTGGAAGAATGTATTATATGTGGATGAGAAAACAGGTTGCGCAGAATTGTCGATGGATATGAATAACCCTTTGATCCTTTACGCTGCTATGTGGGAACACGGACGGCAGCCCTGGAAAGTGATCAGCGGCGGACCCGGCAGTGGTTTGTATAAATCAAACGATGGGGGAGAGCATTGGGAGAAAATGCAGGAGGGACTGCCCAAAGAAATGGGTAAAATGTCTATCTCGGTCTGCCGATCCAATTCAGAAAAAGTATATGCGTTGATCGAGAGTGATTTTGAAAAAGAAGCTGGTGGGTTATATGTGTCCAACAATGCCGGAAAAAACTGGAGCCAGGTTACCAACGATCACAGACTGATCCAACGGGCCTGGTATTATATCGAATTGTTCACCGATCCCTTGAATGATAATACCCTGTATGTATTGAGCGCACCTGCACTTCGATCGATTGATGGTGGTAAAACATGGACGAATCTCAACTCCCCCCATGGCGATTATCATAATTTATGGATCAATCCTACCAATTCAAATAACATGATCATCTCCAACGACGGGGGATCAGTAATTAGTTTCAACAAAGGAAAAACATGGAGTACCCAGACCAATATGCCAACGGCACAGTTTTACCGGATCAATGTAGATAACCAGTTTCCTTACCGCATTTATGCCGGTCAGCAGGATAATACGTCTGTTTCAATAGCGAGCAGGGAACTGGGCAGCGGCAGTATCGGTCCGGCCAGCTGGTCTGCATCTGCCGGTGGTGAAAGTGCATTTCTGGCTTTTGATCCGGATAATCCGAGGTATGTGATGGGAGGCAGTTACCAGGGTACGATTGAAATACTCGATACCAAATCCAAAGCCAGTACCAATGTGATGGCCGCACCCATTCAATACCTGGGACGCGATGCCAAAGACATGAAGTACCGGTATAACTGGAATGCACCTATCATCCGGAGTAAACATGAGCCGAATACTTTTTACCATGGCTCGCAATATTTACTGCGTACCACCGATATGGGAAAAACCTGGACAGAAGCTTCACCCGATCTGACCCGAAATGAAAAAGACAAACAGGGTAAACCCGGCGTTCCTTTTACGAATGAGGCAGTAGGAGCAGAAAATTATGGAACCCTGAGTTATGTAATGGAATCGCCTTATGAAAAAGGAGTGATCTATACGGGTAGTGATGATGGACAGGTATACCTCACCAGAGACAATGGCGCACATTGGCAGAATATTACCCCTGCTGGTCTGGCAGAATGCCTGATCAATGCGATCGAAGTATCGCCGCATGATAAAGCCACGGCTTATATTGCTACTACCCGTTATAAATTCAATGACCATACACCGGGTTTGTACAAGACCACCGACTACGGTAAAACATGGACCAGTATTAACCAGGGCATTCCTGCCGGAGCTTTTACCCGTGTTGTGCGGGAAGATGACCAGCGGAAAGGACTCTTATATGCCGGTACAGAAACCGGTATGTATCTATCATGGAACGGCGGAAAAGAATGGGAACCCTTTCAGCTGAATCTGCCCATCACACCCATTACCGATCTGCGGATACATCAGGGTAACCTGATAGCCGCTACTTCGGGCCGCTCTTTCTGGATCCTGGATGATCTGAATCTGATCCGCGATTACAAAAAAGATACTACTGCTGTTATTTTCTATACGCCTTCTCCGACTTATCTCGTAAGCGGTTCCAGTGATTTAGATGAAACCGATGAAGAGTTTACCGGTGCCCAAAAATACAGAGGAGTAAACCCGGCTACCGGTGTGGTACTGTATTACCAGCTGCCCGCACTGAAAGACAGTATCCCGGTTACACTGGAGATCAAAGATGCGCAGGGCAAACTGGTCCGCACATTCACTGCTGCCAAAGACAATACTTACCGTAAATACGATGGTGCCCCGCCCAAAGATCCGGTTCTTCCGCGTAACAAAGGATTGAATCGTTTTGTCTGGGACCTACGGCATGCCACAATGGAAGGTGTACCGGATGTATATATCGAATCCAGTTATGCAGGGCACAAAGCCATTCCGGGTTCGTACCAGGTTACGTTACAAGTGGGTAATCAAACTACCAAAACGGAAGCAAAGATCCTGGTTAATCCATTGTATACAACTACCCCGGATGAGTACACCGCCTATGATGCACTGATGAGCACCATGGAAAATGATGTGCGGGTTATGCACCGCATGGTGAATGGAATGTATGCCAAAAGGCAACAACTGGATATGATGCTGGCTTCTTTACCGGCAGGTGAAAAAATGGCTGCTATTAAAAAAGAAGGACAGCTGCTGGCAAAAAAGATGAAAGCATGGGATGAAGACATGATACAACGTAAATCAAAAGCCTATGATGATGTAGAAAACTTCCCCAATAAATTCACGGCCAATTACCTGTTCCTGATTAACCAGACAGAAAGTGAGATCCCGCGAGTAAACCAGCCTTCGCTGGATCTGTACAAGGAACTGAACAGTCAGTGGGTAACCTTACAAAACAGGGGAAATGAAATTCTGCAAAAAGATATTCCCGCTTTTAACCGGTTATTGTGGGAAGCGGGTGTGGGAGCTATCTGGAAGAATTGATGATTGCTGGATAAATGATATGGATGAAAATGTCGTTGTTGGTCAGGCGACCAACAACGACACAAGATCAATGTCATTATGCAAAAAAAATAACCCTGAAAATTTTCAGGGTTATTTTTTTATCGGATCGATCAATTATAAAGTCTTCAGTACATCATTCATACTTCTTACTGCTTCGGCACTCTTATCAAACAGCGCCTGCTCTTCTGCATTCAATCCAAAATCAAGGATTTTTTCCCAGCCGTTACGGCCAATCACTACGGGAACACCGAGGCAGATATCTTTCTGTCCGTATTCGCCATCCAGGCTTACGCAGCAGGTAAAGAGTTTTTTCTCATCACGCACAATGCTTTCTACCAGTGCGGCACCGGCGGCACCGGGTGCATACCAGGCAGAAGTGCCCAGTAATTTGGTAAGGGTAGCACCGCCCACCATGGTATCGGCTACGATCTGTTTCTGCTGTTCTTCGCTCAGGAATTTGCTCACAGGAACACTGTTCCAGGTAGCCAGACGGATCAATGGGATCATAGTAGTATCTCCGTGACCACCCACTACTACTGCGTTCAGGTCTGACGGACTGCAACCCAGGTGCTGGCTCAGTTGGTATTTGAAACGGGCACTATCCAGTGTACCGCCCATACCAATGATGCGGTTTTTAGGTAAGCCGGTAGATTGCAGAGCCAGGTAGGTCATGGTATCCATCGGGTTACTGATCACGATGATGATGGCATCGGGTGAATATTTCAGGATGTTCTCTGTTACGCCTTTTACAATTCCTGCATTGGTACCGATCAGTTCTTCGCGGGTCATACCGGGTTTGCGGGGCAAACCGGAAGTGATCACTACCACATCAGATTTCGCTGTTTTGGAATAATCATTGGTGCTGCCGGATATGCGGGTATCAAAACCGAGCAGGGCTGCGGTCTGCATCATATCCTGTGCTTTACCTTCTGCAAAACCTTCTTTGATGTCTAATAAAACCAGTTCATCAGCCAGTTGGGCACGGGCGATATTATCGGCACAGGTTGCACCAACGGCACCGGCACCTACAACAGTTACTTTCATAAAAAGACTATTTTGAATGAGGAATTTTTGTCGCTGCAAAGGTAGGGGTTGCAGGCATGGGAACTATGTAAAAAACGCATTAATTCCGGTTCACAAAGGCAATCAGCTCGCTGGTTTCGGGCAGGGGGGTATTTTCCGTGTCGTAGATCTTTTCCAGCAGCCCTTTTTGGTTGTAAACAGCCAGGAAAGGAGTGTATTTTACCCGGTAAAATGCAGGGATAAAATATTTCGGGTCACGCCCGATCCGTACATTGGCCAGTTTGTCTAACCCGTAATAAGCGGCAAAGCCTTTTACATCTTCCAGCGGCTTATAGGCCACAAACAGGAAAAACGTGTTTTTCAGGCTATCCATATGCTGCACAATTTCTTTGGCCTCGTGCTGGCAATGGCCACATTCGGGTGAAAAATAGATGATGATGGTATGCGCGTACTGCTTAGGTAATTGCTCTTTGGTGTACCAGCTGCTGTCTACCAGCTGGATATTGAAAGCAGGGATTGTAGGGTCTTTTTTGTAGGGTGCCACATCTTCGGTAGTACCCTGCGCCTGCAAAGTACCAGTCAGTATCAATCCTATGCAAAAACCGATCAGCTGTTTCATAACAATACTTCTTTATTTGGATGAGTTGGTATTAGCCGCTTCCATCATCCGCATCTGTTTGGCATCCTGCAGAAACTCGGAAGCGAAAATGAAATTATTCAACAACTCATCCTTACTGAAAATGATGTCTTTGTTACTGCCTTCCCATTGCTTGCGGCCCTGGTGCAGGTAAATGATATGATCGCCGATCTCCATCACACTGTTCATATCGTGCGATACCACAATGGTGGTGATATTGTATTCGCGCGTAATTTCCTGGATCAGTTTATCGATCACCATCGATGTCTGCGGATCCAGTCCTGAATTGGGTTCATCGCAGAACAGGTATTTGGGATTGAGTACAATGGCCCGGGCAATACCCACCCTTTTTTTCATTCCCCCGCTGATCTCAGAAGGGTAGCGTTTGTGGGCATCTTTGAGGTTTACCCGGTCCAGCACTTCATCCACCCGTTTCTTTTTCTGGGCCAGGGTCCAGTTGGTAAACATATCCAGCGGAAACAGGACATTCTGTTCCACTGTCATCGAATCAAACAGTGCGGTTCCCTGAAAAAGCATACCGATCTGCTGGCGCAGCTGTTTGCGTTCCTCATTCTCCATGGTCAGCATTTCTACCCCACTGTAAAGAATGGAACCTTTATCCGGACGAAAAAGCCCTACCATACATTTGGTGAGTACGGTTTTGCCACTGCCACTGGTACCAATGATCAGGTTGCATTTACCGGCTTCCATTACGGCACTGATATCGTCTAGAATCACGCGCCCGCCAAACTGTTTGTGTATGTTCTTTATTTCGATCATGCTGTTGCAAGATAACTTTCTTTTTGGCCCGGACGAGAAAGTTAGGGTGAGCGGTTTACAAAACCTCTACCTGGTTACGCAGAAGGTCTTCAAACACATCCCTTTTGCCAATCAGGTGGGCCTGCCCCTTTATAACCAAAACCTGTGCCGGTTTGTAGCGCGAGTTATAATTACTGCCCATTTCAAAGCCGTAGGCACCTGCGTTAAAGAAAACCAAACGGTCTCCTTCCCGGATCTCGGCAAGGGGGCGGTCGGTGGCAAATGTGTCTGTTTCGCAGATATTGCCCACTACCGTATACGGATGTTTGGGGGCATCCGGATTGCTGATATTTTCGATGCGATGGTAAGCCTCGTAAAACATGGGGCGGATCAGGTGGTTAAAACCGCTGTTTACGCCGGCAAAAACAGTATTACCGTTCTGCTTCAGCACATTTACTTCGGTAATAAAATAACCACATTCGCTCACGATGAATTTACCCGGTTCAAACCAGGCTTCAAATGGCCGGTGATAGGTGGCAGACAGTTTCTGCATCACTTCCGACACTTTCTGTCCCAGCAGGGGCACATCTGTACCCGCTTCGCCTTCTTTGTAAGGTACTTTGAATCCACCACCGAGGTCCAGAAAACGGACTTCCGGAAAATGGGGTACCAGGTCATAAAAGATATCGGCCACTTTCATGAACACTTCCACATCCTTGATCTCGCTGCCGGTATGTACATGCAAACCTGCAATATGCAGGTTTGTGGCTTTTACCAGTTCGAGTATCTGGTCCAGCTGCTCAATGGGGATTCCGAATTTACTTTTCTCATGCCCCGTAGAAATTTTCAGGTTTCCACCTGCCATGATATTAGGTCGCAGGCGGATGCCTACCGGGTAATCGTGCCCGTATTTTTTACCGAATTTTTCGAGGTTGCTCAGGCTGTCAATATTCACATTCACCCCCAGCAATACAGCTTCTTCTATCTCGCTGAAAGCGATACCATTACTGGTGTACAACACATTCTCCTTCTCAAAACCGGCATGCAGGGCCAGTTTTACTTCGTTGATCGAGCTGCAGTCTACATGACAACCCAGCGATCTGATATGTTTTAGAATATTGATATTGGTCAATGCCTTACTGGCATAAAAGAAACGGGTAGGGGTCTGGCTGAATGCCTGTTGCAGCTTGGCAAACTGTTCGCTGATTTTTTCGGCATGGTACACGTATACGGGGGTGCCGTATTCGTTGGCAATACTGAGGAGTTGTTCGTTTGAAAGCGGTGATACCATTAAGAGAATTTGAAAATTTGAGAATTTGAAAATTTGTCCCGGCTAAGCCGGGATGAAAATTCAGAGATGAAGTTTGAGAGATGGATAGCAGTTCTCATTTTCAAATCAGCACATTTTCAAATTATTCCGGTTTCTGATCGGGCGATTCATCTTCGGGTGTGTTGTCGGTATTGTCGTTTTCTTCTTCCTGCACTTCAATGATGAGTTCTCCGTCTTCATTCACTGCAACGGCAGAGATATCGCCTTCTTCGCCGGGCAGGATCTCGTGTTCTTCTGCTACGGTATCGGCTACATTCTGGTCGGTAAAGTCTTCGGGGTTGATCATGGTGCCTTCTACGATCTGATCGGCCAGTACTTCCTTGATCTTGGGCAGATCGGCAGCGGAATTGATACCGAAATAATCCATGAAATTTTTGGAAGTGGCATATACCAGGGGTTTACCGGGCATATTCTCGTTACGTCCGCTGATCAGCACCAGTTCTTTCTCCAGCAATTTCTGGATACTGTAGTCGCTGTTAACGCCACGGATGGCTTCAATTTCGCCCTTGGTAATGGGCTGTTTATAGGCAATGATGGCGAGGGTTTCCAGCGCCGCATTGGATAATCTTTTCAGGAATTTATCGCCGTTCAGCTGTGCGATGGTAGCATGGAAGGAGGGTTTGGTCAGAAACTGCCAGCCACCGCCACTCTGTTTTACTTCAAAAGGATAGAATTCAGAATCATATTTCTCACGGATCCCTTCCAGCGCACTTTCTACCTGGTCAAGGGTCACTCTTTCTTCCAGAAAACCAAAGGTATTATTGATGAGTTCCACAATATCCAGCGACGACAGCGGCTTTTCACTGGCGAAAATGAGTACCTCAATGTGTGGTATGATCTGGCTGATTTCCATGGTTAGAACAAAATTTGAAAATATGCTGATTTGAAAATTTGAAAATGGGAAGCAATGATAAGTAAAATGCACCTCTTACGGCCACATTTTCAAATTAGCACATTTTCAGATTTTCAAATTGACTACCCTTGCAATGCTGCGGCACCACTTACGATCTCGGTAAGTTCGGTGGTGATGGCGGCCTGTCTTGCACGGTTGTAGCTGATCTTGAGTGATTTGAGTAATTCGTTGGCGTTTTCGCTAGCCTTATCCATGGCGGTCATACGGGCACCATGTTCGCTGGCGTTTCCGTCCAGAACGGCTTTGTATAACTGGGTATTCAGGATCTTGGGCATCAGCTCGGCAATCAGTTCTTCTTTTGCCGGTTCAAAGATGAAATCGGATTTTTTGGCACCTGCTTTTTTCGGTGTTTTGGGAATGGGCAGGAAAGCTTCCGCCACAAAACGCTGGGTAGCGGCATTTTTGAATTCGCTGTATACGATCTCTACTGCATCAAATTCCTTGTTTTCGAAAGCTTTCATAGCAGCTTTGGCGGCGGCCTGTACATTTTCGAAGTTCAGGTTCAGGTATATATCTTTATAGGTAGCGTCGGTTTTAAAGCCGGCTTTGGTCATAGCTTCAAATCCTTTTTTGCCGATATTCCATACTGTCACATTTCCTTTCTGCTGCTGGGCGGCATATTTCTCGGCAATCGTGCTCTTGGCCAGTTTGATGATATTGGCATTGTATCCACCGCACAAACCTCTGTCGCTGGTGATCACGATGAACAGTACTTTCTCCACCGCTCTTTCCTCGGCCAGTTTCAGGCTCATGCTGCCATCCAGGTTACTCACAATATTGCTGAGCATTTCCTGCAGTTTCTGTGCATAGGGTCTCATCTGGGTGATGGATTCCTGTGCCCGGCGCAATTTAGCCGCACTCACCATCTTCATCGCCTTGGTGATCTGCTGGGTGCTCTGTACACTTTTGATGCGGTTACGTACCTCTTTTAACTGTCCTGCCATTTTTGTATAGGTTTCAATTCAAATTCAAAATTCAAAAGTAAAAAGTCAAAAAACGTCACAACTATCCCACTTCCTATTATTAGCTCTCAGCTCCTAACTCTTATTTTGGCTGCAAAAGTAGCAGAATCACCCTGAAATTCCAGTAGTTCGGGCAAAAATCCCTTTGAAGTGGATAAAAGCCGGGATTCGATATTCAGAACCTATATGCCAATCCCACCCCATTTCCCGTACTTCCCAGCTCCCATCCGGTCCAGTTCTGCTCCAGGGCCTTGCTGTTGCGGCGGTGCTGGAAGTACTGGATCAGGTCAAAAGCCAGTAAAAAACTACCCTGCAGCAGCAGGCTGTTGCCAAAACCGGTGGATTGGTCGCTGTTCTGCCGCAGGCCTTTTTCTTTGAGGTACATACCTGTCATAATATACGCTGCGTCCAGTCCGGTGTTCAATAACAGCAGTTTTTCCAGTTTTTGCTGCTCTTTGAGGTTCCTTTCAAAGTTATGGGGGCCGGCCAGCTGTTTTTTGATGGTTAGCAGTCCGATACCCGCAATGGTCAGGTTTACTGTATTCCAATAAGCGTTCATCCGGTGAAAATACTGGTCGCTGCCCTCGGCATTACCCGCAGAAATACTGCCCTGGATGATATTGGCCCCGGCCCAGGCACCCAATACCCATAGATTGTTTTTGACCAGTGTAACCCGCTCTGTGGCAAGGGAATCCTGGAAGGCGGGCTGGGCCGATGCGGTTAAAAAAGGCAGGAGAAAAAAAACAGACAACAACTTTTTCATGGGGGTGATTTTCGTTAACTAATTGATAAAGATGCAGGGTTCGGGAAATGACGATCTCCCTGAATGCAAATTCTTTACCTTTGGCCGCTCTCAATCGGGGTGCCAAATTGGCTCAAAATTGTTTTTCGCACCCTTTTTGACTGTTAAAATTTTTCATAATACACCAGACCAAGCTATATGTTGAAATTTATTTCCCAATTATTCGGTGGCAGCAAAAGCGAGAAGGATGTGAAACAGATCATGCCCATCGTAGTAAAGACCAACCAGTTTTTCCAGGAATACCAGTCGTTAACCAACGATGAGCTCAGGAATAAAACCCAGGAATTCCGCCAGCGGATACAGGAACACCTGACCGGGATCGATGCCCAGATTGAAGAGCGTAAGCAGGCGGCGGAAGCTTTGTCTGATGTAGACATCCACGGCCGCGATGCCATTTACCAGGAAGTAGACAAACTGAAAAAAGACCGGGATAAAAAAATTGAAGAGGCCCTGGCTGCCATCCAGCCCGAGGCTTTTGCCGTGGTAAAAGAAACCGCCCGCCGTTTTAAAGAGAATACAGAGATCGTGGCAACGGCTACCCAGCTGGACCGCGACCTGAGTGTGAAGAAAGACTATATCAAGATCAACGGAGATCAATCCATCTTTAAAAATACCTGGACCGCCGCCGGTGGTACCGTAACCTGGAACATGGTGCATTACGATGTGCAGCTGATTGGTGGTAGCGTACTGCATTCGGGCAAAATTGCCGAGATGGCTACCGGTGAGGGTAAAACACTGGTATCTACCCTGCCTGCTTATTTAAATGCATTGGCGGGAGAAGGGGTGCATATTGTAACGGTGAACGATTACCTGGCCCGACGCGATAGTGAGTGGAACGGAACCATTTTTGAATGGCTGGGATTGAAAGTGGATTGTATCGACAAACACGAACCCAACAGCGAAGCCAGACGTAATGCGTATCTCGCAGATATTACTTATGGTACCAATAACGAATTCGGTTTTGATTACCTGCGGGATAATATGGTGCATACACCACAGGAAATGGTGCAGCGCAAACACCATTTTGCCATGGTGGATGAAGTGGATTCGGTATTGATTGATGATGCGAGAACACCGCTGATCATCTCCGGTCCGATTGGTCATGTAACCGGCGAGCAGCAGTTTTTTGAACTGAAACCACGGATTGAAAAACTGGTGGAAGCACAGAAAAGAGCGACCAACCAGTTCCTGAACGAAGCCAAGAAAAAAATTGCAGAAGGAAATGATGACCCCAAAGATGGCGGTCTGGCCCTGTTCCGCGCCCACCGTGGTTTGCCCAAGAACAATGCCCTGATCAAATACCTGAGCGAACCCGGTATGCGTGTAAAGCTGCAGAAAGCCGAGAACCATTACCTCGCCGACCAGCAGCGCGAAATGCCGAAAGCAGATGAAGAACTGTATTTCTATATAGATGAGAAAAATAATTCGGTTGAATTAACAGATAAAGGAATTCAGCTCATTACCCGTTCCGGGGAAGATCCTAATTTCTTTGTGCTGCCGGATATCAGTTTGTCACTGGCAGCTATTGATGGCAATACCGGGATGAGTGCAGAAGAGAAACTGCAGCAGAAAGAAGCCATCATCAATGATTATTCCGTGAAAGCGGACCGGATCCATACCGTTCAGCAATTATTGAAAGCCTATACCTTATTTGATAAGGATGTAGAGTATGTGGTAATGGATGGTGGTGTGAAGATCGTGGATGAGCAGACAGGACGTATCCTGGATGGTCGACGTTATTCAGACGGACTGCACCAGGCCATTGAAGCGAAAGAAAATGTAAAGATCGAAGCGGCTACACAAACCTATGCCACGGTAACGCTGCAGAACTATTTCCGTATGTACCACAAACTGGCGGGTATGACGGGTACGGCAGAAACCGAAGCAGCAGAGTTGTGGGACATTTATAAATTAGACGTAGTCACCATCCCCACCAATGTACCCGCCATTCGTAAAGATGAGCAGGATCTGGTGTTTAAAACCAAGCGTGAGAAATTTGGTGCGGTGATAGATGAGATCGAAAAATTAGTAGCTGCCGGCAGACCGGTACTGGTAGGTACCACATCGGTAGAAGTGAGTGAGTTGCTGAGCCGGATGTTACGGCAGAAACAGATTGCCCACAATGTATTGAATGCCAAACAGCACGCACGCGAGGCACAGATCGTTGCCGAAGCGGGTTTTGCAGGTGCCGTAACCATTGCTACCAATATGGCGGGCCGTGGTACGGATATCAAACTCGGACCAGGGGTGAAAGAAGCCGGTGGTCTGGCCATTCTGGGTACCGAGCGTCATGAATCGCGCCGGGTAGACAGGCAGTTAAGAGGCCGTGCCGGTCGCCAGGGAGATCCCGGATCTTCTCTGTTCTTTGTGTCGCTGGAAGATGACCTGATGCGTATGTTCGGCAGCGAGCGTATTGCCAAAGTGATGGATTTTGCGGGTTACAAAGAGGGTGAAGTGATCCAGCACAGCATGATCACCAAATCGATCGAAAGGGCACAGAAAAAAGTAGAAGAGAACAACTTCGGCATCCGTAAACGTTTGCTGGAGTATGATGATGTGATGAATAAACAGCGTACTGTGATCTACAGCAAACGTAACCATGCTTTGTTCGGAGAAAGACTGGCGCTTGATCTGGATAACGCATTGTATTCTGTAGCAGAAGGTGTGGTAAATTCCTTTAAAGAGCAGACCGATCATGAAGGTTTCCGTATGGCAGCCATTGTGAATTTTGGTATTGATACAGCTATTACAGCTGAAGAATTAGCCAAACTGCCCGAGCATGAACTGGCCGAAAAGCTCTACAGCGAAGCCGCTACCAATTACGAGCGCAGAAAACAGGATTTGATGGTACAGGCTATTCCTGTATTTAAAAATATCCGCCAGCAGCAGGGATCGCATATTGAAAATGTGATCGTTCCCTTCACCGATGGCAGAAGAGCCATGCAGGCTTTGGCTAACCTGAACAAAACACTTGATACCAAAGGTGCCGAACTGGTGAACTCACTGGAAAGAAGTATCACGCTCGGATTCATTGATGACGCCTGGAAAGAACATCTCCGTTCGATGGATGATCTGAAACAGAGTGTGCAAACCGCTACTTACGAACAGAAAGATCCATTGGTGATCTATAAAATGGAGGCTTTTGAACTGTTCCGTAAAATGGATTCTGAAGTGAACAGGGATATTGTCCAGTTTCTCTGTCACGCCAGCATTCCATTGAATGAGGGTGATGCATTGAAAGAAGGTCGCCAGGAAAAAACAGACATGAGCCGTATGAGTGCCAACAAAGACGATATGGATGCGCCGCCTACAGAAAATGATTACTACGATCCAACACCCGCCAAACAACAACCTATCCACGTAGCACCCAAGATCGGAAGGAATGATCCTTGTCCTTGTGGGAGTGGGAAGAAGTATAAGGCTTGTCATGGACGCGAAGCTTAATTATGAGTTAAAAGTTAAAAGTTAATAGTTAATAGTGAAAAGATGGAGTGATATAGGTATTAATACGTAAGCTGGATGAAAAATGAGTTTGTATTTTACTGCAAACTCATTTTTTATGAAAGAGAGTATCATCGCCCAGAAAACATATTTTTTTGCTGTGAGGATAGTTAAACTTCACCTGGATATTTGTAAAAGAGAGAAATACATATTTAGTCTGAGTAATCAGTTAGTAAGGGCTTCTTCTTCGATAGGAGCTAATGTAGAAGAGGCATTAGGTGGACATTCAAGGAGAGAATTTTCAGCTAAAATGAGCATAGCTTATAAAGAAGCGCGCGAAGCATATTATTGGATAAGGCTCTTAATAGAATGTGGGATTATTGAAGAAAAGTTGTCAACTCCTTTAAAGATGGAGATAAATGAAATTATTAGAATATTGGCTGCCATAGTAAAATCAACTAAAATTTAGTCACTTTTAACTTTTAACTCATGAATATCGCTCCTTACATAGATCACACTATCTTAAAACCTACCACCTTAATCGCCGACATCGAAACCCTCTGCTCCGAAGCCAAACAATACGGTTTTGCCGCCGTATGTGTGCCGCCGAATTTTGTAAAAAGGGCAAAGGCACTCACGGAGGGCTCGGGGGTGAAAGTGGCTACGGTGATCGGATTTCCTTTTGGGTATTCGGCTGTGGAAGCCAAGATTGCGGAAATATTACTGGCCATTGTGGATGGGGTGGATGAGCTGGATGTGGTGATCAATATTTCTGCCATCAAAAATGGCGACTGGATGTACCTGGCAGATGAGATCAATCATATCATGCCGATCGTTCGCAGTAAGAATAAAGTGATCAAGATTATTATCGAAAGCGGCATTTTAACAGATGAGGAGATCATTAAATGCTGCGAGATTTACGGAATAGCGGGCATTGATTACCTGAAAACCTCTACGGGGTATGCAGAGAAAGGGGCCACGGTGGAAGCGGTGAGATTATTCAGACTGCATTTGCCGGCCAATATACAGATCAAAGCTTCCGGCGGCATCCGTGATTATGCGTTTGCCAAACAGTTGGTAGATGCAGGTGCTACCCGATTAGGTTGCAGTGCCGGAGTGGCCATTGTGAAAGGACAACCGGCAGGGGAAGGCGGGTATTAAACAGGATTGTGTAATTTAACAGTAAGAATGATACAGCGGATCATCATATCGGTATTGGTTTTTGTTTGCTGCACTACTTTGTATGCAGCTGACACTGTCATGGTAAAAAAGGATCCACGCCTCGACATATTAAGTTTGAAACAACTGCAGGCCAACCAGCGCAGCGCCATGATGACGCCCAATGGACTGTACAAAGGCTACCGCATACAGCTGGCCAGTACGCCCCGCAGAGGTGATGCTTTTGCCAGAAGGTCTGAACTGATGTCGCGTTTCCCGGATCAGAAAGTGTATGTGATTTTTCAGTCGCCTAATTTTAAAGTGCGGATCGGTAATTTTCTGAAGAAAGAGGATGCCGAAAAATTCAAAGCCCTGCTGAATAAAATATATCCCCAGGGGGTATATATAGTGGAAGATGGGGTAGAATATATACCCAAAGAAGAAGAGGATATCATCAATCAATAAGCCAGATGTTACAACAAAAAATAAAAGAACTCGCCCATCAATACGCAGCCGAATTCATCAGCGTGCGGCAGCACCTGCATGCCCACCCTGAACTGAGTTACCAGGAGTTTGAGACAAGTCGGTTTGTGCAGGAAAAACTGCGGTCATTCGGAATACCTTTTGAAGTGAAAGCCACTACCGGTGTGCTGGGAATCATCAAAGGGAAAAATCCGGATAGCCGGGTAATTGCCTTACGTGCGGATATGGATGCACTGCCGATTACAGAAGAGAATGAAGTGGCGTATAAGTCAAAGAACCCCGGCGTGATGCATGCCTGCGGGCATGATGTGCATACCACGATCCTGTTGGGAGCGGCTAAGATATTGGCAGAATTAAAAGATGAGTGGGAGGGAACAGTGAAACTGCTGTTTCAGCCCGGTGAGGAAAGAAATCCCGGTGGTGCCAGTTTTATGATCAAAGAAGGTGTGCTTGAAAATCCGAGACCGCAGGGGATTTATGGGTTACATGTACATCCCGGATTAGCATTGGGCAAACTCAGTTTCCGGAAAGGAAGGGTTATGGCCAGTGCCGATGAATTATATCTTACTATCAAAGGCAAAGGCGGGCATGCGGCGGCACCACACCTGACGGTGGATACGATACTGGTGGCTTCGCAGCTGATTGTTAGTTTGCAACAGATTATATCGCGGAACAATAATCCGTTGTCTCCTTCAGTATTATCTATCTGCTCCATTCAAGGCGGACATACCACCAATGTCATCCCCAGCGAGGTAAAGCTGATGGGTACTTTCCGTGCGATGGATGAAGCCTGGCGAACCCAGGCGCATGAACTGATCCGCAAACAGGTAGCCGGAATTGCAGAAGCAACGGGTGCGGAGATAGACCTGCATATAGATATTGGATATCCTACGGTAGATAATGATCCTGTACTCACCGGCAAGGGCTGGCAGCTGGCAGAAGACTATATGGGCAAAACACTGGTAGAAGAAACCGAGATCAGGATGGGTGCCGAAGACTTTGGCTTTTATACCCAGGTAATCCCGGGTTGTTTTTACCGCCTGGGTGTTAGGAACGAAGCAAAAGGCATCATTCACAACGTACATACCCCCAGATTTGATATAGATGAAAATGCCATTGAAACCGGTATGGGTATGATGGCCTGGCTGGGGGCAGCTACTGTATAATCTGCTGATCATAACCGCCTTTCTCTGTGTTTCGGTGTTGAAAATAAATCTTGCAATTCTATTTCAATAATACCTTTTTTCAACACAGGGTGCACGAGTAACAGAGGGGCACAGAGTGGATCTGTTGCGCTTCTATTCTTTGTAAGCAGGTAACTATGCCTGCAGGCTTTAGCCCTGATGGCAGGGACACAGCCGGTATAACGCGACAGTGAATGAAAGTTGTTTTCTGCACTTTGTTTTGCGAGGGCAATGCTGTAATTCTAAGTTATTCAGAAACAATTCTTTACGCTATGATTGTAAGCGGCTTCTGTTTTGTAAGCTGGGCTGTTTAAATCGCGTGCTGGAAACAGCTTGATAATTAATTTTTTTAGTATAGGTGGGTGTGTATTTTTAGCTGTTGGTGGAAACCATTATCGGGAGTAAACGAAATGAATAACTTAAAAAAGTATATACAATCAATAACCGAATTCTCGGAGCATAACTGGCGTGTTTTATCAGACTGTTTGTCAGAAATACAAGTTAAGAAAAACGAGTCTTTGCTGAAAGAAGGACAGATCTGTAATTCCATATTTTTTATCAGTTCGGGGGCATGTAAATCATGTTATAACCTGGATGGAAAAGAAATCAATACTGCATTTTACTTTGAAAACGAATTTGCCACTAATAGCAAGAGTCTGCGAACAGCTTCAAAATCAGCATACGCTATAAAGGCCCACGAGAAAACCCGGGTGGTAGTGATTGACAAAACAAAACTTTTAGAAGCTTACAAACAATCGCATCAAATAGAAACCTTTGGAAGGAAGGTGTTGGAGCTGATAACAGCGAAACAGGAAGAACACTCCGATAGTTTTAAATTATTAACCCCCAGACAACGATTTGATGCATTGGTTTCACAACATCCCGACTTCCTGCAAAGAGTTTCTCTGACTCAAACCGCCTCTTATTTAGGGATCAGCAGGGAAACCTTAAGCAGATTTCGCGCTATCAAATGAATTTTGTGATTTTTGACACAGGTCGGTGATCAATACAGTCTTCAATTTTGCGGATACATTAAAATCATTCGCAAATGAAAAATTCAATTTTAGTACAACACTTCATTGAACAGATCTGGAATCAAGAGGCATTTGACATGCTGGATAGTTTTTTGCACCCGGACTTCAAAGATCATTCTTTATTGCCAACGCTCTCGCCGGACAAGGAAGGGATTAAGAAATGGATTTCTGCAACAGGTATTTCATTTGAACACAATACCACTATTGAAAATCAGGTAACAGAAGGTGATCAAAGTATGATCAGAATAAAAATGAAATTAAAACATATTGGAGTTTGGCGTGGCATTGAACCTACCGGAATTGAAGTAGAAGCAGTTGGGTACAGATGTTTTAAAATAAAAAATGATAAAATTATTGAGCACTGGGGATTAATTGACGGACAATCAATCGAGAATCAACTAAAAGAAGCATCTCACGGTTGTAAAGTTGCCGAATAGCAATCGCTGTTAACAGTATCATTTAAATTTTTAAAGCGAAAACTAATATGAGGAGGACAATTATCAACTCTGTTATTAAAGACACCGTTACTTTTATTCAGACAAGTGATGAAACAAACTCAAAAATCACAGAATTGGAATTAACCCTGATGCCTAATGGTGGTAATTTTTCGCACTATCACAAAGCCTTCACAGAGACCTTTACGGCAATTGATGGTGTATTGGGATTGAAATTGGGGGATAAAGAAATAAAAATTTTGCAACCCAATGAAACCTATGCTGTGGGGCCCAATCAGGTTCATAGTTTTTTTAACCCTGGAGATAAGGAAATCAGATTTAATATTAAAATTACACCCGGGCATACAGGGTTTGAAAACTCCCTGAGAATCCTTTATGGATTGGCTGAAGATGGTCTTACTGATAAAAAGTCAATGCCCAGAAGCCTTGCTCATATAGCTGTTATTGGCAGCCTCAGTGATTCATATCTCCCAGGTTTCATGAGAATCTTATCACCCATACTCAATTTTCTTGCAAAGAGAGCTAAACAAAGCGGACTGGAAAAAAAACTGATAGATAAGTATTGTCAATGATATTATCAGGCATTTGTTAAAAATGTGATTGATGTTTTTACAGATGTACTTGTGAACCTTAACGAGATGTCAGGGCTGAAGTCTGGTGAAGAGAAGTGATAGATGTCCCCAACCTGAAAACAGGGGTTAATGTGAGAGGTACAAGGATTTTTTCTTCTCTGTAGATAATCTGTTGCAGCTTACTGGTTCAGTATAATATCCTGTCATTTATAACGCCATGCTTTAGCATGGGGATCGGGTCGGTCATTTGCTTGTGGGCGTTAGCCCTTTGTCGGGGCTTAAGTTCGGCGAAGAGAAGTGATAGATGTTCCCGACCTGAAGACAGGGGTTAATGTGAGTGGTACAAGGATTTTTTTCTTCTCTGTACATAATCTGCTGCAGCTTACTGGTTCAGTATAATATCCTGTCATTTATAACCCCATGCTTTAGCATGGGGATCGGGCGGCTGCTAGATTACTGGGCTTTAGCCCTGACATAGGGTTAAGCTCCGGGTAGAGCGTTGATGTAAGAATGGTTTTTCCAGCATTTCTGACGAAGAAAGTATTGAATCTGTCAACTATTCAGAAACGATTCTTTGTAGTATGCCTGCAGCCCAAGTTATCATTAATAAGATCCGCTATTGACTATCGCAATAGTGACATACTGATTTTTACTCTTTTTGGCATGCGTGTTTGCATATTTTTAAGCCTTAGGCCTCATAATGACCGACAATTTACTTGCTTTAGGTTTACGTAGCTACCTAACTGCCTGACGCAGAGAACCTCTTTTTTGACGCTTTCATACCTTGTGCAGGTATTGGATAAGTGATACATTTGGATAATAACCAAAAAATAAAGCGATGGCACTTATCAATCCCCACATTAACTTCAATGGTAATGCTGAAGAAGCATTCACGTTTTACAAATCGGTATTTGGCGGAGAGTTTGCGAAAGTTGTTCGTTTCAAAGATATCGCAAGCCCTGGCATTTCCATAGCAGAAAACGAGAAAGATAAAATCATGCATATTGCTTTGCCGATAGGGAAAAGTAATGTGTTGATGGCAAACGATGTTCCGGAATTCATGGGAAAAGTAAACGAGAAAGAGAACAGAAGTAAAATTGTAATCAGTGCAGAAAGCAAAGAAGAAGCTGATCAATTATTTAATGGACTTTCCGCAGGGGGAGAAGTAGAAATGCCTATAACAGACAGCCCCTGGGGTTCTTATTTTGGTATGTTCAGAGACAAATATGGTATTGAATGGATGGTTGACTTTGACCCAAAATATAATGGGAAAGTATAGGTGAAAAGCAGTGGGATAGAACGCTATTCTAAAGGCCTGACTTAATGAGAAGGTAGCAGTTTTTCTTTTCTTCTTTCCGATACAGCTGCTGCGGTATATGCTTCCAATATGATAGGCTTATGGGGTATAAGCTGAGGTCAGGGCTGAAGCCCGGGGGGAAGAGTTCTGATGAGTGTCCCCAGCCTGAAGGCTGGGGTTAATGAAAGAAGAGAGCGTTTTTTCTTCTTTACTGATACGGCTGCTGCGGTATATGCTTCCGATATGATAGGCTGGTGGGCCATACCCTGAGGTCAGGGCTGAAGCCCGGGGGAAGAGTTGTGATGGGTGCCCCCAGCCTTAAGGCTGGGGTTAATTAAAGAGGAGAGAGCGTTTTTCATCATTGCAGATAGGGCTGGTGCGGTATATTCTTTCGGTATGATAATATAGTATTTATAACCCTAAGCTTTGATATGCGTATCGGGTAGCAGTTAGGTTTATGGGCTATAGTCCGAGATCAGGGCTGAAGCCCGGCGAAGAGTTGTGATGAGTGTCCCCAGCCTGAAGGCTGGGGTTAATGAAAGAAGAGAGAGTGTTTTTCTTCATTACAGATATGGCTGGTGCGGTATATTCTTTCGGTATGATAACCTGGTATTTATAACCCCAAGCTTTGATATTCGTATCGGGTAGCAGTTAGGTTTATGGGCTATAGACCGAGATCAGGGCTGAAGCCCGGGGAAGAGTTGTGATGGATATCCTCAGCCTGAAGGCTGGGGTTAATGAAAGAAGAGAGAGCGTTTTTCATCATTGCAGATAGGGCTGGTGTGGCATATTCTTTTGGTATGATAACCTGGTATTTATAACCTCATATTTTGATATGCGTATCGGGTAGCTGATAGGTTTGTGGGCTATAGCCCGAGGTCAGTGCTGAAGTCCGGGGAAAAGTTGTGATGGGTATCCACAGCCTGAAGACTGGGATTAATGGGCGAGTAGGAAGTGGTTTTTCTTTTCTTCTTCGCAGATACTACCAATGCAGCATATTCTTCCGATATAATAACGTAATATTTATAACCCCATGCTTTAGCATGGGGATCGGGTGTCTGGCAGACATGTGGGCTTTAGCCCTGACATTTGAGTTACCACCCGGAACGAGGTTCGCATGTGAATCGCCCCTCGCTTCACTTTTTTCTGTAAGCCCAACGCTGAAAATGTAAGTTATTCAGAAACAATTCTTTGCGCTATGCTTGTAGCGAAACCGCTCACTTATCATCCGTGTTAGTGGGTAACAGTATAAAACGGACTTATGATTTATTGTTTTGATATGAGGGGTTTGTGTATATTTAAGATACGTCAGCTATGTTAGGGCGGCTGCTAAAGTTTGAACATATGAATTTTGATAAAAAGAAATATCAGGTTTGGACCTGGAAAAATCTGTTCATTCTCCATTGGATTGTAAATCCAGGACTGGCGTTTAATGAGTTAATACTTGGACAGAGGGTTCCGAAAATTATTTTGGTTGAAAAAAACAGTAGAAAATCCTTAGGGGAAAGAAGTTATGTTCCTTGTCCGCATTGTGAGACCATGCATCCCGGTTTAAAATGGACACCCCAGAATAATACGGCTTTCAAAAACTGGTTTGGTTTATACTGCGACAATTGCGGCAAAATAATTCCCTGTGTAAGAAACCTTACCAGTTTTATTTTGCTGGTACTTACATTTCCCATTTGGTATTGGTTTAAAGACCAGTGGAAGGAGAAATGGTTAAATAAGCAAAAGGAAAATTTTTCTAAGCTATTGGTTTTGACACAACCCGTCTATAAATGGTGGTATATCGGACTTAGCTATGCCTTATTTATGTTCATCTTTATGAGCATTTGCGATTTTTTAATTATTCAAGAGGTATTTACCTGGAAGAAGTTATTCATGAATGCAGTTTTTTATATAATCGGAGGATTAGGGGTTGGTTTATTTATTAAAAAGTTGGGAGGAAATAAAACCGTAAAACCAAACGAAAGCAAAATGCAACAATCAGCGTAAGTATTACTGCATGTGTGGATTGATATGTACGCCTATAACCAGTATAGATCTCAGCTTGAATTTTAGGCTTACCCTATTCGGCTTGTCAATAAAATATTGTTAAGGTATGGTACATATATTCAGACGTCATTGACGGGTTAAGAAAGGTAAATTTTACACTTATACAGTTCTTACCCTAAGTATCCATTTGAAAAGTGAAATACTTATTCACCATATTACTATTAATAATCTCCCACACCTCTTTTAGTCAAACAACTAAAGCCGCCTTTCAATTAGACACCGTCAAAGACTACCGTATTAAAATTGATGGAGGTTGCGGAATCTATAACTTTCAAACTCAGGAGACCGATTCGGCAAACAAACAGAACTGTTTTGTTATTGATCGTTTTCAACGGGGCTTTTTTGCCATCAAAGGTCAGTTTGATCATATCTATGTAAAGCGTATTAAAATTGAATGCAGGCAGGACGGCTTTTGTAGAGAAATATTTAGTGGGGATGGCTTCACCTGTACACTGATAACTTCCCAAAGTTCGCCCACTAATACCTCTTTGAGGCAAGGAGTTTTAGCAATAAGTAATTCTACAAAAACTGTGAAAGTGGAAGTGGTTGGTAAGGTTGATTATAAGTTATTGGAATACTAACCTTATTTGCTGTAAGGGCCCATAAAACTGCCTGCCCCATCATCCGAATAAATCGTATTTTGCCCCTCCCCAAAGGTGGCGGTTCAATAGCGAACCGGACCCTGCAGTGAGTGACACAACCCCAGCTGATCAGGGCTGAAGCCGGGGGAAGAGTTGTGATGGGTATCCCCAGCCTGAAGGCTGGGGTTAATGAAAGAGGAGAGAGTGTTTTTCTTCTTTACTAATACGGCTGCTGCGGTATATGCTTCCAATGTGATAGGCTTATGGGGTATAAGTTGAGGTCAGGGCTGAAGCCCGGCGAAGAGTTGTGATGGATAACCCCAGCCTGAAGGCTGGGGTTAATGAAAGAAGAGAGAGTGTTTTTCTTCATTACAGATATGGGGCTGGTGCGGTATATTCTTTCGGTATGATAACCTGGTATTTATAACCTCATGTTTTGATATGCGTATCGGGTAGCTGATAGGTTTGTGGGCTATAGCCGAGGTCAGGGCTGAAGCCCGGAGGAAAAGTTGTGATGGGTGTCCGGAGCCTGAGGGCTGGGGTTAATGGGGAGTAGGAAGTGGTTTTCTTTTCTTTTTGCAGACACTGCTAATGCGGGATATTCTTTCAGCATTACATCCTATTATTTATAACCCCATGCTTTAGCATGGGGGGTTGGGTAGCTGGTAGACATGTGGGCTTTAGCCCTGACCTTAGGGTTACAGCCGGGGAAGAGAAGTGATGAGTAAATAACGTTTACTACAATTTTTTTTGCGAGGGTAATACAGTAAGGGTAAGTTGTTCGGAAATAATTTTTTGCGCTATTCTAGTGGCATAACCTACCCATACCGCTCTCCGGAATGGAACTTTGGAAATAAGTACTCCTGCAAAAACTGTAAAAGTAGAAGTAGTGGGTAAGGTTGATTACAAACTTTAAGAAAACAGCTATCTGCAGACGAACAATCAGATCAAATGTGGGGCAGAAAGTTCCGTTTTGCTATCAAGGGCCATAAAACTGCCTTCTCCCTCTCTTCCGAATAAATCGTATTTTTGCCCCTCACCCAAGGTGGCGGTTCAGTAGCGAACCGGACCCTGCAGTGAGTGACACAACCCCAGCTGATCAGGGCGGTGTTGCCGGTAACCTAAAAAAATACTATGGCCAAACATACAGACCTGAGAAGGGAGCAGGCCCTGGAATACCATTCCAGCGGACGTCCCGGAAAAATTGAGGTAGTTCCCACCAAAGAAGCCAAAACACAAAGAGACCTTTCACTGGCGTATAGTCCGGGCGTGGCCGAACCCTGTAAAGAAATCGCCGCCAACCCCGAAGATGTGTACAAATACACGGCCAAAGGCAACCTGGTAGCCGTGATTACCAATGGAACCGCGGTACTGGGGTTGGGCGATATCGGTCCCGAAGCCAGCAAACCCGTGATGGAAGGGAAGGGCGTGTTGTTCAAGATTTTTGCTGATATAGATGTGTTTGATATTGAGATCAACGAAAAGGATCCGGAGAAGTTTGTACAGATTGTAAAATCGCTGGAACCTACGTTTGGCGGTATTAACCTGGAAGACATTAAAGCACCTGAATGTTTTTACATTGAACAGGAGCTGAAAAAGCAGATGAATATTCCGGTGATGCACGATGATCAGCATGGAACCGCTATCATCAGCAGTGCCGCTTTGCTGAATGCGCTGGAGCTGCAGAAAAAGAAAATTGAGAAAGTAAAATTCGTGATCAATGGTGCCGGTGCGGCTGCTATGGCTTGTATTCAGTTGTATGTAGCACTGGGCGCCCGTTACGAGAATTTTATCCTCTTTGATAAAGATGGTGTATTACATGTGGGCAGAACCGATCTGGGCCCCATCAGAACCCAGTTTGCCGTTAAAAAAAGCGACTGGACCTTACAGTCTGCTATGAAAGATGCGGATGTATTTCTGGGATTGAGCGTAGGTAATGTGGTAACGCAGGAGATGGTGAAGAGTATGGCCAAAAATCCCATCGTGTTTGCGATGGCCAACCCCGATCCGGAGATTACGTATGAAGATGCCACGGCTGTACGGAAAGATATTATCATGGCTACGGGCAGAACGGATTATCCCAACCAGGTGAACAATGTATTGGGGTTCCCTTATATTTTCCGCGGCGCATTGGATGTGCGTGCCAAACAGATTAACGAAGCCATGAAACTGGCGGCTGTAAAAGCCCTGGCCGATCTGGCCAAATCGCCGGTACCGGATATTGTGAACATGGCGTATAACCAGCATAATATGGCTTTTGGTCCGGAATACATTATTCCCAAGCCGCTGGATCCCAGACTGCTCTCTACCGTGGCACCTGCAGTGGCCAAAGCCGCTGTAGAAAGTGGGGTGGCACAGAAAACGATTTCCAACTGGGAGGCGTATACACTGGAACTGAACAAACGTTTGGGACTGGATAACCAGTTGATCCGTGTGATCGGGAACAAAGCCCGCAGGGATCCGAAACGACTGGTATTTGCAGAAGCCGATAACCAGAAGATTTTAAAAGCTGCCAGCATTTTGTATGATGATGGCATTGCTTATCCGATTCTGTTGGGAGATCCAACGAAAATTAACCGGATTGCGGAAGAGAATAATATTGACCTGACCGATATTCCGATCATTGACCCCCGAAGTGATGAGATGGAATCGAAACGGGAGTTTTACAGTGAGTTATTTTTTCAGAAACGCCATCGTCGGGGTATCAATAAGTATGAGAGCCTGAAGATCATGAAAGACCGCAACCATTTTGGTTGTATGATGGTGGAAACGGGTGATGCGGATGCGATGTTATCGGGTTTGACCAAAAATTATGCAGAAGCAATCCGTCCGGCCCTGCAGATTATTGGTACGGAAGAGGGCGTGAAGAAGATTGCCGGTATGTACCTGCTCTTAACCAAAAAAGGACCTTTGTTTCTGGCAGATACCACGGTGAACTTTAACCCCACTGCCGAAGAGCTGGCTGATATTACTATGATGGTGGCCAAGGAAGTGCGTAATTTTAACCTCGTGCCCCGTATTGCCATGCTGAGCTACAGTAATTTCGGCAGCAGCGATTCGCCCGAAGCACGGCTGGTAGCAGAAGCTACCAAAATACTGAAACAGCGCAATCCCCAGTTAATTGTGGATGGAGAAATGCAGGGTAGTCTGGCTTTTAACAAAGAGATCCTGCGTGATAATTATCCATTCAGCGAGCTGGTGGATGAAGATGTGAATGTGTTGATGTTCCCCAATTTAACATCGGGTAACGTAACTTACAACCTGCTGAAAGAAGTGGGCGGTGCAGACGCGATTGGCCCGATACTGCTGGGGCTGAAAAAGCCTGTTCACGTATTGCAATTAGGCAGTACCGTGCGTAGTATCATTAACATGGCCCTGGTAGCTGTAGTAGATGCCCAGCTGAAATGCCGTATCAACACAGACGATGTAGTACAAAGAAGCGCCTGGTGGAAACGCCTTAAGAAGCGAAAAAAATAAAGGAATTAGCAATTAACAATTAGCAATTAACAATGACAGGTTGATTGCCGGCTGTTCAATTTTTAATTTTTAATTTTTAATTTTTAATTCTCAAAAAGATGTCTTTTTTCACCCATTTTGGTACCTATCTGCTGATGTTAAAAGGGATGTTTACCAAACCAGAGAACTGGCGTATGTACTGGAAGGAGTTCATGCACCAGTGTGTGGAGATAGGAGTGGGTGCGTTGCCGATTGTGGTGATTATTTCGCTGTTCCTGGGTGCGGTAACCACGATTCAGACGGCCTATCAGCTGGTGAGTCCGCTGGTACCGGCTTCTACCATTGCGCAGATCGTGCGGGATAGTATGATTCTCGAATTATCGCCTACGGTGGTGAGTATTGTACTGGCAGGTGTGGTAGGCAGTAAAATTGCGAGTGAGCTGGGTAATATGCGCATCAGCGAGCAGATAGATGCACTGGAGATCATGGGCATCAATACCAAAAGTTACCTGATACTCCCCAAAATTCTGGGATCACTGGTGGTGATACCCTGTTTGATAGTGATTTCTGCAGTATTGGGGATCTGGGGTGGTCGTTTTGCCGGTTCTTTGTCGGGCATTCTGGCTACGGATATTTATGATATCGGTCTGCGCCAGAACCTGAACCTGTATAATATCAATTTTGCCTTATACAAATCCTATACGTTTGCGTTTATCCTGAGCAGTATTCCTGCCTATTTCGGATACAATGTAAAAGGCGGTTCGCTGGAGATTGGCCGGGCCAGTACCAGTGCAGTGGTGGTGAGCTGTATCCTGATTCTGTTGGCCGATTATGCATTGGCTGCCTTACTGTTGTAATAACTCCTGTATTAAATTTTTTACTGAAGCAGCTACTTGGTACATTTAGGTAGGTATGGCCCTTTGTTGCCTGTAGGTCTGTTTATTTCACCAAACTGTCAGCGATACATGAACCCGGCATTTGCTTCTTTTCGTCAACAGATTAGTAATCCGGTAAAATTCCGGTTGTTCATGTTGCAGAAATTACCCTCGGCATTTTTCGCTGGTTTGCGTATCCGGGCATTTGACGAGCACAGGGCAGTGGTTACGGTACGCTATAAATGGTTCACACAAAACCCATTCCGTTCCATGTATTTTGCGGTGCAGTCTATGGCGGCAGAAATGAGTACGGGTTTACTGGCTTCAGGACAGGTATACCAGCGTAACCCGGCGGTGAGTATGCTGGTAGTTGGGCTGGAAGCGAAATTTTTTAAAAAAGCAACTGGCCTGATTGCTTTTACCTGTGAAGACGGCGATGCGATTGATGCAGTGATAGAAGCATCCATTACCAGCGGCGAAGGAAAAATCATCACCTGCCGTTCCATAGGAAGGAATGAGGTGGGAGAACAGGTGTCGGAATTTCTGATTACCTGGAGTTTTAAAGCGAAATTGAATCCCGCCCGTTGAGGAAATAAACGGGTGTTGTTTTACTCATTTGATAAAACCCAGCAGCAATGCATAACTGTATGGCTGATACAAGGAAGTGGAGGTATTATGAAAATAGGATTTCACGGAGCGGCCAGAACGGTAACAGGCTCCAAACATCTGATCACATTGAAGAATGGAAAAAATCTATTGCTGGATTGTGGTCTTTTTCAGGGGCTAGGTAAGGATACCGGCCCCATGAATGAGGATTTCGGTTTTGATCCGGCATTGATTGATTACCTGGTCTTATCGCATGCGCATATTGATCATTGCGGACAGGTGCCGCACCTGGTAAAACATGGGTTTAAAGGACCTATTTATGCTACGCCTGCAACCAAAGAGCTGGCCGGTATTTTACTCGAAGATTCTGCGCAGATTCAGAGAGATGATACCCGGTTCATCAATAAGCGCAGGGCCAAACAAGGGTTGCCGCCTTACGAACCTTTGTACGATCTGGAAGATGCGGCGCAGGCGCTGGAGCAGTTTCAAACGGTGAATTATAATATGTGGACTCGCATTGATGAAAGCATTGAAGTGATGTTTACCGATGCGGGACATATCATTGGCAGTGCAGCAGTTCATCTCCGGATCATTGAAGCGGGAGATACGACTTGTATTAGTTTCAGCGGAGATGTGGGTCGGTACAATGATGCCATCCTCCGCTCGCCCGATATTTTTCCGCAGGCTGATTATATTCTGCTGGAAAGCACTTACGGCAATAAACTGCATGATGAAGTACATGGTACAGTGGATGCAATGCACGACTGGATCCATAAAACCTGTATTGAGAAAAAAGGGAAACTGATTATTCCTGCTTTCAGTGTGGGAAGAACACAGGAGTTGCTGTATGCCCTGAATCAGCTGGAGCTGGAGAACCGCCTGCCGGCTGTGCCTTATTATGTGGATAGTCCGTTGAGCAGGGAAGCCACCAGTGTTTTAAAAAACTACCCGCAGTATTTTAATAAACGCATCAGAAAGATTATGCAGGATGATGCGGATCCTTTTGATTTTGCAGGACTCAATTTTATCAAAACAGTAGAGGAAAGTAAGAACCTGAATAACCTGCCACAACCCTGTGTGATCATATCGGCCAGTGGTATGGCTGATGCGGGGCGGGTGAAACACCATATCATGAATAATATTCACGACGAGCGGAATACCATTCTGCTGGTGGGTTATTGCGAGCCGCACTCGCTGGGAGGGCGTTTAATGAATGGGGCCAGAGAAGTGAAAATCTTCGGCGAAATGTATCCGGTGATCGCAGAAGTAGGACAGATGCGCAGCATGAGTGCCCATGGCGATTATGATGATCTTTGCCAGTTTCTGGCCTGCCAGGATCCTGCCCTTGTAAGAAGCCTGTTCCTGGTGCATGGTGAGTATGATGTGCAGCAGGATTTTGCACGCAGGCTGGTTCGCAAGGGATTCAAAGAAGTGATCATACCTGAAATGCATTTTGAAACTGAATTATGAGCTGTTTCTGAACAGTGAGAATACAATAACTAACAGCCTACATGCAAGCGACCGTTCCGATTTCTTCCCGGGTTCGGGAAATTTACCAGCAGCAGTTTGGTGATCCTGCGTTAATTGTACGCTCTCCCGGCAGGATCAACCTCATCGGAGAGCATACAGATTATAATCTGGGATTTGTATTGCCCGCCGCTATTGATAAAGCCATTTATATCGCTATCAATAAAAGAGCTGATGATCAGATTATGCTGTATGCAGCTGATCTTGATCAGTTTTATACAGGAAGCCTTCATGCGCTGAACAAGTCTGACCAGCAATGGCCCGATTTTATACTTGGGGTAGTGCAGCAATTGCAAAAAGCCGGACATGTGATCAGCGGGTTTTCAGCTGTAGTGATGGGCGATGTTCCCCTGGGAGCAGGCCTCTCTTCTTCTGCAGCAGTGGAATGCGCCACTGTATTTGCTTTGAATGAATTGTTCGGCCTGCAACTGGCGCGACTGACCATGGTACAGACAGCACAAAAAGCAGAGAATGAATTTGTAGGATTACAATGTGGGATCATGGATCCCTTTGCCAGTATATTTGGCAAAGAGGGACATGTGATCCGCCTGGATTGCCGTTCGCTGGACTTTACCTACATGCCATTTGCTACCGATGCGTACCGGATTATTCTGTTTGATACCGGTGTAAAGCACTCGCTGGCTTCTTCGGAATATAATCTGCGCAGAGAAGAATGTGAAGCAGGTGTACGCATGATAGAGCGAACCTATCCGCAGGTACAGAGCCTGCGCGATGCAGCACTTTATATGGTGAATGAATGTTTGCAGGGTGGAGACCCTATCGTATATAACCGTTGCCGGTTTGTGGTAGAAGAGATCAACCGTTTACAGGAAGCTTGTGATGACCTGGTGAACAATGATCTGGTCGCTTTCGGACATAAAATGTTTGCTACGCATGATGGCCTAAGCCGGTTATATGCAGTAAGTTGCCCAGAAGCAGATACATTGGTAGAGCTGGTGCGTAACCGCCCCGAGGTATTGGGTGCCAGAATGATGGGTGGTGGATTTGGGGGCTGTACCATAAACCTTGTGCAGAAAGATGCTGTAGAAGGGTTGATAAAAGAGGTAGAAGAATCATATGAAGTTAGTTTTGGTCGGATCCCTAAATCTTATATGGTTACCATTGCTAACGGAACTTCAATAGTAACGATATGAGTGACTCATTACTTCGTGTTTACCAGGAGAGAGCGGACCAGTACAGGACAGAAAAGAAATCCCTCACGAAACAGCTTTCTCTGAACAGTTTACTCAGACTGGTCTTTTTTTTACTCTTCGCCTGGTTTGTATATACCGCTTTCCGCCAACGTTTCGAAGGTTTTGCATTAGGATATGCATTGCTTTGCATAGCTGTGTTTCTATTCTGGGTATCGCGGGCAGCTGTGTTAAAACAGCGGATCGCTTTTCAACAGCAACTGATTCTGATCAACGAGAATGAGATAGGTATTGCCAATGGTAAGTCCTCCTGTTTCGAAGATGGAGCAGAAGTACTGCGTTCACAGGGTTTTGCAAACGACCTGACCATTTTCGGAAAGAATTCTCTCTATCATGTGCTGAACCGTACCGGCAGCAAACCAGGTAAACAAAAGCTGGCTACTGCATTACTGGTGCCCTCGCTGAACAAACAGCAGATTGAAGAACAACAGGCTTGTGTGCAGGAACTCTCGGATAAGATCCATTTCAGGCAAACACTATTGGCCCATACACTTCTGCTGAAAGAAGAAGAGGCCTTGCCGCAAATGATGGCCGGCTTGCCGGAAAAGGCAGGCAACACATTACAGCAAAGTCCGTGGAAACAATTAGCCTGGATCTGGCCCATTGCTGGCGTACTGCTCATCAGTTATTCGATCTGGGTTGATCAATACACTTTGCTACTGTTATTTACCGTACTGGGATTATTGGTGTTATCATTGGTATTCGGTAAAATCTCCCAGTTGTATAACCATATCTCCAAAAAGAGTTATCTCTTTACCCAATATGCCACTTGTTTTGATTGGATCTGTTCGGCCCGGCTGGAACATCCCGGCCTGCAACAAAAACAACAAAGACTGGCAGAAGCCGCCGGCGCTTTCCGTAAACTGGCCCGTATAACCGGGGTATTTGATCTGCGCCTGAGCCTGTTTTCGTTTTTTGTGAATGGTCTTTTTTTATCCGATCTGATCTGCGCTCTTGCCTACCTGCAATGGAATAAGCGTTATCAATCTGCATTTAAAGATTGGTTCGATGCCATGGGAGAAATAGAAATGCTGAATTCTGTTGCTAATTTTCAGTACAATCATCCCTCGTTCGTATTTCCGGAGATTGTTACGGATCAGTTAATGATTACTGCTGCCGGCCTCGGCCATCCGCTGATGAAAACAGATACGGCAGTATGTAATGATTTTTCCATTGGTGATCCGGCAAGGCTGCACCTGATTACCGGTTCCAATATGTCGGGTAAAAGTACTTTTCTGCGGGCAATAGGATTAAATATGGTCCTGGCGCAGCTGGGTGCACCGGTATTTGCCCAAAGTTTCAGCTGCCGTCCGGTCAGGATTTTAACTTCTTTTCACCATATTGATTCGCTTGAGGAAAGCACTTCTTATTTCTATGCTGAATTAAAATGCCTGCAAACCATCATACAATCTCTTGCGGCGCCGGAGCCTGCATTGGTTTTGCTGGATGAAGTGATGCGCGGCACCAACTCAACCGATAAACATGATGGTACGGCCCTGTTGATCAGAAAAATTGTACAGCAAAACTGTCTTACACTGATAGCTACCCATGATATCGAATTAGGTATACTGGCCACAGAATACCCGGGCATGGTAGAAAATTTCTGTTTTGAAAGCGAAGTAACCGAAACCGGACTCCATTTCGATTTCAGGAAGCGAAATGGGATCGCACAAAGCAAAAATGCTACCTACCTGATGAAACAGATGGGGATTGTATAAGTATTATTGTCCGCTGAAAACAGCTGCTTTCTCTGTGTAACTCCAGATCTCTGAGGTGTCTGTGTTAAAAAAAAACGTATTCGGATTACCTGATGGCATCTGTCTTTTTTTAACACAGAGGTCCAGAGCAACAGAATAGCACAGAGGTAGTCGGCTCTTTAAACTGCTTGTCTTGCTAATAATTTCAAGTAATACAAATAGATTTTACCAGACAGTAATGATTGTTTATCATTTACTCTAACAGTTTTACCACCCGTGTCATTTTACCGTCTGAATTAATCCCTTCCAGTACCAGCAGCAGTTTTTTACTTACATCATTGTTATAAAACTGGAATCTGACCCTGGGATTTTTTTTGTTGGTGATGAGGTAGGGGTTCCAGTACAAAGTGGTGCGGTTATCTGTTTCAAAATTATCGCTGGCTTTTTCGTAGGAAGGATTGTAGAATTCCTTGAAACGGGAATAACCTCCAAGGATGGTATTCTCCAGTCCCTTACTGTTAGGTGCATTGGATTTTGCGTCATTGCCTTTTTTGGTATAGATGGCAATGGCACCGCCGCTGCCGCCTCCGAAAGAACCAAAGAAAGGTGGCCGGAATACTTTGATCATGGCAATATCGCGGATATTGATGGTTTGTACCATATCTATAGCAGACACCATTTCGTTCAGGTACAGATCGGGTGTAGCACCACGCCAGCTCAGACTCATATTGGCACCAGATCCGCTGATCATTAATCCGGGTACTTTTCCCTGCAGATAAGATAAGATGTCCATAGCACCGCCGATACCGATATCTTCTGTTAAATCAAAAGAATATGCATCACCACCCGAAAACAGTCCACGTGCATATCTTTCATCCAGTTGCTGTTCCTTGGTTTTGGCCCTTGCTTTTACAATTACTTCCTGCAGCGTGGCAGAAGCCATTCTTTTTTTCAATAACTCCTGTTCATTCAGAAAATAATTCAACCTGGCTTTTGCGATACTATCGCTGTAGCGCAGTGGGCGATAGGTATCTCCATACTGGATGGTTTTGGGGGTGTAACGTAATAAACCATTTTCAAATTTCACCTGAGTCAGATCGGTGAGTTTATCATTACCGTTAAAGCTGTAGAAAATACGGGCCGTATCGTAAAAAAATGCACCTTTCTGTTCAAAATTACCTTCCCTGTCTACGGGCAGAAACAAAAAGTTCCGGCTGCTGTCTTTACCTGTAACAATCAGGTTCAGCAAAAGCGGTTTCCCGGCAATCACAGATTTATCGCCAAATACTTTACCAGTAATTTTCATAAAATCTGTTTCTACCGGGTATTGTTGGGTAGGTGTAACAGCGGCTTTGATCTTATCCCAGTCGAACCTGCGCCAGCCATTGGTGAGCATTACGAGATCCAGGTTGGCTGTTACACTATCCGCATCACTGCTGAGATAATAACCGGGATTATGAATCTTACCCTTGATCTCGCTGCTGAGTAACAGGTCAGAAAAGATGGTACGTTCATCCGGCTCGCCGATACTGGCATCGGTGATAGATACTGATAGATTGGTGCTGGCCGTATCTGATACAAAGATCTCGTATACGTTTTTGCCCCTTTTGTCAAGGCTCACCAGTGCCGTATTCAGTTTGGTATTGAATTCGTGTAAACGGTTGTTCACGAAAATGACTCTTTCTGCAACAGGTATCCAGTCAGAAGTGAATAAAGAGAACTGCAATAAACCGGTAGCCAGTTCATCAATCGGCACTTCTGCATTCAATACTAATTTCTCTGAAGCATTCAAGCTTACTTTATACATCAGTACCTGGTTCATGTGCACGAGGAGGTTCATCCGTTTGAAATTTTCGGGCACTACCTCGGTTCTTTCTACTTGTACCAATGCTTTTTCATTGGTGGTTCTGATGGTGAGCCTGGCTCCCTGTGTTTTGGTAACCGGTATGGGCGTGCTGCCGGTTTTTCCGTATTCGTCTGTCCAGTTGATCTTGTAATTCTCCTGTGGCGCAGGCAGTAAAAAAAAGCTACCCATGCCATCATGCCTGGCTTTGATGGTATCCAGTACTTTATTTTTATCATTCACCAATACCCCTTTCACATAAACCGGATTGCCAAACTGGTTGGTGGCTTTGAATGCGATACGGGTGGTTAGTCCCCTAACGAGGAAACCACCTTCGGGAAAAGTCTCCACTTTGGTTTTATACACCACCGGTTTTCTGGGAGTAGGGGCACTACTGATATTGAGCGTGATATCTTTTTCGTAACGGAAAGCAGGATCATCATTCAGCATCCAGCGGGTAAAAGCCTTGATGCGGATAAAGTTGCCGGTATAATCAGCTGGTAATTCGAAAGAACCTTTTGCGGTGGATTGAAACAGCGGTGCCACTGTTTGTTTGATCATCTTACCCGTGGTATCATACCACTCTACATACATGTTCTTACTCAGGTTGCTCAGTTCTGTGCCTGATAAGAGATAAATCTTGTAAAAGATGGTCTCTTCTTTGTTGTAAATACTTTTATCGAAATGAATATGTATTTTTTCGGTGGGGTACTGTTCTGCATATACCGCCATCATGGAATCGATCAGTTGTGTTTTTCCTGTCTGTGCCAGCAGTACAGTAAACAGTAAGGCCAGTAAGCGTAAAGAAACCTGTTTCATCCGCGTAAAATTGTCTTTCAAAAATAGATTCAAAGTACAAAGAACCGTTTTATTTTTCTGTTGTAAGGCGTAATTTTAAGCAGATATAGCTGTTAACTAGTTCTTAACAAACAGAAATCTTCCTGAAAAAGGAGTAATTTACCGGTCCCTGTTCCCATCATCGCATAATCCTTTTTGCCCATGAAAACTGTTATCATCACTGGTGCCAATGGTAATCTCGGTTCAGCTGTTACCCGTTTCTTTCTTGATAAACAATACCAGGTAATTGCCACTGTTGCCAATGACACCATGAAAGCCGGGCTGGCAGTTGCGCCACTGCTGGATGTGCATGTGGTGGATCTGGCTGATGAGACAGCCACAGCAAATTTTGTTGCAGCAGTGGTCACTAAATACCATACCATCGATGCCGCTTTACTTTTGGTGGGTGGATTTGCCATGGGGTCTGTAGCGGATACTTCTTCTGCCGACATTGATCAGCAGGTATCGCTTAATTTCAAAACCGCTTACCATGTAGCCCGGCCATTGTTTCAGCATATGCTGGCAAAGGGGCAGGGCAGACTGGTGTTTATAGGAGCCCGCCCCGCACTGGAGCCATCGGCAGGTAAAAATCTGGTAGCGTATGGGTTAAGCAAATCTCTCCTGTTTACATTAGCCGATTATATGAACGAAGAAGCCAAAGGGAAAAACGTAACCGCCACAGTGGTGGCTCCTTCTACGCTGGATACGGCATTAAACCGTAAGTCGATGCCGGATATAAATCCGGACAACTGGGTAAAACCGGAAGCATTGGCGGCCATACTCGAATTTATTGTGTCTGATGCCGGGGCGCCTTTGCGAGAGTCGGTGTATAAAGTGTATAATAACGCCTGATAAAAAATAACAATGCTCACAGAAAACCTGGCTCAATTATACGAGCGCGATATCCTGAAACTGAAAGCTGAGATCAGTTTGTATGAAAATGAAGAACTGTTATGGCAGGTAGCGCCGGGTACTTCCAATTCAGGGGGCAACTTATGCCTGCACCTGCTGGGTAATCTGCAGCATTATATCGGTGCCGTACTGGGAGGCAGCGGGTATGTACGAAACCGGCCTGTAGAATTCAGCAGTAAACATATTCCGAGAGCTGATATGATTCTCAGTCTGGATCATACCGCGGCGATCGTTACCAAAACCATCCGCTCACTGTCTGCAGAAACAATGGAAACCGAATACCCTGAAAAAGTATTTGATTACACCATGACCACCGGTTATTACCTGGTACATACATTGGCGCATCTCAACTATCATCTGGGGCAGATCAATTTCCATCGCAGGGTGGTCAGCAACAGCTGAGATCATAAATGCGCCAGTATATCCCTGACGGAGGAACGTTTCCGGTAATCTTTGTCAAAATAGCGGTACACGATTTTACCCTGTTTATTGATTACGTAAACGGCCGGTACGGGTAAATTGGCTCCGTTCGCTTCCCCGTTCACCTCGTTAAAATGGATGCCGTATTTTTTATAGGCTTCAATGGTTTTTTCATCCACCTGAAAAGCGACATCATATTTTTTCATGATAGACAACCCCTCATCATGGAGGATGGAATAACTGGCTTTTGTTTTACTGATGGTTTGGGTGATATAAGCCGGTTTTTCAGGTGTGATGGTAATAACAGATGCTCCCTTCTCTTTAATGAATGATAAGGAATCTTCCAGTTGTTTCAGCGCCTTATTGCAATAGGGACACCATTGACCACGGTAAAATACCAATACTACAGCCCCCTTCTTTAATTCATTGCTGAGAGAAATGGTTTTCCCATATTGATCTGAGGAACTGAAATCAGGGGCTTGTTCGTTGAGAGACAATCCTTTAGGACTGTTTTGTGCACTAGCTGCCATACTGAACAGGAGGCATACTGCAAGAAAGGTCTTTTGCATACAATTGGTTTTTTGGGAAAAATACAGTTACCCGGATATAGACGCAGCCGGGACAGTTTCCTTACAAACAGTAGCCATTATACAGGAAAATAAA
>DASWXD010000088.1:0-28325 GCA_036405675.1 Sediminibacterium sp.
GATGATCCCAATCCTTACGGTGTGGTTAAATGGATGGAAGATGAAAAATATGTGCTGATCTATGATCGCTACGATATCTGGAAAGTAGCAGTGGATGGCGTGGAGAAATCTGTGTTACTGACCAATGGCAGAAAAGACAAAGTCTCTTATCGATATATCAGTGACGATCCGAAAGAGAAATTTTTGAAAGCCGATCAGAAACTGTTGGTGCGTTTATTTGATGAAAAAGATAAATCTTCCGGACTGGGTTATCTCGATCTTGGCAAAAACAATGCCTTATCGGTTGTGTTCAAAGAGCCGGTTAGTCTTGGATTTGCGGTGCAGAAAGCCAAAGATGCGGATGTGTTATTCTACAGCAAGGAAACGTATACCCGGTCAACCGATGTGTACGTACAAACAGCAGGGGCTGCTGCCAAACAGTTAAGTAATACCAATCCGCAGCAGGCTAATTATAACTGGGGAACCGCTGAGTTGTTTAAGTGGAAAGCCTATACCGGTAAGGAAGCTGAAGGGGTACTGTATAAACCGGAAGATTTTGATCCGAAAAAGAAGTATCCGATGATTGTGTATTTCTATGAAAGGAATAGTAATACCCTCTATAATTACCAGGCACCGGCACCCACCCCTTCGCGATTGAATATTCCGTTTTTTGTGAGCAGAGGTTATATTGTACTGGTTCCTGATATCTGGTACCAGAAAGGATATCCGGGACAAGGCGCCTATGATTATATCCTGAGTGGAACAAGGGCCGTTGTAAAGCAGGGATATGTAGACAGTACCAAAATTGGTTTACAGGGACAAAGCTGGGGCGGTTACCAGATTGTTTACCTGATTACCAAAACCAATTTATATGCAGCCGCCTGGGCCGGTGCGCCGGTGGCGAATATGACCAGTGCCTATGGTGGTATCCGGTGGGGTTCTGGTTTACTGCGACAGTTCCAGTACGAAAAAACACAGAGCCGGATAGGTGCTACCTTATGGGAGAAGCCCAACCTGTACCTGCAGAACTCAGCTTTGTTCAGCTTACCCAAAGTAACCACACCGCTGGTGATCATGCATAACGATGCAGATGATGCTGTGCCCTGGTACCAGGGAATTGAAATGTATGCCGGTATGCGCAGGCTCGGCAAAAAAGTATGGATGCTGAACTACAATGGAGAAGCCCATAACCTGGTAGAAAGGAAGAACCGGAAAGATATACAGATCCGCGAGCAGCAGTTTTTTGATTACCTGCTGAAAGGAGAGAAGCCCGCGAAATGGATTGCTGAAGGCGTACCTGCGGTATTGAAAGGAAGAGATCTGGGATTGGGTAAGTAAACAGAAGATTGTCTAATACTCAGCTGAAAGAGCAGCCGGAAATTTTCCGGCTGCTCTTTTTATTGCCAGGAAATGTGAATAGGGATTAAGTTTTTGTTATGCTTGACAGGAAAGCATAAGCATCATCCGGAGTCTGTAAACCACTGCTCATTTTTCAATAACTATGAAACCCTTATCCAGCCTGCATTTGTCGAGATTCTCTTTGCATGGCCTGTATTTCTTTCAGCTTTTTTTAAGCTTTGATGCCGGCTTGCAGATTGTGAATAACTATCCGGTCGGATAAAATTTTCCGGTCAACCAATACCTTTACCTTCGAATTTATTCGAATAGCTATCCAATATCTGCGAAAACCGATTCAACCTGTAAAAAACCAAGCTGTGCTGCTTACCCCTCCGGTAAAATCTTCTTATTGTTCTTCTGAGCCGTCCGGTTTATGCGACGTGGCTCCTGTATATACCCGCTTTTTATTTTCAAACATAATCTATGCGTAAATTCTACCTACTTGCGAAAGCAGTGTGCCTTTCTGTTGCCATGCTTTTTATGATGGCTGCCAATGCTCAAACCATTGCCTGGAATTTCACTGCCGGTACTGCTGCCCCGTCTACTACTTCTGCGGTGGTTACCACTACCGACCTGGTGCAGGGAAACAACAATGGTACCACCACGTTTATCACTTCTACTTCTGCCTCTTCCTCGTATGCCGGTGCTTCCGGTACGTTTAACGCAGGAATGGCTGCCAGAACCGGTGCACTGAATACCGGTGTTTCCGGAAGTGCGTATGTGGAATTTACTTTGTCCATAGCAACCGGCAGCAGTTACAATGCTGCTACTGTAACGGCTATTAATTTTGGTTGCAGAAGTACCTCAACTGCCCCGCAAGCATATAGCATCCGAAGCAGTGCCGATAATTATGCTACAGACTTGGCCACTGGTACCATCAGCAATAACAGCGCCTGGGCGCTGAAAACCAATAGTGGATTATCTGCCGTAGTGGGTTATGCTGGTCTTACCATCCGGATCTACGGATATAACGGAACCGGTTCAGCTTCTGCCAATACGGCTAATTTCCGGATCGATGATATTACAGTAGCTGTAGCACCTTCTGCCAATGCTGATCTGAAGCAACTGGCGATTGTGAACGATACGTATACCACTACTTTTCCGTTAACACCTGCTTTCAGTGCCGCTACTACCGCTTACAGTACTTCTGTGAATAGTAATACGGCTTCTGTTTATTTTTCTTTTGCTCCTGCTATCACCAATTCCATGGTGGATGTGAGTCTGAATGGCGGGGCTTTCGGCAGTCCGCTTTTATTGTTTCCTTTGAACGTGGGTAATAATACCCTCGAGGCAAGGGTACATGCGCAGGATGGTGTTACACTAAAAAGTTATACAGTAACCATCAATCGTGCTGCTCCGGCCGTGCCTGCCTTAACCGTGAATACCGCACTGGCAGCTTTTGGCAGTAACTGTCTTACGGCAACTCCCACCATCAATTCCTTTACCATCGAAGGAAGCAGTCTGGATGGCAGCGATATCAATATCAGTGCTTTGCCGGGCTTCAGTTATGCTACTGATGCCAATGGTACATTTACCAGTACACTCAGTTTCTCTTATACCGGTGGCGCTTTTGCGGCCAAAACGATCTACGTAAAATTTGCACCTACGGCTGTTCAGTCTTACGATGGTACTATCTATATCAGTGGTGGTGGAATCACCCCCGTGCCGGTAGCTGCCAGCGGTTCTGGCATCAATACCTTACCCACTGTCAGCACCGGCGCTAATATCGTGGCCGGCAATTCGGCGGCTGTGAACGGAACTTTATCGGTAACCGGTTGTGGTACCGTAACGGCTGTTGGTTTTGAATACAGTACCACTGCTGGTTTTGCCAATGGCACCGGCACACAGGTATTGGCTACCAACCTGAGTGCAGGCGCATTCAGTACTACTATTGCGGGTTTAACAGGTGCTACTACTTATTATTACAAAGCTTTTGCAACCAATGCTGCCGGTACTTCTTACGGAACGCAGAACAGTTTTTCCACTTCTTTTGTGGTTCCCGTAGTCATGTCGGCCCAGCCTTTGTTGCGTTATACCGAAAACTTTACCGACATCGCTAACTGGTCGGCCAATTTTACCAGTGGGATAGGAGCTACGCATTTTTCTTCTGTTGCTGTTAATACAACCGGCTCCATTCCATCTGCTACGCGGATCACTACCTCTTCTGCTACTTTTTCTTCAGGTACTTCCGGCGGCGTACAGAAGGGAACTGGTAATATTCAACTGCTGGCTACCGGTGGTACAGATAATTCTTCTTCCGTTGCTTTTGAATTCTATATGAATTTTACCGGTATGAATGCCGGAACACTCAGTTTCGACTGGGCATCAGTTAATAACTCAACCGGTAACAGAAACGGATCCCTGCGTGTATATGGAAGCACAGATGGCATTACTTATACGGAAATTCCGGCTGCCAATGTGATCAATATCACCAATAATATTCCGAGTACGGGTACGGTGAACAGTGTGGCTTTGCCTGCTTCGTTCAATAACAGTCCTACGGCCAGGTTACGTTTCTACTACTATAATGGTACAGGTGGTGTAATTACGCCGCCGGCCACTACGGTAAGTGGTTCCAGACCCAAGATCAGCATCGATAACCTCACCGTTACCGGCGTAGCATCCACTCCTTGCGAAACACCTGCAGCGGCACCTTCTTCCTTAGTATTTGGTACGGTAGCCGAAACCAGTGTGCAGGGTAGTTTTACGGCAGCAACTCAACCTGTAAATGAGTATCTCGTGGTAATGAGTACCAGTCCCACCCTCACTTCTTTACCCATTGATGGTCAGACCTATTTTGCAGGAGATAATATCGGAGATGGAACCGTGATCGACAAAGGCAGTGACCTTAGTTTTACAGCCACCGGTTTAACAGGTGCCACTACTTATTATTTCTTTGTGTTTCCGGTAAACAGTGTGTGTACCGGCGGACCTAAATATTTAACCAGTAACCCGCTTACAGCGGATGTAACTACGGTAGCCGGTTTACCAGCTTGTGTGGCACCTGTTGCACAACCTACAGCACTGGTAACAGTAGCGGCTATCAATGCTATTCAGGGTTCGTTTACAGCAGCAACTGCTGATGAATACCTGGTGTTACAGAGCAGCAGTGCTTCGCTCACAGACCTGCCGGTAAATGGTACCAGTTATGCTGCCGGTACTGTGCTGGGTAATGCAGTGGTGGTGCAGCGTGGTGCGGGTACCAGCTTTACAGCAGCCAATCTTGCCCCTGCTACGCAGTATTACTATTTTGTATTCAGCATCAATTCACAGGCCTGTGTTAACGGACCTGTGTATAATACAACTTCGCCATTAAGTGGAGCAGCCACTACACAACCTTTACCGGTTTGTGTTACACCATCAGCGCAGCCTGCGAACCTTTCCTTTAATGCTTCTAACAGCAGTGTTACCGGAACTTTTAATCCTGCAGGTACAGGGTATCATTATCTGGTGGTAAAAAGTAGTTCGCCCTCACTTACCTCGGTACCTGTTGACAATACAGATTATGCGGTGGGAGATAATCTGGGAGGCGGCACGGTAGTAGCCAATACCGTATCAACCAGTTTTATTGCCACCAATCTCAATAGTTCAACCACGTATTATTTCTTTGTATTCGCCACCAATAAAAATTGCACCGGCGGAACCAAATACCTCGTAACGGCACCTTTAAGTGGTAATGCCACTACCACCAATGCGCCGGTATACAATTACTATTTTGGCAACCTGCACGCACACTCTTCGTATTCTGACGGGAACAAGGACAATGCTGCCTATACACCCATCAACGATTATGCGTATGCAGCGCAATCGCAGGGTATGGATTTTCTGGGCATCTCAGAACACAATCACTTCTCTTCGCTCGATAATCCGGGTAATGAACTGGCTAACTACCGCTCGGGTGTGGCACAGGCTGCTTTATTCAATGCAGCCAACCCTAATTTCCTTGCCTTATATGGAATGGAGTGGGGAGTGATCAAGGGCGGAGGACATGTACTGATCTATGGTGATGGTTTATCCGAATTATTCGGATGGGAATCGAATGTGAACGGAACCACAGGACCTAACTACGATATTTATGTTCCCAAAAGTACCTACCTGGGCTCTGAAGGATTGTTTAAAGTGGTGAATGATTTTTCTGCTAAGAATGCTTTTGCCACGCTGGCGCATCCGAACAGCAGTGATTTTGATAACCTCGCTAATATTCCATACGATCCGGCTGCAGATGATGCCATCTCGGGTACAGCGGTTGAAAGCGGTCCATCTACTTCTACCAACACCACTTACTCAAACCCGGGTGCTTCCATGTTTTATCTCTGGTATTACCAGAAGTTATTGTCCAAAGGTTACCACCTCGGACCCACGATTGATCACGATAACCACAACACCACATTCGGTCGCCATACAGCAGCCAGAACAGCGGTGCTGGCTCCTTCCTTAACACAGTCAGAGATCATCAAGTCTGTGCGTGACATGCACTTCTATGCTACAGAAGACATGGATGCCAAAGTGGATTTTACAATCAATACCAGGATTATGGGGTCAATTTTTGAAGATAGGAACGCACCTTCTATCAATGTATCACTTACCGATCCAACCAACAATACTTCGAACGCACTGATCAGGGTTATGTACGGACAACCCGGTAGTGGGGTATTCCCGGTAGTGATTGATTCTGTGTATGGCAGTTCTCTGAGTTTTGTAGATAATAACCTGGCCAATAATGCAACCGGTTATTACTATATCGATATTACCAATGGTAGTTCCCGCATCGTTACTTCGCCGATCTGGTATACACGTACCTGTACCTCTTCCAGTGAGTTTACCGTGAGTGCCTGTGACAGTTATGAGTGGGCCGGAACCGTGTACACTACTTCTACCGTAGCTACCAAAGTGTTTACCGGTACGGATGGTTGTATTTCAACGGTTACCATGCACCTGACCATTAACAATAGCCCGGCTTCTGTAACCATAATACCGGTAGGTGCGGATACAGGTTGTCCTGCCAACGGCGTTGCGTTAACTGCTACCGCCGATCTGACCAATGGTGCCATCAGTTCTTATGAATGGTACCAGAACGGCAACCTGGTGGCTACTACTGCTACCGGAAATTATACTGCTTTTGCCACAGGCGCCTATGCCGTAAAAGCGATTGCAGCTACTAGCTGTGCTGTTACATCCGGTACTATTACCGCTACGGTGATCGATACAGAAGCGCCGGTGATCGTATTACCCGCTCCTGTAACAAAAAACAACGATGCCGGTGCATGTGGTGCCATTGTTAACTTTACTGCCACTGCCACCGATAACTGCAGTCCGGTTACGATTACGTACAGCAAATTACCGGGTTCACTGTTTACAGTGGGTATTACTACGGTAACAGTAACGGCAACCGATGCATCCGGAAATACCAGTACTGCTGACTTTACGGTAACGGTTTCTGATACCGAGAAACCTACCATCACGGCTCCGTTTGAATACGGGGTAGTGAGTGAGCCCGGTCAGTGCGGTGCTAATATTGCCGATATCGGAACGCCGATTGTAGCTGATAATTGTGGTGTACTGAGTGTAACCAATAATCACCCCTCTACCTATTATCCTGTTGGAGCAACGATTGTTACCTGGACCGTTACTGATATCCATGGAAACATAACTGATACGGCCCAACAGATTATTACAGTAGTAGATAATGAATTGCCTTCTATCATCGTTACTGATATTTCAGCGGCAGCTATGCCAGGAATTTGCGGCGCAAACCTGACACTGGCCATGCCGGTAACAGCTGATAACTGTGGTGTAGCAAGTGTTAGCAATAATCACCCCAATAGTTTTTATCCGGTGGGTGTTACAAATGTGATCTGGACCGTTACGGATCTAAGTGGTATGTCAAAAACAGCCCTGCAGAAAGTGACGGTTACAGATCCGGAATCACCTGTGATTGCTGTCTTGCCTGCTGACCAGTCTTTCTGTGTCAATGGTACTGGCACGTATACTGTTCCAGCAATGGTAGCTACAGATAATTGTGCGGTGTCTTCCATCAGTTACAGCATCACCGGCGCTACCAATAGAACCGGCATGGGTAATGATGCCAGTGGATTATTTAATGCAGGTGTATCTACCATCACCTGGACCGTGAGCGATGCGGCTGGTAATACTACGCAAGCAGCTACTACGGTTACCATCAATACCATTCCATCAACGGTGATCACGTCCAGTAATGCGGATGCATTCTGCAATGGAGTTACGTTAACAGCCGGAGCAGGAGGTTCTTATCTGTGGAGTACAGGTAGTACCGCTCAACAGATCACGCTGGGACAGTCAGATGGAGATGGCGTATACTCGGTTACCGTAACTGTAAACGGTTGCACCAGTGCACCGGCCAGTTATACGTATCAAAAACAAAACCTGGTAAGCAGTTATACGATTCTGGCAGAGAAAGAAGTAAAACTGGGTGAGAACAACAAAGTAAACAGCGGTAGTGTGGGCGTTCGTTCTGTAAAAGGGGAAGCCGAGTTCCGCAGCAATAGTTCCGTTTCTTCACCGGGCTCATTTGTTAAAGCGGCCCGCATCGATAAAAAGGGTTGGAATATCGCCATCAGCAATCCGATCTACAGTGCAGCTACGGGTATCAGTTTACCTGTCATGTATCTGAACAATACCAACACGAACTACTTGCCTAATAAAGAAGTGGCAGCCAATAGTGTCAGTACCGTAAACGGAAACTATAAAAACCTGACATTGAAAAAGGGTTCCCGCACCATCGTTACGGGTAACCTGTTCGGCAGTATCCGTGTAGAGCAGGGGGCACAGGTTACCTTTACTTCTGCAACCGTAAACATGAACAAACTGGAAGTAGTAAAAGGTCCGCGTAATGGCTACAGTTATATCCGCTTCAGCGGCGATACCCGTGTGCTGGTGAGCGGCAATGTAAGTGTTGGCAGCCAGGTGTATATCAATCCTGATAATTACAAAGTAACTTTCTATATGGGCGATAGCCGTTCAGACGAAGAGAAGTTTACGGTGAAGGGAGGTGATACCAAGGTAACGGCCAATATCTATATCCCGAATGGTAAACTGAAAGTAACAGGCGGCTATAGTTATGGCAATGATAACCGGGATGAGGATGAGGAAAGCTGTTATGGCCAGGGCAACAGTTATGTAAACATGACAGGATTATTTATAGCCGAAGAAGTAGAGGGCAACGGAAAGAATGTAATCTGGAACAGCTTCAGCTGCGGATCATCACCTGTGCCAGTGTTGAACTACAGTCAGTCAGTTACCCAATCTGTAACCGGCGATAAGAGTGAAACCACGAGCGAAGAAGCGTTACAGGTAACGGTATTACCCAACCCGAGTACCACTTACTTCACACTGAAATTGTCGAGTCGTTATACAACGCCGGTAAGCCTGCGGGTAGTGGATGAGAGTGGCAGGGTAGTAGATGCGAAATCAGGCATCGGAGCCAACAGCACTATCCAGGTAGGGCATGCGTATCTGAGCGGTACTTACTTCGCAGAAATGACACAGGGTACACAGCGTAAACTGTTAAAACTGATCAAGGTCAGGTAAAAATCATACGTCCCCAAACACAAACAGGTGCCCAAGGGTGCCTGTTTTGTTTTAGGTCATGATCTTCGGAAGATTACTGTAATTTAGGTTATCACAAAACAGAAAGCAATGCATACTCTTCAAATCAGCTGGCAGTTTCTGGAGAAACCGTATATAGGTATTGCGGCACGTTCGCTGGCCGTGTACCTGTTCCTGATCATCGCGATCCGGATTTTCGGGAAAAAAGAACTGGCCCAGTTATCAGTGATTGATCTGGTGTTCATCTTACTCATCAGTAATTCTGTGCAGAATGCCATGGTGGGGCCGGATACTACTTTACAGGGTGGACTCATTGCTGCTGCAGCATTATTTGCGGCTAATTTTACATTAAAAAAACTCCTCTACAGCAACCGCTTTCTCAGCAGTCTGGTGCAGGGAGATGCCATTTTGCTGGTCTATAAAGGAAAAATAAATCATGCTCATTGCAAAGAAGCTGAAATTACCATAGAAGAACTTACGGCAGCCATACGCGAACATGGTGCCGGTGATGTTGGGGAAGTTGATCTGGCCATGCTGGAAGTAGATGGTAATATCAGTGTGGTGAGTAACGGGTTCCAGAAAAGGACACAGGTGGCCCATCCACGCAAACATCGCTTAAAAGGCCGTTTATTAAAAAAATAACGGACCAGAATTTTTCCGGAAAGCGGAACAAGCTATACTTGGTATCCGCTTTTTTTATATCTTGTTTTCTATACCCCACCTGTATCAAATCTGATAGTTGATTCAAATGATTCTGTGATATGCGTTTTTTTTTATCTGCAGCAACCTTGCTGCTCTCTGTTTTATTGTGCATGTCGGGGGCTGCTTTGGCGCAGGTGGGGAAATCTCCTTCGGCCTATGTCGATTCTATCCTGTTACAGTTCGGACAACCCAAATCGGTTTGCGGCAGCGATTACCAGTTAACCCAACTGCGCAAAGATCCTGTTGTGCTGGCACGAGAGCGTAAAATGAATGAGGATATTTTACGTGTACTCAACAACCAGGTTGCCATGAACGGCGGCAGCGGAACCAGTGCCGATCCCTATGTGTTGCCCGTTGTTTTCCATATTGTACACAGTACAGATCCTTATGCCATTACCGATGCACAGATTGTGGCAGCAGTGAATGATCTGAATGATGCGTTCAGTAAAAGCGGTGCCTATGCTGCCAGTGTTGGGGCCGATACCAAAATCCGGTTTGCACTGGCGCAAACCGATCCGGATGGAGGGCTTACCAAAGGAATTACCCGAACGAAATCCTTTTATGCAGACAATATGCATATGAGTCTGGATGATGCTAAAATGAAAAGACTGATGCAGTGGGATCCGGTGAAATACATCAATATCTGGCTCGTCAGAAATATTGCCGGTGAGATCAGCGCTACTTTCAGCTGCGGCGTATGGTCCAGAATGAATGCCGGCGGTTATGCTACCATGCCTTTTTCAGTCAATGGTTCCTCACCAACCGATGGAATTGTGATCACCGGTTTCGGACCCCTGCTGGCGCATGAAATGGGGCATTACCTTGGGCTTTACCATACTTTTGAAGGGTACTGTTTCAATAATAACTGCGCCACGGATGGCGACAGGGTCTGCGATACACCGCCCGACGGATCAACCGGTGCATCCCCCAGCTGCAGTAGTCCTACCAATTCCTGTAACTCAGATACCGCTTCCAATTTCTCCAATGGCTTTTTTCCGAAAGATGTGCCTGACCAGATCAGTAATTTTATGGATTACAGCAATGCATCCTGCAGTAACCAGTTTACAGAAGGGCAGGCTGCCAGAATGCGCGCAGCTATTGCCACACAGCGTAGTGGTCTCATCAATAACCTGATGAATAAACCTTGCAGCGACAATGTGCTGGCTTCATTTACCCGCGATAACAGCAACCCTAAAATCAACGATCTTATCAGCTTTACCAACACTTCGGTAAATGCGGCCAGTTATGAATGGTTGATCGATGGGGTGTCCAAAGCAACCAGTGCTAATTTCACGAATACGTTTACTACTGCACAGCGGTTCAAAGTTACTTTAAAAGCTACCCATAGCAGCGGTTGTGTATCTACTGCCACCGATTATGTATTGGTGAACTGTGGGGTAACAGCCAAATTCTGGAACAACAAACAACTGATCGCTTCCAAAACAGGGGTGCTGAATGATACCATTCTCTTTACGAATAATTCAGTAGGGGCCACTTCTTTTCAATGGATCAAAACCAATAATAATGGTACGGGAAGAGAAGTGATTACCAGTAATGCAGCCGGTGGCGCCGCCAACGATCTGAACTATGTATTCCCGGATCCGGGTTTTTACCGGATCAAACTGATTGCAACGGATGGCAGTTGTGTAGACAGTACCTTAGACCTGTTTGTCAACATTCTTGATCCCACTCCCAACGCGTATGTTTCTATCTATTCCGCATATTGCACTCAGCAAACCAAAGTAAACCTCTTTGTATCGGCCTGTAATTTTGGCTATGCACCCATACTGCCGGGTATGCCCATCAGTTTCTATGATGCAGATCCCCGGTTACCCGGTGCAAAACAAATAGATACCACATTCATACTGAAAGAGACTTTGAAAGGGATTTGCTGCGGCACCACTTATCCGCTTACGCTGGATGTAAAACGTCCGGGCCTCAACCAACTGTATGCCGTAGTAAACGATGCCGGTACAGCCATTCCCATTGCTTTGCCCAATACCTCTCTGAAAGAAACCAATTATACCGATAATGTAGCTTTCCTCACCAATTTCCGTTTCAGGGCCACGGTAACACCTGCCAATCCTGTTTTACGACCCGGAGATACCCTTCGGTTAAGCGTGCAGACTTCTCCGGATCCTACCTTCAATTCTACTTTTTTGTGGGATACGCCCAAACAGCTCAGTTGTTCTACCTGCACCACACCCTTATTTACGGCCGATTCTACCCGTATCAAAAAAGTGTATGCCAAAAGTTTTCTGCAGTGCTATGATACAGCTACTGTTACCCTGACCGTAATACAACCGGATGATTTTACTGTAAAAGTAAATAGTGCGGAATGTGCGGGAGCCGATAGCATGACGGTAAACCTCACCGTAAACAGCCAGGTGGTGGGGGCGGGTATACCTAAGAATTTACCGATTGCCATTTACAATAATGATCCTTCGGTAGCCGGTACCCAGTTATTGCCGCCTTTGTTCCTGGTACCCGATAGTACTTTTACACTGCAGCAGAATTATACCTTTAAGGTTAAAAAAACAACTACCGGCAACGTATATGCTGCTGTGAACAATAGTAATACAACAGTGCCGGTTAGTTTTGCCGGTGCGCCTTTCTTTGAGAATACAGCCACCAATAATATTTCGGCACCCAGGGCTTATACGCAGATCACCAAAGTGATTGATACAGCCATCTGCAATGGCGATACGGTACTGGGCCGAACCGTTTCGGGAACCTATACCGATGCGTTTGTAACGGCCGGTGGTTGCGATAGTCTGCGTATTCTGAAACTGACGGTAAAACCCATTGCCGTTACTAAAACAACCATTACCGTTGCGATTTGTGAAGGACAGAACTATGAAGGATATACCAAAGCCGGCACGTATGTTAGTGTATTCAAAGGATCGAACAGCTGCGATAGTATCCGCACACTGAACCTGACCGTCAATCCCAATAAAAGCCGCACCAATTCCGTGCAGATCTGTAAAGGAGATACCTACCTGGCCGGAGGAAAACTGCAGACAACAGCGGGCACTTATGTAGATTCGCTGAAAACGGCTGTTGGTTGCGATTCTGTTGTAACCACTATTTTAACCGTAGTGCCGGTGCCGGCCAATTTTCTGCCATTGGATACCACTTTGTGTATTGGTAAAACATTGCCTATCACATTATCCTATCCCACTACGCTGTGGAGTGATGGCAGTAACAGCAATTTCTTCAATATCAGTCAACCCGGTGCTTATACGGCCCAGGTAATAGACAAAAATGGTTGTAAGGGTACGGATAGTATCCAGGTGCAGTTTAACCGTTGCATCCCCATACAGATCCCCGATGCCTTCTCGCCTAACAATGATGGCAAAAACGATGTGTTCAAACCGTTGATCGGTGCTCCCGTTACCAACTACCGCATGCAGATCTGGAACCGCTGGGGACAGCTGGTGTTTGAAACAAGGATTATTTCGAAAGGCTGGGATGGGAAATATCTCTCCGAGTTACAACAGAACGGCGCTTACGTATATTATTTCACGTTAACCGATCCCGATGGTGTATTGATTGAAAAGAAGGGAACCCTGATCCTGATCCGCTGATTAATTAGCCAGAATATCGAATTTGGTTTTCGGACGGATCTTATCCAGCCATTGAAAGCCGCGGATCTTCAGTTCTTCATGATTGGCCTGCCGCATGGGGTAGGAAGTGCCATCAAAACCGCGGATAAAAGATACCCGTTTGGGTTTGCTGTCATCAAACAGCATATCTATGACATCAGCACTGGATTTACTGACGCCGATAAAACGGTTCTGCTCATCCTGTCCGTAATACACGTTTTCCGCATTACCCTTGGCCCGCATAAAATTGATCTTGCCATCTTCAAACAAGGCATTGATGGTAGTACTCTTCAGTTGATTAAAGAACTGGGTACTGTCTACTTTACTGATGGCCATCGCATTCTCAAATACATACATCCGCTCGGGCTTTTTATTCTTTACGTAGAGATAAATAGTATCGCCGGTAATCTGGTTATCCTTGGCCCAGATCACCGGATTACGGAATAAACGGAACACGGAATCCTGTAAGGAATAAAACAAACTATCGCCCACGGCCTGTAAAGAATCAGAGAAGATCTTTACGTTGAAATAGGCTTCAAAATATTTGTTGGTACTGTCTGAGGCGTTTTTACTGCTGTCGGTGATTGTTTTCCTGCCAGCCGTATCCCGGATCATCGGCACTTTTCTCGTTTTCAGTAAATCAGATAAACGCGCTGTATACAAAGTGTCGGCAGATACATAAATAGAATCGGGCCCCTGTTTAATCAGCAGAATGGGTTTTTCGGTAGCCAGCAGAATATCTTTTTTCCGGTCTGTTTTAATATTGTTGGCAATCATGTCAAAACCCTGTGCCGTATCTTTTCCCCGGTACACCGCATTGCCCCGGAACTCGCCCAGTTTGGTAGAATCATCCACTGCCATATCATCTGCCGTAAACGTATAGGTACTGTCTTCAATCACCGAACGTTTGTTCAGGATGCCGCGTTTGTTCTTCATGTCAAAATACCCCTGGCGGGTTGTAATCACCCGCCGGCCGCTGTCACTATAGATTTTGGTAGGAGAGGTGAACGTTGCAATTTCCGTTCCGCTATTGTATTGCAGTGTGTCTGTGACCACTTTGTATTCCGGATCTATCAGCAATACATTTTTCTTAAAGATCACATCCTTGGTATCGCCATAATAGTAACCTTCTTTACTGGTAAGGGTTGTTTTTTTGTTCACCACTTTACCGCCGTTCAAATACGTGCCTATCTTAACGGTCACATCATATTCCAATGCCTCCGTGGTCAGTTGCCCCTTGCCATCTGTGAGCCGCACTTTTTTATTCAGGAAGGCTTTTTTTTCCTTGCCCAGGTATTTCAGGTACTGCGCATAGGTATGCACACTGTCTGCATCGTTGATATGGATATTACCAAATGCCTCCAGCGAATTGTCTATTTCATTCAGTACAATACTGTCTGCAAAAAAATCGGTCTTCTCCTGCCTTACATGCGCTTTCCCGGCAAGCGAGAAGTATTTATGCAACGAGTCAACCGTCAGCATATTCAGCCGGTCTGCCCAAATGATGTCCAACTGTTTGCCTTCCTGTTTAGCTGTATCCGGGGCCGGACGTTGTGCCATACCCACCTGTACCAGACATAACAGGAAACAGGTATATAGTAATCGTTTGATCAACATCAGGATTATTTCTGGATAGAAGAGTCGTTAAGTGGCGCCGTTAAGGGGATGCTTTTGTCTTTTCTGCCGAACACAGACACATTCACATACCTTTTAGGATGCACCCGCAGGTCATCCAGCAGGATATTGGCGCTGCGTACAGTATTGGTGAGGTTATTGTACAGGGTTTTATCGTTCATCAGTTTACCCAGCGATCCGTCCTGAGAATTTAATTTGGCTACCACCGCATTCAGTCCGGCAATGGTGGCTTTCAGGTTTTCTACACTGCCCGCAATATCTGCTTTGGCCAGGTTATCGGTGGTTTTCTCTACGTTACCGATCATCCGAGTTACTTTTTCATTGTTATCCGACAGGTTTTTGGTAAAACTGGCCACATTGTTCATGGATTGGGTAACTGCACCCGTTTGCTGGTTCAGCATGGCCTGCAGATTAGCAGAAGAAACTACCAGGCTGGCCGTGGTTTTATTGATATTGGCAATGGTTTGCTGCAGGTTGTTCTTGGTATTGGGGTCGAAAATGGTGTTGATATTCTTCAATACGCTATCCAGCGATTGTACGGTGATTTTGATCTGGTCGCCAACCGGACCCAGTTTGTTCATCAGGCTGCCCATCAGTCCATCCTGCGAAGCTGTGGCCAGGGTATCGCCCACATGGAGGTATTCTTTGGCATTACCCAGTGCAATTGAAATGCTAGCAGGACCCAGTGGATTATCTTTAATGGTAGCTACCGAGTTAACGGGGATATTGTAATTGCTTTTCAGTTTAATGGTGACCACGATGGTGCTCAGGCTCTCGTCCAGGTTTTCGATATCATCTACCGAACCCACCTGAAAACCGTTCACGAATACCGGATTGGATACCATGATGCCTTTTGAATCGGTATACTTGGCATGCAGGTAATTCCCTGTTTTGAAAAGGGTCTTGCCTTTCAGGAAATTAAAGCCCAGGATCAGCATGGTAATGGCGATGGCGGTTAAAGCTCCCACCTTCGTTTCGTTCGAAATTTTCATAGGCACAAATCTACGGTTTATTGGCCTGAAGCAAGACGGGAACCCCTGTTAAAATGAGCAGCGGTTACCTGTTTACCGGCCTTTGGTATTGGATACCTGTTTTTCGAGTGAGTATTTATAGCGTTTGATGGCCCTTACCAGTACTTCACAGATCTCGCGCTGGCCCTCTTCGCTGTTCAGGTAAGCTTCTTCCTCCGGATTAGAGATAAAACCGGTTTCTACCAATACGGCCGGCATGGCTACGGCCTGTAATACCCAGATCCCTTTTTGCCGCTGTTTGGCTTCCCTGCTGATGCGCCCCACTTTCTGAAACTCTTCCTCAATGGTCAGGGCCAGATTGGCGCTGCGCGAGAAATAAGTCTGGGTTTTCATATTGATGATCATCATCTTAGCCGGGTCTGTTGGATTAAAATCTTTCAGTTCCCTCGCCGATATACTATCCAGGTAATTATCCTCATTCTCCCGCAAAGCAGCTTTGGCTTCATTGCTTTTATCCACCCCGTAAATAAAGGTTTCGGTTCCCTTGGCGGTATTGGGGGTGGTCCAGGTGCGGTAATCTTTTACCTGTACTGTATAGGCTTTCTTTTTCTTTCCCTTGCCTTTATAGCGGGTTACTTCTTTGTAACCGATGAATTCCCTGTGCCGCTGTGGCCCTCCACCCTCGTTTACATGGATACATACAAACAAATCGCCTTTTTCGCGGTTGGCAATCTGGGCTTTGCGGGTTACCGGATCAAAAATATCGGTGCTGCGGGTTAAGTAGGTCTCCACATCCGGGATCTCGGTACGGATCAATTCATTTAATTTGAGAGAGATAGCAAGGGCAATATCCTTTTCTTTGGAAAACTCACCCGAAGCACCAAAATCACTGCCACCATGGCCCGGATCAATAATAATCTTGCGGAGCGGTTGTTTCTGTTGGGGGGTACCGGGAACCTGGCCCATCGTATGAAATGAGACAGCCAGCGAAACCATACTTAACAAAACCAAAGCAGCAGATCGTCTTCTCATCATATCATTTCGTTAAAGGATTTTACCAGAAATAGCTTTTACACTGTCAAGGCCCTATTTTTGCCCCTGTGATCATGCGCAAACTCAGCAAATTTACTATAAAATCAGCCCCGGCTTTGGCAGTTGCCGGCTGTTTGCTCATATTAACATTTTGCGTGAGAGCCGCTGTGTTCCCGGCAGGGATTCCGAAATGGCAGTTAACAAGGACAAACGATACGGTTCCTCCCGCCAAAAAAACTGACAGTGTTTTGCCTGCCCCCCGTACTGTTAAACTACCCGCAGATACCGGTTTACAAAAGAACTTACCCGATTCAGTGGTAAAAGTGGATAGTATCCGCATGTCCAAAGACTCGGTAGATGCCATCGTTAAATACCATGCAGATGATTCCGGGGTACTGATCATTGCCACCAAGGACCTGTTTTTATACGGGAAAGCCAAAACAGATTACAAAGACCTGCAGCTCGAAGCTGCTACTATTCAATACGACCAGCAATCCAAAACAGTGCGGGCCTACGGGGCTACCGACAGTACGGGCGATATTGCTACCAAACCCCAGTTTACACAGGGCGAGTTAAAAACGATCAGCGACTCCATCTTCTTCAACCTCGAAACGCAGAAAGCCTATACCAAGAACACTTTTTTTCAGGAGGGAGAAATTTTTGTGAATGCCCGTTACCTGAAAAAGATCAGTGCCGATGAAGTGTTTGCCCGCGATGCCCGTTTTACCACCTGTAACCTGGATACCCCGCATTTTGCTTTCCGCGCACGGCGGATGAAAATCATTAATAATAAACTGGGCGTTACCGGCAGGGTATATCCTGAAATTGAGTCAGTGCCCATACCCATGATTTTTCTGCCTTTCGGTTTGTTTCCGTTGAACCAGGTACGACATTCGGGTGTGCTGTTTCCGGCCTTTACGTCGAGCGAAGATTTTGGGTTGGGATTGGAAGGGCTTGGTTATTACAAAGTGTTTGGCGATCACGTAGATGTAACCACCCGCGCCAACCTCTATTCCTACGGTGGCTGGAATGTGAATGTGAATTCGAAGTACATCATGCGGTATAAGTACACGGGTAGTGTGAACGTCACTTTCCAGAATACCAAAACACTGAACCGCAGTGCTTTCAGTACAGATGAATTCAGCAAGTCGCAGTCGTACATGATCAACTGGAGCCATAGCCGTGATAGTCGGGCCAGGCCGGGTACCAATTTTGGCGCCAATGTAAATTTTGGTAGTACCAAGTTCAATCGTTCGCTGCTGAACAATCCTTATCAGAATTTTCAGAACCAGTTAAGTTCTTCCATCAGTTATTCCAAAGACTGGCGCGGAAAATACAATCTCTCGGTTAACATGAACCATAACCAGAACAGTAATTCCGGACTGGTAAACCTGAATCTGCCTACTGCTACTTTTAACGTGGTTACTTTTTATCCCTTCCAGAAAAAAGATGCCATTGGTTCGGGTAAATGGTATGAGAAAATCGGTATCGGTTATAGCGGTAACCTGCAGAACCAGGTTTCTTTCTACGATAGTGCCTTTAGTTTTAAAAGGCTGATCGATACGGTTCAGTGGGGAGCGGTACACAATATTCCGATCACGTTGAGCCTGCCTGCATTAGGTCCGATTACCGTATCACCCAGTATTTCTTATGAAGAGCGCTGGTATGGACAACGGAATTTTAAAAGATGGGATTCAGTCAGGTCCAAAGTAGACACCACTATCCAGAAAGGATTGTATACAGCCCGGCAGATGTCTTTTGGTGTAGGTATCAATACCCGGATCTTCGGAACCTATAAGTTTTCGCCCAAGAGTAATATCATCGCCATCCGCCACGAGATCAGGCCAACCATCTCCATCAATTATCACCCCGATTTCGCCGCTAAATACCATTATTCCACCCAGGTGGATAATACCGGCCGCCAGGTTCGTTTTTCGCAGTTCGACGGAGGAATCATCGGTTCTTTTTCGGAAGGAGCTTTTGGAGGTATCGGGTTCGGGATCGATAACCTGTTAGAGATGAAAGTGAAAGACCCCAGCGATACCACGGCCAAGGGAAGAGAAAAGGGCAAGAAAATAAAACTGATCGAAGGTTTTGGGTTTAACTCATCTTATAACCTGCTGGCCGATAGTTTTGCCTTGGGTAATTTTTCGCTTTATGCCAGAACTACCTTGTTTGAGAAACTGAATATTACGGCATCGGCCAACCTCGATCCCTATGAACTGGATAGTGTGGGCTATCGCCGTAATAAAATCCAGTTCGATCCACGCAGGTTTAAATTCGGAAGAATTACCGGCGGAAATATCGCGGTCTCTACTTCTTTCAGCAGCAAATCCAAAGACGGTAAAACCGATAAGAACAAACAATTACCTGTGGATCCGTTTATGACACCCGACGAACAACAGCGCCAGCTGCAGTTTGCCCGTGCCAACCCGGCCGAGTTCACCGATTTTAATATTCCCTGGTCGCTTACTTTTTCTTACTCGCTCAATTTCTCTCGGATACCCAAAATCGATTTCAGCGGCTTTGAAACGCAGACCAGTTCAAGCCTCAACTTTAACGGCGATTTCAGTTTAACACCCAAATGGAAAGTAGGGGCTACGGGTTATTACGATGTGTCCAGACAATCCCTGCAACAGTTAAGCACTTTTATTTCGCGCGAGATGCACTGCTGGCAGTTATCCATCAATGTTACGCCCATCGGTCTTTATCGTTCTTTTAATATCATGATCAGTCCCAAATCCGGCATCCTCCGCGATCTCAAGATCAACCGCAGCAGAACTTTCTCCAGTTACTGATGATCGTTGGCTGCATAATAGTCCCACATCTGTTTGAATATTTTCTCTTTCAGTTCCTCACTCGAAATACCCTGTGATGAAACCGCCGGCAGAAAATGCATTTCCAAACGGTGCGGCATGAGGTAGAAGAATTTATTGGCAGGAAATACTTTTTTGGTGTGAAAGAGGATCGCAGGTAAAATGGGTTTGCCGGTATCGGTAGCCAGGCGGAATGCCCCATCATAAAACTTTTTCAGCGGATCGCCGGTACGGTTACGCGTTCCTTCAGGATAGATCAGCATATCCAGTCCAATAGCGAGGATATTTTTCATATCGTCGATACTTTTTCTGCGGCTGGCATCGCTGTTGCGGTCTACCAGCACACTGCCAAACGTATAGATCCAGCCAAAAATGGGCACTTTGGTAAAACTCTTTTTGGCAATGGTTTTATTGGCGCGCGGCATAAAAGGCGTACTCACCGGTACATCCATCAAACTGTTGTGGTTACAGACAATGATATAATTCTGTCCATCGATAAAATGTTCCTTGCCTTTGATGCGCAGCGGACAACCGATCAGGTGCAGGTACACAAACATCCATCCACGGGATGCATGCCGGTGCCACTTTGCCCTGGCCGGCTCTTTCAGAAAAAAGCAGGGTAAATAAAAAAAGATGGCGATCAGTAAAGTGACAATAAATAACACCAATCCCCACAAAGCCCAGAGCCTTGCAAAAATGGCGGCGAATATATTTTCCTTTCCGGTGGTGGTTTGTGTTACCTGCATGTATGGTTGGCTGTTTGCTTTTTTATTTGGTCGGACTCCAATCAATCGGTGCCAGTCCCTGTTTCATCAATACTTCATTGGTTCTGCTGAAATGACGGCAGCCAAAAAATCCCTTATCGGCACTGAAAGGCGAGGGGTGAGCCGCTTTTAAAACGGTATGTCTGGTCTCGTCTATCAATACCTGCTTTTCCTGGGCAAATTTACCCCAGAGTAAAAATACCAGTCCGCTTTTTTCGGCAGATAGTTTTTTGATCACGGCATCCGTAAAATCCATCCAGCCGATTTTGGAATGGCTGGCCGGTTCGTTGGCCCTTACCGTTAAGATCGCATTCAATAAAAAAACACCCTGTTGTGCCCACTTGGTCAGGTTACCTGTTTTAGGAATGGGTAATCCAATATCAGTATGTAATTCCTTATAAATATTCACCAGCGAAGGTGGTGGTGGCACGCCATCCGGAACGGAAAAACTTAATCCATGTGCCTGCCCGGGATTGTGATAGGGATCCTGTCCCAGGATCACCACTTTTACTTCGTTGAAAGGGGTGGTGTTAAAAGCATTAAAGATCAGTTGACCGGGCGGATATACGGTGGTGCCGCTGGCTTTCTCTGTTTTTAAATGCGTGGCTACCTGCAGAAAGTAAGGCTTGGTAAATTCGTGCTTCAGCACGGCTTTCCAACTGGGGTCAATTTTTACATCCATCGGGTAGGGTATGGGTGATTGAATGCCGAAGGTAATGAAAGGGACTACTGTCGCATACATTTATCTGTTTTGCCTGAAAAAATAACGGACATCCTATGTATCAAATCGATCTCCGTGCCCCTCTGTTACTCCGTGTCTCTGTGTTGAAAAGGGATTTTGATGAGAGAAAGGATTTGCGGATTATCGGATGACGGATTATCGGATTCACTTATCATTATTGGTCAGGTGACCGGAGTTATCCGGAAGATTTTAGTGCTCTTTTATACAATTCTTTACTTGGGACTAAAGTCCCGGATAAAAAAATGTAACCAGATGTCTCCCCCGCTCTGAAGAGCGGGGCAAATTGTCTTTTCCTTTTGCCACGCTCTTCAGAGCGGGGATGCAAAGAATAGACCTATTACTGGTTGGGGCTTCTGCCCCGAGTAGAAAAATAGAATGTTCCGAATACGGGTGGTCTCTGGGTGGCAACCGGATCAGCGGACAATGGTTACACTGCCGCCTACTGCAGGCATTTCGGCGGATACTTTGATCACGTAATAATAAGTGCCAACGGGTTGGTCAATGCCCTTGTATTTACCATCCCAGGGTTTGGTGTAACCGGTGGAGCGGTATAGCAATTGTCCGAGCCGGTTAAAAATACTCACCGAACAGTCGGGATACAGATCCAGTACCGGCACTTCCCATACATCATGCACCCCATCGCCATTGGGCGAAAAAGCATTGGGTGCCACTATGGGCGGTTCACCTACCACTACGGTAACCGGTAGTACTATACTGCATCCTCCCGCATTGGTTCCCTTGATATAATAGGTGCCTGTTTTCTTCACCGCATCGGGATCGGGTAAGGGGATTGTTGCCTGCGCATCTTTCCAGAAAGTAAATATGATACCAGTGGTATTACCGGTAATGACATTATACAGGTTGATAGAGTCCGGCCGGATGGCAGGGTTGGGATTATTAAGATCGAGGATGGGATAACTGGAGATATTCACCACTACCGCTTTCACAGACGCGCAACCCGCAGTGTTGGTCGCTTTCACATAATAAGTGCCGCTTTTCGTGATCTGTTTGGGCGTGGCGAGATAATTGGTGAGCGAGGGATCTGTATAGTAGCTTAAACTGAGTCCGGGGGTACTGCCCGCCGTCACCAGGCTGTCTGTCAGATCCACCCCGTTGGAAATACATTGCTGTATGGGGGCATTGGGTGTTTTCAGGTTAATCACTTCCGAAGAATATTCGATCGTGGCATATACGGTATCAATACAGCCCTGGCCAATATAGGGCGTTACTTCTACCGCAAATACGCTGTTTACCGGCGGCACTGGTTTGAACCGTAGGGTGATGGACGTATCCAGCAGTTGGGAAAAATCACTGTTAAACCAACGGTAACCCGCAAAACCGAAAGGGGCCGTTAATGCCTGGGTAGTATCGCTGGCGCATTGTACATTGCCCGAAATGGGCGAGGAACAGTTTTCGTTTACATCTACATAGGCATACCCAAAATGGCCGCCACGGGTACAATCGTTGGTGGTAAATTCCAGGCGGATGGTTTTGCCCGCATAACCCGATAATTTAATGGTTACCGGTGTCCAGCCTTTAAAAAATACACTATCCCTGGCCACCGATTGCTGAAAACCCGGAAGGTTGGAGGATGCGGCATAAGAAAAAGAACTGCAGTCAATATATTTTCCGCTGCTTACATCAAATACATTGGCGGTGAATTTGGGTTGTTCCCATTCCTGGTGCCCGGGGTTCTGGAACACCACGGCATAATTATAAATGAGGCTGTAATTGTTCTGGTTGGCCGGAATGGTAAACGTATAACTCACCTGTTCCGCCTGCCGGTTTACCTGCGCATTACCGAGCTGAATGGAATAACCACTGCCATTCGGACAACTGACAGGAAACCCGCCATACAGGTCAACCTGCGCTGGATTATTATTCTGGATGATGGTATGACGACCATTGATCTGGGAACTGTAAGACAAGGAAATGGTGCCGTTATTACTGCTGATCTGTCCGGCGCTGCATTCCCAGTTATCGAAATTACCTTTTTCAAAACCGATATTGGGTGGACATTGTGCCAGGCATAATCCGGTAAATAAAAGGCATACCGTACAAAACAGAAACGGTAAAACCCTCAGATAATGTTGATTCATACTGTACCGGATAACATGGAACGGGAAACCAATATACTGATAAATCAAAGAAGAATTATCCGGAATACATGACCGGTTATGAAAGATGACGGGTGAAACTTTCTCCTTACCGGAGGTTATTAAAAAGGTTGATCAGACTGATCCAATCGTTCTCTGTGGTAAGGCTGAGTTTGTTCTCTTCAATATGTTTGTTCAGCGTTGGCCATTTGGCGGCCAGATCGGCGGTGGTTTTCGTAAACACAGAATCGAATGATTGACGTGATAAGGAAATCTGGATCGGTTTGCGGCCGTTAAAACCGGCATCGTTTTTCAGGAGGGTATATACGGCTATAAAATCCTTACCGTCTCCCTGTTTCAGTTCCTTGTTCAGGGTCAGGGTTCCCTGCACCAGCGAGGCTTCGAATGAACTGGGTGTAGCCGTGGCAATGGTTTTGGGTGCGGCAGTTGTTTTGGTAGCAGCCGGTTTGGTTTGGGACATACCATTTACGGCCAGTATAAACAATGCGGTAAATACGAAGAATGATTTCATAACGGTGAATTGATAAACGAACTGCAAATATCGTTCCTCTGAAATGGATTCAACTACAAAGGTACGAAAAACCCCAGACTGCCCGGGAATACCGGTAATGGCAGATCTGTGCTGAGTAAATAAATTCGAATTAATCTATTGAAATTGAGTCTGTTAAATCAAACCTCTCCACGCAAACTCCCCGCCCTCTGCGGCTCTGCGGTGAAGATACTTTTCATTCACCGCAGAGAAGGGGAGAACGGGGAGTTTGCGCAGAGAGAGATTTATGCCTGACCCGAGCGTCGGATACGCAGATAAACAGTATCCCCAACCGAAAAATCCGTTTCCATGGTTTTCACAGGAATGATGTTACCCGGCAGTTGAACCTCTATTTCAGAAAAACTACCCCAGAATCGGATCTGTTGAATCCGTCCCTGAACGCCACCGCTCTCAGACCTGGTAATCGAAAATTGTTCGGGGCGAAGCAGATACCGGTCACCCAACAATGGTGTACCACTGCTGCCATCCAGTACACGCCATTCATCGGCTGTGAGCAATACATAGGAACCCAGTAGTCCGGCTACATATTCGTTTACCGGATGATGGTACAGAACAGCCGGCGCACCCTGCTGCACCAGTTTGCCCGATTGCATGATCAGCAGTTCATCGGCCCATGACAAAGTATCCAGCGGATCGTGTGAAGTGAGGATGCAGCTGATTTCTAAACGGCTGCTCAGATCCTCCAATACCTGTTTTAAAATCTGTTTGTGAATGGGGTCGAGGTTGGAGAAAGGTTCATCGAGTAATAACAATCGTGGCGAGCCTGCGAGTAAGCGGGCCAGCGCAATGCGTTGTTTTTCGCCACCGGATAACTGGTGGGTTTTGCGGGCCAGCAGGTGACTGATCCGGCAAACCTCGAATAAAGTATCGGCCTCGGACTGCGGCAAACGGGTACCCATTTCAAGCCATTCGCCTACGCGGTAATTGTTACGGAGTTCATAGTGCTGCGACAGGTAAGCAATACCCGGATGGCCATGGATGAGCTGAAAATCCGGACCCATCACTTTTGCATCTTCAAAAAAAATGTCGCCGCTGTTGGGTTGTAGCAGTCCTGCAATCATTTTCAGCAAACTGCTTTTGCCCGAACCCGTTTCGCCCGCAATGGCCAGTTTCTGAAAACGTGCCTGCTCAAAACTGATATCGGCTACCACGGTAGCTTCCTGTATTTTTTTGCTGAGATGCGATACGGATAAGAAACCCATGAACTGATTTTGTTGGAATGGTTGAAAAATGAAGGTACTACTGAGTTCTGCTATTAAAGCGGGTTGCCATAAAATGTTTTGTCAGAATCCTTCTCTGCGCAAACACCCCGCCCTCTGCGGCTCCGCGGTGAACATGCGTTCCATTCACCGCAGAGAACAGGAGAACGGGGAGAATACGCAGAGAGAGTTTGAAAACTGGTTGTATCCAACCATCAATAACAGTTTTCACTAACTTAGAAATTCAATACCCGCCTTATGAGAAAATACCTGCTTGTAGGAATATTGCCTTTCTCGCTGCTGATTGCCTGTACCTCCACCCCCAAAAAAATCACGCCCTCTTTTACCATTACCGCAGCAGAACCCGTGTATTTCAAATCTTTTGTAGACTGCAATATGGCCGAAGCCTGGGTGGGCGATACCTTCCGAATTTTTCCGGGTAAATATGGCGAAGATCCCTTGTGGGGCGATGCCCGCGACCTGAAATATGCCGACGGCAAAAACGCCACCGAAGCTTTTAACCGCCGTTTCGAAGAATTTACCGAACCCATCCTGCCCAAAAATGTGGCACCCACCGCAGAGGGACTGCATGGCGCTGTCTGGTTTGAAACCGTTTACCAGGATCCCAAAGACAAGTCGGGTAAAACCTTGTATGCCCTGTATCACAACGAAAATTATCCCAATACTTTTCCGTACCGTACCAGCACTGGGAAAGGGTATATTGATCAGGACTGGCCCCAGGGTTTAACCGGACAAAAAACACCCGCAGCGGTTTGCCGTATCGGCATCATGCAATCGCTGAATGGCGGGCATAGCTGGGAAAACAAAGGCATAGTGCTGGAAGATAACCAGCCCCGTATGATCCTGAAACCGCATAATACCTCGGTTACCTTTGCGGGTGGGGTGGGAGACCCTTCTGCGATTGCGAGTGAGGGTTATCTCTATATTTTTTATGGCGAATATGGGTATCCCGGCCAATATGCACAGGCCAGTTATGACCCGCTGAAAGAATACAGCGGACAATGCATCAGTATGGCCCGCATTGCCCTGGCCGATCTGCCCGATCCCGCAGGCAAAGCCAAACGTTGGGATGGTAGCGATTTTACCGTGCCTTACGATGGCATTGGTGCGCCCATCCGTTCTTTACAGATCCCGGTGGCGGCAGGTGGCGGACCCACTTCCTCGCCCCGGAGCAAATATTACTGGGGCCCCTCTGTTAGCTGGAATACCCACCTGAAAGCATGGGTCATGCTGATGGCCAAAGCCGAAGGCCCCTCGTGGAAGGGTTCTAACGTGTACATTTCATTTAACACCAACCCCTCGCTATCAGGTACAGCGGGACAACAATGGAGCACTCCCGCATTGCTCGTGAGTAAACCCGGACATACTATCTGGTACCCCTCCCTGCAACCCATTGGCGGAACTGCCGAAGTACAAAATAAAAACACCTGCCTGAAAGTGGGCGAAACCGCGCGTTTGTTTTTTAAGGATAATGCGAAGGATACGGCGATGTATTTGTCGGAGTATGTGGTGAAGTTTTATGGAAAGGAATGAGAAATACTTTTTGTCAAATCTGATAATACAGGATGAGTATAGGGTGAAGCTTTCAAAAAATGTATCACACCGTTCTATGACTAATAATATATTTTACATATATTTATTACGCGATAGTTTTTCACGCAAAGCCAGATTGAATAGCTGTATTGGTGCAATAGTATAGCGGGTATAACTAAGTTACAAGTAACCCTACCGAGCAACAGTGCAACAATGAACAGACAGACAAACGCCATAAACGTCAGCCGCACATTTAGCATTTGGTTTTGCCCCGACACACAAGCCAACGCTTCACAAACCCCCAAAAACTAAATTTAGCCAACTCACCGACGTATGCCAAGATCAAAGCAAATAACCATAGGCAATACAAACTATGAGCTAATTAAAATCATAGGAAATGGCGGTAGTGGGGTTGTTTGGAAGGCACAATCCAACGAGAATGAATATGCAGTCAAGTTTATTAACTCGTATGATGCTAACAAAATAGCACGTTTTAGAAATGAAATAGAGTTCTGCAGGACCGTCAACCATAAAAATATCATTAAGCTGATTGCTGATGGGGAACAAAATGGCAAACCTTGTTATGTAATGCCTCTTTATCCCCAAACATTAAAAGATTTAATAGATACAGAAAAAGATGCCGATGTGTTGATTAGCTTTATTTTAAAGCTTTGTGGCGCATTAAAACACATTCACAATAAAAGAATTTTTCACCGTGATATAAAGCCGGAGAATATTCTGATTGCAAACAAGGATTTAGTATTGGCAGATTTTGGTATTGCCCATTTTAAAGATTTTAATCTAACCCAAAAAGGAGATTTACTCGCAAATCGGAATTATGCAGCCCCCGAACAAAAAGAGAAAAATAATGCCGATAGTATAACGCAAGCGGCTGATATTTTTGCATTGGGCTTAATTATAAATGAATGCTTCACAAAACAAAACCCTTCGGGTTCTGATTTTAAACTTATTGCAGACAGCCACCCGTTATATGCTGACCTTGATAATTTGGTCGCCAATATGATAAAACAAAATTCTGATGACAGATTAACTATAGATTCAGTCATTACGGAAATAAAATTCATTCACCATAAAATCAAACAAAGCTTAGAGGATATTGCAACAGTATTAAAAGAGCAAACAGAACTTCCCGACATTAAAAAGCCCGAATTGCGAACTATCATCCGAAGAGCGAGTGAAGATATTCTCTTTGGGAAAATCTTATTTTCTTCAAAATCTGGCGAAGAGCTAAACAAATACAATCATAACTGGCATATGAAGATTGGCTACACAGTTGATGATTTCTTGTTCAATTTATATGTCCAGGAGCAAATTCATTCGCTGTGCAAGGGAAAATTTGAATATGAAAGTAATGTTTACCGAAGAAACCATTGGTACAAGGCGCTTGATTTGGAGAATAGCGAGGAGCATAAATCGCTTTATGAACAAATTAATGATATAGTGGCAAAATATAAATTGTCGGAAAATGGAGAAAGGCTTTTTGATTTGTCGGGTGAAATTTTAAAATACTTTTCTGCTTGCGCTGACTATCATTGCAAGGAAATTCTGAAAAGCATAAAACAAAAAGAAGATTGGGCGAACACGAATCTTAAAAACGCCCCAATAATTTGGATTGTACAAACCTTGAAAAGTGGTTTAAGACAAAACATAGAATAT
>DASWXD010000089.1:0-14297 GCA_036405675.1 Sediminibacterium sp.
AAAAAGGGAGGATATAGTTTTACCGTAAAAGGTATCGAACAGGTGGAAGGGAAAGACGCGTACAATGTAGAAATCAAATCGCCTAAAGGAAGGGTGTTTTATTACTATTATGACCTCGTATCGGGATTGCGTGTAAAAGAAAGCCGCACGCAGGAAACGCCTGCCGGTAATGCCACTATTACCATTACCAACACAGAATACAAATCGTACAACGGGGTTAAGCTTCCCGTTAAAATGACATTGGATACGGGACAATTCAAAATCAACACGGAAATTTCCGAAGTGAAAGTGAACCAGGGATTGAAGCTGGACGATCTGAAATAGACGGAACCCATAAAAACAAAAGGGCGGCTACACATAGCCGCCCTTTTGTTTTATCAGGTAAGGGATCAGAATTTAAAACCAAAAGTCATCATCACGGTACCTCTTCCACCTCTTTGTTCTGCAAAAGTGTTGGGTTTGTCATTTAAACGGTAGGCAAACTGCGCATCCTGCGTAAACATGTGTGAATAGGTAAGGTCAATAAAAATACCATGATCGCGGTAGCCCAGTCCACCTGTTGCGAGAATGCGGTTGGCTTTGATGGCATCATCTGCATAAGGACTACCATAATAGGCGCCACCGAGACGGAACATGATGGTGTGTAATTTTAATTCGCCACCTACCCGCAGATTGATATTGCCTTTGTATGTGTCTTTGATGCCTTCGTTCAGAATATCATAATAATCGCGCAGGGCATTATTAGATTTATTGGCGGGCGAAAAACGGGCACCGCGATAGTTCACATATTCCAGATCGGCACTGATAAAAGCGCGTTGTTGGCGGGTATCGCTGATCTCACGGAAAACATAACTGGCACTGGCGATCGCTCTCCAGGGTGTGGTCATGTTATATTTTCTTTCACCTGCTTTGCCGCTGTTCAGTTCGCTACTGGAAGCAGTACGTATGCCGGCATAGGTTTCCGTATTGGCGGTGATGGAGGAACTGATCTTGTCTGTGTACCCCATCAACTGCGGACTGTGAAAGGCAAAACCGATACGCCAGTGTTCCTGTGGTTTGTAGATAACACCCAGTTTAACGCCTATACCAATACCTTTTGAGCTGAAGGTTTCCTTGTATTCAAATGATTTGAACTGGTTATCGGTGCGCGTAGTAGCATCGGTTTCGCTGTACACCAGATCACGGCGGTAATTGATGACGGGAATGGTAACGCTGCCACCCACATACATTTTATCTTCCAGGTTACCTGCCAGGCCCAGCGCAATTTCGTGGTAGCCGCCAAAAGTACTGGCATCATACAATTGATTAACACCGCTTGAAATGGGAACAAGGCTCTGGTAACCGGCTACGCTGCCACCGGGTCCGCTGAGTGTATCCACCAGAAAAGTTCTGAAAGCCAGGGAAGAACCGAAAATATAATTGCTCAGTGCGGCATTGGTATCGGCCCTGTCTTTGGTGAGTTCTTCGAGGTATTGTTCGGTGAAGGAACTGAGGTTATTAAATCCTTTGAACTGGATCCGGTTATTATAATTAGCCAGTTGATTCACCGAAAGGGCAATGGCACTGCTGGTCCATTTTTTTTCTCCCCTGGTATTGGAAGAACTGAAGATGAAACCCATGGCACCATAATTGAAATTGTTTTTGTTATTGCTGGTATCCGTACCGCGGTAATTGAATTTGTTTTTGTTCAACCCAAAACCAGGGCTCAAGACAAATTCATTGGTTTTAAACAAACCGATACCCGCAGGGTTTACGTGGTTGGCGGTGATATCTCCACCCAAAGAACCCATCACGCCGCCTGTGGCCATATTGCGGGCAGTACCGTTCTGGGTAAACCAGGCGGTGCGTAAAGCATCATCCGGGTTCTGCGCCATGGCACTGATAGTGGTTAATGAAAATATAAGCAGTACTATTTTTTTCATACAAATGGTTTTGGATATACGATGGGCCTTCAAAACAGGATACACCGTTTTACTGAGTTACCTGAAATAAGATGAATGAGATCAGCCCCTGCCTCCCCGGCCTGTGCTGGTACTGGTACCGGTACTGTTGAACCCGCCACTGGTACCACCGGCATTGCTGCTGGGAGTAGATACTGATCTGGTTGGATTGTTACTCGAAGGCGTTGTATTGGAGAAGGTTCTGGCCGGCCTGTCGTAACTGTAGGCATTATCTGTACCGCCACCACTGAATACCCGCTTCAGCAGGCTACCGAAATTACTGCTGCCGCTGCTGGGTACAAAACCACCGGTTTTGGGATCGCGGTAGCCATAGTTATTGTTGTTATAACTCTTATTGCGGTATGCCAGGATATTACTGCCGGAAGTATAACCGCCGGGCGTAGTGGGAATGGTATAATAATGAACCACCGTATACACCGGACTGCTCCAGCCCCAACCGTAATTGCCGGGATAATAAGCGCCATAACCCAAACGCGGATTCCAGTAAGGATTCAGTCCACTATAGTATTGGTAATTGTAATTCCCGAAATCATAGCGGCTATCGTACCAGTAATCAAAATTGTCGATACTGCTCCAGCGATAACGGTTGGCGATCTTCATACGGAGATAACGATCATCCATGCTGCTTACATATTCCTGGTATTCGGCTTTTTGTTTTTCCTGCATCTTTACATTCTGCACTATCTCACGACCTGGTGAAAAATAAACATCATCAGGTGTCTGGCCAGCTTTAAAAGCAGTGGAGCATCCTGTGAACAGCGTTAAGCTGATAGCTGATAAAAGTAAAACATGTTTCATACTGCAGGATTGAAAGGTTAGATAATGTGAAGTTACCTACATTTGCGCAGTGATGAGGCAACTTACAATTATGTGACAAATCCTTTGCCAACTAACAATTGTAAGTGTTTTAATATGTTAAAAGAAAGTTAAATAATTATGGGTAAGGAAATTACTTCACGGGCACAGGATTATTCACAATGGTATAACGATCTGGTGATCAAGGGAAGTTTGGCAGATTATAGTGCAGTAAGGGGTTGTATGGTCATCAAGCCCTATGGCTTTGCCCTCTGGGAAAATATGCGCGATGTGCTGGACAGGATGTTCAAAGACACGGGACATCAAAATGCATACTTCCCCCTGTTTGTACCCAAGAGCCTGTTTGAAGCCGAAGAGAAGAACGCAGAAGGTTTTGCCAAAGAATGTGCCGTAGTTACCCATTACCGACTGAAAGCCGATCCCAATAACAAAGGCAAGCTGATGGTGGATCCGGAAGCCAAACTGGAAGAAGAACTGGTGGTTCGTCCAACCAGTGAAGCCATCATCTGGAATACCTATAAAGGTTGGATCCAATCGTACCGTGATCTTCCCATCCTCGTTAACCAATGGGCCAATGTGGTTCGCTGGGAGATGCGTACCCGTTTGTTTCTCCGTACGGCTGAGTTTCTCTGGCAGGAGGGGCATACCGCGCATGCTACCGCAACCGAAGCGATCGTGGAAACGAAAAAAATGCTGGAAGTATATGCCGATTTTGTAGAGAACTGGATGGCATTACCGGTGATCAAAGGGGTAAAGAGTCCGAACGAACGTTTTGCCGGTGCAGAAGATACCTATTGTATTGAAGCGCTGATGCAGGATGGAAAGGCTTTACAGGCGGGTACTTCTCATTTTCTGGGACAGAATTTTGCCAAAGCCTTTGATGTGAAATTTACCGACAGGGATAATAAGCTGGATTATGTATGGGCCACGAGCTGGGGGGTAAGTACCCGTTTGATCGGTGCACTGGTAATGGCACATAGTGATGATGATGGTCTGATACTGCCACCGCGTATTGCACCGGTGCAGGTAGTGATCGTTCCTATTTACAAAGGTGATGAGCAGAAAGCGCAGATAGATGAGAAAGTAGGAGAGATCGTGAAGAACCTGAAAGCAATGGGCGTATCTGTGAAATATGACGATTCTGATAATGCCAGACCCGGATGGAAATTTGCCGAATACGAACTGAAAGGAGTACCGGTACGTATGGCCATTGGTGCACGTGATCTGCAGAACAATGTGGTGGAAGTAGCGAGAAGAGATACCAAAGAAAAGAATACAGTGAGCATGGATGGTATTGAATCGTATGTGAAAAACCTGCTGGATGAGATCCAGACCAGTATGTTCAATAAAGCCAAACAGTTCCGTGATGAACGCATAACCAAAACAGATAACTGGGACGAGTTTGTGCAGCTGCTCGATAACAAGGGCGGATTTGTATCGGCACACTGGGATGGCACTGCTGAAACCGAAGATAAGATCAAGGAACTCTGTAAAGCAACGATCCGTTGTATACCCTTGGATAACCCACAGGAAGCAGGAAAATGTATTTTAACCGGCAAACCTTCTACACAGCGGGTGTTATTTGCCAGAGCCTATTAAACAGAGGAACAGAGGAACAAGGAACAGATGAACAGACGAAAGGGAATCAGTAATCGAATGGTTTTCCGATCCTTGTTCCTCTGTTCGTCTGTTCATCTGTTCTATATTTCTTCCCATGAAGCAAAAGCCCTTACCCGATTATATGCAGCCTTACCTGGATGGTAAGGTTTTATTGTTTGATAAACCCCTGCGCTGGACCTCCTTTGATATGGTACGGAAGATCCGGAACATTACACGGGTGATGAAAGTGGGGCATGCGGGTACACTGGATCCACTGGCTTCGGGTTTGCTGATCGTTTGTACGGGAAAGTTTACCAAAAAGATCAATGAATACATGGGGATGGAGAAGGAGTATACCGGCACTTTTACGCTGGGCGCCGTTACACCCACCTACGATCTGGAAAGTGAACCACAGGATCACAAAGATTTTTCGCATCTCACTGAAGAAATGATACAGAAAGCTACCGAGCTGTTTACGGGCGAAATTATGCAGGTGCCGCCCATTCACTCTGCTATTAAACAGGAAGGCAAACCGGTATACCTTGCCGCCAGAAAAGGGGTAGAAGTGAAACTGGAACCGCGCCCTGTTACCATTTATTCTTTCACGATCGAAAAGATAGCAATGCCTGTTGTGTATTTCCGCGTGGTATGTTCTACGGGCACTTATATCCGCAGCCTTGCCCATGATTTTGGGGCGGCACTGGGGGTTGGTGGTTATATGAGCAGTCTGCGCAGAACAAGGATCGGAGTATTCTCTGTGGAAGATGCCCAATCGATAGACAGTTTTGAACAGGAGATTAAGCAACTGGCGGCCGCTTCATCAGAAGGGGAGACCAATGCCTAACTGCAGAGCATAGTTGTTTACTTTTAAACCATTGGTCCGGTTCTCTGACCATTGGAATTTATCCATCCAGCCATTGTTGTATTGCCGGGCAGGGTCTTTTACTTTATAGGCGAGATCGAGCCGGATCAGGAAATAGGAAAAATCAATCCTGAGCCCGGTACCCACGCCAATGGCCAGATCGCGGCCAAGGTTCTTTAGCGAAAATTTTGCATCCGGATCAAGTGAGTTGGTTTTGATATTCCAGACATTACCAATATCCGCGAACAAAGCACTCCCGATTTTTACGCCGGCAATACTGGTTAAGGGGAAACGGTATTCGATATTGGCTTCGAACTGCAGATCTCCGAACCTGTCACGATAACTGTTGCTGGTGCTATCGGCTTCGCTTCTGCGCGAGCTACCCAGTCCCAACTGCCGCAAACCCCAGGCACGCATACTGTAAGGACCACCGGCGGAGAACTGTTTAAAGAAAGGCAGAGTCTTATCTCTGGTGGAATCGTTACCATAGTTATATCCCACACCTGCAAAAGCCCGGTAAGCCAGTTCTGTTTTGCGCATTTTCAGAGAAGCACGATATTCTGCTTCTACTTTAATATATCGGTACACTTTATCACGAATGCTGCCGATCAAACCAAATATGCCACCGGCTTCTTCAATGCCGATACGCATATAATGACTTTTATCCGGGTTGTTGGCATTTTTAAAATTCCGGATTAACGACAGACTCTGGCTGATCACTCTTCCTGAATTGAAAGATGTTCGCAGAAACGGGTTTTTAATAAACAGATCCCGCAATCCATCGAGGGTATCAATTGCATACAACTCTATATTCAGCGGTTTGTACAACCACATATTATTTCCTTTTTTCCATTCATAACCCCAACTGGTTACCAGCGAACGTAACTGGTAAAACTTTCTTCGGTCTACATAAGACCCATTCACAGAAAACAGCGTCTTTTTATTATCGAGCCGGTTTAAAGCCCGCCAGTTTTTGAAGGGTACAATCAGTTTCGGAAAAGCATAAGTATGCCCCACATTGATCAGGAAAGTCTGGAGTAAATTATTTTGGTTGCTGGTAAGCAGGCTAAGTTCCACTCCCGTACGTAAAGTGGTTAAAGACTGGATGGCACTTTTCCATACATTTTTGTTATTGTAGGCGAAATTGGTAGAGATTCCCCAAAGATTACCCAATCCTATATCAGCTGTAGTGGCCGTATTGCGGCTACCTTCCAGGTCCACGGTAAAATTCTGTTTGATAGCAGGAACGAGGAAAAAATATATATCCAGGCTATCTCCATCTCTTATTTCCGGACGTCCATCTACCTGCTGCCAGGCGCCAACCTGTCCCAGCGTATTGATTGTTTTGAAATAGTTATTCTCATTGTATAAACTTCCTCTGCGCAGATAAGTCAGTTCCCGCAACGGGCGGTAATTGAACAATCCTTTTTTGTAGCGCATGGTAACACCTCTGCGGGTGGTATCGAGAAAATCTGTTCTTTTCAACAGACTGTCTGGGATATCTGTCATTTTTGTTTCCGGGTAATAATACATTCGGCCGATATGGTATTGCTTTAAGCGGGCAGAGTCGGTAGTTGGTCTTTTAAAGATGGTGAAATCCCAGGTAGGATTTTCTCTCCTGGCTTTGGCTGCGTCTGCGATGATCTGGGCCTGCTTAAAGGGATCGAGTGTTAGTTGTAATAAACGGGGATCGGTAGTATCAGCTTCTGCATAAATATCATCGCGTGTAAAACGATAATACCCATTCTGCCGGTAAACACTCACCAATCTGTCTAGTTCTGCGCTGATCAGACTTTTGGTAAACGGTTCCCCTTTTTTCAGCAGGGTACTGGCTTCTACTTCTTTGGTCAGTTTTTGCAGGGTGGTGTCTCCCAGCTGAAAAGAAACAGAATCGATCTTGATATTTTTACCCGCTTGAATGGCCATACTTACTTTGGCGCGGATCTGGTCTTTCACAGTATCGATCCTGATTGAATCGGCAAACGTAGCATAGTAATACCCCTGCGAATTCAGGTAGGCATTCATCAGCGAAACGGAACGGTTAATATTAGCAGAATCGAATACCGGTGGATTTTTGATCTTGTAAAAAATCCCGAACTGCTGAATCTTTGGTACTTTCAGGCTGTCGTCCCAGTAATTTACCAGTTCTTCCGACAGGCGTTTTTTCTCATCTTTGGAAATATTTCCTGTGAGGTCGATCTTGTTTTCGTAAACAAAGGCTTTGTTTGCCGGATAATTTTTGACACTGGTAAAATTCAATACCGAACAGGAACTGAAGAGTACCAGCAGGGTGAAAAAGAGAAAAGAACGAAAAGGTAATTTATGAAAGGTCAAACCCATACAGAATGTTAAGCAAGAATGAGCTCAAATATATCCAATCTTTGTGCCAGAAAAAACAAAGGCAGGAAGAACGGTTGTTTCTGGTAGAAGGTGCCAAATTGGTGGAAGAACTACTGCAAACCGGCCTAAATGTCCGGAAGATCTATGCTTTACCTGTTTGGGCAGAAAAACACCGCCATTTACCCCAGCTTACAGAAATCACAGAAGAGGAGCTGGAAAAGATCAGTAATCTGCAGACTCCCAACCAGGTATTGGCCCTGGTAGAACAGCCCGAACCCGCTGCTGAACCCGTGCTGGCCAACCAATTGACCCTTGTACTCGATACTATTCAGGACCCCGGCAACCTGGGCACGATCATCCGGATTGCCGACTGGTTCGGTATTCGACAGATAGTGGCCAGTATGGATACGGTAGAACTGTACAATCCCAAAGTGATCCAGAGTACCATGGGCAGTTATGCAAGGGTGCAGGTCTGCTACCGGCCGCTGGCAGATTTTCTATCTGCAGCTACCGTTCCCGTATATGGTGCATTGCTGAACGGTCAGAATATGTACCAGGTAGCACCGCTGAAAGAGGGGATCCTCCTGATCGGGAATGAATCAAAGGGGATTCAGGCTGATCTGCTGACTTTTGTTTCTCATCCCATCACCATCCCACGCATCGGCGGGGCCGAATCGCTGAATGCGGCGGTAGCGGCGGGCATCATTATATCGCATCTTACCCGGCCGGCTTTGTAACTGAACTGTTTTATCTGAACTGTATCGCTTTAACCGGCTCAATTTTTTTGATCAGCCAGGTGGGGATGATGAGTGCGAGATAACAAACCACGGCAGTGGCGGCGCAAACCAGAAATAGTTGCCACCAGATAATATACACAGGGGCAACAGCAACATAATAAGAAGCTTCATCCAACCGGATAAAACCGGTGGCTTGTTGTAAGAGACAGATGCCGGTTCCGAGGATAAAACCTGTGCCAATACCCGTGAAAGTGATAACGGTGGCATGGTAGAGGAATAACTTTCGGATCAGCCCGTCTTCGGCACCCAATGCTTTTAAAATGCCCACCATCCGGGTTCTCTCCAGTATCAGTATCAGCAGGCAGGTGATCAGGTTGATGATGGCCACCACCGACATGACAATAAAGATCACATTCCGGTTCATATCCTGGATACTGAGCCAGTCGAAGATATTGGGATACACTTCCCGGATACTGCGGCTCATCCAGGTAGCAGGGAGCGCATCGGATAAACGGTTGCTTACACTGTCGATGGCCCGGTAATCTTTCAGAAAAATCTCATAACCGCCTGTCTGGTTCGGCGCCCAATCGTTTACCCGGCGAATCAGGTCCAGATCGCCCAGCACAAAGAGTTTGTCGTATTCTTCGATCCCTGTTTTATAAATGCCTACTACGGTCAGTTTACGGTAGGTGCGGGAACCATCAATGCCTGAGATAAAATAGACGGTGATGGTATCGGCAAGTTCTATTTTCAGTTGTGCAGCCAGCTGGCTGGATAAGAGGATCTCTTTGCTGTAAGAGGAGTCATTAAAACGGATCCAGCGACCCTGACGGAGAAAAGGGTAGAGGCGGCTGCTGTCGTAGCTTTTCTCAATTCCTTTCAGTAATACGCCTTCAATTTCTTTGTTCTTTTCGAGTACGGCCGATTTGGTGGCAAAACCCTGTAATTGCTGTACACCCGGATCTTTTTTGATCAACGCTTCTATGGCACTATCTTTTTCTATGGCCGTTTCTTCTGCCACCAGCGATTTGTTGGGCTCATATTTCTGTACGCGAACATGCCCCCAGAAACTGAATACTTTCTCCGATACGGTTTGCTGAAAGCCGTTCACAAAAGACAAAGTGATGATCATGGCCATCACACTCAGGGCGGTTGCCGTAATAGATAAACGGATGATAAACCGCGAAAAAGTTTTCTGTCGGTTAAAAGCGATCCTTTTGGCGATATGAAAAGCCAGGTTCAACGGCACGATTTTGGTTCATTCAAAACTACACTGCTACCGGCAATGCCCCAAAAGCATTTGGTTACAGAAATGTTGTATGTTTAAATCAGAATTCTTTGTATGCGGAATAGCTTTCTTTTCCTATTGTTTATAACCGGTTTCCTGCCTGTAAGATCGCAGCGGCAGCCGGATCGTGTATATATGCCTGATATCCGGACACCCAAACTGTTTCAGCAGAACAACCAGCAGAGCCTGCCACTGATCTCGCTGAATTCGGCCGACCAGCTGGAACTGCATTTTGATGACATGAGCGGGTATCCCAAAAACTACTACTATACGTTTGTGTTGTGTAATGCCGACTGGACGCCGGCCGACCTGAGTTCTTTTGATTATATCAAAGGATTTCCGCAGAACCGACTCAGCCAGTACCGCGTTTCTACCATTGCAGAAACCCGTTATGTGCATTACCAGGCTTTGTTACCCGACAGAAACTGTATGCCCACCAAAAGCGGTAATTACCTGCTGAAAGTATACCTGGATGCGGATACGTCAAAACTGGCTTTTACCAAACGGATGCTGGTGGTAGACAACAGGGCAAGTGTAGGGGCGCAGGTGCAGCAGCCTTTCGATAACCAAATTCTGCGTACACACCAGAAAGTACAGCTGGCGGTGAATACACAGCAACTGAATATTCTCAGTCCGCAACAGACCAAAATTGTGATCCTGCAGAATAACCGCTGGGATGATGCGGTACGGAATATACAGCCCACTTTTATACGGGGGAAAATGATGGAGTATAACGCTGAACAGGATTGTATTTTTCCCGCAGGAAAAGAATATCGCTGGGCCGATCTGCAGAGTTTTCGGTTTCTCAGCGACAGAATGGATAGAGTAGATAAAAACAAAACACCCAATGAAGTGTTCATCAAACCCGACGTAGAAAGAAATAATCTTCGCTACCTGTTTTTCAGGGACAGGAACGGCTGGGATGAGATCAATACTACCGAGTCGTTAAATCCCTGGTGGCAATCTGAGTATGCCAATGTGCATTTTACGTTTGCGCCTGCCAATAACCAGCCTTTTGCCGGTAAATCTGTGTATATACTGGGTGAGTTTACAGGAAACCAGATAGGAGATACCTCCCGCATGCAGTATGATGCAGCAAACGGAGTGTATACCAAAACTCTTTTTCTGAAACAGGGTTATTACAGTTATACCTATGTCACCAAAGACAATAAACGCCCGGAAGAAAAGGCGGATCCCGCTTTAACAGAGGGTAATTACTGGGAAACGGAGAATGAGTATACGGTTCTTTTTTACTACCGCTCTTTCAGCAGCAGGCATGATGAACTGGTGGGGATTACCACCGTTAATTCCAGAACGGGAAGGTCTGGGTTTTAATGTTACCGGGATATTGGAAAATGGATAGCTGTTTCCCTTGAGAATGAAAGAAACCTTTGTTTTATTTGCGGGAAATCAGAATCTCTAAAAAAATCGCCGGATTTACCTGCCAACCCTTATTTTTGCGCCGGCAGGTCTCACACGACCAGCTCCTGCTGAACTTCCCCAGGGCAGGAATGCAGCAAGGATAAGCGGTTGTAGCGGTGCGATGTGAGTAGCCTGCCACTTTTTTTTTCTATTCGCGAATGGCGAATTAACGGAAGGCAAAGAATCCGTTAATCCGCTATCCGTTAATCCGAAATGAATCTATGAAATTTTTTATCGACACGGGCAATCTCGCCCAGATCAAAGAAGCCAATGATTTAGGAATTCTGGATGGTGTTACTACCAATCCCAGTCTGATGGCCAAAGAAGGTGTAAAAGGCGAAGAAGCCATTGCACAGCATTACAAAGCCATCTGCGAACTGGTGGATGGGGATATCAGTGCCGAAGTATTATCTACTGATTTTGCCGGTATGGTGGAAGAAGGTAAAAAACTGGCCGCCATTCACCCCAATATCGTGGTAAAAGTGCCGATGATTAAAGACGGTATCAAAGCCATCAAATGGTTTACCGATAATGGTATCCGTACCAACTGTACACTGATTTTTTCTGCCGGACAAGCTATTCTGGCTGCCAAGGCAGGCGCTTCTTATGTGTCTCCTTTTATTGGTCGTATTGATGATAGCGGTTGGGATGGTATGGAGCTGATTGGTCAGATCCGTCATATTTTTGATATACAGGGATACAAAACCGAGATCCTGGCAGCTTCTATCCGCAATGCACTACATATTATCAAAGCTGCAGAACTGGGTGCCGATGTTTGTACCTGTCCTTTAAGCTCTATTTTAGGATTATTAAAACATCCGTTGACAGATATCGGGCTGGCCCAGTTTCTGGAAGATGCTAAAAAAATGTAATCAGTTTTTCCTGTAGTAATTATCTATTGTATACAATGCCCCATTAACTATGGGGCATTTTTATTGGCAGATTTTTAGTGCTGAAAGCTCTCCCGCTTTTATGAACGACCTGTTCTGTTTTGTAGTAGACTAACTACGTATTTGCTTCTTTAATAATCACATTTTTTCAGGCATGATTACCACGACAGTTTGCGAAGCTGTCTATTTTTTACTACATGCACCCACATTTACTTTGTAGTCGTCTCATAAGTGCAGGGATTGTAATGAAGTGGACTGATAAAGATGCTACAGGACATACCGGACGGCGATGTGAAGAAGAAAGGAGAAAGATAAAATAAATCAGGATTAAACCAATTAGTATGAGACTACCATGGCTATTTTGTCCAAAGCTGCTCAACTGGTTCCGGCCGAGAGAACCCAGGCCAGTGAATGTAATTTGTATTCATCCGGTAAAATTTTTTCTTCTCTCTGTTTGTTTGTCTCCTTTTTTGGGTGTGCAGGCCCAATCGATCTATCCCTCTACCATCAATATAACCGGTCAGTTCGGAACGATGAAGGATTTTCAATTTGAGATCAGCATCGGTGAATCTACCAGCATTAATACGATGTCTAATAGTTCGATCGTAGTCACCAATGGGGTGTTACAAACTTCCGTGGCTTACCAGCCACCGGCCAGTTCTGCTGTCAACTTTTCTGATGAGATCAGGCTTTACCCAAATCCGGCACGTGATGTTGTGCAGGTAAATTTTGTTGGGAAGATGATCGGATTGAATCAGTATGAATTATACGACATGCAGGGGAAAATGATCATGAGTAAACAATTTTACTATTTCGGAGTACCAAGAACAGAGAAGCTGGATGTAAATAAACTGGTACCGGGTGTTTATGTTCTGCGCGTACAACAATACAGTTCTGTTACCAATCAAGTTATTAAAAGAGGATCATTTAACATCATTAAAGTTAACTAGCCATTCAACCACTGCTGCTTATGAAAAAAAGAGATAGGTTATCCCGTCTGTCATTTTTATTATCATTCATTTTCCTTCTCTTGGTAGGTCAACTAAGCGCCCAGGCACCTGCCTTACTCAACTACCAGGGTGTAGCCAGAAATGCGGCCGGTGTTCCTTTACCTAATCAGCAGCTCAGTTTACGGGTGAATATCAGAAATCATTCTGCATCGGGTGTTATCGTATTTACAGAAACACGTACTACACAGACCAATAACTGGGGATTATTTTCTATTCAGATAGGAAGTGCCGGTGCTACCATCTCGTCAGGAAGTCTGGCAAACGTAGACTGGCTTTCAGGTATTAAGTTCATGGAACTGGAGATGGATCCAACCGGGGGTAACAATTTTACCAACCTGGGAAGTACACAACTGCTGAGTGTTCCGTATGCATTGAGTGCTTTATCTGCAGGAACGGCGGTACCAACGGGGGTGGCTGCTGGGGATTTGTCCGGAACTTATCCCAATCCGGTTGTGGCAGCGAATGCGATTACTTCTCTGAAAATCGCCAATAATGCTATATTAACTTCCAAACTGGCTGATCTTTCCGTAACAGATAGTAAAATAGCAGAAGTCAGTGGTGATAAAATAACCGGTGATATCAAAGGAAAAGCTGCCAATGTAACCGGAATTATAGCCATTGCCAATGGGGGTACGGGTGCTGACAATTTACAACAGGCGAGGATCAATCTTGGATTGGATGCTGCGGACAATACAAAAGATGAAGAGAAGCCGGTGAGCAAACCTGCCCGGGATTCTTTGCGGTTAAAGTTGAATGTAGCGGATAGTACAGCTATGTTACAATCGTATGCAAGAAAGCAATTGGTGAGTGATTCGATTGCGTCTATCAGAAATGAATTGAGCCAGAAAATGGACCGGATAGATGCCGGAGCAATGCTGGCACCCTATGTATTAACATCTGCTGTACCAAATCTTGTTTCCGGCAAGATAAATGTGGCGGATAGTGCCGCTATGCTTCAGTTTTATGCGAGAAAGCAGGTAGTAAATGATTCGCTTAGTTCTATCAGAAATGAATTGAACCAGAAAATGAACCGGATAGATACCGGAGCGATGCTGGCACCCTATGTATTAACATCTGCTCTAACAAATCTTGTTTCTGGTAAGATGAATGTCGCAGATAGTACCGCTATGCTTCAGGTTTATGCAAGAAAGCAATTGGTGAATGATTCGATTGCGTCCATCAGGAATGAAGTGAACCAGAAAATGAACCGGATAGATACCGGAGCGATGTTAGCTCCCTATGTATTAACATCTGCTGTACCAAATCTTGTTTCCGGCAAGATAAATGTGGCGGATAGTGCCGCTATGCTTCAGTTTTATGCGAGAAAGCAGGTAGTAAATGATTCGCTTAGTTCTATCAGAAATGAATTGAA
>DASWXD010000090.1:0-41329 GCA_036405675.1 Sediminibacterium sp.
TCATTTTAATTACTATTAAAGTCTAATTGAATTATATAATATATTATTAATCAATGATAAATATCCAGTTTATTGATAATTTGAACCTGGTGCCGGTAAGCAGACCCAAGCTACTTACTTACCTCCTCTGCCTGTTCACCATCTGTCACGGGCCCATACGGGCAAGGGCACAAAGCCCCGCCCTTACCCGGCAACTGCAAACAGAAACCACGATCCGGATCCATAACCCGGTCAACAAAACCATCACCTGGCTTAACCTGCCAGACAGTTTGCACCGGTTAAAGCGATCCAAAAAGCTACTCCTGATCTTTTTTGCCCTGCCTAACGGGAATAGTATCGAGTGGACCATGGGCAAAACCATGGCACCCGGAGATGACTGGCATTATGATATCCAGCATATTGCAGCTCAAACCCGGTTTATCCGGGAGGTGATGAAAGACAGACAGGTGGTGGTGGCGTATATGGCCAATGAACTGAAAAGCTGGCCCGCCTGGAAAAGGCAGCAAGCGGATGGGCCTGCAGAAATTAAAAGAATGGTTGACTCAATAGCAGGTATTTTTCATCCTTTCCAGACAGAACTGGTACTGAACAGCCATAGCGGAGGAGGCAGTTTCCTGTTTGGCTACCTGGATGCTGTATCCTCTATCCCCCGGGAAATAAGCCGGATTGCCTTCATTGATAGCGATTACGGATATGAAGACTCCCTGCACACCCAAAAGCTTACGCAATGGCTGAGCACCTCCCGCCAACACCACCTGAACGTACTGGCCTATAATGATAGTGTGGTGATTTATAACGGCAAACCCTTGGTGAGTCCAACCGGAGGCACCTGGTACCGAACCCAACTGATGCAACAAAAGCTTGCTACTGCTTTCCGTTTTACCAAAAGCGCTGACAGCAGTTTTATCAATTACAGTGCATTATCAAATAGGATTGATATTCATTTGAAAACCAATCAGGAAGGAAAAATCTATCATACAGAACAAGTGGCAAGAAATGGGTTTATCCATACCATTCTTAGTGGCACCCGGTACGAGCAAAAAGCGGGGTATCAATATTGGGGAGAGCGGGTATATGGCGGATTTATCTGGCCCTGACCAGCACAACCCGCCCCTTCTTTACAACCGGAATTTATCCGTCTTTTCATCGGCCGTCATGTCTCCCTGACTACGGATCTGGAGTTGTATGCTCGAAATCCATTCCGGACATCCGCGGGATAACAGGTGTTCATTAACCTGGTTGATCACGGCCATCACTTCGGCATAAGAGCCTTCCAGTACAGTTGCAAAAGGACCAACCTCGTGTTTGATACCAGATTGCTGGATGATGGCAATGGCTTCATCCACCCATTCGTAGGGATGCCTATCCTGCACCACAGGCAGTAACTGGATCGATGCATTTATGAGGTAACCGTGCATAACTTATTGTATTTCAGAAACTTCAATTACAGCATCCAGGTTCAGGGCACCATGAATATGAGGGAAAACCTCATTAATGGAACCAGCCAGCTCAAATATGAGGGGTCTCGCCACTTTCGCTTTCTCGATCTTCAGCTTCACCAGTCCGGTTCTGCCTTTGTAATATCTCTCCAAAACACCGGCTACCTGCGGTTCAGTACTGCAGTGAATAAAACCTTCGGTGGCGAGAGTATCTGAATCGTAATGACCCAAGCGCTGGGCTTCGGCCCATTGCTCTTTGGTGGTAACGTGATATATATAATCTGATTCCATTGTATTTGAATTTAATGACGGATTAACCCGTAAGGATTAAAACGGGTAGCGGCAGCAACTTATTGCTTTGTACCGGTTATTAGCCCAATACAGGCTTTAATTTTTGGTTAAGTAAGAGCAGGTCGGCCAGCACCATGGCGGTAACCGCTTCCATTACCACCGGTACGCGAAGCGCGATACAGAGATCATGGCGCCCTTTTACAGAGAAGGTCTCCAACTCGTTTGTCTCCCAATTTAAGGTAACCTGTTCTTTAGGAGTAGATGAAGTGGGCTTTATAACTATTCTGTAAACCAGTTCGTTACCATTTGTTATGCCACCCACAATGCCACCGGCATGATTGGTCCTGGTTTTACCGGAAGCATCCAGGATGGGATCGTTGTGCTCTACCCCGAACATTTTGGCAGCGGCAAAACCGGCTCCAAACTCCACCCCTTTTACAGCCGGGATGGCAAATACGGCATGTGCCAGCAATGACTCTACCGAATCAAAGAAATGCTCTCCCAGTCCAACAGGTAAGCCATTAACACGGCATTCCACAATACCGCCGATGCTGTCTTTGGCTTCGATGGCTTTATTCAATCCTTTTTCCAGATCGGTTTCTCCGCCTATTTCCAGGATGGTTGATTTTACCTGCATTCCCTGCAGCAGTTTTTTGGCGATCACACCGGCAGCCACCAGGCAAACCGTTAAGCGGCCGCTGAAATGCCCTCCTCCTCTGAAATCCTCGAAACCGCCGTATTTGGCATGGGCCGTAAAATCGGCGTGTCCGGGGCGGGGTACTTCCCGCTGTTTCTCATAATCGCCGCTACGGGTATTCTTATTTTCGAACAGGATGGTTATGGGGGCACCGGTGGTATGGCCATTAAAGATCCCGCTTTTGAAAATGGGCAGGTCGTCTTCTTTCCGGGGAGTGGTTCCTTTTTGAACACCTCCTTTGCGGCGTTCAATATCTTCCAGAAAATCGGCGGTACTCAGGGGCAGGCCCGCAGGACAGCCATCCAATACCAACCCTACCGATTCGCCATGCGATTCACCAAAAATATGTATGCGGAATATGCGACCGAAACTGTTCACGGGGTGATGGGTTTATTGGTTTACTGGTTTGTTGGTTTACAGGTCTACTTACCTATGGTGGCGCCGAGTTGTTGCAGGTGCTCATAAAAAGGAGGATAGGATTTGTTGATCGCTTCTGCTTCTTCGATGGTTACCGCACTGCTGGCTTTTAAGCCAGCTACGGCACAGGCCATGGCTATGCGGTGGTCGTGGCGGGAGTGGGTAACCGCTCCTTTTACCCCGGTTCCGCCTTTGATCAGCATCAGATCGTCCTGCAGGTTAATTTCGATCCCCAATTTAGCAAACTCCTGCTGTAATGTAAGGGCGCGGTTACTTTCTTTATGGGCGAGCCGGTTTACTCCTTCGATCACCGTGGTTCCCTCACAATAAGCGGCAAGGGCTACCAGTGGGGGGAAGAGGTCCGGACAATCGTTGGCATTGAAATGAAAGGCTTTTAAGGGCAAGGGGCCAATCTCAATCTCATCCGGACGGATAGATAAACGGCAGCCACAATCAGACAAAGCCTGTAAAACAGCTTTATCAGCCTGGGTGGAGTAGATATCCAGTCCTTTTACAGTGATGGGACCTGCTATAGCTCCTGCCACCAGCAGAAAAGCGGCACCGCTCCAATCTCCTTCCACGGTATACTGAATGCTGCCATTGGCAGCAGGAGCCGTGCGGGAACGGGTGAACCGGAACTCTTTGTATGCGTGGTTCTCTACCTCCCAGCCAAAATCTTTCATTACCTGGAGGGTTAGGTCGATATAGGGTTTACTCTTTAGGTTGTTAACAGTAATGCACACATCATGGGCACCGGCAGCGCCATAAGCCATCAGTAATCCGGTCAGAAACTGGGAACTGAGTGAGCCATCTACTTCAATATTGGCCGGCTGCAATGGGCCCTGGATCTGTAACGGCAGTTTACCACCATTGGAGACAACTGTAACACCCAGTTTCGGCAGAATCTCATCAAAAAAATCCATGGGACGGGTCAGCAGGCTACCCGTTCCATTCAGGGTAATGGGTTCGCTGCTCAATGCGGCAATGGGGGTAAACATCCGGATACCGAGACCACTTTCGCCACAGTTCACTTCTTTGTGGGCGGGATGAATGCCCCGGGAACGGATCAGCAGTTCTCCCTTGTCTTTTTTTTCGATAGCAGCGCCGAGTTTCTGGATCACATCTATGGCAGCGAGATCATCGTTACTGTTACCGGGGTTATGCAGGATGGTTTCGCCCACCGTTAACAAAGCTGCCGCGCAGGCTCTTTGCATGCTGCTTTTACTCGCAGCGGCTACGATGGATCCGGATAACTGAGAAGGTTGTATACTTACAATCATTGTTGGATTCGCGGATGGCGGATTACGGATTGGCGGATTAAACACCAGTTCCGTTCTTATTTTCCGAATTGTTTAAAAATGTCCTGGAGCTGAACCAAGAGCAAGGGTTGCACCACCCCTTTCCCGATCTTTTCGAGCAGGATATAGTTAATGCTTACATTGTCTTTCTTTTTGTCCATCAGCAGGATCTTAAAAGCTTTTTTGGTATTGAATTGGGCCAGCGTAGGCAAACCGTATTGTTCCAGCACTTTCACCACCAGTTCTGCACCGGTAAAATGCTTCAGTTGCTGCGACATAACGGCGGCATAGGTCATGCCGATACTGATGGCCTGTCCGTGACTCAAATCGTACATATTCTCAATAGCATGCCCGAGTGTATGCCCGAAATTGAGCAGTTTCCTTTCGCCCTGTTCAAACTCGTCTCCTACCACTACTTTGGTTTTGATCAGCACATTCTGTTCGATCAATGCGGATAAGAGTTTGGGACTTTTCTGAAAATCGCTGAGTTTGTGTTTCTGTAAATGGCGGAACATGACCGCATCTTTGATACAGGCGTGTTTGATGATCTCTGCAAATCCATTCTGCCATTCTGCTTTGGGCAGGGTTTTCAGGAATGATGTATCAAACAGCAGGAAAGCCGGTTGGCGGATCAATCCTACCATATTCTTATACACACCAACATCAATTCCATTTTTACCACCAATGGCTGCATCTACCATAGCCAGTAAAGAAGTGGGTACCAGTCCGAAGCGGATGCCCCGCATATAGATTCCTGCCACATAACCGGTGATATCGGTAACCACACCGCCGCCCACACCTACCAGCGTGGTGTTGCGGTCGGCACCAAAAGCGATCAATTGATCAATCACCACATCTACGGTCTGCTGTACTTTATATTTCTCTCCCGCTTTCAGTACGATCGTATTCCAGCCCTTGAATTTCTTCTTGTGTTTGGCAAATACATGTTCATCCGTAATGATCACTGCGTTTTCTTTCGGTGCCAGTTTCTCTATCTGCGAAAAATCGGCGTCGAAATAATAGTTAACAGTGGTAGTGGAGAATGTGAAACTTCTTTTTTTCATGGGACTATCGGATTAGCGGATGGCGGATTGGCGGATTAATAATCCGCCAATCCGTTAATCCGTAATGCGTGAATTATGAATTCATGATCTTGTTCTGGTGGGTGATACTTTCCATGTGCACCGCATCAAAGTATTTGGTTACAAATTCTTTACTCAGTCCCAGTTTATCGCCTTTGGCGAAAGCCCTTTCGAGAATGCTGTTCCAACGATTGGTTTGCAGGATGGTGATATTATTGTCTTTTTTGTACTGACCGATATGCTCTGCCACTTTCATTCGCTGGCCCAGGATCTGCATCAGTTCATCATCCAGGTTATTGATCTGCTGGCGCAGTTTTTCGAGTGCCGCATGGTATTCGGGCGAAGTTGTATCTTCTTTTCTCCAGCGGATATTGCCGATCATCTCACCCAGCTGTTCCGGAGTGATCTGCTGTTTGGCATCGCTCCAGGCATTATCCGGATCGATATGGCTTTCTATGATTAAACCGTCAAAGTCAAGATCAATAGCGGTTTGTGCCACTTCCTGTAAAATATCTCTTCTTCCACAGATATGCGATGGATCGTTGATCAGTAATAACTCAGGGTAGCGGCGTTTCATTTCGATGGCCAGGTGCCACATGGGGGCATTCCGGTATTCGGTATTGCCATAGGAACTGAAACCACGGTGTATCAGGCCGATATCTTTGATACCTGCTTTGGCTACACGCTCCATCGCACCGATCCAGAGTTCCAGATCCGGGTTGATAGGGTTTTTGATCAATACAGGTACTTCTACACCACGTAAAGCATCTGCCACTTCCTGTACGCTGAACGGGTTAACCGTGGTACGGGCACCGATCCAGAGTACATCCACCCCAAAATGCAGGGCATCTTCTACCTGTTTGCCGGTGGCCACTTCAATGGCTACCGGTAATCCGGAAGCTTTTTTGGCTGCCTGTAACCAGGGCAGGCCCTTGGTACCGATACCTTCAAAACTACCGGGACGGGTACGGGGTTTCCAGATACCTGCCCGCAGGATATCCACTTTACCGGTAGCTGCCAGACGCATGGCTGTCTGCATAACCTGCTCTTCTGTTTCGGCGCTGCAGGGACCGGAAATAATTAAGGGACGCTTCTTTAATAATGCCTCCACAGATGTTGCCTGTTCGATTGCTTGTTCCATGTTTGTTGTTGTTACTTTTTATGTTTTTTATTGGTTGATCAGTTAACAGATAAACCCATCTATTGGCCGGCAATCAATCACCAATCAACAGGTTTACCTGCTAACATCTGATTACCCTTCGCCTCTTCTGGGTTTCTTGGAAAAACCAGCCGGACCACCACTATCCGCATCATTCATACGGATTCTTCTGCCTTTGTAGCTTTTACCGTCCAGAGAACGGATCATCTGCTGTGCAGCACCCCGATCGATCTCGATCCAGCTGTTCATGTCCTTCATATCAATCTTACCCAGTACTTCTTTTTTCAGATCGCTCATATCCAGGATGAACTGCAGGAAACTGGCTTTAAAGAAACCGTCTTTGGTTCCCAGGTTCACAAACAGCCGGCTGTAACCGCCACCTCTGGTATATTCCTTGCGACTATCGCCACGGCCTTCGCTTCTGTCATCTCTTCTTCTGGGTTCGCTTCTGTCGTTGCGATCCGTTTTGCTGCGTTCGCGCAGGTTCAGGTCTTCCGCATTCTCATAATATTTCAGAAAGCGGTCAAACTCCATTGCGGCCACGCGTTTCAGTACATCTTCCTTGCTTACTTCGGCAAACTTCTCTGCCAGCATGGGAACATAGGTTTCATAATCGCCATGGCTGATATCGGCCGACAATAATTTATCCATGAAATGGAAGAACTGTTTGCGGCATACATCCTTGCCACTAGGTATATCCAGCTTGTGAAACTGCGAGTTGTTGATCCGTTCGATCTGTTTGAACTTATACATCTCTTTCGCATGTACGATCGAGATACAGATTCCCTGGTTACCGGCACGACCCGTACGACCACTTCTGTGTGTATAGATCTCCACATCATCCGGCAATTCGTAGTTGATCACGTGGGTGATACCTACCACATCAATTCCACGGGCCGCCACATCGGTTGCAATCAGCAACTGCAGGCTTTTATCGCGGAACTGTCCCATTACACGGTCACGCTGTTGTTGTGTCAGGTCACCATGCAGGGCATCGATATCGTATCCTTCCCTGGTCAGTCTTTCAGAGATCTCCTGTGCATCGATCTTGGTACGGGTAAAAATGATCCCATAGATACCCGGGTTAAAATCGATGATCCTTTTCAGCGTTTCATACCGGTGCTGTGCCGTGGTAACGTAGTACTGGTGATCGATGCTTTTGTTGGTTGTGTTCACCTTACCCACGGTTACCTCTTTGGGATCCTTCATGTACTTCTTGCTCACTTTGCGGATCTCGGGTGGCATGGTAGCGCTGAATAACCAGGTACTTTCCCTGGCCGGTGTGTTCTTGAGGATGAATTCGATATCATCCTGGAAACCCATGTTCAGCATTTCGTCTGCTTCATCCAGTACCACATACTTGATCTGCTCCAGGTTGATCGCTTTCCGCTCAATCAGGTCGATCAATCGACCCGGTGTAGCTACCACGATCTGCACGCCCCTTTTCAGGTCGCGGATCTGTAATCCGATAGAAGCACCACCATACACAGCCACTACGGATACCCCAGACATGTATTTTTTAAAGAGCTCTATTTCTTTCACGATCTGCAGGCAGAGTTCCCTTGTAGGACAAACCACCAGCGCCTGCGGATATTTGGCCGCGGCATCAATAATATGCAGCAAAGGCAGGCCAAAAGCCGCTGTTTTGCCGGTTCCCGTTTGCGCCAGGCCAATAAAGTCCTTGGTGCCACTCAGCAATACGGGGATTGCCTGTTCTTGTATTGCGGTTGGGTTCACATACCCCAACTCATCCGTTGCCTGAATCAATCTAGCATCAATTCCCAACGCTTCAAATGTCGTCATGTAATAAAAAATTTGCTGCAAAGGTACTTTTTATATACCTCTTTACCCTTTTTTTGTTTGAAACCCAGCAGCAGCGTGGATTTCGGCTATTCTTGCGTCGCACACTTGTGCTTCCTTTCCTCCTCTCGGCTTTGATTAGCGGATTGGCGGATATCGGATTGGCGGATTAGAAAATAACTATTTAATACGCATCCATCATCCGTTAATCCGTTAATCCGTTAATCCGCAATACGCTAATCCGTAATCACTTCAATATTCTCCTGATCCCATTCGCTTTTTCAATCAACTCGGCCAGGTATTCGTAATTCTCCTTTTCCAGGCAGGCTATTAGCCGCGAGCTGTGAGCCATGAGCCTTCCCAAATCTGAGTATCTTTAGTACGTTTCCCTCCATCTTTTCTATACACACAGCTCAAAGCTAATGGCTCGCAGCTCGAAGCTGCCCTATTTCAATATTCTCCTGATCCCATTCGCCTTTTCAATCAACTCGGCCAGGTATTCGTAATTATCCTTCTCCAGGCAGGCTTTGAACTTGCGTAACTGTGCTATGTGTTCATTCAATACATCCAGCACATTGTCTTTATTCTGCATAAAAATGGGCACCCACATGGCCGGATTACTTTTGGCCAAACGTACGGTACTCTCAAAACCACCACTGGCCAACTCAAAAATGGCATCTTCTTCCCTCTCCTTCTCCAACACCGTATTGGCCAGGGCAAAAGAAGTGATATGCGAAATATGACTCACATATGCCACATGCACATCATGTGCTTCGGCATTCATGTATACAATATGCATACCCAGAAGTCCATATACTTTTTCTACCATTTCCACGGCATCTGCATCGCTGTCTTCCTTGCTGCAGATCACCGTTGCCTTTTTCTCAAAAGCATTTTTTACTGCCGCTTCCGGACCGCTGTATTCGGTACCCCACATCGGGTGGGTAGCTACAAAACGGCCGCGTTGGGGGCTTTGATCCGCCGCTTCGCAGATCGTTTTTTTGGTAGAGCCCACATCCATGACTACCTGTTTGTCTACCATTTGCAAAATCAGCGGCAACAAAGCTTCAGCCACATTAATAGGCGTTGCCAATATCACCAGTCCGGATTCCTGAACGGCTGTATGCAAATCCTTTATTTCATCCACCAGCCCCAGTTCCAAAGCCTTAGCCGCATGCGCCGGATTGGCTTCTACCCCGATCAGTCTGGTGGCAAAACCTTTTTCTTTCAATGTCAAAGCCATGGAACCTCCGATTAGGCCAACCCCGATGATGGTAACTGTCATGGTAATTAAGAATTAAAAATTAAAAATTAGAAATTAAAAATGGAATGCGCGTTCTCACTAACTCTGTTTAGAAATTATTAATTGTTAATTGCTAATTTTTAATTCTATTGATCGCTTCTTCAAATTTTTCGATGCTGCCACATAAACTCACCCGGATATAACCGTTACCGGCAGAACCAAAAATGCCACCGGGGGTGATAAATACATTTGCAGTATACAACACTTCATCGCTTAGCGCATAACCACTTGGGTAGGTAGCAGGGATTTTTGCCCATACGAATAAACCCACCTGGTCTTTCGAGAATTCGCAGTTCAGCAACTCCAGCAGTTCAAATACTTTTTCGCGGCGGGCGGTATAAATGGCGTTGATATCATCGTACCAGTCTTTACCAAGGCTCAGGGCTTTGGCCGCAGCCAGCTGTACCGGCAGAAACATACCGCTGTCCATATTACTTTTAAAGCGCAGGATCTCTTCAATTCTTTCTTTGGCGGCGCAGAGCATGCCTACCCGCCAGCCGGCCATGTTCTGGCTTTTGCTTAATGAATTCAATTCAATCACCACTTCTTTGGCACCTTCTACACTGAGCAGGCTCATCGGTGTTTCGTTCAGGATAAAGCTGTAAGGGTTATCATGACAAACCAGGATATTATGTTTCTTCCCAAATGCCACAATCTTTTCAAACAAAGCCACCGTTGGTAATTGTCCGGTAGGCATATGCGGGTAGTTGACCCATAACAGTTTCACTTTACGCAGATCCATCTGTTCCAGTGCTCCAAAATCAGGTTCCCAGTTGTTCTCTTCCTTCATCTCATAAGATATCGCCTTTCCACCGGCCAGTTTTACGGCACTGCTATAGGTAGGATAACCGGGGTTGGGGATCAACACTTCATCACCTTCGTTCAGATAGGTCATACAGATATGCATGATCCCTTCTTTGCTACCGATCAGCGGTAACACTTCCGTATCCGGGTTGATGGTAACCCCATACCACTTGGCATACCATGCGGCAATAGCATTTCGCAATACGGGAGAACCTTTGTAACTCTGGTAGGCATGCGTATTGGATTTTTCCGCTTCTTCCTGCAGCACTTTTACCACATCGGGATGTGGCGGCAGGTCGGGACTGCCAATACCCAGGTTGATGATATTTTTACCCTGTTTGTTCAGCTCCTCTATCTCGCGCAGTTTCTGTGAGAAATAGTATTCGCCGATGCCTTCCAGTCTTGTTGAAGTAGCTACTGTCATGATTAACCTTTTACAAGTTTTCCTTTTTTGTAAATACCGAATATTTTTACGCTGTTCGTCAACGATTCAATAGAAGCCATTACCGCTTCCAACTGTTTGCGGGAATCAAATTCCAGATCCGCATAAAAGCCGTATTTGAAATTACTGCCGGGTATGGGCATACTCTGGAGTTTACTCAGGTTAATTCCTCCTTTTGCGATCCGGCTTAATACCTGTGCCAGTATGCCTTTGGAGTGATTGGTCTGAAAATAAACGGATGCCTTATCCGCATCAGCCACTTCCTGTGCTTCTTTCGCTCTTTGTAATACAAGGAAACGGGTCACATTATTTTTCAAGGTATGGATATGGGGAGCAATGATATCCATATCGTATAATTCTGCCGCCAGTTTACTCGCAATAGCGGCCGCATGTTTACTGTGTTTCTGGTGAATATGTTTGGCACTGAGTGCGGTATCTTCGGTTTCTACCAGTTTCCAGTCCTGTTTTTCCAGGTAATCGAGACATTGCAGGATGGCCATCGGGTGACTATGTACTTCTTTGATATCTTCCAGTTTCACGCCTTTGTTAACCATGAGATTCTGGCTGATAGACAGATACACTTCGCCTATTACTTTCAGGTTGCTTTTCTGCAGCAGATTGTAATTAGGGAGGATACTTCCTGCAATGGAATTTTCTATGGCCATGATTCCGCCGGCAGACTGTTTTTTATCGGAAGAGATCCGGATCAGGTCGCGGAAAGTGGCACAGGTAATCACTTCCACCTCTTTACCAAAAAAGGAACGGGCCGCTACCTGGTGAAAACTTCCTTCATATCCCTGAATGCAGATTCCTGCCGGCTTCTCAGCCGGATCGGTAGCAGCAATTCTTTTATCCTGTTTTACAGTTGTCATAGTATGTCCTGTTTCATTATCCCCTTTCTTGCAGCGGGACAAAAAAATCCCGGCCTTTCGGGCCGGGATCGTATCTTAATTTGTTTTCGCTTTTATGCTTTGGCAAATACTACCCGGCTTCTTTGTATAAAGAAGTAATAAAAGAAAAAGTAGAAAGTATTTGCTGTGTTCTGATTCATTGTATGCCAAATATAATCATTGATTGTATTCAATAGCATCATCTGCCAAAAAATATTATACTAACAAACCTTAGTTAGAACTGAGACGGGATGCAGATGTGGTTTGGATATTGATTGGGTGTTGTAGTGGTGAGGGTGGAACTGGGTTTAATTTTTAATTGTTAATTGTTAATTGCTAATTGCTAATTTTTTTATGTCAGGCCGCTCCAGCGTCCCGACATGAAAAAGGCCCTCCGTGGAAACGGAGCGCCCTCTAACGATTGCTTGCCATATGAAAAAAAGTTCGAAAGCTGTTCTGACCGGCAAGCTAAGTCACCTCAAATCTTACACACTTAGCTTTAAGAATTACTTCTTGGTAGTGTCTGCAGCAGCATGAGTTGTGTCAGCAGCGTGAGCAGCAGTGTCAACTGGAGCTGTAACTGAATCAGTTTTTACTGTGTCAGCAGCAGGAGTTTGGTTTTCACCAGAATTACAGGCAGCGAAAGCGCCCAGAGCCAATACGAATAACAGCTTTTTCATGTTTGTTTGTTTTGTTGTGAGTGAATTTAGTATTAATACCCGCATGTGATAAAAGGTAACCCGGGGTGGCAGAAGTTTTTTAAAAAAATATTTTAGGCCTATTTTGGGTTACTTTTACCCCCTATACCGTATTAAATGTACAGATAGTGAAAGCCGATACTAACGAACAAGCATTACTGAAGGGACTGGCACTGAACGACTCCAAAGCCATCGAAACCATTTACAAGGACAATTTTTCGATGGTACAGGCTTTTATTCTGCAGAACAATGGCTCTTACGACGACGCCCGGGATATCTTCCAGGAAGCCATGATCGCCTTGTATGAGAAAGCACAAAGCGAATCATTTGTCTTAACCTGCCAGATCAAAACCTATGTATATTCTATATGCAGGCGTTTATGGTTGAAAAGATTACAACAGCTGGGTAGATATTCGAACCGGATCGACAGTATGGAAGAAACGGTTCCGGTGGAAGAAGATCTTGACATACACGAAAAGCGTAATGCGGAGTTTGCCATCATGGACCGGGCCCTGAACAGCCTGGGAGAACCTTGTAAGAGTTTGCTGGAGGGATATTACCTGAAGAAAATGGGTATGCAGGAATTGGCGGCCGAGTTTGGCTATACCAATGCCGACAATGCCAAGAACCAGAAATATAAATGTTTGATGCGGTTGAAGAAATTGTTCTTCTCGCAATATAATATCGGAGACTAATATCATGGACGACATTCTACTTTTGGAAGCAATCGAACGTTACCTCCACGGCGATATGGATGCCGCGGAGCGTGACTATTTTGAAACGCTCCGGAAAAATACACCCGAAATAGACCAGATGGTGGTAGAGCATGGCATGTTCCTGCACCAGATGGACATTTACGCGCTTCACCGTAACCTGCGTACCAGCTTACAGCTGTCGCATGCCAAATTACTGGAGCGTGGCGATATCAATGAAGGTGGCGAGTTAACCACCCGCGGCAAAGTGATCCAGATCTGGAACAAATACAAAAGGGTAACCGCTATTGCAGCTTCTGTGGGTGGCGTTATTGCATTGGTGATCAGTGGACTGGCCATTTATTTCTCTCCGGTAGTGAATGGCAACCAGATTGAGCAGCTGAGCAAAGCCATTGAAGTGATCAAGCAAAATCAGCAATACCAGGGAACCCTGATCAATGAAGTCAAAAGCAAGATCCCTGCCAATGCCAGGCTGATCAGTGGCGGTTCCGGCTTCCTGATCGATCCCAAAGGATATATTATTACCAATGCCCACGTGCTGAAAGGTTCCGGTGCGGTAGTGGTTGACAGTAAAGGACAGGAATACAATGCCACCATTGCCCATATAGATACAGACCGCGACCTTGCGATCTTAAAAATCAATGATGCAGAATACCAGGCGCAGAAATCCCTGCCTTATACCATCCGCAAATCCAATGCGGAATTAGGCGAAGAAATTTTCACCCTGGGTTACCCCAGAAACGATATTGTGTACGGAGAAGGTTACCTGAGTGCCCGAACCGGTTATAACAGCGACTCCCTCACCTACCAGGTGCAGATCAGCGCCAATCCCGGTAATTCCGGCGGACCGGTGTTTAATAACAATGGCGAAGTGATCGGTATTTTAAGTACCCGCCAGGCCGAAGCCGAAGGAGTAGCGTTTGCCGTGAAATCTAAAAATATTTACAAACTGGTAGAAGAGTTGAAGGAATCTGACACTGCTTTTGCGAGATTGAAACTGCCCAATCGCTCAAGTTTAAAAGGTGTACAAAGAAAACAGCAGATCACCCGTTTGGAAGAATCGGTGTTCTCTGTGAAAGCCTTTAAGAAATAATTCTATTACGATTGATTTTGAACAGCCCGCTTTTAGCGGGCTGTTTTTTTGATAGTAGTATATAGCAAAAAAACAGGGAAGCATTCACTTCCCTGTTTTTACTTTATAGATACACATAGTATCAGGCCCACAAAGCAGCGGGATATTCTCCCGAAGCTACCAGCGCATTGATACTGGCCTGCACACCCGGTGCATCTTCTTTATAAGTGACCCCGAACCATTTGGCAGAAGTAGGGATTACTTTTACGACTCCTTTTCCTGACTGGATATAGTATTTAGTAGCTGTTGGAATAAAAAATTCAGCTTTCGGCTCATGCATGTGCTGGTCGAGGAAATGGTGGAACTGCTCTTCGCAGAGGTCGATAAAACCGGGGGCAAAACAGAGATAGTTCATACTCACCAGACTATCTTCCGATACTTCATGCAGACCGGACTCATCCTGGTAAGTAATTTTACCGTTCTCGCCTCTGAAAATGCTGGTTCGTTCATTGATATCGGTCAGGTTATTCCCGGCATCGATATCACAAACGCCGCGGCTTACACTACCGTTATCGCTGAGGGTATTTTTTAATTCGTATCCCACGATACAATAGGTTTGCTCATTACACTGGGTAGTCAGGAAAGTGTATGCTTTTACAAAAGCATCTCTTCCATAATAATCATCTGCATTGATGACGGCAAAGGGCTCGTTCACTTTTCCTTTACAGCAAAGTACGGCATGACCGGTTCCCCAGGGTTTGGTTCTTTCTGCCGGTATAGTACGACCGCCGGTAAAGGCATTCAGGTGCTGGTAAACATAATCAGTAGCAATACGTCCCTGTAATTTTGGCTCAAAAATAGCTTTGAAGCCTTCTGCAAACTCTTCCCTGATAATAAAAACAATTTTGCCGAAACCTGCACGGATGGCATCATAAATAGAATAATCCATGATAGTTTCGCCGGAAGGACCAAAAGACTGGGTCTGCTTCATGCTTCCATATCGGCTGGCCATGCCCGCGGCTAAAATCACAAGTGTTGGTTTCATGCAGAATATGATTAAGATTGTGCTGTTAAAAGAATGAATGATCGATTACAATGTATGCGAAATTACAAAATATCAGGGTTCAGCCATTACCCCATTTTTCGGATGAACAGGTGCAGACAGACATCCTGCGGCTGGACCTGCTGCATCCGGTTGTATCGGGCAATAAATGGTTTAAACTGAAGTATTACCTGGAGGATGCCCGCCAGACCGGCCATCATACCATTGCCACCTTTGGCGGTGCTTTCTCTAATCATATTGTGGCCATGGCTTATGCCGCTAAAGAAGCCGGATTACAGAGCTGTGGATATATCCGGGGAGAGTTAAGCCATCTCCTATCTCCTACTTTGTGGCAGTCGCAGGAACTGGGTATGGAGCTGAAGTTTGTAACCAGGGAGCAGTTCCGGGATCCGGCTACTATCATCCGCGCTAACAATGACCCGGGGGTATATTGGGTAAGGGAAGGTGGCTATGGCCCGTTAGGCGCCAAAGGTGCGGGCGATATCTTATCATCGGCCAACACCCAAACCTATACCCATATCATTTGTGCCGTAGGCACAGGTACCATGCTGGCGGGTCTGGTCCAGTCTGCCGGAATAGAACAGCAGTTGATCGGAATCAGTGTTCTCAAAAACCATTTGGGATTGGAACAGGAAGTAAAATCACTACTAAATAATAGCCAACAGGCGCCGTTTACCATCCTGCATAACTATCATTTTGGCGGCTATGCCAAACACCCCGCTGAGCTGATCCGATTCATGTGCGAAACCTGGGAGGCAGAGCAATTACCCACAGATATTGTGTATACATCCAAACTGCTGTATGCAGTGAAAGAGCTGGTATCCAATCAATATTTTCCTGCAGGTAGCCGGTTACTGGTGATCCATAGCGGCGGAATACAGGGAAATAACTCTTTACCGCCCGGTTTATTACCATTTTCTTAAACGATCTGATTTTATATTTGTAACCCATGAGGCCGATTATACGTTCACTTGCAATACTGACAGGGTTACTGGTATGTTTTACCGCTTTTTCGCAGAGCCTGTTGCCCGACTTTGCTGCGCGGGAACTGACCCGCGGAAAGATCCAGATCAGTTGGAACAACCCTTACCGTAATTGTGTTCAATTAGCTATTCAACGATCCCTCGACAGCAGCAAAAATTTCAGGACTATTTTTTCGTCGCAATCGCCGGAACTGGCTTCGAATGGTTATGTTGATAACAGACCCGTGTCCGGTGTGAAAAATTTCTACCGGATTTTTTATTCGCTGGAAGGTGGCACTTATTTTTTTACCAGAGCGATAGCAGTGGAAGCCAGTGCAGCTGCCAGTTCTTTACCGGTAATCATTCCTTCTACCCCTGTTATAAATGCCTCCCCCGTTGCACCAATACCTACTACTGCAGAAAAGAAAAACCTGACCAGTATCTATTTACAAAAGCATATCCTATTCCGTTTTGATAAAGCAGGGTATGCGCGATTCAAGGATTCCATCAATACAAAAACCAAGGACAAACTCCGTCGCCTGAACGAAAGGTCGGTAGAATGGATTCCTGTAAACAAAGAGGTATATTATATTTATAAGGACCAACAGGTTGTGGCTGCGTTAACCAAGAAATCCTTCTTACAATGGAAAGACTCGATTAAACACAAAACTCGGGATACCCTATATGCACTGGATCCGTACCATAGCCAGATCCGCTCCTTTGCCCCCCCTCCCAAAGCCTATGTATTTATTTACCGTAATGATAGCCTGTTACAGGTACTGGAAACAGCCCTGTATCGTAAATTCAAAGACTCCGTAGCCACTAAAACCAAGGACACGTTATATGCCAGCGACGATCAGCATGTAGAGATCCGGCCCTTTGTTCCGCGTTATGTATGGAAACCTTCAGACTATATCTTCACCAATAACAAAGGGTATGTGACGATTCTGCTGCCACTGGTAAAACAACATAAATATTCGGTCGTTTTTTACGAAGAGGACGGCTCTGAACTATTCCGCATCAAAAACCTGAAAGAACAGGAACTGATCCTTGACAAAACAGACTTTGTACATGCGGGTTGGTTTTATTTTGAGTTATTCGAGGATGACAAACTGATGGAAAAGAACAAATTCTTTCTGCCGAGGTGAGGACTAATCTTTGAATGAGTGAATGAGTGAATGAGTGAATGTTTTGTTTCAGGCGGAGATAAGATGGATGTGGAAGATTTTTTCGAAGTTCTTTTTTACTTTTTCTTTTACTTCATCGAAAGGAATTTGACGGCCCAGTTCTTGCTGGAGAGAAGTTACCTGTTTGTTCTCAATGCCGCAGGGTACAATATGACTGAAATAGGTAAGATCTGTATTTACATTGAATGCAAATCCGTGCATGGTGATCCAGCGGCTGCATTTGATGCCCATGGCACAGATTTTACGCTCCCTGCCTTTCTGATCAGGATCCAGCCATACACCGGTTTCGCCGGGACTGCGTTCTCCCTTCAGGCCATATTCGGCCATGGTAAGAATAATCACTTCTTCCAGGCTACGCAGGTACCAGCCCAGATCTGGTTTTAATTTTTCCAGATCGAGAATAGGATAACCTACCAATTGTCCTGGTCCATGAAACGTAATATCACCGCCACGGTTAATGTGGAAGTATTCGATCTGTTTCTGCTCTCTTTCTTCTGCTGAGATCAGCACATGGCTTTCTTTTCCGTTTTTGCCAAGGGTATACACAGGCTCATGTTCAACAAAAAGCAGGCGATGAACGGTGGAGGGCAATGCTGCCGCTACCGCCGGATCTGCTGCACGCAGCTGGGCCTTTGTATCGGTATTCTCTTTTAATAATTTTTCCTGGTAATCCCAGATCTCCTTGTAGCTGCGCTGGCGGCCAAGATCCTGGAACAAGACTTCCTGTTGCATGGCGCAAAAGTAGGAAGAAATCGGCACTGTCATTTGCCAGAGGCTGACCGTTAAAACACGCCATCTCCCCTCAAACCTTTATTTTTGCCGCATGTTGGATGAGCTTGATAATTTGCCCGAAGACACATCGGAAGCCCTCTATGAGCGTAAAACCTTTACCATTGATAAGGGCCAGGAACCTTTGCGCATAGATAAATGGATCCAGATGCACCTGGAAGGTGCTACCCGTAATAAGGTACAACAGGGTATTGAAGCCGGGTTTGTAACGGTGAACGGAAAAACGGTGAAGAGCAATTATAAGATCAAACCGGGGGATGAGTTGTTGTTGATGAGCCTGATTAACCCGGAGCATACCATCCTCAAAAGAGAGAATATACCCCTGAATATCGTGTATGAGGATGAGGCCCTGATGGTGATCAATAAACCGGCCAATATGGTAGTACACCCGGGGGTAGGTAATTTCAGCGGTACGCTACTGAATGGGGTGGCTTATTACCTCGAACAACAGAATCCAGGTATTGATGAAGATATTTTACCGAGGTTTGGATTGGTACACCGGATAGATAAAAACACTACGGGACTAATTGTGCTGGCCAAAAAACCGGAAGTAGCGGCGCATCTCGCCAAACAATTCTTTAACCATACTGTGAAGCGCAAATATGTGGCACTGGTATGGGGCGATATGGAACAGGAGGAAGGTACGGTTACCGGCCATATAGCCCGCCACCGCCAGCACCGGAAAATGTTTGATGTATATCCCGAAGGAGAAATCGGCAAACATGCTATTACCCATTATAAAGTGCTCGAAAGATTCAATTATGTAACCCTGGTAGAATGTGTGCTGGAAACAGGACGTACCCACCAGATCAGGGTGCACATGAAACATATCGGGCATACACTTTTCAACGATTGGGAATATGGCGGCGATAAAATTCTGAAAGGAACCATTTACAGCAAATACAAACAGTTTGTAGATAACTGTTTTGAGATTTGTCCGCGTTGTGCACTGCATGCCCGAACGCTGGGATTTATTCACCCGGTTACACAGCAAGAAATCTTATTTGAATCGCCCTTGCCGGAAGATATGCAGGGTGTTATTGAAAAATGGAGAGCGTATATCGGAACCCGGAAAGAGTAACGACTTCATTCAACACATCCCTTCAGCATATAAGATACCCGCTTATATTTGTACTATAAACAGATACCTATGTCTACAGATATCCGGAATAACTGGACCCTTTCTGAAATCAAAGCTGTGTACGATACACCACTGCTGGAACTGATCTATCGCGCAGCAGGTTTACACCACCAATACAACGATACTGCTGAAGTTCAGGTTTGCACCTTACTGAGTATTAAAACCGGAGGTTGCAGTGAGGATTGTGCGTACTGTCCGCAAGCCGCCCGTTACAATACCGGCGTAGATGTACAGGCATTGATGCAGAAAGAGGAAGTATTAAGCTATGCACAAAAAGCCAAAGAAGCCGGCAGTACCCGCTTTTGTATGGGAGCTGCCTGGAGAGAAGTAAGGGATAACCGTGATTTTGACCGTGTACTGGATATGGTAAAAGGTGTGAATGAAATGGGGATGGAAGTATGTTGCACACTGGGTATGCTGACCGAATACCAGGCGCAAAGACTGGCCGAAGCCGGTTTATATGCCTACAACCACAACCTGGATACCAGTAAGGAGCATTACGGCGATATCATTACTACCCGCACTTATGACGATCGTTTGCAAACCCTGGAAAATGTACGCAAAGCAGGGGTAACGGTTTGCTGCGGGGGTATTATTGGTTTGGGAGAGACACATGAAGACAGGATTCAGATGCTGCATACACTGGCTACCATGCCGGAACATCCGGAAAGTGTTCCTATTAACGCATTGGTACCAGTAGCAGGAACACCGCTGGAGAACAATACCAAAGTAGATATCTGGGACATGGTTCGCATGATTGCCACTGCCAGGATATTGATGCCCAGAACCATGGTACGCTTAAGTGCGGGCAGAAATGATATGAGTGTAGCCGAACAGGCGCTTTGTTTTATGGCAGGTGCCAACTCTATTTTTGCCGGAGATAAGTTACTTACTACCGCCAATCCCGGTTTTGAAGCGGATAATGCCATGTTTCAATTATTGGGATTATCGCCCCGGAAAGCGTTTAAAGAGGAATCGAAGCAATACCTTCGTGAAATGACAGAAGCATAGTACCATTAAACAATTATCCCTAAATCATACGCATCATGAAAAAATTATTTTGTTCCCTTTTAGTGCTCGTGACCTGTCAGTTAGCACAGGCCCAGATAACCGAGACCATGAAACTGGTAGATTCTACCACTCCTTTTAAACCTATCAATGGAGCGATTACACGTGGCAGTCTGATCAAGACCAGTAATTTTCATTATTACGAGATCAATGATAAAGTGAACCAGAAGTTCAATAATGGCCAGCCGCAGCTGATGGTATACCAGGATGGTAAAAAATTCAAGATCAAAATTGAGGGAATCGAAAAACTGTTAACCTGTAATAAAGTACAGGAAGTAATCGAAAGCAATATTGACGGAGATTTTAAAGGTTGGGACGGTACCACCAGTTTTAAACTGGTGAACCAGCAGATCTGGAAGCAGGATAATCCTACCAGCACAGTGTTTGCCAATATGTATCGTCCGGCAGTGTTGATTTACCTGAGTTCGGAGGGATATAAACTCAAAATCGAAGGATTAAATGAAGATCCGATCCTGGTAAAAAAGGTACAATAGGTCTCAGCGAATCTCCTACTCATCTTACAATCACTACCCAGCCGGCTATTACCGGCTGGTTTATGTTGAGGTCTATCACATAGTAATAAGTAGCCAATGGTAAAGGTTTACCATTATACCTACCATCCCATTCTTTAGCTCCATTTTTTGTTTCGAATACCTGCATACCGTTACGGGCAAATACTTTTACTGTAGCCAGCGGGTAAGTATCCAGGTTTTGAATTACCCAGGTATCATTGATCCCATCTCCATTGGGTGAAAAGATATTGGGAACCCGTAATTTTTTGTACACCCTTACAAATGTTTCATCAGTTTCTACAGGACACCCCGAACCAGGCAAAGCAGCCAAGGTATAAGTAGTGTTATCCACGGGATTTACTACAGGAGTTGCCGTATTTCCATTCTGGATATGGGTATTGGGTGTCCAGTAAATACTGAGCGGACTGCCTTGCACAGAGCCATTCAACGTTACCGTATCCCCTTCAAAAATGGTTTTGTCAGGTCCTGCATTAACAACCAGTTTCTGTAATACATTCACCAGTACGGTGGCCGAATCTTTGCATCCATACTGATTGGTAACCACCACTTTGTAGGTAATGGTATCCACAGGTGATGCAAGCGGGCTGGCTGAACTGCTGTCGGAAAGTCCATTTACCGGCGACCAGCGATAAGACAGTCCACCGGATGCTGCTAATAGCGTACTACTCCCCTCACAAATATTTACGGTTGAACTGACCAACGCTTTGGTTCCGGGAAAAACGGTAATACGGAATGAATCAATCCGCGTACAACCGGGTTCCGTTCTGATCTGCACTATATACCATCCGGAATCTTTCTCACTCACATTATACAAGAAAGGATCCCGCACTTTGGCGGTAAAGCCATTGGGACCAGACCATTGATACGTAAAGGCAGAACCATCTACGGCAGCTAAGCGGAAGTCACTACCTGTACAACCGAGCAGATTTTTACCGGCACCTGGCGGTGGTAAAGGATTTACATTAATGGTAATGATATTGGAAGCAATACGGCAGGTGAGCGAACTGAAATTGGCAGCTTCTGCCATTACAGCACGATACTGGTAAATACCACCGGCAGTTGCTTTACGGGTAAAGTTCAAAGAAGTCTCACCCGTAATATCTTTCCATGTTTTACCCGTATCTACACTGATCTGCCATTGTACCATCGGACTGACGAAGGCTGCCGGATAAGTGGTAGCAAAAGAAAACAGGGGCTGTTCTGTTTCACACACATCTATCAGCGATTGTATCCTGTTATCTACCGTAGCGGTAATCACCGGACCACAGGGGCGGAAAGTGATATCATCCAGCGCCAGGTCATTTCCACACTGGGCGCCACCGGGGGCATTATTCGTAATCCGGAGTACCACCGTATTTACCCCGGCCGGGGTTTTGAAAAAAGTACCATACTGCTTCCATACTTTCTGGCCTTCGAAAGGGATATCCCCTGAATCAAATTTCTGCAGCAATACCCCCGTAACGGTTTCAATCCGGAAAGTAAGATTGGGTTTCACCCCACTACCACCACAGGCGGTGGGTTTTAAAACATTGGCTACCCAGGTAGCAAATTCAAAAGTAGTATTGGCACATAATCCTTTTACCGTATCAACATAAAACTGGCTGGGGTCAGGTGAGGCATTCACCAGCATAAACCGGCCACCGGTATCTCCCGTATGATCTCCCACCATCAGATGCCAGGTATTACCAAAACAACCAAAAGACATATTGGTAATCGTATACTGTCCATCGCCCGGACAGCCGGAGGTTACGTATTGCAAATTGGTAACGCCCGCCTTTAAGGGGCCATTGGGCGTAGCATCTGAGCCGAATGTGACATTTACAACCGGGTCGCCGAGACTGCCATTGCAAAGTTGTCCGTTAGCCTGAAAACAGAGTATGATAAACAGTAAAAAATAGAGCAACTTTTGTTTCATGATGGCACATGTGTCAATCACATGCAATAGCAGCAGGATAAATGACCACCTTTTAAAAATACGAAGAAAACAGAGACGGGCTTATTCCTCAAACAATACCGCCTGTTAAAAAACACAAAAGAAGGCCGCTGTTCTGTAACAGCGGCCTTCGGAGGTTTTGAGTTGGTTGAATTTACTTCTTTGCTTTTTCTGCCCTTGACTTCAATTCTGCAATAGGCATCGCAATGATACGACCGGTTTGTTTTTTGCCTTTATAAGTCACCACTTTCAACATCACAGCATCTTTTGGAGCTATCAGGGCACCGGTATATTTAGGATAGTGGTTATCCGGAAAGCTGTTATCGAATGAATAATAAATATCCAGGGCTTCTACTTCCTTACCCAGTTCTATCTTCAGTTGTTTATCAGCGGTGAAACTGGCCGCAAAACTGGGATCGTACACACTGGGTGCATATTTTTTATCCGCCACATCAAATCTTTCAAAATGCTGTTCTACTTTTCCGAAGAAATGATTCCAGTTCTTTTTTTCTTTGGGAGACCAGAGTGTTTCTGCTACGGCAAATGCACGGGGCCAGGTCATATATTGCTGGTGACGCATATTATATACCTGCTCTGTCCAGAGGTTAGCCTGTCCGCCTTTGATATATTTCGGATCCACTTCATCCGGTACGGGTTCAAATTCATAAGTCTTGTTCAACCGTAAGGAAGCGTAGATGCGTGGTTCGATAATCGGATCTCCCTGCATGTAATCGATATAGGTATACGTAGTAGGACTCATTACCACTTCATGTTTCATTTTAGCCGCCTGGATCCCACCTTTCATTCCCTGCCAGCTCATTACTGCTGCACCGGGGGCCAGGCCACCTTCCAGGATTTCATCCCATCCCAGGAATTTTTTGCCTTTGGATGAAACGATCTTCTCCAGTCTTTTTTCAAAATAACTCTGTACTTCTTCCATATGGTGTAATCCCTCCCGCTGCATTAATTCTTTGATAGCGGGTGATTTTTCCCAGTAGTTCTTGGGGCACTCATCTCCGCCCACATGAATGTATTCAAAAGGGAACAGCTGTGCTACCTGAGTCATTACTTTATCGAGAAACTCATACACTTTTTCATTGGCAGGACAAAGCGTATTATCTACCAAAGCGGTAGGGGGATTTCCTTTAGACCAATCCATGATCTCTTCGCCGGATCTCACTTGGTAAGTGTTGGCTTCCGGTGTGCAGGATAATTCAGGATAAGATACCACTGCAGCCAGGCTATGACCGGGCACGTCTATTTCGGGCAGGATATCAACAAAACGTTCCCTGGCATATTGTACCAGTTCCTTTATATCATCCTGGGTATAGAATCCACCATAATCTTTGGGTTCATCGGGAGTGGGTTTACTGAAAGTGCCGAAGTAACCTGTTTTTTTTACGTTCCAGGCACCTACTTCAGTCAGCTTGGGTAATCCTTTGATCTCGATGCGCCAGCCTTCATCATCGGTAAGGTGCAGGTGCAGCAGGTTGTATTTATAACGCACCATATCATCGATGAACTGTTTTACTTCCGCTTTGGTAAAGAAGTGACGGGCCACATCAAACATCAATCCTCTCCAGCCAAAACGGGGGTTGTCTGTAATTTCTACCACAGGTGCTTCCCATTTCACACCGGTAACACGCTCTTTACTCTCAATCTCTTTAGGAAAAAGCTGCAAGAGAGATTGCACGCCATAAAAAAGCCCTGCGGGCTGATTGGCTTTGATCAGAATATTTTTCTGGGTAACAGACAACTGATATCCTTCTTTACCGATAGCAGGATTTGCCGTACTGTTCAATACAAGTCTGATATCAGCCCCAGGTGCAACGGTACTTACTGAGTAAGTACTGCCAGCTACCGCAGACAAATGCTGCTTTAACACAGCCAGTACCTGTTTCAGTTCCGGGTTCGCCGGTGCTTCTACGCGGATCTGGGCAGGTAAGCGGAAACTGCCTGCACCCTGTTTCACAGAAACCGGTTCCGGAATAATCGCAATCTGTCTTTTGGCATCCTGCGCAAAAGAGGTCATACTCAGTAATAAAAAAGCAAACATTAGTGTTTTTCTCATGTCGAAATTTTTGAAAAAATAATAGATAGCTATCAAAACAAAATGCGTTTAAATAAATAGTTTAGTGTGATCATCATTCATTGTATGCAATATCTTATTCAGGCAGTTATATTTGATTTAGACGGTGTGATCGTTGATTCCAATCCAGCCATAGAGGAATTCTGGAAAAACCTGGCAAATAAACATGGTATCCCACTCACCGAACCACAGATCCGGCAATGGATCCATGGCCGTAAGATCGGCGATACACTTTCCGGCCTTTTCAGACACCTGTCTGACTCCCAACTGGAAGAAATCCGTGAATCTGCCTACCTGTTTGACCAGAATATGCACCCCGATCCCATCTCTGGTATTGAATCCTTTGTTCAATCATTGCAGGCACTACAAATTCCTACGGGTATTGTTACCAGTTCACATCAATCCCGCATGCAGGAAATGATCAGGCAGCTGGGGCTGCTGCAGCAATTCTCTCATTTTGTTACCGCGCATGACGTTAGCAAGGGCAAACCTGATCCCGAACCTTACCTGGCCATGGGCACTAAAATGAATATTGCTCCTGAACACTGCCTCGTATTCGAAGATGCGATCAGTGGTATACAATCTGCCACGGGTGCGGGCATGCATACCATTGGTATCGGCAACGAAGATGCCAGCACAGATCTTACCCTTCACGGTGCCAAAGATGTGATCGAACATTATGCAGCCATCCGCATTCATCAAAGAACTTTTACCACACCCAACGGAACTGTCTTCTCCCTGGCGTAAGCTGAAGAATTATTTGAAAATCCGGTTGATAATATTTATCCCTACTTTTTTTCCCGCTTCTGCACCAACATCTACACTGTTACGATAATGAATGCCGCCGTATACCCGGCTGATAGATGCTTCTGCTGCGGCTTCCTGAAAAGAATTAAAATGCCGCTGCATGCCGATATAGCGCAGATCGCTGGTATCCAGGAAGGCAAACTTATCGCCATAGAGATGCGCCAGTACCATAGCCGCTGCAGCCGTAATGGTACTGTGTCCGCTGGTATATTCCGGAAAAGGAGGTGTTTGCAGAAAAGGCGTCCATCCTTTATCAATATATTCATTGATCACCGTAACCGGGCGAACCACATTACTCCTGTATTTTTCATCCCAGCAGGCAATAAAAGCATCGTATAAAGCAATCGCTGTTAAGGCATATCCCTCCGCTGTTTTTACTGCATCTGCTTTACTTGATTGGGCAGCAATGGCTGCTATCCCCATCCAGTGACCTCCGGGAGTGATTTTTTTATTGCCGAACATCATGTGTCCGGAATGTTCGATCACAAAAGGATTATCGTCCCAGTATTTAGCAATCGTTTTCTCTTCTTCCGTCAGATTTTTTCCGATTGTATATACTTCTTTTACTTCCTTAAAAAAGAAACTATTGCTATCTGTACTGTATTTGGGAGGCCGTGCCGGCATGAACTGCGAAGCAGAATCCATGACCATGGGCTTCATGGTATTCCAGCACCATTCTATCCCATCAAGGTAATCAGGAGGTGTGGGATGCCACTGACCCGGTTCATTGTTTCCCAGAAATTTAGGTTTACCTCTCGATTGGGCATACCCGTCTTTCATGGCTCTTGCCAGCACCGTTTTCCCAATGGTATCGCCCAAAGCCACTGAACGTTGAAAAGTTTCTTCATCCATTGATGCCTTGAAATTTTCCATGGTTGCTTTCTCATACGCTTTCAGCGAATCAAGCGAAAACACCACTTTATGCACTACCGTAAAAAAAGCCTGTGTAGCGGCCAATGTATAATTATACGTTTTCCCCTTTTCGGGTTCAGGCATGGGGGCAAACCCATGCAGTTTAGCCGCAATAGACGGGCTACCCGGCTTGGCAAAACGAACCGCCTCATAAGAAGCCAGTGAAGAATAGACATAAATCCTGCTGCTTACCGGCGGTGTAAATACATCGTATATGATAATCTGGGTTAACTGATCCTGGTTATTGTGCAGCACAGCTGCATCATCAATGGCTGTTGCTTTTTTACCGCCACAGGCTGTTAACAGCCATCCGGCTGATACAAACAAACCTGCTAAGACATACTTTTTCATAACATGACTCTTTTACATTAGTTAAGCTGAATCCTCCTGAGATTCCCTTTGGCATCTTTGATTTCAAGACCGGTTACCTGTGCGGGTAACTGCAAAAATCTTCCCGACTGTGATAAAAAGGAAGCACCATAATACAGTTCCTGCTTTTGTTTACGACCATCCTTCATCAGCAATACCGCACTCACATCCGCAGGCGTAACGGGTACTATTTTCGCTTTTAGTTTCTGTTTAAATATTTTCAGAGGACCCCGGTTTTCACTGGCTGCTATCAATGTATTCCCCTCTTTGCCCCTTAACTGCACCATGGCTTTGCCGTTACCCGGCAAAAAGATCCCGCTTTGCAGAATAGACAGTGCTGTAAATTCTCCTTTACCATTTCCTTTCAGTACCAGACCATTTAACGCATCATATCTTCCAACAGACACTTCCGTTCCGTAATCATTTCCATTGATAAGCACATCCAGATTACCATCTCCGTCAAAATCCACAACCGACATTCCATTCAGGGTGGAGAACTGCGCCTGTTGCGGCAAGGGCGACATACTGAATTTCCCGTTTCCTTCATTCTTCAGGTACATAGACTGAAATGTATTGGCTTCCAGTCGCTGTGCCGCTTTAAACTGTTCGGGCGTAAATAACTGATCAATGGTTGACGTTGCAAAGGTTTTGTAATTCTGAAAACGGGTACGCATACTGATCATCTGCTTCACAATATCATCTCTTGTCTGGGCAGGAAATTCTTTCATCTCCCCTTTTTTATCCGGTAGGAAAAGCGAAGGAAATGCATCATAGCTTCCATTCTTATCAAAGTCTGCTGCCGTAATATGAACCGGATATTTTTCGCTGGCGCGATAAAAAGAGTTCTGACCCATATTTCCTACGATGTAGTCAATATCACCGTCATTATCAAAATCGCCAGGTGCAATACTGTTCCACCAACCGGTCTGCTGGCTGATACCAGTAGCTGCGGTTACATTCTTATAAACACCTTTATCGTTTTTCAGAAAAGTTACCGGCATCCACTCACCTGCCAGCACCAGGTCTGTCCATCCGTCATTATCAAAATCAGTAAACAATGCATCACAAACAAGCCCGACATTTTTTAAATCTTTTGCCACCTGATCGCTGATATCTGTAAATCGTATCTCGCCGGGTTTTGAATCATTCCGGTAAATAAAACTCGACACTGGTTTGGGATAATTCCATGGTTCTACTCTGCCCGATACAAACAGGTCCAGATCTCCATCCTTATCAATATCAGCTGCTCTTACACATAACTTGCTCGTAAAATTGGTGGGCAAAGCCTTCACATCAATGGTGAAATTTCCTTTCCCATCGTTTACATACAATTTGTCCTGGTATACCAACGCATTTTTATCGTTTTCATAGCCGCCGCTGGATACATACAGGTCCAGGTCACCGTCTGCATCTGCATCAAACAGGATCATTCCTTCATCTTCCCATCGCTTGGTATTGATATCTGCATTATTGATGAGATTTTTCTGGCTGAATTTCCCATCAGTTTGTTGCAGGAAGAGCTGACCACTGAAAGAAAAGGAACCGCCCGTTACCAGGTCATCCAGCCCATTTCCATCCACATCGCCAACGGCCAGTGCCGGACCATACTCAGAAAACTTATGCGGAATCAGTTTCTGGATATTAAAATCAACGAAATCTTTCTCCTGCTGTATATAATTAATGTTTACAGCACCCGTAATATCGGTGAACCAGGTATCCTTCGCAAACGTATCCTGACCAAAAGAGAATGAAAACTGTGCCTCTTTACTGTCCACAGTGATGCGTTGATCAGCTTTAACTTTGTCGAGCCGCTGCATCTTTCCATTGGGCCAGCGAACAATCAGCGAATCTATTACAGCTGTTTTTCCCAAACCAAAATGTGCATACCCGTCTACAGATGAGAGGTAGCCACGGTAGGGAGAATATTCGAGGAACTGCTTTTTATCCGTATCATAATAAATTTCCAGCCAGGCGCCCAATCCGTTTCTGTTTAGTGAGTCGCCCGCCAGTTTTACCTGCAGAAAATGAGTGGTTTCGTTTTGCTGTTCCCGTTCATTATTCCGGAAAACACCGGCTTCATCATTGATATTGTTAACCACTACATCCAGGTCACCATCATTATCGAGATCTGCATACACACCACCATTGGAAAAAGTAGGAATGGTTAACCCCCATTCATTGGTTACGTTGGTAAAATGCAGATCGCCATTATTCCGGAAAGCATAATTATGAATTTTCACTTCCGGGATCTGTGCCAGCAACTGTTTTTTGGTAGCCACTGCATAAGCGGTATTCCGGAAAGCCACAAAATCATGATCCGTTACATCTTTCGGAAACCCGTTGGTAACAATGATATCCCGGTTCCCATCATTATCAAAATCGGCCACCAGCGGTGTCCAGCTCCAGTCCGTTTCAGCAATACCGGCATAAAAAGACACATCACTGAAAATGGGTGCCCCGATGGAATCGTTCTGAGTTACCCGCGGTCCCTGATTCAGTTGCAGGGTATTACGAACATACTGGTATTGATAACCGAAATAATCGCTGTTCTGGTAAGTCTGGTAACTGTTGGCATTCATCATCATCTTCTTCCGGAAATTATCTTCCGGATTCATATCCAGTGTTACCACATCACTTAGTCCATCGTTATTTATATCAACAATGTCATTCCCCATGGCATTGGCAGCCGTATGTTTGAAATACACATTTAACTGCTCACTGAAAGTTCCATTCCGGTTATTGATCCATAACAGATCGTTGGAGAGATAATCATTACTTACATAAATATCTTTCCAGCCATCTTTATTGATATCCGCGATGGTAACGGCATGGCCATAACCCTCCTGTAAAATCCCGGCTTCTTTTGATACATCGGTAAATACAGGGTGTTGCAGCGCAGCATTCCAATCGTTACGGAATAGTTTATCTGTGTTTTTATGGCTACCGTCTTTCAAAATAGGCCTGAACCGGTTAGGGTAGTCGTTTTTGACAATCTCATTATTAACCATATACACATCCAGATCGCCGTCGTTATCATAATCAAAAAAAGCTGCCATGGTTCCATGCGTGGTATCGGCTAACCCGTATTCGCTGGAGAGGTTTTTAAAATGAGGTACGCCTTCTTTGTCATTCCCCTGGTTCACATATAACAGGTGTTCCCGCAGTTTGGGATCGCGGCGCAAAGTGGCACTTACATACAGATCCATCAGGCCATCATTGTTGATATCAACCACAGATACCCCCCTGCACCATTTTCCTTCCCCATTCACACCTGCCGCCTCTGTAATATCCTGAAAAGCAAATTTTCCTTTATTGAGATATAATTTATTCGCTACCAGATTACCGGAAAAATACAAATCAGCCAGACCATCATTATTGAAATCGCCCACGCCTACACCACCTCCGTTATACACATTCTCGAAATCGAGTACGTTTACTGAATCATTTTCGATGATCGTATTATTGAAGTGAATCCCGGATGTTTCCGGATCAATACGGGAGAATAATGTTTTTTTTCCTTTGCAGGAAAAAAACAAAACAGCAGAGAAAGCAACAGCAAACAGAACAGAATATCTGAGAGGATATTTCATGGAAGCAGGTTCAGGAACTTAAAAAATATGGACTACAATATCCTTAAAAAAAATGAAAGAGGCAGTGTAAAACACTGCCTCTTTCTTAAGATTTATTTCAGGAAAAATACAAGGTATTAGTAACCGGGATTCTGTTTCAATGCACCCTTGCTCAGATCGATTTGTGACTGAGGAATCGGGAAGTATTCGTTTTTACCTTTGGTGAAAGTAGCACTGTTCAGGTAAGTACGTTTTGCTTTTTCTTTGGCGATATAAGCATTCAGTTCCACATCTGCTGTGCCATACCGAACCAGATCGAAGAAGCGGTGTCCTTCCATAGCCAGTTCCAGTTTTCTTTCAAAGCGAACTGCCTTACGGCCATACGCCTGATCAGGGAACACCAGGTATAAACCTACCTGGTAGTTGGCAGCATTTGCACCACCAGCCTGTTTAACCCAGGTAGCTGGATTGTCTTTCACCCTTGATCTTACCTGGTTAACCAGTGTTACGGCATTAACCAGTGAACCTACTTCTACTTCACATTCTGCAGCCCATAATAATACGTCTGCAAAACGGATGAATGTGTAGTTATTAGCCGTTACACCTGCGGTCCAGAAAGAATTATCGGTTAAAGCACCTGCCTGACGTTTGTAGTAAACGTGTTTGATAGCAGCATAAGGTCCGCCATTGTTCTGGTCACGTACCCAGTCATTACCCGGATGTAAACCCCAGTCCAGGTAAGGAATCCCTCTTCTGCCAATGGTGAAATCCAGACGTGGGTCAACCGGTGTGGTAACATCAGGTGTAAATGGCTGTGAAGAAGTAAGACCCTGGTCATTTTTAAAGTCAACAGCATTCCAGGTATCCAGTAAAGGCAAACCGGTTACGGCATCAACTTTAAAGGAGTTGGCAAGGCTGATGGAAGGCTGGTAAAATCCGCAGCAACCGCCGGGACCACCATTGTAAGGGAAATTCAATACATCTCCCCATCCACCATTGTCACCACTGGAGTTATCGTTAACAGATTGCTGACAAGAGAATACGGCTTCTGCAGAGTTCTTGGTTTCGGCATTGAAATTGTCGAAGAAATTAGGCATCAGCGCATATTTCTTTCCGGAAGCGGTAACGCCATTGGCGATCACATCTTTCAGGATAGGCAATGCCGCTGTATAGTCTTTCTTAAACATCAGCGCTTTTGCTTTCAGTGCTTTGGCGGCCCATGAATTGGCGCGTCCTACAGAACTTTGTGTAGCTGGCAGGTTAGCAATGGCATAATCCAGATCGGCCAGGATATTGGGCCAGATATCTGCTGTGTTCGATACATTAAAGTTACCGGCAGCATAAGTGATTGTCTGGTCAACAAAAGGAACATTGTTCCACATTTTTTTGGCTTCCATGTGATAATGCGCACGCAGGAAACGGCTTTCTGCTTCGATACGTTTTTTATCCGCATCATTGATATCAGTAGCAGAAGCCATCAAACGCAACACGTCGTTACAACGTTGTACCGCATCATATACCGCTTGCCATTTCTGGTTAAAATAACCATTGGAAGCAGTGGGCGAATAGGTTTCTATCGGAACGATATCTGCCTGGTCACCGGGATCGGAACCTTTGTACGCATCATCAGATGCAACACCACCATACACCCAGTTGGATCCGGCACTCTGCCAGCCACCGCCGGCACCACCGTAACCATCCAGCATGGAATAGGCACCGATCAATACACCTTCCACACCTGCTTTGTTGGCAAGGGTATTCTGGTCTAATGAACCGATAGGTGATTTATCGAGAAAGTTTTTGGAACATGCGTAGAACAGTACCATCGATGTGGTAACCCCTACCAGTAATATTTTAAATTTTGATTGTTTCATATTGCAATTTTTAAATACAGTTTAATGGGTTGATTAGAAAGTTACGTTTACGCCGAAGTTGAAATTTTTCTGGTTGTTAGGATAGTTACCATAATCAATTCCAAATGCTGCGTTAGAACCGGATAATTCAGGATCTAACCCTGTGTATTTTGTAATTGTAAACAAGTTAGCGGCCTGTACATAGAAACGCAGTTTCTCAATACCCCATTTTTTCGACAGCGAAGCAGGCATGTTGTAACCCAGGATCATTGACTTACATCTCAGGTAAGAACCGTTCTCTTTGTAATACGAGTTAGGAACCTGATTGGTACTGAAACTGGCATCATTCTCTGCAATAGGAACAGTAGTATTGGTTCTGGTAGGCAGCCATGATTTGTTCAAGGCATCGATACTTTTGGCACCCTGGAAAGAAGGATAGAAATCAGTCCAGTAACGTACATAGTTAATTACATCGTTACCCACAGAAGCATACATAAAGGTGGAGAAATCCCAGTCCTTATAACTTACACTCAGGTTCAGACCCAATGTGTATTTAGGGTTAGGATTACCAAAATAAGTTCTGTCGGCATCAGTGATTTTACCATCTCCATCAACGTCTCTGTATTTGAAACGGCCGGGTTTAGCACCGTCCTGTGTAGCAGATTTAGTAACATCTGCTGCATCCTGGAATATACCGGCTACTTCATAACCATAGAAAGAACCGATAGGATGACCTACTTCATTTCTTACAAAATCACCGATACGTGATCCACCGGCAGTGAAATAGTTACCCGGGATATTCACGATATTACTTTTGTAAGTAGTGAAGATCGCACCGATATCATATTTCCAGTCTCTGGAAGCAGTACCATGATAGGTTAATGAGGCATCCACCCCTTTGTTCTGGATATCACCGATGTTTACGTTAGGTAAGGCAGCACCACCTACAGTAGCAGGTGCCTGATCGGTAAACAACAGACCATTTACTTTTTTCTCATAATACTCAATAGAGAAGTCTACTTTATTCTTAAATAACTGGGCATCGAAACCAACGTTGGTCAGGATATCTTCTTCCCATCCTGTTTTAGGGTTACCGATACGGGTTGCATAGAAGCCCTGCACAGAACTGGTACTGGTACCATTGATATCATAGAAAGAGCTACCGGCACGGCTTCCGTACTGACTGAAGGCGTTAGACGGATCTACGTTAGCCTGGTTACCCATTTTACCCCAGCTACCCCTGATTTTCAGGTCATCAATCCAGGTAATATTTTTCATGAAGTTCTCACGGGAAATCCTCCAACCCGCAGCAAAGGCCGGGAATACACCATAGCGTTTGTCGGGACCGAATCTGGAAGAACCATCACGACGAACAGTAACACCTAACAGGTATTTATCATTAAAGGCATAATCCACTTTACCGAACAGAGAGAACAATGAGTTCTGATAAGCATAACTGTAATTGGTAAATCCGGAAGAACCGCCACTCAATGTTCTGTAGTTAGGGTTATCCGTAAAGAAGCCCAGTGATCCACCACCTACGCCACGACCATACGCTTCAACGGCTTCAACACCTGCTAAAGCTGTTACAGCGTGTTTACCGGCAAATACATTGCTGTACTTAACGGTATTGGTCCATGTCCACTGTCTCGCATAACCGGCGTTCTCGCTGAATGAGTTGGATCCGTTGTTTTCCGCATTCTCATAGGTACGGAAACCATAGTTATAGTAGTAGAAATTACTCATGGTACCACCAAAAGCAGTTCTAACGGTGAAGTGATCAGCAAAGTCAACTTCTGCAAACATATTACCCTGGATATCCCAAGAGTTACCTTTGTTGTCATTGGCTCTCATGCGCATCGCAACCGGGTTCTGGGCATTACCCAAACCTTTGGCAGCAGTACCGGCAAATCCACCGTTGATATCAAATACAGGAATAATAGGTTGCTCACGATAAGACATGGAGATCTCATTACCCTCACTCTGGTTACCGATCTGCGGATTGTCTCTGTTGAAAATGTAGAGGTTCTCTCCTACGCGGATATTTTTGCTGATATTATAGGTGGTGTTAACACGGGCAGAATATCTTTTCAGGTAAGTACCCATTAAAGTACCCTGCTGGTTAAAATAGTTCAGCGAGAACAGGTAAGTGTTCTTTTCGTTACCACCACTGGCAGTTACCGTATGGCTCTGGATGGGAGCTGGTCTGAAAATTTGGTGGAACCAGTCGGTACCAACTTTATTAGCGGCGGTGATCTGGTAAATACCCTTGTTAAAATCCGTTACATTGTACTTGGCCAGGTCGGCTGCAGATATAGTACCTGTAATACCGGAACCGCTGGGGCCATTCATAATATAATCAGGGATTACAGGTGTAGCACCACTTCCATACTGAGGGTGAGTAGTAGGCTGACCTGAATTTTTTAAAGCCAACCAGGTAAGATCGGCCATACCCTGTGTACCCAGGAGGTTAAAGGCATTTTTACCGGTAGGTCTTTGCGTACCGATGTAGGCATCATAGGTAACCGTTGCGCGACCGGATTTACCTTTTTTAGTAGTAACCACGATTACACCATTGGCACCACGCACACCATAGATGGAAGCGGCACCGGCATCTTTCAATACCTGGATAGATTCGATCTCGGATGCGTTCAGGTTTGACAAACTACCTTGTACACCATCTACGATAACAAGGGGATCTACGTTACCGAAAGATGTGATACCACGGATACGGATATTACTTCCGGAACCTGGCTGACCAGAGGTGATAACGTTCAGACCGGAAGCACGTCCCTGTAACATTTGCTCGGGACTACCGGCAGGAACCGCTTTCAGGTCTTTTACGTTTACCACAGAAACGGATCCTGTGATATCTTTTTTCCGTTGGGCAGAATAACCTGTTACCAATACTTCATTCAGCTGGCTGGTTGTTTCTGTTAAGGCAAAATTGAATTCTGTTTTACCAGACACAGTCTGTTCAACAGCTTCAAAGCCCACAACGGTTACCACCAGTACCGATTTGGCACCGGCATTGATAGAAAATACCCCTTCGTTGTTGGTGAGGGATATTACCGTGGTACCCTTTACCTGAACGGTAGCACCGGCAATAGGCTGGCCTGTTGCCTTGTTGGTAACTCTACCGGTGACAGCCTTCTGGGCAAATACATTGAAACTGAAAAAGACGAGAAACAGCGCGAGCAGATAACTCCGCACAAGCAGGTTAATTTTCGTTGGCATAGCAATTTGGGTTGTTAGTTAAAGGATTATAGCAATCTGTGTTAAATTTATAATGATTTGTTAATGCTACACTGTGATTTTTTAACATTTTATTGTAGGATTTTACCCGATGTACTATGTACAAAATACACATAGCAATAAACTAACAATTGTTATTTCCACTTGAAACCCTTTGTGGATAAGGGTTTTCAGGAAACTTGCGGTTTTCTGTACATTACTGCAGGAATCTGCAACCTTTCAAAATAGATGATTTTTAAACACATATAGAAATAGTTGTTTATCTGTTTGTCGCTTTTGGGCTCCCGCTTTTTTCTCCTTTCTGAAGTTGGTCAGTCTTATTCTTGCCCCAGGTAACCCCGTTACAAAAAACAGTTGTCAGATGAAAGCTTACTTGTTTGATAACCTGCCAGTAACCCGTAGATAACCCGCCTATAACCCGCCTCTTTAAAGAAGCGGGCTACCGGCAGGTTTCCAGGAATAGATTAATGGATAAACCATAAAGCATACCCGGATACTACCCAACCAGGGTGTGAAATGAGTAGTGGTATATGATTTACTCCTGAGAGGAGAAGGTACCAGTAACTAAGCGCTTCTCTCTTTGGTTCCACTTATTGAAAACCGGGCAGGTTCTGCTATTTCGCTGATAGGCAGTGTGTTTCAATCAGCATTTCAAAGAGAGAAACCGTAAATTCAGAAAGACTTTCTGTGACTAGTGGGAATGATGGATGGTGTTGGGCAGTAACCTTTTGCAAAGATGTGGGTACCGGGCAAGTAGATCAGTTCTCTAATGTATTCCACCAGGTTCTTTTCAGTACCAGCACGATCAACAACAGTATTCCGGTTGTAATAAGCAAAGGAAGTTTCATCCATAATACCAGGTACATAGGCAGAATGGTGAGGCATAACTGGCCAATAATACCCAATACCACATTGAACATATCCCAGCCAAATCTTTGGTTGGGTACAAAAGAAGGATCATCTTTCATCACTTCTTTTTGCACGGGTTTCCAGAAACCCCAGGGCTTTACAGTTGTATAAAACCGTTTCAGCACTACCATGTCCGTAGGTGGTGCCAGGTAAGTCCCCACTAACGATCCTGCCAAAGAGATCAGGAATAGCAGTGGCCAGTTATATAAAGGCAACCCGCCAAAAAGGTAAGGAAAAATCAGCGCGGCAACAATGCCGCTCATCATACCCCAGAAAAAACCGTTTGCATTAAAACGCCACCAATACCATTTCAGCATATTGGCAGCAATATAACCTCCGTACAAAGCCCCTACGATCCACTGTAAAACACTGTTCACACTTTTGGCGAAAAAGCCAAGTATGATCCCTATTACTACCACCAGCAAACCTGAGCCGTAATTCATCCGCATCACTTTTGTAACCGAAGCCTGCGGGTTGATATATTTCACATAAATATCATTCACGATATACGCCTGCGCCGCGTTCACCGTTCCGGAAAATGTACCCATAAATGCTCCCAGTAATCCGGTTAAAACAAGTCCCAGTATACCGGCCGGTAAATAACGGTTGATCACTGCCGGTAATACTTTTTCAAAATCAACCCCTCCGGCTCCATTCGACAGATCGAGGGTGTGATAATACAGCAATCCCAATACAGTTAACCCAATAATCATAGCATAACGCACCGGTAAGAGTACGATGGAAACAAAGCCGCTCATTTTGGAAGCATCTTTGGGGGAACGGGTAGATAGAATCTTCTGCATATCATAATTCGGCGCAGGTCCGGCCAAACTGGCGAACACCCCTTTGAACAGCATCATCATAAAAAAGAAGCCAAACAGTCCGAATCCGTCTTCCGCAATTTTCACATCGGCTGCCGGCGCAATCCGGCTCCAGTCCAGTTCTAATTTCCAGGAGAAAAAAGGATCTAACCAGCCATCCGGAACAATCAATGATTGTTGCTGCATATGCTGCCAGGCAATAATGGCTATCGCGATGCAGGCAACGGTCATAATCAGGTATTTGATCAGATCGCCCAGCACAATACTGTGCATCCCTCCCAATATGGAATAGAAAGCAGCGAAAAGGGTAAAGATAATCCCATAAAAATGAGCCACATACTGCGGCGGGATGTCAAAAGGGAGGTAGTTTTTCACTTCCGTCCAGGGAACAAAAATCTCTATGAATTTTCCCAGTCCTACAAACCCATAGGCCAGAAATCCAAAACAACTCAGCAAGGCAAAAGCCACCACTACCTGGTGCGAAGCAGTTACCCCTGCGCCCTTAGTACCAAAACGGGAAGCCAGCCATTCGGCACCGGTATTGGCATTGGAACGGCGGAGCCATTTAGACAGGAACATCATCAGCACTACCTGGTTAAATACGGGCCAGAGCCAGGGAATCCAGATACTTTTCATACCGTATACAAAACAGAGTGCCACCATCCACATGGTACCGCTGATGTCGAACATGTCTGAGGCATCACTCATACCCAGCAGGTACCATGGTAATTTTTTACCACCCATCAGGTATGACTCCTTATTGCGGGCCGCCTTTTTGCGCAATACCCAGCCGATACCCAGCATTAACAGCAGGTAGGCAACTATAATACTGATATCCAATACAGTAAGCTTCATAAACGATACCCGGTAATGATGTTATTAGACTGCATTATGGTATAAAACAGCCAATACCCCTAAGTGGTTTGATTATCTGAAAATGCGAAAATGATAAAAAAGTACCAGTTATTTGCAGCGAATAATACCCCCTGCCTGTCTGAAGATAGGAAATCGATCTATTGTTCGGTAACCATCTGAACGCAAACCAGCCTGTATCCATGTTGATGCGGACAGGTATTTATAGAAAGATGACAAATTGCAGTAAGTATACCGGCTCGTCTGGCCGGCCGCTATACTTCCCCGATTGTCAGAAAGAATTATGCCATGCAGAAAAATATACTCAGAGAAATTACACCATTAACCTCCGCCGATTGTTTTACGGTTTTTTCCCGTACCAAAACAGCGTTCGACTTCCCCGTACATTACCACGAAGAATTTGAACTGAATTTTATCAAAAACGGGAAAGGGGTAAAACGGGTAGTGGGAGATCATGTAAAAGAAATTGGCGATTACGAACTGGTATTAATCGGCCCTAACCTGCAGCATGCCTGGTTTACGCATAAATGTAAAAGTCCGGAGATCACAGAAGTCACTATCCAGTTTCATAAGGACCTGTTTGATGATAAATTTCTGCGCAGGAACCAATTGAGTTTTATCCGTACCATGCTGGAAAACTCTTTGCGGGGTATTCTTTTCTCCTACGAAACGGCGGCTCTCCTCTCCTCCCGGCTGATGAGGCTGAGCAAAAAAGATGGCTTTGAATCAGTACATGAACTGATGTGGATCCTGCATGAACTTTCTATTTCGCGTCATTCCAAGATCCTGTCCAACTCCACCTTCAATAACATGGAGCATTTTACGTACAACAGCCGCAGGATTGAAAGAGTGATGGAATACCTGAACGAAAATTTCAAAAATCCGATCTCTTTAACAGAAGTAGCCAAACTGACCAATATGGCCGATTCTGCGTTCAGCCGGTTTTTTAAAACAAGAACCGGAATGACATTTATAGATAGTCTGACCGAGATCCGGCTGGGGCATGCTTCCAGAATGCTGATCGATACCACGCAGTCGGTGGCAGAAATCGCCTACGAATGTGGCTTTAACAATATCTCCAATTTCAACCGCATTTTTAAAAAGAAAAAGGGCTGTACCCCGAAGGAGTTCAAGAGAAGTTATTCATCAGAAGAAAGGATCTTCTTTTAACTACCCCGGTCAGAGTTTGCGGCTCACTTTGGAGAAATCTTTGGTAACAGTGGCTTTCATCACCCCCAGTGTGTCTTTTCCGGCCTGCGCCATATTTACTTTGAACTCGCACTCATACCCCTCCTGTTCCTCAAAATACACCACTTCCATCACCCTGAACTTCACACGGGAGGAATCATTGTTGACAGATTCATATAAAAATCCGGAGAAAGCTTTTTTCAGTCTTTCCTCTATTTCAGCAGGTTTGGGTCTTTTCTGACAGGCAAGCAGGCTTACTAATAAAAGGCAGGCAAGGATCTTTTTCATAAAAATCAGTTAATCGGCTGTTTAAAAATACGCAATGCCTCCTCATCCGCAATGGCTCCGGGATTTTATTTTCACTGCCGGCTGTGATTTTTTAAGACGATGTGCGAATCATATATTTAAGGAATCACTTCTATGGCACAACTTACTGCAGATAAGGAAGCTTTTTTCAGGTTGATTGAAGATAACAAAGCCATTATCTTCAAGATCTGCCATACCTACTGCCCTGATAAAACCCAGCACCAGGATCTGGCGCAGGAAATCATCTACCAAATCTGGAAATCAGGACATGCTTTTGATCCGGATAAAAAATTCTCTACCTGGATGTACAGGGTAGCTTTAAATGTAGCCATCAGTTTTTACAGAAAAAAGTCCAGAGAACCGGATACGGTATCCCTTTCAGCGCAGGAAGAAACATTGATGATTCCTGAAGTAACGGACAACAGATCGGATCAGTTAATCCTTTTACAGCAACTGATCAATGAACTCAGGGAACTTGACCGGGCTTTGATGTTGTTATATCTCGAATCTAAAACCTACCGGGAAATAGCAGAAATTCTGGGTATTACCGAAACCAATGTAGCCAGTAAGATTAACAGGATCAAAGAAAAACTCAAACAAAAAATATCACCTTTAACATCATAGTTATGCAAGACATGGAACTCAGGCAGGTATGGGAATCTTATAACCAGCAAATAGCCAAAGCAGAGATATTAAACCTGCAATCATGGGCATTGAATATCCGTTGTTTTGAAAGCCTGCAGCAGCAACGGGCCGAAAAAAAACTAAACGCCCTGCGTTGGTTTAATACCCGGGCCGTCATCCTTGGGATCGTATGGACAGGATTTCTGCTGCTACTGGTATGGGGGAACCGCTTTCAAAATGTTTTTTTCTCCCTGTCTGTCAGCGCCATCGCTTTGATTACCCTGTTGGTGACGGCTACCTACATCCGGCACAATATCCTGATTGGGCAGGTCAGGTACGACAATCCCGTAACCGATACCCAACAACAACTGGCCAGGTTAGCGCGTTCTACTTTTCATAGCACGGCTATTGCCTGGTTGCAGCTCCCGTTTTATACTACCTGGTTCTGGAGCAGCAGTTGGATCCGGGAAGGGGGTATGGGCTTCTGGTTGATTGCTTTTCCCATTACCCTGCTTTTTACCCTGCTTGCCATTTTTCTCTACCGGAATATATCTGCCGGTAACCTGCACAAAAAATGGGTGAAAAGTTTGATGATGGCCGGACCGGAATACAGCCATGTTGCCGCTGCAAAGGCATACCTGGAAGAAATTGATGCGTTTATACAAGATCGCTTCTGACATCCCTTGTACCTGCTTTGACAGAAAAGTTTTTTTATGGGGGATTATAGCTGGATAAACGGGTTTGGTATTGTATTTGCCCTACGGTTATGAATACGTATTTTTACCCCTCAAACCAACCAACGCCTGAAGCGCTTCTTACAAATATTACGTCGATCGGTTCTTATTATTTTGGCTGTGATTCTGCTGGTATTTATCGCGATCCAGACTGATTTTGTACAAAACTGGCTGGTGGGCATCGCAACCAGCCGTTTATCCAACGCTCTGGGAACCGAAGTAAGTGTTAAAAATGTAAG
>DASWXD010000091.1:0-9395 GCA_036405675.1 Sediminibacterium sp.
TTCTGCGTTCTGCGTTCTGCGTTCTGCGTTCTGCGTTCTGCGTTCTGCGTTCTGCGTTCTGCGTTCTGCGTTCTGCGTTCTGCGTTCTGCGTTCTGCGTTCTGCGTTCTGCGTTAAGCATCCTTCCACTTCCACAAATGCAAACAGGCATAGGTCCGGTAAGGGCTCCATTTGGCGGAGATTTTCAGCATCTTCTCCTTCATCTCTTTTTTATTCTCCGGGTCCAGCTTATATAAATGGGTCATCGCCTGTTGAATGCCGAGATCATCTACAGCAAATACATCTTCGCGGCCAAGGGTAAACATCAGCAGCATTTCTACCGACCATTGACCGATTCCCTTGATCTGTACCAGCAACTCAATGATCTCTTCATTACTCATAGCCAGTAATTTCTTATCGGTAATTTTATGTTCAATACAGAAAGCCGCTACATTATGAACATAACTCACTTTGGCATTGCTGAGTCCGATGGAACGAAGGGTTTCAGCGGGTGTATCCAATACCTGCTTAGGTTTGGGCTCTTTGCCTTTGTACAAATCGAGAAAACGCTGGAAGATTACCCGGGCTACTTTGGTACTTAACTGCTGGCTGATGATACTGGACATGATCCTGACCGGTATATTGGGATGCAGGTTCAGCTGGTGCAGATCCGTACCGATGATTTTAGCCAGCTTTTTATCCTTCTGCAAATGTGTTACATACTCCATGCGGGTAAGTTAAGTATTTTGCAAAGCGATGCAAAGAGAAATTAGATTAACGGCAGACGGATCCCATACAATAGCCCTGCCGGATGCGGGTATTACTTACCACAGTCACCACGGTGCTGTTGGCGAAAGCCGTCATGTATTTATAGAAGCCGGATTACAACCGCTTTTTCAATCTGTTACAGCACCGATACATATTCTGGAAATAGGTTTCGGAACCGGACTGAATGCCTTACTTACCTTACAGGAAGCCCGGCTACACCAGCATCCCGTTTTATACACAGCGATAGAATTATTTCCGCTTGGTCCCGAAGAAATCAGCCAGCTTAACTACGGACAACGCTTGCAGGATCAGCCTGGTTTTCAGGCCATTCACCAGGCCAGCTGGGAAGAAGCGATAGTTATTGATCCCTTTTTTACACTCAGGAAACACAAAAGCTCACTGCTTACACTGGAAGGGATACATGATGTTACCTGTATTTATTTCGATGCCTTCTCCCCCACCTACCAACCCGAACTCTGGACCGAAGCCGTATTTCAACAATTATACAACCTGCTTTTACCCGGCGGTTTACTCGTTACCTACTGCAGTAAATCGGTGGTAAGAAAAGCCATGGCTGCAGCCGGTTTCCAGGTAACAAAAATTCCCGGTCCCTGGGGCAAACGCGAAATGGTAAGAGCGAGGAGGGGATTAACGGATTAGCGGATGGCGAATTAACGGATTAAAGAATCCGCCAATCCGCCATCCGCTAATCTATTTTAAATCGTAGCTTAACGATATAATCTACCCACATGAACCTGCTGTTAACCCTGTTAAGTAGCCTAATACTTCTCACTGCTGCTGCCCAGAACAAAGACGAACAAACCATCCGCAACCTGCTGGCCAGGCAAACCAGAGACTGGAACAACGGTAATATTGATGCATTCATGAACGGCTATTGGAAAAGCGATAGCCTGCTGTTTGTAGGTTCCAAAGGTCCCAATTACGGCTACCGAACCACGCTGGAGAACTATAAAAAAAGGTATCCCGATACAACGGTAATGGGGAAACTCCATTTCGACATTCTGAAAGTGCAGTCCCTTTCGCAAGACTGCTATTTTGTATTAGGCAAATGGATGCTGAAAAGAAGTATAGGCGATATCAGCGGACATTATACACTGATTCTGAAAAAGATCAAAGGCGAATGGGTGATTGTGTCGGATCACAGCAGCTAGTGTAATATTCAGATCAATTCCGCGACTAACTATTCACTAAGTTAAAAGCATCTATATGATACTCATTATCCTCGGCGTGATCTTACTGGTTACCGCTATTGCCATGAATAAAGAAAGAGAAGATCTACGGAAACTATCTGTAGGCCTGCGTATTTCCGGGCTTGCTGTGATTGTGATCGGAATCATGACCTCCTGCATCAAACAGATTAACGCCGGACAGATCGGTGTAAAATCCCTGTTCGGAAAAGTGGACAATGAGATCCTTACCAGTGGACTGAATTTCATCAATCCCCTGGTTGATGTAAACACCATTGATATCAAAACACAAAACTATACCATGAGTGGCGTGCATGATGAAGGAGACAAAGAAGGAGATGATGCCATTCGCGTACTTACAGCCGATGGACTGGAAGTGATCATTGACCTGACGGTTTTGTACCGGGTAATCAGTACCGAAGCGCCCAACATCGTAAAAGAAACGGGCCTTGATTACCGCGACAAGATTGTACGCCCGCTTACCCGTACCAAAATCAGAGACAATGCCGTGTATTTTACAGCGGTAGATCTGTACTCCAACAAAAGAGATCTTTTTCAGGGACGGATTTTTAAAAGCATCGAAACCGATTTTAAAAAACGCGGTCTGGTACTGGAGCAATTACTGGTTCGCAATATTACCCTGCCCAATACCGTAAAAGGTTCCATTGAAGAAAAAATAAAAGCAGAACAGGATGCCCAGAAAATGGAATTCGTATTACAGAAAGAAAAACAGGAAGCCGAACGTAAACGGGTAGAGGCACAAGGTATTGCCGATTACCAGCGCATCATCAGTTCCGGACTGGGCGATAAACAGCTGCAATACGAGCAGATCCAGGTGATGAAAGGATTGATCACGTCTCCCAATGCAAAAGTGATTATTATGGGCGGAGGTAAAACACCTGTGATCCTAGATACCAAAGATGGAAAAAATTAATTGTAACTTCTGTACCCTACTTCTCTTCGTTTCTCTCTTATTGAAACAAAAGTGTTCACAAAACAGTCTCCTGCAAAGCAGACTCTTTTGCCTGCGCCATCTGCGAACCCATCAAACGGCCAAATACCAGGTGCCCGCAGAATACGCCGATCACAGAAGAAAAAATATCGAGATAATCAAAAGTTCTCCCGAATACCGGGATCAGTTGCAGGTATTCATTGATGATCACCAACAGCAATCCGAAAGAACAGGTAAACGTAAGATCGCGTTGCGTCTGTAGCCTGAAATACCGTTGAAAAAACCAGCAGGCTCCAAAAGGCAGCAGAAAAGAACCGATCAGGTTAGGTGCAAAACCCACCAGTGGTTGCAGGAAAGGAGGAATATGCACCAGAGGTCTGATCAGGAATTTAATGGCCCAGATCAGTAATGTGCCGGTAATCACGGTCCATCTGGAAATATTTTTCAGGTACATATATACTCAGTTTCTCAACTGAAAATAAGGAAAAGCCGATGCAAATGATTTATCCGGGAGAATTATTTTATGAGAGGCTGGTGTTACTCCTGTTCAAAATCAATCGGTTTGCGCCATAAACGGATTACCCACCTCAATAAAAAAGCCAGGCTGAGCAGGAACCAACTATAAAAAAGCACATTACCCATTCGGATATGGTCTTCTACAAAAGCATATCCGAACATGATACCCGCCGTGCTGTTAATCGCCATCCACAGCAATGCCACCGATAACGTATTTACAATACGCAGCAGATATTCCCTAACGCCTGGTTCCACAGAAAGAATATTGATGAAAATGAACTACAAATTAGTCAGATAAATGTTCTGAAACAATCTATTAACAGGAAAGATTAGTCAAAACTCTGGTTGCTCGCAGCCGCCAGTTTCAGGATACGGTCAAACTGTGCCGGAGTTAGATCGTTGTAGAAATAGTAGATCGGATCTACCGGGATACCACCTCTGTGTACTTCGTAGTGACAATGCGGAGCAGTACTTTTACCCGAGTTGCCTACATAACCGATCACTTCGCCCCTTTTCACCGTTTCGCCTACCCGGGCTTTGATCCGTACCATGTGACCATAGAGGGTTTCATACCCAAAGCCATGCGCAATCACCACCCGGTTACCATACCCCCCGGTATTATAACCCGCATCTTTCACCCTGCCATCAGCGGTAGCATAAATAGGGGTTCCCATGGGGGCGCTGAAATCCAGTCCGAGGTGGGCCCGGCGGTCTTTGTAAACCGGATCGATCCGATAACCAAAACCCGAAGCAATACGGTTCAGGTTTTTATTACTGATGGGTTGTATGGAAGGAGTGGAAGCCAGTAGTTTTTCCTTATTCTTCACCAGATTCGCGATCTCATCGAATGATTTTACCTGGTAGGCGGTGCGTAACGACAGGTCATTCAATTGACCCGCAATACTTTCTACCAGCTCCGATTCGCCCATGCTTTGCACCAGTTTCACTTCTTTCCGCAGCTCTATATCCTTGATACGGGCACTGTCGGGAATGGGTGAAGCGCCAAAAATAGAACGGTACACCCCATTGTCACGGTTCTCGATCTCATCCATTTTCAGCTCCAGTTGCTTTAGCCTCTCCATGAAAACACTGTAATTATTGCTCAGGTCCTCATTCTGCTGGCGCAGGTATTTTTCTTTGGGAGAATCAATATAGCGGAAAGCAATGGCAAAAATGATGGCACCGGTTACAATCGATGCTGCAATGAAGCCGATCAACTGCAATAACCGCACCCGCAGGGGAACTTCCAGCTTCTCGTACCGGAGGGTATGGGTATTATAGTAGTATTTGACCTTTTTCATCAGCTTTGCTGCTTTTACGGGACTGTGAGAGGGAAGAATCAGTGATAAATAAGCGCAAAATCATCCGTTTAGCCGTCCGATTGACGCTTTCCGATTCACGCATTCACACCCCAATTCCTTACCTTTGATGCCCCTAAAAAGCCTCCAAATATAGTTTCTAACGCCCTAACAATTTGTTTAAAATTTTTTGATAGATGATGACCAGTGCCGAAATACGCCAGAAATTCCTTGATTTTTTTGCCTCAAAAGGGCACCAGATTGTGCCATCGGCATCCATCGTGGTTAAAAACGATCCCACACTTTTGTTCACCAATGCAGGGATGAACCAGTTCAAAGATTATTTTCTGGGCAACAAAAAGCCCGAAGCCTCCCGAATAGCAGATACCCAGAAATGTTTACGTGTAAGCGGTAAACACAACGACCTGGAAGAAGTAGGGGTAGATACCTATCACCATACCATGTTCGAAATGCTGGGTAACTGGAGTTTTGGCGATTATTTTAAAGCCGAAGCCATTGCCTGGAGCTGGGAACTACTCACTGAAGTATACCAATTAGACAAAGACCGCTTATATGTAACCATTTTTGAAGGCGATAGCAAAGAGGGATTACCCAAAGATGAGCAGGCTTACCAGGAATGGAAAAAAGTGATTTCAGAAGACAGAATCTTACTCGGCAACAAAAAAGATAATTTCTGGGAAATGGGCGATACAGGACCCTGCGGTCCCTGTACCGAAATTCATGTTGACTGCCGCAGCGAAGAAGAAAGAAAAAAAAAACCGGGACATACCCTGGTGAACAATGACCATCCGCAGGTGATTGAGATCTGGAATAATGTGTTTATGCAGTTCAACCGTCTGAAAGACGGAACACTGCAACCACTGCCTGCACAACATGTAGACACCGGTATGGGCTTTGAGCGATTGGTACGTGTGATCCAGGGAAAACAAAGTAACTACGATACCGATGTATTTACCGGTACCATTGCCGCCACAGAAAAGATTACCGGCAAAAAATACGATTACAGCGATAGCAAAGAAGCCATTGCCTTCCGGGTACTGGCCGATCATATCCGCGCCATTGCCTTCACCATCGCCGACGGACAATTACCCGCCAATAACGGTGCCGGTTATGTGATCAGAAGGATTCTGAGAAGGGCCGTGCGGTATTATTATTCTTATCTCGATTACAAACAGCCTCTGTTATTTCAACTGCTGCCCTTACTGGCCGATCAGTTCAGCAATGTATTTCCGGAACTGAAAAAACAACTCGACTTTGTAAGTAAAGTGGTAAAAGAAGAAGAAGACGCTTTCCTCAAAACTCTCGATAAAGGATTAAAACGCATTGATGATATCATTGCACAATCCAAACAGCAGATCGAAGGCAAAGCTGCCTTTGAACTGTTTGATACCTTTGGTTTCCCCATCGATCTTACCCGTTTGATTGCTGCAGAGAACCAGCTCACGATTGATGAGAAAGGTTTTGAAGCAGAAATGCAGCAACAGAAAAACCGCAGCCGTGCAGCCGGCACTATTGATACAGAAGACTGGGTAGTGCTTTCCGATACATCGATGAACGAATTTGTAGGATACGATTCGCTCGAGATCAAAAGCAAAGTGATCAAGTACCGAAAAGTAAAAGCCAAAGGTAAAGAAGCCTACCAGCTGGTACTGGAAGCCACTCCTTTTTATGCAGAAAGCGGCGGACAGGTAGGCGATACGGGCACACTGGATTTTGAAGGAGAAATAGTGACCGTAACGGATACCAAAAAAGAGAATAACCTGGTCATCCATTTTACCGATAGTTTACCCGCTAATATTCAGGCGGTAGTTATGGCTAAAGTAGATAGCAACCGGCGCCAGTCAACCGCCATACACCATAGCGCCACCCACTTACTGCACGCCGCTTTACGCAAAGTGCTGGGCACACATGTGGCACAAAAGGGAAGTCTGGTAAACGAAGAACAGCTCCGTTTCGACTTTTCCCATTTTGCCAAGGTAACAGAGGAAGAGATCACACAGATCGAAAGCATCGTGAATGAAAAGATCCGTGCAAATATTCCCGTATACATCAAAGAAATGAGCAAAGACGAAGCCGTAGGCATGGGTGCCATGGCTTTGTTTGGAGAGAAATACGGAGATATTGTTCGTGTAGTGATCATGGACCCCGCCTATTCCATCGAACTCTGCGGCGGTACCCATGTAGGTCATACCGGAGAACTGGGATTTTGTAAGATCAAACATGAATCTGCGGTAGCCGCCGGTGTAAGAAGGATAGAAGCCGTAAGTGGTAAAGCAGCAGAAGCCCTGATACAGGAACAGTTTGAACAGGTAAGCCAGATCCGCGAAGCGCTGAAAAATCCGAAAGAGATCAGCAAAGCCGTAGAAGCCTTACAGGCCGATAATAACGAACTGAGAAAACGCATCGAAAGTCTCGAAGCCAAACAACTCATCGTTACCAAAAACGAATTATTATCGCAAACAGAAACCATCCAGGGAATCACCTTCCTGGGTGCGGTAGTGGAAGTAAGCAGTGCAGACAGCCTGAAAAAACTCTGCTTTGAAATGAAAACTGCCTTAACCAATTATGTGGTGGTACTGGCAGCACAGGTAGATGGCAAGGCACAGGTAGCCATTTTACTGGATGAAGCGGTGAGTGTTTCGAAAGGACTGGAAGCACCCAAAATCATCAAGGAACAGGTGGCAGGTCTGATCAAAGGTGGCGGTGGCGGACAGAAAACACTGGCTACAGCCGGTGGACAGGATGCCTCCAATTTGCCAGCTGTGATTGAAAAAGTGAAAGCTTTACTGGTATAATCATATTCTTTACTTTAGCCACAGATCCACCATAAATCATCGGTGTATCTGTGGCTTTTTACTGTCTGTATATGACTAATCTCTTCTCCTCTCAACGACTGTTTTTCCGCGAATTCACGGAAGGAGATGCCGCACTGGTTTATGCATTGAACAAAGACCCGGAAGTAACCCGTTACCTGCACGAATTGCCCACAACCGATGAAGCGGCTGCGCTGGAAGTAATCACCAAAAGAATTCTTCCGCAATACCAACAGTACGGTTATGGAAGGTGGGCAGTATTACTGAAAGAGAATAATACATTCATTGGCTGGTGTGGTTTAAAATACCGGCCCGAAAGAAAGGAAACCGATCTGGGTTACCGCTTTCTGCGCAGCTGTTGGGGTAAGGGTTATGCCAGCGAAGCGGCTGCCGCTTGTCTCCTATATGGTTTTGAACACTACCAACTTCCACTCATCACTGCCCGGGCGCATATAGAAAACCTGGCTTCTCTGCGGGTGATTGAAAAATGCGGCATGCAGTTTAGCTGTCTGGAAGAAGTAGATGGCTGCCCGGTTAAAACCTATCAACTCCGCCATCCGGGCTTAGCCTGAATCTACCCCCTGCTTTCCCTTACTGTTTAACCTTTTTTAACATTTCCGAATTGTTTCGTATTTGGCAAATCTCCTACATTTGATCTACCAACAAATTCGTACATCTAAATTGTCTGTTATGAATAAGAGAATTTTACCCCTACTCCTGCTGGCGATGGGTTGCATTACCCTTGCTACAGCACAAACCAAGGAGAAACCGAAAGTAAGCAAGGAGCAAAGCATCACCATCCGTAAAAAAGGAGATGCCAAAGAAAAAATGACCATCGTGGTAGATGGCGATAACATCACTGTTAACGGCAAACCATTAGAAGATCTCAAAGACACGGATATTGAGATTCTGCGCAACAGCGATCATATACGGACCATCCTGCCGAAAATCAAGGGACGATTGGCACCCCTGGGCAGCCTGAAAATGATGGGAGATGATTTTCCTTTTGGTGGTAACCGCGCTTTCCTGGGTGTGGTAACTGAGAAAAATGAAAAAGGTGCTAAAATCACTTCCGTAGAAAAAGAAAGTGCCGCCGAAAAAACGGGACTTACCAAAGATGATATCATTACCCAGATAGGCGATACAAAAATCGAAAACAGCGAAGATCTTTACGATGCCGTAGGCCAATACAAACCCGGCGATAAAATAACCATCAACTATCTGCGCGATGGCAAACCAGCTACCGCTACTGCCACACTGGGTAAAAGCAAATCAGCCGAATTGCGGTTTAATCTGGACAGAAACAACAATTTCAATTTCGAAATGCCTGACATGCCCCGTATCGATGGCCGTAATTTTAATTTCAATTTCAGCGATAACCGCAAACCACGCCTGGGAATTGGCATCCAGGACCTGGCAGAAGGCAAAGGCGTAAAAATCCTGGATGTAGAAGAAGATACCCCCGCAGCCAAAGCTGGTTTGCAGAAAGACGATGTAATCATCGATATCAACGGTAGCGCCGTTAACTCTGTAGATGAATTGAAAGGCAAAGTGAAAGACCTGAAAGAAGGCGACAGTGTAAAACTAAGTTACCAGCGTGCCGGCAAAACGCAGACCGCTGAGATTAAATTTCCTAAGAAATTAAAAACAGCCGAACTATAAATCGGCAGCTGTAAAAAAAGGTGTCAGGCCGCTCTAGCGTCCCGACACCTTTTTTGGATTTTCTCATGTTTACACCGCGCCATTCCTGGCGCGGTTTTTTTGGTCGGGACGCTACAGCGGCCTGAACAAAAAAACCACAACCACTCACCTACTCACATACTCACCTCCCCCCCCTTTAA
>DASWXD010000092.1:0-32623 GCA_036405675.1 Sediminibacterium sp.
GCATTACCCATGGCATAATTGTGATACACATCTGTCAGACCATCTTTGGCCAAACCATCGATCATACTCACGTTACCATATTTGTTACCCCAACGCAGATTCGGACTGTAAAAAGGCACATTACTCATGCTTTCCATACCACCTGCTACTACAATATCTGCATCGCCCAGTAAAATGCTCTGGGCCGCCTGTGCTATGGCTTTCATGCCACTGGCACAAACTTTATTAACGGTGGTGCAGATAACCTGGTCAGGCAAACCGGCAAATTTAGCTGCCTGACGCGCAGGAGCCTGACCGGTGTTGGCCTGGATCACACATCCCATCAATACTTCCTGCACATCTGCGGGCTGGATACCGGCTCTTTCTACGGCTGCTTTAATTGCAATAGCGCCTAACTGAGGTGCAGTAAAATCTTTTAAACTGCCACCAAAACTACCGATGGGGGTACGAACGGCTGAAACGATATAAACCATTGTAATCTGTTTAAGTTTTCGCAAAGTTACAACTTTGAACTAACAATTGTTAGCCTCTTGCCGGTAAGATATCTATCCGGAATAATCCCACGCTGTCCTTGGTCACCTACTAAGGTTTTCGGAACAGGACAGATTGCTGGCGGGACTGAAGTCCTACAGGAAATATTCCGTTCTTTCTATCCACGCGCTGAAAAGCATGAGTGGGATTATGTTACAAATCTTTATCTGGACTTTAGTCCCGGGCAACACTCTTCAATAAGCGAATACCAGAAAATCTTCCGAACAACTTAGCCGCCAACCAACAATCGTGAAGAAACAGCGGTATCACTTACTTTTAGCAGCATGGTAATTTTTCTCCCCTGCCGGAATGGCAAAAGGTAACTGGTTCTGTGGCGGCGGCAGCGGACAGGTAGCAAAGGGTGAAAAAGCACAGGGCGGATTATATGCTTTATTAAAATCAAGCACCGTGTTACCCTCCGCATCCGGCAATGCTGCATAAAGGAATCTGCCAGCGGGATAAGTGCCTTTCCCATTGGTGGCATCTGCAAAAATGATAAAAAGCTGGTCTTCTTCCAGCAATGCATCCAGCCGGTAGGTTTTACCATTGATACTGAATACCAGTTTACCAGGCGTTTGCTGGGCATTGGTCTGGCCCAACACATTGGTGATAAAAATATTGGACTGCTTAGGTGCTTCCAGTTTAGCGGTTACACGCCAGGAAATATTGGTAGGATACCGATCAATACTGCGAAAGTTCTGCACCGCTTTAGAAGCAATATCGCGCAGCCGGATCCCCATTTTATCTTCCCGTTTAATCACATTCCAGCGAAGTGTTTGCAAAGCCAGTAAAGGAGCCGGTTTTGCTTCTTCAAAAACCTTGAGGCTGTTGACAACCGAATCCTGCAAAGTAATGGAAACGCCGGGCTGGCTTACCCATGTCACTTCTCCGTTCTCCCAGTCAAAATAACCTGCCACAGCCGGCATCGAAGGATGTTTGTACACAAGATCATTGCTGCTGCCACTACCAAAATAATTCCTGCCGGGATGCAGCCAGAACAAACCTTCCAGGTTTAACCAGCCAGCCGGAGAACGAAGAAAATCAATCCGTCCTTTATTCCAGTCCTGAATTTCTTCCCGGTACTTCGGGGATGTTTGTGCGATAGTTATATTTTGTAACAGCATACCACTCACCAAAACCAGGAATACCATTCTTACCAATACTTTCATTCGATTTTTTTAGCGGACAAAGATACTCATTTCATTAGTCCACCCATTATATAGGCACAGCGGTGCTGACCGGCAGAGTAGCTATTTCCTGCAGAGAAAGAATTATATTTATCCGTATCCTCAAAACAGGGTAATCACCCCATGCGTATAGCCATCCTATCCTGTCTGCTCTTATTCGCTTTCCAGGGATGGACGCAATGCGCCATACAAACCGGACAGGCACCCGGAAATGACTACTTTAATACCGGCTCTGATGGCAAAGGACGTACCATTACCCCCGGCAGTGCCGATCTGCACTGGCAGGTAGCCCGCGACTCCATCAATGGGGTTTACCATCCTGCGTTTATCATGTCTGCTGTACCTGCTGTGTATTACCGGAGTCCCTGGTCTGATTGTGCATGGATTTCTTTCAGCGCTACCGGAGAACATACGGCAGACAGGTTCTTTTTTTTCAGGATCAGTTTTGAACTGCCCTGTTTTGCCCCCTGCGGAAAAAGTTTTACTGATGACAATAGTTTTTGTCTGAGCCTGGATATGTTTGCCGACAATTCCATTTATGAAATATATGTGAATGACGTGCCGCAGAGCAGCCGGTTACAGCAACAGATCCCGGTACAGCCCAATCCTTATAAAGCAGAAGGCGCAAAAGAAAACGGGAAGTTATTTGCCTCTCTTTGCAGTAATTGGAAAGCGGGAACCAATACACTGATTATACAGGTAGCATCCAGTGCCACTGTAGTAGCCCTGCTGGCACAGGCATCGGTAACACCCCTGCCGCCCATTCATACTAAATTAAGTGCCACCATTTGCGAGGGGCAGACCTATCCCTATCACGCAAAACAACTTAGTAAAACAGGACTTTATCTGGATACACTCCGGGCCTTGTCAGGATGCGATTCTGTTACCGCACTGGATCTGACTGTTACACCCGGTTTACTAACCCGCTTCTCACAAACCATCTGTGAAGGAAGTTCCTATCTCGGTTATTCAAAAACCGGAACCTATACGGATACATTCCGTTCGGTTACCGGCTGCGATAGTATCCGCATCATCCAGCTCAGCGTTGCCAGCTTACCCATTCCTGTAATGCCGGCAGAAGCAGTGGTATGCGATGGAGATTCGATCTTGTTATCACCAGGTGTTTTTACCAGTTATCTGTGGCAGGACGGGTCGGTACTGGATCATTTCAGGGTAACCAGTCCGGGCATTTACCGTGTAACGGTTACCAATGCCTGTGGCATAGGTAAATCAACCATCCATGTTACAGATCAGTATTGCGGCATTTATTTTCCCTCGGCTTTCACGCCTAATAAAGATGGCAAAAATGATCAGTTCAGAATGCTGAGTTCCTATAGTTTCAGTAAATTTTATCTCAGTGTATACAACCGTTGGGGACAGTTGATTTTTGAAAGCACGCTTCCGGACAAAGGTTGGGATGGTACTTATCAGCAGCAACTTCAGCAAACGGGTACGTATATCTGGTATTGCAGATACACCCGCAATGGAATTACAAAAGAACAAAAAGGGAATATTGTGTTGCTCAGGTAAACAGATGATATAACTGACAACCCTTCAGGAAAGAGATTTAACAAGTTATAAAGAATTAACCTATTATCTTCATTACACCATTGCAGGTACTGGCATGGCCCCCCTATTTCAGTCAACTGAATTCTGACTGATCAGTATCCATTTTTAAAACTCTTTTCGGATTTATTACGATGAGGGTTTATGGAAAATGAATCACTAAGCATCTGTAGCATTTTAAGGCTCCTCATTACATCACATAATCATCCCTAATGATTCTGTTACCAAAACTATTGAGAAAATGGTATGCCTTTGCGGTATTATCAACACTGTTATCTGCCTCGGCGGCTGCCCAAACAGCACCGGTAAAAGGAACCGTTACAGATACCCTGAATAAAACTGCGCTGCACAATGCAGTGATTTATATCAAGCAGCCAAAAGATTCTTCGCTGGTAAAATATACCCGGGCCAATATAAAAGGAGGATTTGATCTGGGAGAAGTAGCCAGCGGAAAGTATATCATGGTAGTTACCTATCCCGGTTATGCAGACTGGATTGATACGGTACAGTCCATCTCAGGCAAACCTCTGTTCATCCCTATCGCTCTCACCACCAAAGCACATTTACTGGAAGAAGTGATCGTACGGCAAACCATTCCACCCATCCGCATCAAAGGTGATACAACCGAATACCTCGCTGATAGTTTCAAAGTAAAACCCGGGGCTACCGTAGAGGATCTGCTGAAAGTAATGCCTGGCATTTCGGTGAACAGTAAAGGGGAAATCACTACACAGGGACAAAAAGTGCAGAAAGTACTGGTAGATGGGGATGAGTTTTTTGGAGATGATCCCACCATGGCTACCCAGAACCTGAATGCAAAAGACATTGCCAAAGTGCAGGTATTTGATAAAAAAAGTGACCAGGCTACACTAACCGGTATTGATGATGGTACCAAACAAAAGACCGTCAACCTCGTCATGAAAGAAGATGCCAAAAAAGGTTATTTTGGCACGGCTACGGCAGGTACTGACTTTAACAAGTATTATCAATCCAAAATTTCGGCCAGCCGTTTTACCAGCTCTTTAAAAGCGGGCGCACTGATCACCGCAGACAGAACAGGCCGTAACGGGATGAGCTGGGAAGAGATGCAGGATTATGGAAGTATTACAAGTACGGTAGAGAATGGCAATGTGATGTTCAGTTGGGATGGGGATGATGAATTCAGCACCTGGGGACAACAGGGCATACCGGAAAATCTGCAGACCGCTTTTATGCTGAACAAAAAATTCGGCAGGCTGAAGAACAATACAGCCAATAACTTCAGCTATAACCATTTAAACCTGGCGGGTGATGGCTATACTACTACCAAATATATTCTGCCCGATACGGTGTATTACAATAACCAGTCGAGATCCAATATCAGCAGTAAATGGAAAACTAATCTCAGCACCAAAAACGAATTTAATCTTGACTCATTAACCACCATCAATATCAATGCAAGGATCAGTCAGGGCAAATCGCATAGTTATAGCCAGCAGGATGGTGAATACCTTACCGGCAAACAGGTGCCGGTAAATACCAGTAGCCGTACCAATAGCTCCAATGGCGATAATAACAGCACCAAGGCCGATATCTTTTTCCGGAGAAAACTGAACCAGGCCGGTACCCGCTCTTTTACCGTGAGTACCGGATTCAGCAATATGCTTTCTAACAGTGAAGGATACTTATACAACCGGACAGATTTTTATACCAACGGGGCACCCGCTTCACAACAAATCATTGACCAGCGGAAGCTGAACAACAATGAAACAAAAACGGTGCAGGCATTGGCCAGTTATACGGAACCGCTGAGTAAGAAAATGTCGTTGAATTTCAATTATACCTTCAACACGGTCAACACCCTGCAGGATACCCGGTCTTATGAAAAAGTAAACGGAAAATACGATTCACTGAACGTATTGTTCAGTAACCAGTATCGTTTCATCAATACCTCGCACAGGGGTGGTTTTGCATGGAATTATGTTAGCAAAAAAATTACGGCCAAACTGGGACTGGCTTTACAGGGTCTGGCTTTACAACAAACCAATATTGTAAAAGATTCTTCCTATGCCAGAAATTTCACCAATTATTTTCCAACAGCCAATATCCGGTGGAAATATTCCTCGTCCGGCAGTTTTTACCTGAATTACAGCGGCAGCACACAACAACCTTCTTTGATGGCATTACAACCCATACTCAACAATAACGACCCCTTAAACCTGGTATTGGGAAATCCCGATCTGCGTCCGGCATTTGTGCATGATATTTATTTTAACCTATCCGACTTTAAAGTACTCACCAACCGGAACATCTGGGGATACGGGGGGATTACCTTTACAGAAAATGCGTTCAGTAATAAAAGCAGTGTGGACAGTCTGGGCAGACGTGTAACACAAACGGTGAATGTAAATGGGAATTATAATTACCGTACAGGTTTCAGTATCAGCCGCCAGATCAAATTCCTGAAACTGGAGCTCTCTTTTGATCCCAGAATCAGCGGCGGCAGAAATGTCAGTTTTGTAAACGGACGCGAGAATATTACCCAAAGCATCCGTCCTTCGGCGGCTATCGGCGTACGCAGATCGATAGAGAAAAAAATGTCAGTGTATCTTGAGTATGACGCCGGTTTTAATCATTCCACTTCTTCCATCAACCCGGAAGCCATTACGGAATACTGGACACAAAGTGTTGATATCTATCTCGATTACAAATTCAAACATGGCTGGAGTCTGAATACCAATTACAGTTATAACTACCGGCAAAAACTTTCTCCGACAGACAGGAACAATAACGCCATGATCTGGAACGCGTCTATCGAAAAGAAACTCTTCAAAAAGACGGATATCACTGCCATTCTAAGCATGAATGATATCCTGAACCAGCGAATCGGATTTAACAGGGATATCAGCAGCAACTATGTTTCAGAAAACACCTACACTACTGTTCAACGGTATACGCTTTTATCACTCAGGTGGAAATTCAATAAAAACAGAAAAACTTCAGAATATGACGATTAAACAAATATTCACTGGCTTGTTACGATCTGCTATCTGTATGCTGTTACTGCTGATTGCTGTGGCCGCCCGGTCGCAGGCGCAGTTTATTACAGCAGGTAAGATCGAGTTTGAGAAAAAAATAAATATCCATAAAGAGATCGAAGATGACCATTGGCTGGATAATGTAAAAGACAAAATACCCAAATTCAGAACCTCTTTACACAATCTTTATTTCAAAGATGGTAAAACACTGTTCGAAAAAGGTACCGATGTATATGAGAAAATTCCATTCATGAGCGATGACCGGAGTGTGGATGATATCATTTATTCAGACCTTACACAGGGCATCTTCTCCAAAAAACAAAGTGTATTTGATGAAACCTTTCTGATCAATGATTCTATCAGGCAGGTGAAATGGCAAATGACCAACGACCTGAGGGATATTGCGGGTTTTGAATGTCATAAAGCCGTGGGAAAGATCCTGGATTCAGTGTATATCATCGCATTTTATACCGACCAGATTCCTGTGTCCGGCGGCCCACTTTCTTATGCGAACCTTCCGGGAATGATATTAGGACTGGCTATTCCCCGAAATAACCTCACCATTTTTGCTACCAAAGTAGAACTGACAGAACCCAAACCCGAAAAATTAGTTCCTCCCACCGGGAAGATGAAAAAAACAGACTACAAAGGATTGGTCATTACCCTGCAAAAAGCACTCAGCGATTGGGGTGGTTATGGGCGTAAATATATTCTCAGCTCCTTATTGTAAGAGTTCCTTCGGGAATATTATAATACTGTCGGCAGCGGATTATTCTCCCTCGCTCACCAACTGAATGCCCGTTTTGGTGAAAGCGATTTTATGTTGCTTGTATAAATTACCGGTGGTCATCTTAAAAGTCTTTTTACTCATTCCAAAGAAATCATAAATCTCCTGTGGATCTGATTTATCATGGTATGGCAGGTAACCGTGGTTTTCCTGCAGCAAACGAAGAATCTTACCCGTTTCATCCTCCACTTTCTGGAAACCGGGTTTGCCCAGCACCACATCCATTTTATGATCGGGGCGAATCGTCTTTACAAAACCTTTCAGCTTATCGCCGATATGCAGGGTGGTAAATACTTCATTGCTGTGTAAGATGGCAGTATGTTGGTTATTTACAATCATCACATAACCCAGTTCAGACTGGCGGTATACCAGCAGGTCTACCATGTCCATTTCTTTCACCGTAAGTTCGTCGTTGCTTAACAGGGCTTCTAATTTTTCTGTGGCAGCTACCCTTCCGGTCTGTTCATCAATATACAGTTTCACCAGGTATTCAGCACCTTCGCGCATGCCACCCAGCTGTTTGGTTTTGGGAACAAAGAGATCTTTCATCAAACCCCAGTCCAGAAAAGCCCCCTGACCCGTTACCGACACACATTTCATGGTAGCGATCTCACCTACCACCGCTTTGGCTTTCTGTGTGGTAGCAATGAGGCGGTTATCAGAATCATGGTATACAAATACTTCCAGTTCATCGCCTACCCGAAGGGTGCGCGGTGCAAAACGTTTGGGCAACAGAATGCCCTCCCCGCCATCTTCGAGGTAAAATCCAAAATCAACTTTGCGGCTTACTTTAAGGGTATTGTATTGTCCAACTTGTACTGGTTGCATAGGTAGGTAGGTTGTTCCGTCTGTGCAAAGGTACAATAATTTGCGGGACTGGCTTTTGGGGGGCTTTCTGGAGGGTATGTTTATATGTTAGCAACTTTCAAACCGCCACAAACAAAGCATTTGATATTTTGCGGTCAATATGATCCGGACTCACAAAATTCTCCTCTTGCTGGCTTGTTTTTTCACGACAGTTCCGCTGTTTTCGCAACAGGTGAATGGCCATTGGTATGGTATTGGTAAAATGCAGGCTACCAGCGACTATCACCAGTATCTGTCAGAACTGGTACTGCGGCAAAAGGGCAAACAGGTTTGGGGCGAGCTGGATTATTATTTCAGGGATAGCCTGGTAAAAGTACCCATCAAAGGAAGTTTTGACCCGGGTAGCCGTAAATTATCCATTCTCCCCTTTTCCATGATCTATTTCCGTTCTCCCAATGCCCGTAATAGCATTGATGTAAACCTTTCGGGAAATTTTACTTTACTGGTATCAAAAACCGAATCTGTATTAACAGGCAGTCTGGTACCCGATGCAGATCATAAATATACCGTTCCGGAGATCAATTACCGGTTTACCCGCTCTGATGATACCACTGATCTGGTAATGGTGAACGAGGAGCCTGTTGTACAAAAGCCGGTAGTAATAGCAACCGATCCAGCACCACAACCTGCACCTGCAGATGATTTTACGAAAAGAGCCAAAGTATATACCAAAGAACTGGAGCTCGAAAATCCTTCAATCCGGCTGGAGATTTACGACAATGGAGAGATTGATGGCGATATGATTTCGCTCTATCTTAACGACAAACTGGTGTTACCCAAAGTAACCCTCACGCATAAAGCCGTCAGACTCACCATCGATCTCGATCCCTCATTACCCTTTAATGAACTGAGTATGTTTGCGGAGAACCTGGGCACTAAACCACCCAATACCGCTGCATTGATCGTATACGATGGCAAAACCCGCTACGAAACCCTCTTAAGCAGCGACCTGAGTAAAAGCGCCACTTTAAAATTGAAGAAAAAAGAATAACAGCTACTGCAAAATCAGCTCTGTGTTGAAAAATGACTGATCGCATTCTAGTAGTGTTTTTCAACACGGAGACACAAAGGTTAGGAGTTTCACAGAGAGGGGAAAAGAGGCGTTAGTTCTACTGATCACTGATCAGTTCTGCATTCAGTTTCTTAGCTAAACCCTGGGCGCCCCAGCGCATCACCACATCATGGTTATAATTAAAAACAGGTTTTAGCAGGAAAGCGAAATAATTCATCCAGGCTTTGTTGGTAAAAACGGTCCAGTGGTATTCTACATAGGTTACCCCTGCCCTTTCTTCAAAAAACCATTCGCCCTCACCCTCCAGTTCGCCATAAGCTTTGCCTTTCAGGTACCGGTATTGTTCCAATCCGGTCAGCTCCATGTGAAAAGCCAATTGATAAGGCAGTATACTTCGCCATTGGTACACACGTACACTGCCAATGCCGGAAACATCTCCTTTTTTCTCTTCGGTAACCGCTACCACCCCTTTCCACCAATGGGGCCAGTTAAGCGAATCCTCAATCACATTCCATACCTGCGGCAAGGGTGCTTTGATCTGCCAGCGGGTAACAAATGCATACTGTGTAGCCATGAACCGGTTTTAGATAGATATACGTTACACAGAGCAAAAAGGTTTACCCAAACAGTTCGGGTTGCCCGTTATCGTCTCTGTGTTTTTGTTCCCAATGCATTTCAATGGTCTTGTTATAATCGGTCAGCTTGGCGCCCACTGCTTTCCAGCCCATCACTTCTACCATTTTGGCCACTTTGAATTTGGCTTTGCGGATGGTTTGTCCGCGACCCGATTGTACTTCCAGTATGGGTTCCGGTTCTGTAGTAACCGCTTCCAGCCGGTTGCCCTCTCCTTCTTTGATAAAGGCAAACTGCGTTTTCAAAGTAGTGGTTTCAATTTTAAAGCGTTTGATATTATACTGTTGTTTATCTGCATCCAGGTAAACAGCCGAAATGATTTTTTCCGGATCAAATTTCTCGATCAACGCAATCTTATCGGGTTCAAAACGCTGTGTCAGTTCCGTATCGGTTAATTCGTAAGAACCATCATGGTAAAATACAATGATCTTCTCATCTTCAAAGCTGCCCAGGTATTGTCCTTTTTCTTCGGCATTCAGTCTGCCGAACTTATCATCGAACCATAATTTTCTGCCGGCCAGGGTACTTCTTCCGGCTTCTTTCAGTTTTACGGTTTTGATCGGGTACTTGGTTACCTGGTTACCCATACTGCTCCGGCCTTTGATCTCCAACTCTTCAAAAAAGAAATCGAGCTCCTTGATGCGGGCAGTACAATTGGGACTCAGAATGATCTTCACCACTTCTGCTTCTCCATTCAGGTTGGCCGTAAAATAATGCACTTTGCTTTTTTCTGTTCCCCTGGTCAGGTCATATTCTTTTTCGCGGGTAACACCGGTTACATTAAAACGTTTGGCATAACTAACGCCCGATTTTCCATCGAGGTAAATCATATTATACGTGGTACGCTCATCATTTTTCTGGAATACCGCCGCATGAATAATGTCTTTGCCGATGAATACCTTATCAGACACTTTCACCACTTTCATGGTACCGCCTTTGGTAAAAGCGATGATATCATCGTAATCAGAACACTCGCAGAGAAATTCATCTTTCTTCAGACCGGTACCGATAAATCCTTCGGCACGGTTCAGGTATAATTTGGTATTGGCAATGGCCACATGTTTTACCTGGATGGTATCAAACTCTTTGATCTCTGTTTTCCGTTCCCTGCCTTTGCCGAATTTCTTTAACAGCATCTCAAAATAAGCTACCGCGAAATCTGTCAGGTTCTCCAGGTCAAATTTCACCTGTTTGATCTCGGCTTCAATGGATTTGATCTGCTCGTTCAGTTCATTGATATCGAGACGATAAATACGGCGAACGGGTTTTTCTGTCAGTTTCAGGATATCTTCCCGCTCGATGGCCCGTTTCAGTTTTTTCTTGAAGGGAGTAAACGCTTTATCAATGGCTTCGATCACGGCCTCCCAGGTAGCATGTTTCTGCTCCAGTTCCTTGTAGATCTTTTCTTCAAAGAAGATCTTCTCCAGCGAAGTATAATGCCATTTGTCTTCCAGTTCGGCCAGTTTAATCTCCAGCTCTTTTTTCAGCAGGGCCTTGGTATTTTCGGTAGATACCGTCAACAACTCATGCGCTGTTAAAAAATGCGGTTTGTTATTCACGATCACGCAGGCATTGGGCGAAATGCTCACTTCACAATCCGTGAATGCATATAACGCATCAATGGTAATATCAGGCGAAATACCCGGCGCCAGGTCTATCTGGATCTCTACCGCCGCCGCCGTTACATCCGTAACTTTTTTGATCTTGATCTTTCCCTGGTCGTTGGCCTTGGTAATACTCTCCATCAATTGGGTGGTAGTAACGCCATACGGTACATCGCGGATCACAAGGGTTTTCTTATCCAGTTCTTCTACATGTGCCCTTACCCTTACTTTACCACCGCGTTTACCATCATTGTAATTGGCCACATCAATCATACCCGCCGTCTGAAAATCGGGGTACAGTTCAAATTTCTTACCACGCAAACATTTGATCGAAGCCTCAATCAGTTCACAGAAATTATGGGGTAAAATTTTGGTCGATAATCCCACCGCAATCCCATCGGCACCCTGTGCCAGCAGCAAAGGAAATTTCATCGGCAGGGTTACAGGCTCGTTTTTACGGCCATCATAACTCAATTGCCATTCGGTGGTCTTGTGATTAAAAGCCACTTCCAGCGCAAACTTTGATAAACGCGCTTCAATGTATCGGGAAGCAGCGGCTTCATCACCGGTTCTTACATCACCCCAGTTACCCTGGGTTTCGATCAGTAAATCTTTTTGCCCCAGGTTCACCAGCGCATCCCCAATACTGGCATCGCCATGCGGGTGGTACTGCATACTTTGTCCGATGATATTGGCCACTTTGTTAAACCGGCCATCATCCATTTCCTTCATCGCATGCAGGATGCGTCGTTGTACGGGTTTCAGTCCATCGTCAATAGCAGGCACGGCCCGCTCCAGTATAACATAAGAGGCATAATCCAGGAACCAGTTCTTGTATTGTCCCTGTACACCCGTTTCATTTTCAAATACCCTGTTCTCTTGTTTTTCTTTCGCCATATCAATCTGTTTGCGCTATCAGGCGCCTGTTTCTGCTAACCAAAAAGTGTCAGACTTACCGTCTTCCAATGTATTCTGCTCTAAAAAAATCATATCTGTATCAGCCAAAACCTCATGCCAGGCATAAGGGTACACGGTTACCAATGCCGGTGCCACAACTTTCTGGCTGCCTTTGTTCTCCGGGTTTCTCACATCAAACCAATTGATCGTGATCTCTCCCTGAAATAATACCAGTACTTCGGGATTCTTACCCACCGACAATCCCTTGTGATAATGCCTCGCACTCACCGATCCCGCTTTTCTGAACCCGCATACGAACTGCGTAGATCTGTCGGTATCAAAATAATGCGTGGGACCCCGCTCATCCTCTGCCACTTTCGGTAATGCTGTTACTTCAATCATAATTCGTCATTATATCTGATACAATTCCAGTGGTTGTCCGTTAGGATCGTAAAAAAACAAAAACGGTTTCCGGGTAAATTCATCCGTGCGAATCGTTTCCACCTTAACGCCTTTCTGCTGCAGCCAGTCATAACCCGCTTCCACATCTTTCACCGCAAAAGCCAGGTGCCGAAGGCCTTTTGCCTCCGGATAGGATCCTCTTTCCCGGTAATCAGGGAAAGAAAATAATTCTAACTGGTATTGTCCCTGCAAAGCCAGATCCAGTTTGTACGAGTTTCTTTCTGCCCTGTACACTTCTGCCATCACCGTAAAACCCAGTACCTCTGTATAAAAGCGTTTGCTTTCTTCATACAGTGCTGTACTGGTGAGAATGGCTACATGGTGTATGGCTTCGAGTTGCAGCATCAGGCTTCTGTTTCTGCATTTTCTGTAACAACCGTACCTCCCGGTAAAGTAACCGTGATCTCTTTCCATCCCTTGCTCCAATCACCCATCACCTGTAAGGCTCCCGCTGCAGCCATCTCGCGCATGCGCCATACCAGGAAAGCATCGCCCGTTTTCACTTTCATCTTGTTCAGCGTATTGCTCAATACTTTGCTCAGCTTCTGCGATTCTTTGGTTACGTTGGCCAGTATATCCTTATCGTAAAAATCCACTTCCTTTCCGGTAATTTTTTTACCGCCCTCCAGAAAACGCACCATACTGTTTTCCTGGCAGGTTTTCTTCCATTCATCCGGATCTACTTCAAACTCACTCAAAGTAATCGGCCTCGCCAGTTTTTTGGCTTTCAGAAATTCTTTCGGCTGGATCTCCCATAAATGCGTAGGGTAAAATATATTTCCTTTCTCATTAATGAAAGGCAGGTTATTCAGGTACAGTACCTGGATCTGCCCCTGGCGCTCTTTCAACTGACTCATCAGCCAGTAATAGGCCGATACATCGTGCGCATTCTGCCCCATCCAGATCCAGACCTGTAAATCAGGTTCTTCGTCTAATTTTTTCAGCAGGTTATGCACCGCCAGTTTATCATCCACAATATCCAGCTGATCGGTATAGGGCGAAAATTCCAGCACCGTTTTCCACCAATCCCTTCTGGCCTGGTACCCTTCTGAACCATAAATATCCCCCAGTGGCCCCACCGCAAAATCATCCTTGATCTCTACTATCTCTCCCTGCAACTGCTCATCCAGCTCCATCGCTTTCTGTAAAGCATCTACGTTGGCTTGTTCAAAAACTATATGCAACATGTTCTTTAATTAGTAATTAATAATTAGCAATTAGTAATTTTTATACTCAGTAACCGGCAAATGATCGAATAATAAACACAGTTAGTAATTATCCATGAATTAATTACTAACTACTAATTATTAATTTCTAATTATCTACCAGGTCTAACTCAAACTTCAGGTTATTAATAATGAACTCCTGTCTTTCCATGGTGTTTTTGCCCATGTAATATTCCAGCAGGTTCTGAATATGATCACCCTGTTCCAGGATCACGGGTTGTAAACGGATATCACGGCCAATAAAACGACCGAACTCTTCGGGCGAGATCTCTCCCAGTCCTTTGAATCGGGTAATCTCGGGTTTGCTGCCCAGTTTTTTCACCGCTTCCTGTTTTTCGGTTTCATCGTAACAGTAAATGGTTTCCTGTTTGTTACGCACCCGGAACAGCGGTGTTTCCAGAATATACACATGCCCACGTTTCACCAGGTCGGGAAAGAACTGGAGAAAGAAAGTCATCATCAGCAAACGGATATGCATCCCATCCACATCGGCATCCGTGGCGATCACTATATTATTATAACGTAAGCCTTCCAGTCCGTCTTCAATATTCAATGCATGCTGCAGCAGGTTAAACTCTTCATTCTCATACACCACTTTTTTGGTGAGACCGAATGAGTTCAGCGGTTTACCCCGCAGACTGAAGACCGCCTGCGAATCTACGTTCCGCGATTTGGTGATACTTCCGCTGGCACTATCTCCTTCCGTAATAAAAATGGTAGAATTGTTCTGCAGGGCTATAAACTCTTCTTTGTTTTTAGCCGGCAGGTCATCGTTCAGGTGTACCCGGCAGTCGCGCAGTTTTTTATTATGCAGGTTGGCTTTTTTGGCCCTTTCGTTCGCCAGTTTTTTAATACCGGCCAACTCTTTGCGCTCCCTTTCATTCTGCTCAATGCGTTTCTTCAGCGCATCGGCAACAGTAGGATTGCGGTGCAGGAAATTATCGAGCTCCTTGGCCAGAAAATCCAGCACAAAATTCTTCATGCTCGGACCACCTTCATACACGGTTTGCGAACCCAGTTTGGTTTTGGTCTGGCTCTCAAATACCGGCTCCTGTACCCGTACCGAAATAGCCGCTACAATACTGGTACGGATATCGGATGCTTCATAATCTTTCTTGAAAAAATCACGTACCACTTTCACATACGCTTCGCGGAAAGCCTGCTGGTGGGTACCGCCCTGTGTAGTGTACTGGCCATTCACGAAAGAAAAAATATCCTCGCCATAATCATTGTTATGCGAGAGGGCCACTTCAATATCATCTCCTTTCAGGTGTATGATGGGATAACGCAGTTCTTCCGGGTTGGTCTTACGCTGCAACAGATCCAGCAAACCGTTTTTGCTTACATATTTCTTACCGTTAAAATGCATGGCAAGGCCCGCATTCAGGTAACAATAGTTCCACAACTGGTTATCGAGGTACTCATGTATATAATGGAAATTGCGGAAAATGGTTTCATCAGGAATGAACTCCACAAACGTACCGTTGGGCTCCATTGTTTTGGTTTCTTTGTGTTCCTGCTTCAGTACACCTTTTTCAAACTCCGCTGTTTTTTCTTTACCCTCCCTGAAGGCGGTTACTTTAAAATACTGGCTCAAAGCATTCACCGCTTTGGTACCCACTCCGTTCAAGCCCACGCTTTTCTGGAAGGCTTTGCTGTCGTATTTGGCACCGGTATTGATCTTACTCACCACATCCACCACTTTGCCCAAGGGAATACCCCTACCATAATCGCGCACGGTCACCGTTTTCCCTTCAATGGTCAGTTCTACCTGTTTACCAAAACCCATCGTGTATTCATCAATACAGTTATCGATCACTTCCTTGATCAATACATAGATCCCGTCATCCGGCGCCGATCCATCGCCCAGTTTACCAATATACATCCCCGGGCGCAGGCGTATATGCTCCTTCCAGTCCAGCGACCGGATCGATTCTTCATTATACTCAAAAACACTTTTCTCTTCAGCCATGGTCTCAATCGTTATTTATATAGTCAGCTTTTGTTCTTTGTTCGGCTTCGTTGTGTCACTCACTTGTACGTCCCGCCCCCGGGAGCCGGGATTAACGGATTGGCGGATGACGGATTAGCGGATTGAAAGCCCAATCCAGTCATCAAAACCTGCAACCAGTAACCTGAAACCTGCATCCCCCTCCAATTCATAATCCGCGAATCCGCAATCCGCTAATTCGTAAATCCGTAATCCGCAAATCCGTAATCCGTAAATCCCTAATCCGCAAATCTAACCACCTCCCACGGCAGCCCAATTTTACTTTTCTACAAATGGCCTTAGAATGTGGATAAATCGACAAAAAACCTGAATTAACCTGCGCCGGCAAGCTGTAAAACTTAGTTTTGCGCCATCGAAGCACAAAACCCACATATTGAGACCGATCTGGCCCAGATAGCCGCATTTTCTGCCGCCCATGAGGCCGAGAACGAGCGGTTTAAGGTGTTTGTAAAGGAACGGAACAGCGAGCAGATAGATGAACTGGTTTTCCGGCTCGATAAAGCCATCAGTCCGAGAATCAGTTGTACCGATTGCGGTAATTGCTGCAAAAGCCTGATGGTACTGATCAATGATGCGGAAGCCGATAATCTTTCCCAACACCTCGGCCAGACCCGCGAAGCTTTCGACAAGGAATACCTCGAAAAAGGCAGCGGTGGACTCATGATCATGAACCGTATGCCCTGCCCCTTTCTGAGCGATAATAAATGCAGTGTGTATGAACACCGCTTTGAAGGCTGCAAAGAGTTTCCTGCCTTACACCTACCACATTTCAAAGACCGGCTCTTTACCACATTTATGCACTACGAGCGCTGTCCTATTATTTTTAATGTGGTGGAACAACTGAAAGAGGAAATGGGTTTCGAAAGAGATCCTGCCTGATTTACGGCAGTCCCTCAGCTGCCCGAAGGGCGGAAGCTATTCGTATCTTTGCCCGATGATCAACTTTGGTATCGATACCTTACTGGCGGCTCCTCCGGCCTGGCAAAAACAACGCATCGGTCTGGTTACCAATCACGCTGCTACCACTAACCTGCTTACGCCTACCCGCGAAGCCTTGTTTAAGAGCGGATTTAACCTGCAGGTACTGTTTTCGCCCGAACATGGACTGGATATACGCGGAGCTGATGGCCATTTGGTTAAAGACGGTACCGATGCACTGACCGGTTTGCCTGTGATCAGTTTATACAACCACAAACTGGCCCCCACTGCCGATGACCTGGCTTCGCTGGATCTGGTTCTCTTTGATGTACCCGATGTGGGCAGCCGCTTTTATACCTATCTCTGGACCTTGACCCACCTCATGGAAGCCTGTGCAAAGCATGGCAAAAAACTGGTGGTGCTCGACAGGCCCAATCCCATTTCCGGTAATATGGACCTGGCCGAGGGGCCTATGCTGGAAGAAGCGCAGGCATCTTTTATCGGCCGTTGGCCAATCCCCATCCGGCATAGCTGCACGTTGGGGGAACTGGCTTTGTATTTTAATCAAACCCGGCAAATCAACTGTACACTGGAAGTGATCAAATGTGGTGGTTGGGAGAGAAATCAGTTCCAGCCCGACTGGGGTGTACGTTTTGTGCCCACATCGCCCGCCATACAAAGTTTTGAAAGTATGTTGCTCTACCCGGGTCTCTGCCTGCACGAAGCTACCAATATCAGTGAGGGCCGTGGTACAGAGCTGAGTTTCTGTGCGGCCGGTGCCCCCTGGATGAAAGGGGAATCCATTGCCGGCATCCTGAACGAAATGGGACTCGATGATGTACTTGCCACTCCCGTGCATTTTACCTCCACCGATCCCAATACCAAATACTGTGGCGAAAAATGCAGTGGCGTTGCACTGGAAGTAAGAGAGCCCGCCTATTTTCAATCCGTTTCCTACGGACTCATCCTCATCCGCCTCATCAAACAACTATATCCGCAAGACTTTGCCTGGAAACCCTACGTAACCATGGTAAACCCCAGCGGCCAGCAGCATCTCGACAAACTGCTCGGCATCCCCAACAGCGAAGCACTGTTTGAGCTGCCATTACCACAGTTTATTGCCGCTGTTACCAGGCTGACACAGTGCAGAGGGTGGGAAAAAGAAGTGAGGGAGTTTTTGTTGTATTAACTTTTGAACAGATGAACAGACGAACAAGGAACAGACGAACCGATGAACCGATGATATATTTTTAGTGTGTACTGCTCCATTAAAAAAGCTACTACTTGTCCATTGTTTCCGTTTTATCCCTTCGACATTCGATGTTCGATATTCGGCGTTCGATATTCGCCCTACCTCCGATCCTTGTTCCTCTGTTCCTTGCTCATCTGTTCATCTGTTCAAAGCCTTGATCCCACCCAACTCCCTCACCACCACACTCGCCACCATACAACCAAAAATAGCGGGCATATAACTGATGGTGCCGATGATGGATTTTTTGGGGAAGGCTTTCTCTGTAACAATGATGCGCTCCTGCTCTACCGGCTCGGCGCTGAATACCACGGTTAATCCTTTGCGTATTCCCTGCGCCCGTAGTTTTTTGCGAACATAGGCAGCCAGGTTACACTGGTAGGTTTTGGAGATATCAGTGATCACTACCTGCGAGGGATCTACTTTGCCTCCCGCACCCAGCGAGCTCACGATCGGGATATTTCTTTCCTTACAGGCTTTGATAAAATGCACTTTGGGCGAAAGGGTATCGATGCAATCCACGGCATAATCGAATTGACCCTTGTCCAGCAGGTCGCGGGTGATCTCTTCTTTGATATAAATGGATAATACGGCCAGCTCCAGTTCGGGGTTGATATCTTTCAAACGCTCCGCCATCACTTCCGCCTTACCCTTTCCGGCGGTGGAATGCAGGGCGGGGATCTGGCGGTTGGCATTGCTCAGGTCTACCGTATCGGCATCTACAATGGTCATTTTACCCACTCCTGCCCGGGCAATCATTTCGGCGCAGATGCCACCTACCCCACCCAGGCCCACTACCAATACATGTTTGCGCATCAGGGTCTCTATCTTTTCATCGCCCAGCAGCAATTGGGTACGGCTCATCCAGTAAGGGATCATATCATCTAGGGTTTACAAAGTGGGTTGTACGAATTGACGTACATTAGTTTGCAAAAATGTAGCTCCTATGCGGTTTATAAAAATATTTTCACTGGTAGTATTGATAAATCTTTCTTTGGCGGTTGCAGCACAAAACCCTTCCATTCAGGTGCTGGAATCAGGTAAAAAGATCAGTATCCGCGGTTTGAGTGTGGTAAGTGATGATGTGATCTGGGCCAGCGGCAGCAAAGGTTCGGTGGCCCGCTCGGTAGACGGGGGTAAAACCTTTACCTGGACCACGGTTCCCGGCTACGAAAAAAATGATTTCAGGGATATTGAGGCTTTCGATAAAAATACGGCCCTCATCATGGCCATTACAGAACCTGCAGCCATATTAAAAACCACCGATGGCGGTCAGAGCTGGAAAAAGGTTTTTGAAGACACCACAAAGGGGGCTTTTTGGGATGCAATGGATTTTTCTGATTCTAAAATGGGTATGCTCATTGGCGATCCCATCCAAAACAGATTTTACCAGGCCATCACCCGCGATGGAGGCGATACCTGGCAACAGCTTTCTGGCTCTCCGGCTGCAGCCAACCATTATGATTCACCATCAGAGGGTGAAGCTTTTTTTGCCTCCAGTGGAACCAATATCAAACTGTTGGGAAATCATCCTATCTATGTTTCCGGCGGCAAGAATTCGCGCTTATTTTTCAGACCCAATGATTCACTTCCTTTACCCATCATGAAAGGAGCACAATCCACGGGTGCCAATTCCATTGCAGTATATGATTTTTATACCGGCGTGATTGTGGGAGGAGATTTTACAAAAGACACCATCAGTAGTAATAACTGTGTCCTTTTTGATATAACGAAAACGGCTCCGATTACCTATCGGATTCCGAAAACACCGCCTCATGGCTACCGCTCCTGTGTGGTGTATCTGAGCAGAAAAAAACTGCTAACCTGCGGCACATCCGGTGTTGATATCTCGAAAGACGGCGGCAATAACTGGGAACTGATCTCCAGAGAAAGCTACCATGTTTGCCAGAAAGCCAAAAAAGGAAACGCCGTTTTTCTGGCGGGCAGTAATGGCAGGATTGCAAAGCTTATTTTATGATTCTTCGCAGTTGTGATTTTTCAGTCTTCCAAATATCTTGTGCTGTTTGACAATTGAAAATTTATTTACTTAGAAGAATAAAGACTGCCTACTCAGAGTGTTTAATGAAAACAAATCTATTCAGTCCCTGTGGACGGGCCTCATTGGGGTCGGTGTCAAGCGAAGCGAAGACAGATCAGATCATGCGTAGCAGATCTGATCAGAGGCCAATGCAGCCCGGTAACAGGGACGGGGCCCAGCGGCCCAGGAGCGACAATACATCCCGACCATCGGGGTGATTTTTAATAGCACAACACGTTAGTCTTATTAACACAAATGTTAAAATAATCCCCTGCTGTTAAACTATTGTTTTCTATCCCTGTCTCACTAAAAACAGGAATATGAAAAAAATAACCCTTCTCCTATTATTAGCTGGTTTCAGCCTCACACAGGTTTCTGCACAAACAGGCATGATCAAAGGCCAGCACAGACCTTTGCACGACAGCATCGGTCGGCAACAGAAACAGGAACGCCAGCAGAAAATGCGCGCGAAAATGGATAGTTTATCACCCGAGCAGAAAGCTGCTTTCAAAGCAAAAATGAAACAGCACCGCGATAGCCTGGGGGCCAACCGCCAGGAAATGCGGCAGAAAATGAAAGAAAAATTCAACAACTTATCTCCGGAACAGAAAGCCGCCTTCAAAGAAAAAGCGAAACACCACGCGGATAGCCTGGGTGCTAACCGGGATGCCATGCGACAGAAAATGAAGGAGAAATTCGACAAGTTATCTCCGGAACAAAAAGCCGCCTTCAAAGAAAAAATGAAGAACCGGGCAGACAGTCTGAACCCGGAACAGAAAATGCGTTTACGGAAAAAAATACGGGAGCAAAAGCAAGAAGCTAAGGGCTGATAATTTTCTCATGCAGCAGGTTTCAAGAGGGGCAGACCGGAAACGGGATGCCCCTTATTGTTTTCGAAAACTTCTCTGCGACACCTCTGCCTCTCTCGTTCTCTGCGGTGAATGAAACCTACTCCAACCGCAGAGAACGAGAGCGCGGGGGGTTTGTACAGAGAGACATCCTCATCAACCCCATTATTTTTTGAACGCGAAATACACGGCTCCCAATAGGAAGCAAAAGCTGATCAGGTATTTGGAATGAAAAGGCTCTTTCAGATACCAGACAGCGAAAACAGAGAATACCAGCAGGGTAATCACTTCCTGGGTTACTTTGAGCTGAAAACCATTTAATCCATTGGCATAACCCGCCCGGTTGGCAGGCACCATGAGGCAATACTCAAAAAAAGCGATGCCCCAGCTGATCAGGATGGCTTTCCACAGGGCTAATCCCTTGTCTTTCAGGTGCCCATACCAGGCAAACGTCATAAATATATTGGACAGTAAAAGCAGTCCGATTGTTTTCAACATATATCAGTAAATTAGTGTTGGCGCTAAAATACTGCTATAACTGCAGATAGCGGCCAGGCTGGTTGCCAGTTTGCCATCTGAATACAGCTCTGCATGAATCTTGCAGCGGTAAACCAGTAAAACGAAGCAGTATGACGAAGTTCCAGGCAATTATCAAGTTTACGATGGATGAGCAGTTTATGTCGTTCGTGCCACCCCACCGCACGTATATCAATTATCTCATCAATAAAGGCTTTATCGACAGCTATGCAGTAAGCATGGAAAGCCAGACCTGCTGGATCACCCTGAATACCGAAACCAAGGCCGAGGCAGATAGTTACCTGTCCAAATCGCCCCTGTATAAATACTGGACCTACCATATTGAAGAATTATTTGTGTATGATAGCCAGCATTACCGGCTTCCGGCGGTGCAGTTGAATTAATTTTATAAAAAAAGAAAGTTTTTTTTGGAGGATACGGTTCAGACCCTATTTTTGCACTCCCAAACAATAAAGGGAGCATAGCTCAGCTGGTTTAGAGCATCTGCCTTACAAGCAGAGGGTCCGCGGTTCGAACCCGTGTGCTCCCACAGAAAAAGGTTTCAGAATAACTCTGAAACCTTTTTTATTTCCCATGATATCCACCTATCTGACCATACAAGAAGAATCAAATTTGCATTATGATAATTTAGTATATTAACATGGGTTTTCAATTCTCTTTTCCTTAATTCATTAAAATAACCCATGAATAAGAGTAAATTCATTTATGGAATATTTGGAATGTTTATTGGCGTTGTTTTAGGTGGAATAGCAGGCATAGGCGAACTCAACTATGTAAAAAAATCTCTACGGACTGATGCATTTCCAGTACTGCTAACTGGAGGAGCTATTATATTGGGTGTTACTGGTCTTTACACTGGGATTAAATACGGAGAGAATGAATATGCAGAGGAAATATTAGGCTTTAAAGAAGCCTCCGATCAGCTTTATCAAGTAGGAAGGTTTTGGACGAAAGAAACAAGATGGGTAGATAAAGTGAACGGTAGTTCACAACATTTAATTACCAAGCGAAATGATTCGGGAGAATTATGTACCTCATTTAACTCCGCGGTAATCTATAATCACAATCTTCATTCTGGGAGTAAAATTAATGTTGAGAAATATCATTCGGAATCGAAGAAGGTTCTTTTTAAAACATTGAAAAATCAGTATTTATCTAAAACCGCTTCTGACCCCAATAATACTTAAGAAAGAAGTCTATTTTATTGACTTAACCCCTTAATAGAACATCAATTGTCTACCTTTTATCTTATCCTGCTGATCATAGGTTCTCTGACCCTATCCAAAAAGATAGGAGAATTAACCGTATCCGTCAAACAAGGAAACAAAGAAAAAATCAAAGTGGATCTGTTCTTTTTACTGCTCACGATTGCGGTCATAGTTGTACTGATTGTATTTTACCGATCCACCCGCTGATGTACTAGACATTGCTTTGACCTTTAAAATTTATTAAAATTTCCCTTTACTGCATCTATTTACCAAAAGTTAACAATACGTATTGTACCGAATAAAATCCATAACCTGATTTATAGTATTTTTGCGCCCTGCATGCAAAAAAAGAGCACCTATAAAAACCCAGGAGTACAGCAATTATCGCTCGCAGGAAGGATCTTAAAACAGTTTTTCCTGATTGGGTTTGCCCTTACTTTTTTTCTCCAGCAGTTTCACCCCAACTTTTTTTCACACAACGCTCCCGGTTTTCAAAAAACTTCACATGGCCTGCTCAGCTCCAAACAGTTACAGGGCATGGCCAATTCTTCTCTTCTTTCCCAGGAAGCTGTTCACAGCACAACGGAAATGGAAGCGGATGAAGATGATGACAGACAAAACGATGAGCCGGAATTGTACAGTACGGACAGTCAGAAATATCCCACAGACCAACTGGCCCACAGTTACGTTTCCAGAATCCGTTATTTACAATTAGCCTCTTCCGTTCAGCAACAGCCGCTGATCCCCTTTTTCATTCTTCACCATTCCTGGAAGAATCATATCGCGTAAGCCCCTTTTCCTTTCGGATTCTCATTTATAACGAGCCCCTGTACAGTGTAGCTATACACCTGTATCGACATGGGTAATTCAGTTAATACACTTATTCATTTCAATTTAATCAACCCTTTCATGAAGCGGATTTTCATTCCCGCCCTTGTGGCAACCTGCCTGTTGTATTCATCCTGTACACAAAAAAAAGAAGAGGCTGAAGCTGAAAGCATATTTCAGGTAACCTCCCCCTTACAAACAGATACCGTTATTTACAGTGAGTATGTTGGCCAGATCCGCTCTTCCAATCATATCGAACTGAGATCCCAGGAAAGAGGATACCTCGAAAAGATCTATGTAGACGAGGGACAGTATGTTACAAAGGGGCAGCTGATGTTTAAGATCATGCCCATCATTTACCAGGCCGAAGTAGAAAAAGCCAAGGCTGAAATGGATTTTGCAGAGATCGAATACAATAATACCCGGACGCTATCAGACAATAACGTTGTTTCGCAGAACGAGTTATCACTGGCCAAAGCCAAACTCAACAAAGCAAAAGCTGAACTGTCCCTGGCGAAAGCGCATTTGAATTTCACAGAAATACGCGCTCCTTTCAATGGTATAATGGATCGTTTTTACAAAAGACTGGGTAGCCTGATTGATGAAGGTGAACTGCTGACCACACTTTCAGACAACAGTAAAATGTGGGTATACTTTAATGTACCGGAAGCGGAATACCTCAATTTCATCAAGAAAGCCAAATCCGACAACAAACAGGCCGTACAGCTGGAAATGGCCAATGGTGAATTATTTCATTTACCGGGTGTAGTGGAAACCATTGAAGGTGATTTCAACAACGAAACCGGTAATATCGCTTTCCGGGCGGCTTTTCCCAACCCCGGGGGAATATTGCGTCATGGTGAAACAGGCAATATCCGAATGCCCATTCCGCTGAAGCACGCCATCATCATTCCGCAAAAAGCAACATTCGACGTGCTCGATAAAAAGTTTGTTTACGTCGTAAACGAAAAGGATGTACTGGAAGCCAGGCAGATTACTATTTCGCAGGAATTACCGCACTTGTATATCGTTGATTCCGGTATTGGCCCCAAAGACAAGATCCTCGCAGAGGGCCTGGGCAAAGTGCGCGACAGGCAGAAAATAAAATATGAATTTGTTCCTTTTGAAAAGGAGCTGATGGAATTAAATAAAATACACGCCGAGTAAGGCAAGAACTAAAAATAACTGAACCATGTTTAATAAGTTTATTAAAAGGCCCGTTCTTGCCATTGCCTTATCTGTGTTAATCATTTTCACAGGATTATTGGCCATTAAATCATCACCGGTAGCCCAGTTTCCTGAAATAGCCCCGCCAAGGGTAACCATTTTTATTGAATTCCCGGGCTCCAATGCAGATGTACTGGTAAAATCAACCCTTACTATCCTGGAACGAGCCATCAATGGTGTGCAGGGCATGCAGTATATGTTGTCTGATGCCACCAGTGCCAGTGAAGCCAGTATCGATATCGTTTTTGAACCAGGTACCGACCCTACGCTGGCAGCGGTTAGGGTGAAGTCAAGAGTTGACCAGGTAATGACCAATCTGCCACCACTGGTTCAACGCGAGGGGGTAATCATCTCTCCGCTACAGCCCAGTATGCTGATGTATTTGAACCTTTACAGCAAGAATAAAACAGTAGATGAAAAATTTTTATTCAACTATGCCAATACCTTCATCTTACCCGAACTGCAGCGTATCAAAGGAATGGGCTTTGCCCAGGCCATCGGCAGCCGTTCATTTGCGATCCGTGTTTGGTTGAATCCGGAACGCATGCGGGCCTATAATATTTCCGCGGATGAGGTATTAAAAGCGATTGACCAACAAAGTGTACTGGCAAGACCCGGAAGAGTGGGTCTCAGCTCGGGTAAAAAAGCACAATCGCAGGAATATGTTTTTACCTATAAAGGCTGGTACAATAAGCCGGAACAGTATGAGAATATTATCATTAAAGCTACACCGGATGGAGAAGCTTTGAAATTAAAAGACATTGCGCAGGTTGAAATCGGAAGTGAGTTTGTAGATATCTATTCGAATAAAGACGGCCATCCTTCTGCCTCGCTTGTACTGAAACAAAATCCGGGTAGTAATGCCAGTATGGTAATTGACGAAGTAAAGGCAAAATTACAGGAACTGAAAAAAGACTTCCCGCCCGGGATAGACTATGAAATCAACTACGATGTATCAAAATTCGTAGATGCGTCGATTGAGAAAGTGTTACATACCCTGCTGGAGGCATTTGTACTGGTAGCCATTGTGGTATTCATTTTCCTGGGCGATCTCCGGTCTACCCTTATTCCTATTCTGGCGGTTCCGGTATCACTGATCGGGGCGTTTACCTTAATGAGCTTCTTTGGCATCAGTATTAACCTGATTTCTCTGTTTGCCCTGGTATTGGCCATTGGTGTGGTAGTGGATGATGCCATTGTGGTGGTGGAAGCGGTCCATGTTAAAATGCATGAAGAGAAGCTTTCCGCTTTTGCAGCCGTAAAAAAAGTGGTTGGCGAAATCAGTGGTGCCATCATTGCCATTACGCTGGTGATGACGTCGGTATTTGTACCGGTGGCCTTTATGCCGGGTCCGGTAGGTGTATTGTACCGCCAGTTCTCACTAACCATGGCCAGTGCCATTTTAATATCCGGTTTTGTGGCACTTACCTTAACACCGGTATTATGTGCAATCCTGTTAAAAAATACACATAACGCCCCTAAAAAGAAATCACCGGTTACACGTTTTATTGATTGGTTTAACAGCAAATTTGAAGGAGCCACTGCTAAGTATATCAAATTACTTTCGCTGATTGTGAACCGGAAAGTGGTTACTTACGGCGTGTTAATAGCATTTGCATTCGGCATTTTCGGCATCAATAAAATATTGCCTGCCGGATTTATTCCCAATGAGGACCAGGGACAGATCTATGCCATTATTCAAACCCCTCCGGGTACCACACTGGAACGTACCAATGAAATATCGAGAAAACTGCAGCTGATCGCCAAGCAGGTAGAAGGTGTTTCATCGGTTACTGCGCTGGCAGGATATGAAATTCTGACAGAAGGCAGAGGCTCCAATGCCGGTACCTGCCTGATCAACTTAAAAGACTGGTCTGAGCGGAAAGAATCCGTGAAAGAGATCATCCGGGAGTTAGAGAAAAAGTCAAATGACCTGCCTGCCCATATTGAATATTTTGAACCACCGGCTGTTCCGGGTTATGGTGCATCGGATGGATTTGCATTGCGGTTATTAGACAAAAGCAGTGACCCGGATTACCAGGAATTTGACCGGGTAAACAGTGAGTTCTTAGCGGCTTTGCAAAAAAGAAAAGAGCTGAATGGCCTGTTTGCCTTTTACTCAGCCAAATATCCGCAATACGAGATCCTGGTAGATAATAAACTGGCCATGCAAAAAGGCGTTTCTCTTGGCGATGCGATGGAAAACCTGAATATCATGATCGGAAGCACTTATGAACAGGGTTTTATACGGTTTAACAACTTTTACAAAGTATACACCCAGGCCGGTCCGGAATTCAGGAAACAGCCATCAGATATCCTGAACATGTTTATCAAAAACGATCATGGCGAAATGGTTCCCTACTCGGCTTTTATGACCATCAAAAAGACGCAGGGGCCCAATGAGATCTCCCGTTACAATTTGTATATCTCTTCACTGATCAACGGTACTCCGGCCAAAGGATATTCTTCTGGTGATGCCATTAAAGCGATCAAGGAAACAGCGGCACAGACTTTACCACGGGGGTATGATATTGCCTGGGAAGGTATTTCATACGATGAAGCCAGAAAAGGAAACGAAGCGCTGTACCTGTTACTCGTAGTACTGTTCTTTGTGTATATGATCCTGGCCGCGCAATACGAAAGCTTTATTCTTCCGTTTGCCGTATTACTTTCTCTGCCTCCGGGTATTTTCGGATCGCTCATGCTGTTAAAAGCGATGGGACTCGCAAACGATGTGTATGCGCAGGTGGGGATCATCATGCTGGTGGGATTGCTTGGAAAAAATGCAGTACTGATTGTTGAATATGCCGTTCAAAAGCACAACCAGGGTGCCACTATTCTGGCAGCTGCCGTTGAAGGGGCCAAAGCCCGTTTCCGTCCTATTTTAATGACTTCTTTTGCCTTTATTGCGGGTTTGATTCCGTTGGTATTGGCAACAGGTCCGGGTGCCGTTGGTAACCATACCATTGGCGCTTCAGCCCTGGGCGGTATGTTATTCGGGACCATCTTCGGCGTAATCATTGTACCGGGACTCTACTACATATTCGGCAAACTGCAGGAAGGCCGGAGCCTGATCTGGGACGAGGATAAAAATCCGTTGAGTGAAGATTTTGTAGAAAACCATTCCGACAATGCACTCAGCAAGCAAATTTTAAAATTCATCAAACGAATCAGAAATAAAAAAGATGATAAAGAACAAAATAAATAAGTACAGTCTCCTGATAGGGGTCATCCTATTGATAGTGGCCTGTAAAACACCTGCCATTACAGGTAAACAGGCGAACAGCACAACCCCTGCGGCTTACAACCAGTCGCAGGACACGGCCAACGCAGCCAATATCAAGTGGGCCAGTTATTTCAGAGACCCCTACCTGGTAGCACTCATAGATACGGCTTTACAAAATAACCAGGAACTCAATATTACTTTACAGGAAATCGAGATCAGCAAAAACGAAGTAATGGCAAGAAAAGGGGAATACCTGCCCTTTCTTAACCTAGGTGCCGGTGCATCGAGGGTAAAAGAAGGGAAATATACCTGGAATGGTTTGTCGGAAGAAGACCTGAAAACAAATCCCGACAAAGCCCCAAAGTACATCGGTGATTTCATGGCAGGTGCTTATTTTTCCTGGGAGCTGGACGTGTGGAAGAAATTACACAATGCCAAAAAAGCAGCTGCTATCAGATATCTATCCAGTGTTGAAGGAAAGAATTTTCTGGTTACTAATCTTATTGCAGAAATAGCCAGTTCCTACTACGAATTAATGGGGCTTGATAATTTGCTGCTGATTGTGCAGCAAAATATTGAATTGCAAAAGAATGCCCTTCAGTTAGTGAAGCTGGAAAAAGAAGCAGCCAAGGTGACACAATTGGCTGTTAACAGATTTGAGGCCCAGTTGCTAAACACTCAAAATCTGCAATACGAAATTCAACAGAAAATTGTAGAAGCAGAAAATAAAATCAATTTTTTAACAGGTCGCTATCCGAAACACATTACCCGGAACACTGCTGATTTCAACAACCTGATCAACGACCCGATTTTTGCAGGGGTGCCCTCACAACTGCTGGCGAACCGTCCTGATATCCGTCAGGCAGAATTAGAACTGGCAGCGGCTAAAGTAGATGTAGCGGTTGCCAAAGCGAATTTCTACCCTTCCGTCAGCCTGAAAGCCGGGTTGGGTTTCCAGGCTTACAATCCGTTGTATCTGATCAGACCCGAATCCATTCTGTATAATCTGGGTGGCGAACTGGTGGCACCATTGATTAATAAAAATGCCATTAAAGCCAGTTACTTTACCGCCAATGCCAAACAGATTCAGTCGGTCTATCATTTCGAACAATCTATCCTGAATGCGCACATGGAAGTAGTGAACCAACTTTCCAGAATGGAAAATTTTACCCGGGGTTATGAAACAAAAGCGAAGGAAGTAGACATTCTTACACAATCTGTCGTCATTTCCAATAATCTCTTTCGTTCAGCAAGGGCCGATTATATCGAAGTCTTATCTACACAAAGGGAAGCATTAGATTCAAAAATTGAACTGATTGAAATCAAGATGAAACAGCTTGAAGCCAAAGTGAATATTTATAAAGCCTTGGGCGGAGGCTGGAACTAAAGAACCGGAAACTCAATCGGAATCAGTTTTGACAATGAGCAGGCAGCCCCGGTTTCCTTCCGGCTGCCTGCTCATTATGATGAAAATCCCCCCTCCCCCTGTTTTGTCCAGCGAATGCATTTCACAAATACCTGAACTTTTTTTCTGTTAATCAGGACAGCAATTAACTTTGCGGCATGATGTGGCAGAGTTATAACACAGCTACCAAACCCTGGCAGGAAGCAGAACGGGATACCATTACCGAACTGGCTTCTTCGTACCAACTGGTGGTATGGAATGATGAAGTGAATACATTTGAATGGGTAATCGAAACCCTGATCAAGATCTGCGGCCATAGTCCCGAGCAGGCAGAACAATGCGCCATGCTCATTCACACCCAGGGCAAATACGCCGTCAAAAAAGGCGACTACGACACGCTGAAACCCATGTGTGATGCCATTACAGACAGAGGAATCGGAGCCACGATTGAAATCGTTAATTAGAAATTAGTAATTAAAATTAACAATTATCATACAATCATCTCCTCCCAACAATACAAGCTTCCCCTCTCCAATTTTTAATTTCTAATTTCTAATTTTCAATTGCCCCATGCCTCTACACGCCCTCACCAAAACTCTCTGGTTTCCGCCTGTAGAAGAGGCCATGGAAGATGGTTTACTGGCCATGGGGGGTGATGTAAGTGTAGACCGGTTATTACTGGCTTACCGGCAAGGGATTTTTCCCTGGTACGATGGTGATACACCGTTGTGGTGGAGCCCTGATCCGCGGTTTGTTTTATTTCCCCACAAACTGAAAGTGAGTAAAAGCATGGAAGTCCTGATCCGGAAAAAAGCTTTCCGGTTTTCAGTGAATAAAGCATTTCCGGCAGTGATCCGCAGTTGTAAAGAACTGCAGCGCCCGGGACAGGACGGGACCTGGATTACGGACGAGTTGGAAAACTCTTTACTACAATTACATACAATGGGCTATGCCCATAGTGCAGAAGCCTGGCTGGGACAGGAACTGGTGGGTGGTTTATACGGGATCCGTTTGGGGAAACTGTTTTTTGGCGAGAGTATGTTCAGCAAAGCAAGTAATGCCAGCAAATTTGCCTTTATTCATTTTGTGCGGCAACTGAAAACAGAAGAGGTTCACCTGATCGATTGCCAGGTATATACCCCGCACCTCGAAAGCCTGGGGGCGGAAATGATTCCACGTAAAGAATTTATAGCTGCATTGAAAACTTACGGTGCCGAACTACGGTAACCATACATTTTTTCTACATCGCGTACGATTTTTTCCATGTCCAGATCCTTACCATGCGCATCGTATTGCTGTTTCAGGTTACTGCCGAATAATACAGCCACGGTTTGCCAGAAAGCCGCACTGATGAATCCTTTGTATTCATCAATGATCTCGTAACAGTTATTACCCGTTTCGCGGTAGATCAGTTTCATGAGCACTTTTCCCTGGTATACGGAGAGGTTGGTAAGTTTATCGGTAAACTCTTTCTTCAATTCTTTCTCCCGCGATTTAATGATGGCTTTCCGCTGTTTGCGGTCAGATACATTCACCAGCCTGGCATTGATCTCGTTCATGATCGCACTGGCCCTTTTGGCATAGGGAAAAGTTACATACACGGCGTTGCGGAGACGGGTCCAGTCGGCCCAGTAATTGCGCCATTTTTTTGACATATGCCCCCAAACTTCCACAGAAGGCAGGTATCCTCCGTACGGGATAGTATCCCCTTCCGGGGTAACAAAGGCGTACACTTTTACCGTGTCAAATTGCCCATGGGTTTGCGCTGCTGCCTCACCGGCAGAGAACAATCCTGCCAGCAGGCAGGAAAAGAAGATGATATGTGGCAATAAACGCTTCACGTGATTTAAAAATAGACAGATCTGCGCTTATTAATGCTGTCTGAACCCAAAAAGTAACCCCGCAAAATGTTAAGAAACGCGTAAGGCACCCCTTCCGGCTGCTTTCACCCGCTGAACGATGGACATTCCAAAACCGATCACCATTACCACTACTCCCAGCCACAATACATTGATCATGGGGAACTCATACACTTTGAGGGTAATCAGGTCGGTAATGGCTCCGCTTTCTTTTACACCGATTTCCAGTTTGCCGGTATTCTGGTCCAGCACTTTATTGAATTTCAGCACAAGGCTTTGCGACACCACCGAATCGGGTAAACTGCGCAGCTGCATGCCCTGTAGCGCAATACCTGGTGTTACGGGATAACGGCGGCCATCTTTGGAGATCACGGTCATATCCAGAAACAAAGCGGTTTCGCCAGGCAATATTTTGGCTTTTTGTTCCGGAGGGTTCACACTTACTTTATGCAGGATGATGAAACCGTTCCCGTAGAACAGCGTATCTCCCACTTTGGTTTCGCGGTTGCGGAAAGTGGTGGTATCCTCGCGGTTATTCTCCTGGAAAGAAGTGATGTACACAAAAATATCCTTGTGCCAGTAATGCTGTGCGGCCGGGTTGGCAGAGAAGCCTTCTCCCCCTTTGTTCTGTTTGATCACATCCGGATATAACTGGAATTTCTCGCCTCCGTTTTTAGCGGAAAAATCAATTTCGAAATAACGTTTACGGTCAAGCGGATTAACAGTGTCTTTTGCATACGTTACCATAAACTTACCCATGTCCGTAGGTACCCCTTTGAACAAAGTCAGGTTCTCCGCAGGATCGCCGGCAGCATTGCCCTTGGCCTTGGGATCGCCCTGTAAAGGCGTAATACCCGTTGTATTCCAGCTTAACACTGTTTTTTTACTGGAGGAGATCAGGATACCTACCAGCACCAGTCCAAAACCTACGTGTGCCACAGAAGCACCCGCTGCTTTGATCTTTCCTTTCATGCCCAGCCATACATAGGCGGCATTGGCTACTACCGCATATACCGCGGCAAAAATGGCCATGTGAATGGCGAATAGGAAACCGGGACCTTTTTTATCATAATGTACATCACCAAACAAACTGATGGAAAGACTGATCAGCACAGCGATCAGCGTAGGGATCCATACATTTTTACCAAAAAAGGCCTTGGGTGTGTCTTTGTATTTGAGGTATTGCGATACAGCGGTTAAGAGCCCGATCACGATGGCCACAAAGATCTGGATCTGGTTATAGGCAAATTCCGCATCTTCCGGCGGAGCGATATTGGTACCAAACAGTTTGTTGAATACCGGTACCGATGTTTTGGCAATGATCACAATCCCTGAGAGAAACAATACCAGTGATCCGATAAAGATCCAGAACTCCCGGCTATAGGTATTCTCTTCCTTCACAATGGAAGGAATTTTTTTATACTCTTTAAAATAGAGGAACAATGCCGGCAACAGGAATACCAGTACAAATAACAGCAAC
>DASWXD010000093.1:0-31118 GCA_036405675.1 Sediminibacterium sp.
TTTTCACCCGCTGCAAGTGCCCGCAGAGTCCTCTTCGAGAGACATCTGCGGAGACCCTTCATATGGGAGGAATTTAATTGCTGTCTGCCTAGACGTAAAGCCTTATAAGGTAATAACTACTAAAAATTAGATGGCAAACAAAAACGGTTGAGAAACCCCAACCGTTTATAAATAATAATTTATTTAAGCATCAATCAAAACAACCCAAACAAAGTACTATCCACTTTACTGATAATATCCCCGAAATGTTCATCGGTTTCGGCAAACTTGTTCTTGTCGCAATCAATGATCAGTAACGGACCTTCTTTATAACTCTCGATCCATTTATTGTAATACTCGTTCAGGCGTTTCAGGTAATCCAGGCGGATATTCTCTTCATACTCCCGGCCCCTTTTCTGGATCTGTGCTACAAGGGTAGGTACCGATGCTTTCAGGTAAATGAGCAGATCGGGTGGTTGTACCATGGTCTTCAGTGTCTGGAAGAACAGGTAGTAGTTATCAAAATCCCTTTTGCTCATCAGGCCCATTTCGTGCAGGTTGGGGGCAAAGATGTTGGCGTCTTCGTAAATGGTACGGTCCTGTATCACGGTTTCCGTTCCGTGGTGTATTTCTAGTAACTGGTTCAGGCGGCTGTTCAGGAAGAAGATCTGCAGGTTAAAACTCCAGCGGGGCATATCCTCATAAAAGTCCATGAGGTAGGGGTTATGGTCCACATCTTCAAACTGGGGGATCCAGCGATAGTGCTTGCTCAACATTTCCGTTAAAGTGGTCTTACCCGCGCCGATATTACCGGCCACCGCTATGTGTTTTGGTTTTTTTGCCTTTGCCATAAAAATGAAAGTACGAAATACGTATATGAACTATGAAGTAATGAGGATATTTTTTTACCCCCTGTAATGATAACCATTATGCAGCTATCAGCTATGGGCTGCGAGCTGCGAGCTTTGGGGAACTAGTAATTCATTCCCACGGCCTGCCTTACCAGTTTCAGGGTTTGGGAGGCACTGGCCCGGGCCTTATCGGCTCCCTGGCGGATGATCTTGCCCAGCAGTTCTTTGTTATGCTGTATATCAGCCGCTTTCTCGCGGATGGGTTTGATAAAGGCGGCCATATCTTCGGCCAGCTGTTTTTTCATGTCGCCATAGCGGATCACGCAGTTACCGGTGCTGCTGGCATTGAAATCGTCCTCGAATTTCTGAACGGTGTCTGCAGAACTTACCAGGCGCATCAGGGTAAACAGATTCTGGATATAATCGGGTTTAAGGGAATTGGGTTCGGCAGGTCCCTGGTCGGTCTTGGCTTTCATGATCTTCTTGCGGATCTCTTCATCGGTATCGGCGAGGTAGAGGGTGGCCAGCTGGTTCTCACTCTTGCTCATTTTGCCGGTGCCATCCAGTCCCATGATCTTGATCAGCTCTCCGCCATAATTAAATGCATAGGGCAGGGGCAACACTTCACCATAGCGGTAGTTGAAACGCTCGGCAAAATTGCGGGCCATTTCGAGGTGTTGTTCCTGGTCTTTGCCAACAGGTACTTTTACCGCACGGTGTATCAGAATATCGGCAGCCTGTAATACGGGATAGGTCAACAATCCGGCATTCACATTTTCGGGGTGTTGTCTTACTTTTTCTTTAAAAGTGACCGTTTTCTCCAGCTCGCCCTTGTAAGCCAGCATATTCAGGTACAGGTATAACTCCGCGATCTCCGGCACATCACTCTGGATATAAAGGGCCACTTTGTCGGGGTCCAGTCCGCAGGCAATATTTTCCGCGATCACCCGGTGAACGCTGTTCTGTAATTCTTTGGTATCAGGATGGGTAGTGAGGCTATGCCAGTTGGCTACAAAAAAATAGCAGTTATAATCGTCCTGCATCCGCACATAATTACGCATGGCCCCGAAATAATTACCCAGGTGCAGGAACCCGGTGGGGCGTATACCACTTAAAACAACCTCTTTTTCCATGGGTGCGAAGATAATAGTAGTGAGTGGGGAATGGGCAATGGGCCATAGATTTTTTTGACCAATTAGCGGATTAGCGGATTGCGGATTAGCGGATTTTGAATTGGCGGATGACGGATTACGAATTAGCGGATTGTTTTTGGCTTTCTAATCCGCAAATCCGTCATCCGCAAATCCGTGAATCATTCCCTGCGATAGCAGCCGAAAACCTTTCAACCGAATACTGATCAGAATTTGTGAAACAAGTCAATCCGATACATGCCGAATATGAATTTGTGTAAGGATATTTGTGCCGATTCGCGGATTTGCGAATTGCGGATTAACGAATTGTATTTGGTTTTCTAATCCGCCAATCCGTCATCCGCTAATCCGTAAATTCCTCCTTGAGCGAGATTGCTACGATATTATCCTCTCCCATCGAATACCTCAAAGGGGTAGGGCCGCTGCGTGCCGACCTGTTGAAGAAGGAGCTGGAGATCTTCACTTTCGGGGACCTGCTGGATCATTTTCCCAACCGGCATATTGATAAGACCAAAGTGAGCAAGATCCGGGAGATCAGTCCGCAGACAGAATACGCCCAGGTGGCCGGCACTTTGATCAGTTATGAAACAGTAGGCGTGGGCCGGGCCAAACGGCTGGTAGCGCAGCTGCGCGATTCGTCGGGTTTACTGGAACTGGCCTGGTTTCAGGGGATTAACTGGGTGGTAAAGGGTCTGCATGTGGGCAGTGATTACCTCGTATTTGGCAAAACAGGTTTTTTTAATGGCAAACCCCAGATCGTTCATCCCGAAATAGAACCCTTTATGGCCGCACAGGCCGGGGGCAAAGCTTTTCTGGAACCGGTATATCCTACTACCGAAAAATTGAAGGCCCGGAGTTTTAATGGCCGGCAACTGGGTAAACTCACTTACACATTATTAACGCTACTGCAGCCCAAGGATCTGCCCGAGAATATCCCGCAGGAGATCGTGGATAAACTGCAGCTGATGAACCGTTTCGAAGCCTATCGCAACATGCATTTTCCTGGTTCAGCGTCCCTCGCCGAAGCCGCTATGAAAAGATTGAAGTTCGAAGAGCTGTTCATTGCCCAGGTACGATTGAACCTGGTACGGTTACAGCGCCACCATACCAGCAGGGGTGTGGTGTTTGAGAAAGTGGGCGATCTGTTCAATACCCTCTACTCACAATACCTGCCCTTTGAATTGACCGGTGCCCAGAAAAGGGTGTTGCGCGAGATCAGAACAGATACCGCACGTGGTCACCAGATGAACCGCCTGTTGCAGGGCGATGTAGGCAGTGGCAAAACCATTGTGGCCCTGCTAAGTATGTTACTGGCGGCAGATAATGGTTACCAGAGCTGTTTAATGGCACCTACGGAGATCCTGGCACAACAGCATTATACCGGACTGAGCGAATTGCTGAAAGAAATGCCGGTAGAACTGGCTTTACTGACCGGCAGCACCAAAGCCGCCGAACGCAAAAGAATTTTAAAAGGCTTATTGGAAGATACCATCCATTTTGTAGTGGGCACCCATGCGGTGATTGAGGATACGGTGCAGTTCCGTAACCTCGGACTCGTGATCGTAGATGAACAGCACCGGTTTGGCGTGGCACAGCGGGCCAAATTATGGGAGAAAGCCACTGTGCCGCCGCATGTACTCGTAATGACGGCCACCCCCATTCCGCGCACCCTGGCCATGACGGCCTATGGCGATCTGGATTATAGTGTGATGGATGAACTGCCTCCCGGCAGGCAACCGATCACCACCGTTCACCGTTATGAAACTGCCCGGGCCAATGTGATGGATTTTGTACGGTCGGAGATTGACAAGGGCCGGCAGGCGTATTTTATCTATCCTTTGATCGAAGAAAGTGAGAAACTGAGTTACGAGGACCTGATGCAGGGTTATGAACAGGTAAAAAGTTTCTTTCCCGAACCCAAGTTTTATATCAGCATGGTGCATGGCCGGCAGCCGGCAGAGCAGAAAGAAACCAATATGCAGCGGTTTGTGAAGGGCGATACACAGATCATGGTGAGTACCACTGTGATAGAAGTAGGTGTGAATGTGCCCAATGCGTCGGTGATGGTGATAGAAAGCGCCGAAAAATTCGGGCTTTCGCAGCTGCACCAGTTGCGGGGCAGGGTGGGCCGGGGCAGCGAAAAGAGCTTTTGCATTTTATTAACGGGTAGCTCAGCCAGCAAAGAGGCCCGGGAACGTATCAAGACTATGTGCGCCACCAATGATGGGTTCAAGATCGCCGAAAAGGACCTGGAGATCCGTGGTCCGGGCGATATTGAAGGAACCCGCCAGAGCGGTGCCCTCAATTTCAAGATCGCCAGTATCGTAAACGACAAAGCTTTACTGGAACTGGCCCGTGCCGAAGCGGAAAAACTGGTGGAAGAAGATGTGGAGCTCAGTATGGCAAAGAATTTGCAGCTAAAAAAATTCCTGCAATCGCAGAAAAGGAAACATGGGTGGGGGAAGATATCGTGAGACGTGAATCGTGAATCGTGAGACGTGAGTGGTGAATGGGCAATCAATGCCCAGTCCTTCCCCCCTCTTTGCGCAGCAGAGAGGGGCTGGGGGTGAGTCGAAATTGGTGAGTCGTGAGTGGTGAGTCGTGAGTGTAGGATATTACTCCCTACTGACTACTCACGACTGACAATTGACGACTCCCGATTCCCTCAATTCTTAAAACTATCATAACATATACCTGATTTCGAACTTAAGAGACGTTTCGGACGTATATAAATCGTAACTTTTAAAAAAATAGCTTGGCAGTACTGAAGACGATAGGGAGGATGCTGGTATGGGTGTTGGTATCAACGAATGCCTTTTCACAGAATTACCTTGAATTTATCGAGAACAAAGGGCAGTGGGATAAAAATATCCGGTACAAAGGGGATATGACCACGGGTTCTTTTCTGTTGCAGGATAATGGTTACAGGGTAGTATTGTATAACAAAGAAGATCTTACCCGGATCGGCGAATCGGTACATGCGCATGGGATGAAAGAAGCGGGGCAAAAAGAAACCCTGGCCACCGTACAGGTTCCCAAACAGGAGGAGCCGCAGGCACTTCGCGGACATGCCTACGAAATGCGTTTCCTCAACGCCAACAAAAATCCGCAGATCATACCCGATAAAGCGCTGGATGCGTATTCCAATTATTTTATAGGAAACGATCCCACCAAATGGGCAGCTAACTGCCAGACTTATCAAGCGCTCACTTACAAAAATGTATATCCCAATATTGATGTGCGTTATTATACCGCCAATGGGGTGTTGAAATATGATTTCATTGTGCATCCCGGTGGAAACCTCGCGAGTATTACCATGTATTTTGATGGTGCAGAAAACCTGCGGGTAAAAGAAGGGGCTTTGCAGATTAAAACATCTGTTGAAGTGGTGCAGGAAATGGCACCCTATACTTACCAGTTAATTGATAACAGCCGCAAAGAAATTCCCTGCAGTTATGATGTGAAGGGCAATATAGTGCAGTTCAGGTTGGGGGCCGCTTATTCGCGTACCGCTACTTTGGTGATAGACCCCTCAATGGTGTTTTCTACGTTTACAGGAAGTACGGCTGATAACTGGGGGTATACTGCTACCTACGATGCCAGTGGTAATTTCTATGCCGGTGGTATTGTATTTGGAAGAGACGGAACTTTTCCGGTAAGTAACGGCGCTTTTCAGCAGTCGTACCAGGGGGGTAATAGCCAAACCGGCGAACAGGGTGGTTTTGATATAGCCATCATGAAATTTGATCCAACCGGAGCCAAACGTATATATGCTACCTATCTGGGCGGTGGCACAGGTAATGAACAACCACATAGTCTGGTAGTAGACGGCGCAGGTAACCTGGTGATTGCCGGCAGAACTACTTCAACAGATTATCCTGTAAAAGGAGCATTGCAAACCTATGGTCCGCTGGGCGGCCGTTGGGATATCATTGTTACCAAACTGAATGCCACGGGCTCTGCCCTGATCGGTTCTGTGCGTATTGGCGGTGGGGGAGATGATGGAGTGAATATCCGTCATAAATACACCACACTGGGCGCCGAATCGATTGATAGAAATTATGGAGATGATGCAAGGAGCGAAGTGATACTGGATAATGACGGTAATGTGTTGTTTGCTTCCTGTACACAGTCGGCTAATTTTCCGGTAACAGCTGTTTCCGGACAAACTACCCTGGGCGGTGCCAATGCCAAAAACCGTTCGCAGGATGCGGTGGTACTAAAATTAACGCCAGACCTCGGACAGGTACTCTTCAGCGTACTCATTGGAGGTAATGATGATGATGCTGCTTTTGTACTGGCCATCAATCCTTTCACCAATAATATTTTTGTTGCCGGTGCTACGGCCAGCAGTAATTTTCCGGGTAATAAAACCGGTACTAAATATCCTACCTATCAGGGTGGACTGGCCGACGGTTTTGTTGCCGAGTTCACCAGCAATGGTGCCCTCGTTAAAAATGGATTCTTTGGTACCAGCGGTACCGATATCATTTACGGCATCCAGTTCGACCGGTTCGGTTTCCCTTATATTGCCGGTACCACTACCGGTGCCTGGCCTGTGTTGAATGCGGCTTTCAGTCAGGCTAACGGAAGGCAGTTCATTGCCAAACTGAAACCTGATTTGTCTGATTTCGAATATTCCACTGTATTTGGTACAGGTGCTGCCAATCCTAACTTATCACCCACGGCTTTTCTGGTAGACCGATGTGAGAACGTGTATTTTTCCGGTTGGGGCGGTTCTGTAAATTCCACAGATGGCTATCCCAATGCCGGTACCAATGGATTACCGATTACGAGTGATGCTTACCAGAAAACATCAGACAATAGCGACTTCTACTTTTTTGTGTTGGAAAAAAATGCCAAATCACAGTTATACGGAAGTTATTTCGGACAGCTCGGTGGTTTTGGCGAACATGTGGATGGTGGTACCAGCCGCTTTGACCGCAATGGGGTGATCTATCAATCCATGTGTGCCAATTGTGGTAGTCCCCCTAAGCCAAGATTCCCTACCACACCGGGCGTATGGTCGCCTTTTAATGGTTCAGGCAGTTGTAACCTGGCAGCGGTAAAAATTGCGTTTAACCTGGCGGGTATTGGTGCGGGTATTCAGTCTTCTATTAATGGGGTGCCCCGCGATACATCGGGCTGTGTACCTATGACGGTTGATTTCAGGGATACCATTGCCATGGGACAAAAATATATCTGGGACTTTAATGATGGCAGTCCATTGGTAACTACTACCGGCCCCACTGTTTCGCATACATTCAATACGGTGGGTTTGTACCGGGTAAAACTGGTATCGGTAGATTCTACCAGTTGTAATATTGCCGATACCGTTCAAATTACCATGCGCGTGCGCGATGACCAGGCGGCATTGAATATGACGGCGGTAAAACTGCCACCCTGTACCTCGCTGGCATACGAGTTCACTAACAATTCTACAGCTATCAAACCCTTTACGAATACCAGTTTCCGCTGGGATTTCGGGGATGGAACCACCCAATTGGCAGGCCTCGGAAAAGTAACCCATACTTATAGTGCTGCGGGTACTTACAATGTACGGTTGGTGCTGGTGGATACGAGTTACTGTAATGGTCCGGACAGTATTACCCAGGTCATCAGGATTGCTACCAATGTAAAAGCCCAGTTTGAAACACCGGCTAATGGTTGTGCGCCTTACAATGCCTCCTTTAATAATACCTCATTGGGTGGCAGTAATTTTATCTGGGATTTTGGAGATGGTACTACGTCTACGATTCATGATCCGGTACATGTATACAACAGCACAGGTGTATATCGCGTGCGTTTGATTGCCAATGATGCCAATACCTGTAACCAAACAGATACTTCCGGTTATTTTACCATTACGGTAAATCCGAACCCTTCTGCTTCTTTTACATACTCGCCTAATCCAACAGAGCCGAATACAGCGGTTAGTTACCTCAATGCTTCTGTAGGAGCCAGCCGGTATAAATGGTTGTTTGGCGATAATGATACTTTGTTTACGATCCGTCCGGATACAACGGTACGGCACTTATTTAATGCTTCCGGTACGTATAACAGCTGTCTGATAGCCTATAACAATGCCGGTTGCAGTGATACTACCTGTTTACCGATATCGGTAACGATCAATAGTTTACTGGATGTGCCCAATGCTTTCTCGCCCAATGGAGATGGACAGAATGATAAAGTGTATGTGCGGGGTTACGGTATAGACCGGATGACATGGACGATTTATAACCGTTGGGGTGCTGTTGTGTACAAAAGCACGGATCCTTACGAGGGATGGGATGGAAGGTTTAACGGGAAACTGCAGCCGCAGGATGTATATCATTATACCTTAGTGATAGAATTCAGCAGCAAGGAGCGGATGACGAAAAAAGGAGATATTACCTTACTCAGATAGTTACTATGCGCGTGAGAATGAAAATAGTACTCTTGTTATTGACCACCGTGCTGGTACGATATGGGTATGCACAGGATCTGCATTTCTCACAGTATTTCAATGCACCCATGCTGGTGAATCCTGCCAATACCGGTTTTAATCCGGATTATGATTTCAGGGTAGGCGGCAATTACCGTAACCAATGGGCCAATGTTGGAACCCCTTACCGCACCATGAGTATTTGGGGCGATACCAAATTATTTACCGATCGTTTCGAAAACGGCTGGCTGGGTGTGGGTGGCTCTTTGCTGAAAGATGTGGCGGGCAGCGGGATCCTTTCTTCTACCGGCGGTTATGCCAGTGTTGCGTATCACCAGATGCTGGGATATAATAGTTTATTGAGCGGTGGCTTCACGCTGGGGTATATGTCTAAGCGGATCGATATCTCCAAGCTCACTTTTGATAACCAGTGGAACGGTAGTTTCTTCGATGTAACCATTCCGCCCAATGAACCCTTTGCCTATAACAAAGTGAATTATTTTGATCTGCAGATGGGCTTGAATTATGCCTATTTCGCTTCTGAGAATATGTACCTGAATGCGGGAATCAGTGTGTCGCATATCAACCGTCCGCGCGAAAGTTTTTTTGATGCTACCGTTTCTGATAACCGCGTAGAACCCCGCTATACGGCTTTTGTGAACAGTAGTTTTAAAGTACAGGATACCTGGATCGTAAATCCGAATCTCTATGTCAGCAAAATGGGGAATGCCTGGGAAACGGTGGTGGGTTTTAATGCCAACCGCGATCTGACGGGTGATGGGCTAAGCCAGTTTATCATCGGGTTGTATTACCGCAATAAAGATGCATTGATCCCGATGGTGGGTTACCAGGTAAATGATATGCGCATTACGGTTAATTATGATGCTACCATCTCCAGCCTGAATACCCTTAACGGCACCCGCGGCGCCTACGAAATTTCGATTGTAAAAAGCGGTGTATTCCCTTCCAGTGCGGGTAAATCGGTGCGTTGTCCTACGGTTCGTTTTTAAAAAAAACAGTCATTCCGGATCAAACAAATATGGTCTTTCCGGAACGACGGTTGTATTAATCAGATACTCGTGAAATCATCTCCATCACTCCTGATGCTGTAATCCTCCTCTTCGAAATACTTCCTGTATTTATCATTTACCTCTTTCGGCTGTTTGGTGCCGTTGATATAGAGTTCCCCTTTTTTTACTTCAATCTTGTATCCTTTTTTCCGGTCGATCAGCCCGTCTTTTTCGAGCGACTCAGTAAATTCCTTTAACAGCGCGATCTGTTTTTTTGCTTTCTCCATGCCCACTTTGGCTTTGGCCATTCCCTCGGCCACTTCTTTTTTGATCTTCTCCACATCAATCTTAGCGCTCAGTTTTGCCGTTTTCATTTCTTCTTTGGCTTTGGCCATTTCTTTTTCGATCTGCTTCATATCCACTTCCTTCATTTTCACCTGGGCTTCGCGGAGGGCTTTGTCTACCTCGGCCCTTGTTTTGTCCCAATCCACATTTTTCAAAGCGGTTTTCACTTCCAGGTTGATCTTGTCGAAATCGATCTTCTTCATTTCGGCCAGAGCGGTTTTCATTTCCAGTTCCATTTTGCCGAGATCGATATTGATGTTCTTATCAAGATTCAGCATGGCCTGGTCCAGTTCTTTCATGGCATGATCCAGATCACCCACGGTATATTCTTTTTTGGAACTTGTTTTTTTGCGGGGTTTGATTGTGTCTTCCTGGGTCTGTCCGGCCAGGTATTTTACCTGGTAATGGTTGTTTTCGGCTGTTTTCCAGGAAAGAAAGCAGAGGGCCGTTACCGCAAGGGCAGAAGCCCCCAGCCAGCGTAATTGTTGTGTTTTCATGTGTACAGGTTTTGATAAACGAATAATTTCGTAGTAAATATACGATGTGGTTCGTAATTGGAGATTCCGTTCATCATTTTTTTAATTATTTAACAAAAAACAGGATGGGGGGGCTGAATTTTCCCCCTGACATAAATATGTATTTTCCTGCTGCTTAATTTTTATCTTGCGGGTTCTGAATTGCCAGCTATGAAATACCTGCCCTTAGACCCACAGCTCTTTATCAAAAACCGGAAAAGGTTTGTGAAAGAGATGTTGCCCAACAGCATTGCCATTTTTGTGAGTAATGATGAATACCCTTCCAACGGAGATGCCCTGCATGCTTTTAAACAGAATACTGACCTGGTCTGGTTATCCGGCATTACCCAGGAAGATTCGATGCTGATCCTCTTTCCGGATAATCCCGATCCCAAATACAGGGAAGTACTGGTGTTGGTTCGTCCCAATGAACTGAAAGAAAAATGGGACGGTAAACGGTTACGCGCCAAAGAAGCAACTGAACTATCCGGTATTGCTACCATTGTATGGCTCGATACCATTGAGGCGCCTCTGCAAACCTGGGTGCACCTTGCCGATCATATCTATCTTGATACCAATGAAAACGACCGCAAAGCCAGTCATGTACGCAGCCGCGAATACCGTTTTGTGGATGACATGAAAGCCGCTTACCCGCTGCATTCTTTTCAACGTGCTGCCAGGATCATGAAAAAACTGCGCAGCATCAAAACCAAAGAAGAAATTGCAGTGGTACAACAGGCGATCGATATCACCGAAGTTACTTTCCGTCGTTTGCTCCAGTTTATCCGTCCCGGTGTTACCGAATACGAGATCGAAGCTGAGATCTGGCATAGTTTTCTGAGCCAGCGGGCCACGGGTCCGGCCTACGGCAGCATCATTGCCAGTGGCGATAATGCCCGAACCCTGCACTATGTATCCAATAATGCTACTTGTAAAGACGGCGAACTGATACTGATGGATTTCGGCGCAGAATACGGTAACTACTGTGCGGATCTTACGCGTACGGTTCCTGTTAACGGAAAATTCAGCCGCAGACAGAAAACCGTGTACAATGCCTGTCTTCACCTGCACAATTATGCCAAAAGCATCCTCAAGCCCGGCATCTCGATCGTTGATTATACCGAGAAGGTAGGAGAGGAAGCTACCCAGCAATTCCTGAAGATCGGTCTGCTGCGCAAATCAGATGTCAAGAATGAAGACAAGGAAAACCGTGCTTACCGGAAATATCTCTACCATGGTATTTCGCATCATCTCGGAATAGATGTGCACGATCTGGGTTCCCGTACCGAACCCATCGAAGCCGGTATGTTATTCACCATCGAACCCGGCATCTATATCGAAGAAGAACAAATGGGTGTGCGTATCGAGAACAATTTCTGGATCACCAAGAATGGTAATATTGATTTAATGAAAAATATCCCGATCACTGCCGAAGAGATCGAAGCTTTGATGAAAAGAAAATAAACGAATCGGCCCTGTTTCATAGTGTGGGTAGTAACCGATTACCCCACAGGATGGAACAGGGATACTTACCCCCTTCAACCAGGCATGAAACAGATCCCCAATTTATTTACTTTACTGAACCTGCTGGCCGGCTGTTTGGCCATTGTATGTATTATGCAGGCAGGTGTTACCATTTCCGTAGACGCCAATGGGGAGAACCTGGTGGTGATACCCGAGAAGATCTGGCTGGCCAGTGTTTTCATCGCAGCGGCAGCTGTGGTTGATTTCCTGGATGGTTTTGTGGCCCGGATGCTGGATGTTCCCTCCGAGCTGGGCAAACAGCTGGATTCACTGGCCGATACCGTTAGTTTTGGCGTAGCTCCCGGACTCATCGTCTACCAGTTTCTGCGTTTGTGTTATGCGCAGCAACCGGATGGACTGGACATTAACAGTGCCTGGTTACTGCCCGCATTTATCCTGCCCTGCGCCGGTGCTTACCGGTTGGCACGGTTTAATATTGATACCAGTCAAAGTCATGGATTTAAAGGAGTGCCGATTCCTGCCGTGGGCATCCTGTTTGCTTCTTTCCCGCTGATTTACTGGTATTCCGGCAGCGATATATTGATCAATGCTTTTTTGAATAAATGGTTCTGGTATGGGGCTGTATTGCTTTGCAGTTACCTGATGGTATCCCGTTTACCCATGCTGGCCCTGAAATTTTCGGGAATCACCACCAAAAAACTGGTTCCCTTCCTGATCCTGGCGCTGGTGGCGCTGGCCAGTGGATTAAGTTTTGGCTGGCTGGCAGTTCCCATCGCATTTATTGCTTACGTAATTCTATCTTTGGCCTTCAAACAACCCGAATAGTATCATGACCTATCATGTTCAGATCAAAGTAATGCCTTTAAAAGATTTATTGGACCCACAGGGGAAAGCTGTATTGGGTGGATTACAGAACCTCGGACTGGGTGCTGTAACAGATGTACGTGTAGGAAAACACATCACACTGGATATCGAAGCCGACAGCGAAGCTGCCGCCAAACAGATAGCCGAAGAAGCCAGCAAAAAACTACTGGCCAACCCGGTGATGGAGTTTTATGAGATCGAATTAATTAATTAATAGCATCGTCAGGAGTCTGAAGTAGTAGTTAGGAGTTCGGAATTTTACCCCCAACTTTTAACTACTAACTTTTAACTATTAACTACTAAGTCCCAACTCTCTTGCTCTACCTCGTTCCCACACCACTCGGCAACCTGAAAGATATCACGCTCCGCTCGCTCGAAGTGTTGCAGCAGGTGGATGTGATTCTTTGCGAGGATACGCGCACTTCTTCCCGTTTACTGAATCATTACCAGATCCAGAAACCTGTTTCGCCTTATCACCAGCATAACGAACATAAGATCGTACAGCATATTGTTGACCAGCTGCGTGCGGGTAAAACCATGGCGCTGATCACCGATGCGGGTACCCCGGGTATTTCGGACCCTGCTTTTTTACTGGTGCGGGAATGCATCAAACAGGAGGTAAAAGTGGAATGCCTGCCCGGTGCTACGGCTTTTGTACCGGCACTGGTAAACAGTGGTATCCCCACCAACCGTTTTGTATTTGAAGGATTTCTCCCGATCAAAAAAGGAAGGCAGACCCTGCTCAAACAACTGGCAGAAGAAGAGCGGACGATGATCATTTATGAAAGTCCGATGCGGCTCGTAAAATCACTCGAAGAATTCATTACCTATTTTGGTGCCGACAGGCAATGCTGCGTGAGCCGCGAGCTTACCAAACTATTCGAAGAAAACAAACGGGGCACCCTCCGCGAAGTGGTCGATCATTTCAAAGCCAAGACCGTAAAAGGCGAGATCGTGATCATACTGGCAGGAAAAGAATAGGGCTTTCTTTTCTTTTTGGCCCATTGGTCATTGTTCTGCACTTTCTAAGCCTAAATTCCTGAAATTTACCCTTCTAAAAACCCCCTCATCACATGAGAAGAAGTATACTGAAAGTTTTTTTATTGTCATCAGCCATTTGCCAACTGGGTTCGGTGTTGGCGCAGCCCGATCGCTGGCAGCAGCGGATCAAATACAATATCAATGTAGACGTGGATGTAAACACCAACCGTTTTACAGGAACGGAGAAACTGGAATACACCAACAATTCTCCCGATACATTGAATAAAGTGTATTTCCATTTGTACTGGAACGCGTTTCAGCCGGGTAGCAGCATGGATGTGCGCAGTCGCGAACTCGGTAAAACACAGATCTCCGAACCGCGCAGAAACAGTGATGGACTGGATTGGGATGCGCGGGTGAAAGACCGGATCAGCAAACTCACGCCCGACCAGATCGGCTACCAGCGCGTGAGCAGCATCAAAGTGAACGGCGTGGAGCAGCAGTTGAAAGAACATGAAACTATCCTGGAAGTGATACTCAGCAAACCCATCCTCCCCAAAAGCAAAGTGCAGATGGATGTGGTATTTGAAGCGCAGGTACCTGTGCAGATCCGCCGCAGTGGCCGCGATAATGCAGAAGGGATCCGTTACAGTATGAGCCAGTGGTATCCGAAAATGGTAGAATACGATTATCAGGGCTGGAATGCCAATCCCTATATTGCCCGCGAATTTTATGGAGTTTGGGGCGATTTTGATGTGAATATCACTATCGATAAAACCTATATGGTAACAGCAGGTGGCGATCTGCAGAATGCGAATGAAGTAGGTTTTGGTTACCAGGCACCCGGCACCGTGGTAAAACCTGCTGCCGGAAACACGCTCACCTGGAAATGGCAGGCATATAATGTGCATGATTTTATGTGGGCCGCAGATCCGCACTATAAAATGATCACCAGAACGGTAAAAGATGGTCCGTTGATCCGCGTTGTTTACAAAGCAGTGGATTCATTGGAGAACCGCTGGCAGAAAATGGCCGATACCACGGCACTCGCCTATCCCATCATGGCCAAAACCTTTGGTGCCTATCCTTATAAGACCTATACTTTTATCCAGGGCGGAGATGGTGGCATGGAATATCCCATGGCAACCTTACTCAAAAGTGCCAGCGTAGGAACGGCTATTCACGAATGGATGCATAGCTGGTACCAGATGCTGATGGGTACAAATGAATCCCTGTATCCCTGGATGGATGAAGGGTTTACCGATTATGGCAGTACCCGTGTGATGGCCACTTTGCGCAACACCAAAGAATTCTGGTATACCGGCTCTTACCGTGGTTATTATAACCTGGCCAAAAGTGGTTTTGAAGAACCCGCCAGCACCCATTCCGATCATTATAACACCAACTATGCGTATGGCAATGCGGCGTATAGTAAAGGTTCTGTTTTTCTTGCACAGCTCGGTTATATTGTAAGCGATAGTGTACGCGATAAAATTCTCCTGTCTTACTATAACCAATGGCGTTTTAAACATCCGAACCCCAACGATTTTATCCGTGTGGCGGAAAAACAAAGTGGTATGGAACTGGATTGGTACAAAGAATACTGGATCAACAGTACCAAAACCATTGATTATGCCGTGGGAGACATTGCGGTAAAAGATAACAAGACGATGATCACCATCCGCCGCATTGGTAAAATGCCTATGCCGGTAGAAGTGTTGCTGACTTTTAAAGATGGCAGCCAGGAATTACACTATATGCCATTGAACCTGATGTATGGCGAAAAACCTGCGGAAGGCAAAATACCTAGAACGGTTCATGAAGAATGGAAATGGACACATCCTGAATATGCATTTGCCACCAGCAGAGGTATCCAGGAAATCAAATCCATCGAGATCGATCCCAGCCTGCGTTTGGCAGACGTGAACCGGACAAACAACAAACTCGTTATTCCGGATTAGCGGATGACGGATTCGCGGATTCTTTTTCCCCGATTAAAAAAGCAGCTCCGAAAGAAGCTGCTTTTTTAATTCGCTAATCCGCTAATCGTCCCTACTTCGCTGCGTGAATCACAAATTTCTCCGCAAAATATTCTTCGGGAAAAATCTTCCAGATCGGCATCATCTTAGGTCTTAATCCACTTTCAAATATTTCCTGCGCCAGATCGCCGCCTTTTAAACAGATGAGTCCGTGGGGGAGTGGTTTGCTATGGTCTTTCTTCAGCAGGGGGGCACTCCATTTCCAGAGATCTTTCAAAGGGGCCACCGCTCTTGAAATGGCATAATCAAATTTGCGGTTTTTGATATCTTCTGCCCGCGTATGCTGGATGGTGATATTTTTGATGCCGGCTCCCTCGCAAACGGCTTCTACTACTTTTAATTTTTTGGCGATACTATCTACCAGGTGAAATTTCACTTTCGGAAAAAAGATGGCCAGCGGCACACCGGGAAAACCACCCCCGCAACCGATATCAATGATCTGGGTGCCCGGCTCAAAATCGGCAATGGCTGCAATGCTGAGTGAGTGCAGTACATGGTGCAGGTAAATGCTGTCGATGTCTTTGCGCGAGATCACATTGATCTTCGCATTCCATTCGGTATACAACGCTTCCAGTGCCGCAAACTGCGCGATCTGCTGTTCGGTAAAATCATCAAAATATTTGAGGATCAATCCCAGTTTTTGCGGGGCGCTTTCCATATGGCAGGTAAGGTAAAAATGAAATAAAAGAACATCCAGATATCGAGTAACAGAAACCATGGCCAGAGATCGGCCTCGTTCAGTTTCTTCATGCCCTTGTACAGGATCACAGCCTGTATGATCAGGCGCACGCCGAATACTGCCAATGCGATCCACCAATTAAAGAAGATAATTGATACGGCCAATAATGGATATAAAAGAAATAAACTGAGTGAATATAAGCCCAGTAAAAACTTGTGTTTGGGTTTGTAATAACGGCCGGTAGTATAATGGCGGTATTTTTGTGTCATCCAGTCGCTCCAGCGTTTCTTGGGTTCGCTCACCGTATGCGCTTCCGGATCAATTACTACAGCCGTGTTGGCCGCATTGGCTACCTGGTTGATAAAAAGATCATCATCGCCACTGGGAATCTGGTTAATAGAAGAGAACCCTTTGTTTCGGAGAAACACATTTTTCTTATAACTCAGGTTACGGCCCACTCCCATATAGGGTGTTCCGGCGAGTGCGTAAGAAAGGTACTGAATGGCCGTATGAAACGTTTCGAAACGGATCAGTTTGTTCAGGATACCCGGACGTTTATGATAAGCCCCATAGCCCAGCACGATCTCCGTATTCTCATCATAGGCATCCTGCATTTTCTGCATCCAGAATTCAGAAGCGGGCGTACAGTCTGCATCGGTCAGCAATACGATCTCGTATTTTGCGCTTTTGATGCCGATGGATAAAGGGAATTTTTTCCCGCTGATCATCTTGGCTTCCTGCGTAAGTTGTATATGGTTTATATTTTTGAACGATTTCTGGAACTCTTCAATTACATACCTGCCTTCGTCGGTAGAATTATCGTTTACGATCACGATCTCATGGGTGGTCTTATAATCCTGCACAAGTACACCCGGCAGGTTGCGGGCAAGGTTATCAGCTTCATCGCGTGCGCAGATAATGACCGAAACGGGATGCTCCACATTCACTTCCCTTGCCGGTGGTTTGAAAAAAGCCAGCCGGCTGAAAAAGTACAGGTAATACACAACCTGTATCGCTATAACGGTGCAGAACAGATAAAATACAATGGTCCAGGTGATGGGTGGTATCATCATCCGGCAAAAATAGCGTTTTGAGGGGTTCGGGGCATGGGAGTGTGGAAAAGAAGGCGCTGCAAGGGTATACCCTCCATCTACTGCCGCTGTTTCCCTACTTTTGCGCCATGGCTTCATTGGATTTTGCGTTACAGGTAACGGCGGAAGGTTCTCAGGCAAGGGCCGGGAAAATCAGCACCGATCATGGTGAGATACTGACACCCATTTTCATGCCCGTGGGCACCGTGGGTAGTGTAAAAGCAGTTACCCAGCAACAACTGAAAAACGAGATCAACGCACAGATTATACTGGGCAATACCTATCATTTATACCTGCGCCCCGGAACGGAAGTGCTGGAAGCAGCGGGTGGATTGCACAAATTCAACGGTTGGGACAGACCCATCCTCACAGACAGTGGCGGATACCAGGTTTTTTCACTGGCGGCTAACCGGAAGATTAAGGAAGAAGGGGTAATGTTTCAGTCGCATATAGATGGCAGCCGTCACCTGTTCAGTCCTGAATCTGTCATGGATATCCAGCGCAGTATCGGTGCCGATATTATTATGGCTTTTGATGAATGTCCGCCTTATCCCAGCGACTATGCTTATGCCAAAAAAAGCATGGAGTTAACGCATCGCTGGCTGGATCGCTGTTTTACGCGGCTGGACGAAACACCCGATAAATATGGGTATACGCAGAACCTGTTTCCCATTGTACAGGGCAGTACTTACAAAGATCTGCGCAAAGCTTCCTGCGATTATATCTCTTCCAAAAATGCCACCGGCAATGCCATTGGCGGATTAAGTGTGGGCGAGCCGGAAGACATGATGTACGAGTTTACCGCACTCTGCGCGGAGAACCTGCCCCTGGCCAAACCGCGTTACCTGATGGGCGTGGGTACCCCCTGGAATATCCTGGAGTGTATTGACCTGGGTATTGATATGTTTGATTGTGTGATGCCCACCCGTAACGGACGTAACGGGATGTTATTTACCACACAGGGAGTGATCAATATCCGCAACAAAAAATGGGCTGCTGATTTTTCGCCTATCGATCCGGGATTACCGGTAGAGTCGAGCCAGTTTTATACCAAAGCTTACCTGCGTCATTTGTTTGTGGCCAATGAGATCCTGGGACTGCAGCTGGCCAGTATCCAGAACCTTTCCTTTTATCTCTGGCTGGTGGGCGAGGCGAGAAAACAGATCCTGGCGGGTAATTTCAGCAGTTGGAAAAAGGGAATGATAGAACAGGTAAAACAACGGTTGTAGGTTGGTTGAATAGATAAAAATGCATGGTTACTATTTCAGTAGTTGTTTACGCCGGTAATGGAAAATGGCTCTGCGCAAACTTCCCGCCCTCTGCGGCTCAGCGGTGAATACGGATCATGCCAGGTTTGGCCCATTTTAACCTTTTATCTGCCTGAACCCTGATCCCATTCAATTCCACCCCTGTATCTTTGTTCCGATAACACACCATGAAGAAAATCGACTGGTACATACTGAAGAAATTTCTCACCACTTTCTTTTTTGCCATCTTCCTGTTTACCATTATTGCCGTGGTAGTGGATGTGAGTGAGAAAACCGATGATTTTGTCAAAACCGGTCTGGGGGTGCGAAAGATCATCACTCTTTATTATTTCGGGTTTATTCCGCACATCATCGCCTTACTGTTTCCGCTCTTCGTATTTATTGCCGTGATCTTCTTTACCTCCAAAATGGCCAATAAAAGTGAGATCATCGCCATACTGGCGAGTGGCACCACTTATATGCGCTGGCTGCGCCCTTACTGGATCGGGGGCAGTTTACTGTGTGTGCTCTTATGGTTTGCCAACCAGTATGTGGTACCCAGGGCCAACCAGATACGTGGCGCTTTTGAAGCCAGGTATATTGATGGCAATAATTCCTACAATGCATTGGTGGCTACCAGCAGTAATATTTACCTGCGGGTAGACTCGTTTACCTATGCCGGTATTTATTCTTACGATACCCTCGCCAAAAGGGGCGGCCCTGTATTCTTTTATAAAGTGCAGAACGACCTAGTGACCGAAAATATGCGGGCAGATGGGATATCCTGGGACACAGCCACCAAAAAATGGCGGTTGGAAGGATTACTCGAAAGGAAATTACAACCCCTGAGCGAGAAGGTAAATGTGGAAATGACCAAGACCATGAATTTCACTTTCAAGCCTTATGACCTGAGTCGGGATAAATACACCAAGGATAAACTTACGTCGCCCGAGCTCGACCGTTTTATCCGCCTGGAAGAACTGCGTGGTTCAGAAGGCCTGAATGAATTAAAAGTAGAACGCTACCGGCGCGATGCTACCTGTATCACCGTATTGCTGCTCACACTGATCGGCGCCATTGTGGCCGGCCGAAAAGTAAGAGGTGGCAGTGGGGTACACCTGGCTGTAGGGTTTATGATTGCGGCACTCTTCATCATTACCGACAGGTTCTCTACCATCTTTTCCACCAAGGGCGATCTGCCGCCGCTGATCGCAGCCTGGATCCCCAATATGATCTTCGTTTTTGTGGTGGTGTACCTCTACCGTACTGCCCCCAAATAATTTTAGCATTCTTTCTACAACCTTGTCGCTAATTGTTTTGTTGTACAAGGCAAGTTGTTTTACCTTTAACGCTTATAAATAAAACATTTGTAATAAGTTGTCTAACGTGCTTATTACCAAGGAATAATAAAAAAATAGCTTAGTCATGGGAATAGTAAAAGAGCGGTTCAAAGCAAAAGCAGATGCTTCGAATGCAGAGATCAAGGCTTTACTGAAAGAGCATGGAAATAAAAAAGTAGGAGAAGTAACCCTCTCGCAGGTTTACCAGGGAATGCGGGGTATTACCGGCCTGGTAACCGAAACCAGTTTGCTGGATGCACAGGAAGGGATCCGTTTTCGCGGCTATTCTATTCCCGAGCTGCAGGCAAAACTGCCCAAGGCCCCCAATGGCGGCGAACCCCTTCCTGAAGGACTGTTTTACCTGATGCTGATTGGCGAACTGCCCAAGGCAGAAGATGCCAACCACATTACCAGCGTATGGCAGCGCCGCAGCCATGTACCCAATTATGTGTTTGCCACCATTGATGCACTGCCTATCAGTGCCCACCCCATGACCATGTTTGTGACGGGTGTGATGGCCCTGCAAACCGAAAGCCTCTTCGCCAAAGAATATGCGAAAGGAATGAACAAAAAAGATTACTGGGATGCGATCTACGACGACTCGATGGACCTCATCGCCCGTTTGCCCCGTATTGCTGCCTATATCTACCGCCGTAAGTACAAGAACAATGAACATATCCAGCCCAATGGTCTGTTAGACTGGGCAGGCAACCTGGCCCATATGATGGGTTTTGAAGATGAGAGCTTCAAGGAACTGATGCGTTTATACATGACCATCCATGCCGATCATGAAGGCGGTAACGTTTCGGCACATACCACCCACCTGGTAGGTTCTGCGCTGAGCGATCCTTTCCTGAGTTATGCGGCAGGTATGAACGGACTGGCAGGTCCCTTACACGGACTGGCCAACCAGGAAGTGATCAAATGGATCTTTGAAATGCAGGAGGAACTCGGAACCGATAGTCCTACCAAAGAGCAGATTGCTGAGTATGTACAGAAAACACTGGCATCCGGTAAAGTAGTTCCGGGGTACGGCCATGCGGTTTTGCGCAAAACCGATCCCCGCTTTACGGCCCAGATGGAATTCGGAAAAAAACACATGCCCGATGATAAGCTGGTAAACACGGTTTGGAATATTTATGAAACCGTACCACCCATCCTGCAATCGCTTGGAAAGATCAAAAACCCATGGCCCAATGTAGATGCACATAGCGGTGCCCTGCTGGTTCACTATGGATTGGTTGAATATGAATTTTACACCGTTCTCTTTGCCGTTAGCCGTGCACTGGGTGTACTGGCCAGTCTTTGCTGGGACAGAGCCCTCGGCTTCCCGCTGGAAAGACCTAAATCGGTTACTACTGAAGCCGTTAAATTATGGCTGGAAGGGAAGGAAGAGATCTGGGATTGAGTTGTGAATGGTCAATTGTGAATGGTGAGTTGTGAGTAGGCAGTAGTGAGTTTTTTGGTAATTGCCCATTGCCCATTCACCATTCACTAAAAAATGTCCGCCGGAGTACTTGCTTCGGCGGACTTTTTTTATATTAGATGAAAGAGATTCCTATGGCAAAGTCTACCAAAGTTGCGGCAAAGACGGTGAAGAAAGTAGCTAAGAAAGCAGTGGCTAAAAAAGCAGCTGTAAAAAAAGCGGTGGTGAAAAAAGTGGCTGCCAAAACAGCCAAACCTGCGAAGAAAGAAATTACCATTTCGATCAAGTATGCAGATAAGTCGGCCGGGCAACCGGAGCTGGTAAAGATCTTTGACGCCATTAAAAAAATGATGTTGCCTTATGATAAAAAGGGTACGCTGATCCTGCATGCCGGTACGGGCGGACAAGCCAACCTGGTTAGCCACAAAGCCGTTGAAATTGAGGGCCGGAAAAAAACGGAAATGTGGTTTGTATCGGCACTGGTGCAGAAGGGGTATGTGGCGTTTCATTACCTGCCTATCTATATGAATCAATCCATGGGGGAGTTATTTAGCCCGGCATTGATGAAATGTCTGAAAGGCAAAGCCTGTTTCCATATCAAAAAAAATGACCCGGAGATACTGGCAGAAGTACAGAAAGCGATCAAAATCGGGTATGAAGTGTATCAGAAAAGGGGATGGGTGTAGGAGGAAGATGAATATCGAATATCGAATGTCGAACAATGAATATCGAAGTACATCCTTCTTTATTTCGACATTCGATATTTCCCGCCGGGGTGGGATTCGGTGTTCGATATTCTCTTCCTCTGCTGTTGTCGAACTTTTGGAAAGTTTTAAAACTTTCCAAAAGTTATTGCTGCCGGAATAATTGTATCGTATAATCAAATAATTCACTTCCGCCACTCTTACCGTGGCCCGGTATTACCAGTTTTGTGTTGGGATATTGCTGTTTCAGTTTTTGAACGGTTTGGGGCCAGGCGGTAAGGTTGGCATCCCCCAGAAACCCTTTTGTGGCATTCATTTCTTTGATTAAACAACCGCCGAAAACGGCATTGTCTTCGGGGAAATAACCAATCACATTATCTTTTGTATGGCCTTCTCCGAAATATTCGGCATATACTTTTTTGCCGCCGATGGTGAACTGCATTGCGTTGGTAAAAGAACGGAGATGGGAAGTGATCGCAGGGTCTTTGGCTTGTAAAAGCGCGATCGTTTTAGCAGAGGCAAATGCCGGGATCTTGTTTTTGCGAAAACTTTCCAGACCACCCACACAGTCTTCATGAAAATGCGTAGGAACAATGGCTTTGATGGTGCAGCCCAGCTGCTTTGAGAAATAGCTGATCAGCTCTTCTGAACTTTTATCATCGGTAGGCGTATCAAACACCATCGCTTCTTTGTTGTTGACAACCACCATGCCGTTACACGCCACCCTACCAAAGCTTTCAGTGTTTAAAAAGGAAATATGCTGGTACACATGTGCGGATAATTTTTTGATATGCAGGTTGTTGGTTTGGTAAACGATACCGCTGTCTTTACTGGTGTGTACAGCGGTACTAACCGTGAGATGAGTAGCTGAGACCGTACTGTTTGCTATGGAAAAGAATGCAGTTAGTGCAAGAATAAGGAAAGTTGGTTTGTGAGAGAATTTGTATTTCATTTTATCAGGAGCTATTAGGATTTTAAAAACGTAAACGCGAAAATGAAGGTAGGAATTTAAATTGTGGGTTAAGAATGCCTGATTGCTTGTTGTTATTGTGTAATTGAACTTTTGGAAAGTTTTAAACTTTCCAAAAGTTGCCCAATAAAAAGTCTCACAAAACTGTAAGACTTCGGTGAGGAGTACAGGGGTCGAAGCGAGGACCTTCCCGCCGCTGGCGGGACGCTCTTGTACAAGTAGGGTTAGGGCAAATAAAAAAGAGCCTTGAAAATCAAGACTCTTTTAAGTGGAGAGTATCGGGGTCGAACCGACGACCTCTTGCATGCCATGCAAGCGCTCTAGCCAACTGAGCTAACCCCCCATAAATTTAGAACTGACGAGCGTCCCGCCGTTGGCGGGACGCTCCAGCCAAATGAGCTAACCTCGTGGCGGATTGCAAATGTAAGTGCTGGGGGCTTCCAACAAAAATTTTTCTCTGAAATAAGGTGAAGCGGGCTGTGGCGTTGTCAATAGGCCATTTTCTGCCCACTATTCCTTCGGATCTGTGCCAAGGTATAGTTAGAAAACCAGGGATAAACCAGCTAATTTTTGGTTGATCAGGGTTAGTTCCTCATTGGAGAGACTGATCTCACTCGCTTTGGCATTCTGTGTGGCCTGTTCTGCATTACGGGCACCTACCAGGGCAAGGGTAATGCCGGGTTGTCGTAAGGTCCAGGCAATTACCAGTTGTGCCAGAGAGGCTTTTTTATCAGCTGCCAGCGGACGCAGTTCATCGAGGAAAACATTGATCCTTTTAATATTTTCATCCGTGTAAAAACGATTGCCTTCGCGGGTGTCGCCTTCATTGAACTGGTGACCGGGTTTGATCTTGCCGGTCAGTAATCCTCTCTGTAAGGGACTATAGGCGATCACCGCTTTTTTGTGTTCGATGCAATAAGGAACAATTTCTTTCTCAATATCCCTGAATACCATGCTGTATGGCGACTGGCTGGAAGCCAGTGACAAAACCGTTTCAGCGGTTTTTATTTGATCTACGGTATAATTACAAACCCCTGCCGCGCGGATCTTTCCCTGCTGCTGCAGTTGCAGAACCGCTTCCATGGTTTCTTCAATGGGCGTAGTAGGGTCTGACCAGTGAATCTGAAACAGGTCTATATAATCCGTTCCTAATCTGCGAAGACAGTTTTCGCATTCTGCTATTACGCTTTCTTTTCCTGCATAACGGTTTATTACAATTGGATTACCATTGTTATCTACGCTGTTGAAAAAGAATTCTCCTTTTGCCAGATCCCAGCGCAAGCCATATTTGGTAAGTACCTGTACCTTATCTCTGGGCAATACTTTCAGCGCATCGCCTACGATCTCTTCGCTTAGTCCTTGTCCGTAAGCCGGGGCCGTATCAATAGATGTAACGCCCAGTTCATAAGAAGCCAGGATCGCTTCCAACGCTTCTTTTCTATCCGCCCCGCCCCACATCCATCCCCCAATGGCCCATGCCCCGAATGTGATGGCCGATGCCTGTATGCCCGATTGTCCGATTTCCCTGTATTCCATATTGCTGAATTTGACGCTGGTGAAGAATGGTATAAAATTACCAAAAGTTAATAATAATCTGATCAGTTATAGGAAAGGAGTACAATAATGTTTTAGATTTAAGGAGCCATGACAGATGAGCGAAGGCCTTGTGAAAAATAATTTGATTCACTCATCCACTCATGCACTCATTCACTCATTGAACATCGCTTGCCATGTCAGATACTCCTCATCTAAACACCAAAGGTGTTGCACAAAATTCTTTCGATGCCATTGTTGTGGGATCCGGTATTAGTGGTGGCTGGTCTGCCAAGGAACTCTGTGAGAAAGGATTAAAAACCTTACTGCTTGAAAGAGGTAAGGATGTGGTGCATATCAAAGACTATCCCACCGCCACTAAAAATCCCTGGGAATTTCCGCACCGCGGCGAAATGCCACCTCCTGTTGCACAGAAAGATCCTGTGGTAAACCGTTGTTATGCTTATGGTGAAGCTACGGATCATTTTTTTGTGAAAGACCATGAGCATCCCTATATACAGGAAAAACCCTTTGACTGGATCCGCGGATACCAGGTAGGCGGTAAATCTTTGTTATGGGCAAGGCAAACACAGCGCTGGAGTAAATATGATTTTGAAGGTCCGGGCAGGGATGGTTTTGCCGTTGACTGGCCCTTCCGTTACGAAGACCTTGCTCCCTGGTATACGCATGTAGAAAGGTTTGCCGGAATCAGTGGCAACAAAGATGGGGTAGAGACTTTACCTGATGGTGATTTTTTACCCGCCTGGGAAATGAATTGTGTAGAAAAAGAAATGCAGCAGAAACTCCTGGCGCAGTACAAAGACCGTTATGTGGTGCAGGGTCGTTGTGCGCATCTTACACAACCCAGGGATATCCATATACAACAGGGCAGAACCCAGTGCCAGGCAAGAAGTTTGTGCGAAAGAGGTTGTCCGTTTGGTGGTTATTTCAGTTCCAACTCTTCTACCATTCCCTGGGCGCAAAAAACGGGTAACCTTACCCTGCGCACCAACTCGGTAGTGCATTCCATTATTTATGACGAAGCAAAACAAAAAGCCATCGGGGTTCGGGTAATTGACGCGCAGACAAACAAAGCCACAGAATATTTCGCCAAAATCATTTTTGTAAATGCGGCCTGTTTAAATACCAATCTTATTCTGCTGAATTCAACATCTAATCGTTTTCCGAACGGTTTGGGTAACGATAACGGCCTGCTGGGTAAATACATTGCTTTTCATAATTACCGGGGCTCGTTAACCGCTTCTTACGACGGACCGAAGGATAAATATTATTATGGCCGTCGACCCACAGCCGTGATGATGCCTAACTTCCGCAACGTATACAAACAGGAAATGGATTTTCTGCGGGGCTACATGGTACATTTCAGTGCCAGCAGGGGCAGGGCCTGGGCCGATGGTATTGGTGGCGAATACAAAGATGCCATGACCGAAGCGGGCGACTGGGGTATCTATATGATGATGCAGGGAGAAACCATTCCCAAAGAATCGAACCATGTTCGTTTAAGTAAAGACCAGCAGGATGCCTGGGGTATTCCGCAATTGGTTACTTCTGTGGACTATGATGATAATGATGAGAAACTGCTCAAAGATTTTCTCGAACAGGGTAAAGAAATGCTGGAGAAAACCGGCTGTACCAATATCCATGCAAGAGATAGCAAACAGGCTCCCGGATTAGATATACACGAAATGGGCGGTGTGCGTATGGGACGCGATCCCAAAACTTCGATGCTGAATGCATGGAACCAGTTACACCAATGTAAAAATGTATTTGTTACCGATGGTGCCTGCATGACTTCTACCAGCACACAGAATCCTTCGCTCACGTTCATGGCTATTACAGCAAGGGCGGCGAATCATGCGGTGGAGGAGATGAGGAAAGGAAAATTGTGAGTCGTGAGTCGTGAGTCGTGAGTCGTGAGTCGTGAGTCGTGCGAGGAGTATCTGCTTCGCAAGATACACTACCTACTGACAACTCACTACTCACGATTGACAATTGACAATTCGTAATCGATACATGTAAACGTTAAAAGAAATCATGAAACTGTGGTTTATAAAATAATCCGCCATCCGTCATCCGTTAATCAAAATAAACTATGTCTGCAGATTCTACCAACCTCAACAACAAAGCCAGGGCACAAAATACCTTTGATGCCATTGTAGTGGGCTCGGGTATCAGTGGTGGCTGGGCCGCTAAGGAATTGACCGAAAAAGGGTTAAAAGTACTGATGCTGGAACGTGGCAGGAATTATGAACATATCAAAGACTATACAACTGCATCCAAAGACCCGTGGGAGTTTGCACATAGGGGTAGAACTACGGCAGAGCAACGGAAAAAATACCCGGTAATCCATCGTGGATGGGCGGCCAGTGAGCCGGTAATGGCTTCCTGGGTGAATGAAGAAGATTCTCCCTATACAGAAGTAAAACCTTTTACCTGGTGGCGCAGTTACCAGTTGGGAGGGCGTTCCATTTTATGGGGCAGACAGAGTTACCGTTTAAGTGACCTAGACTTTGAGGCCAATGCAAAAGAAGGAGTGGGTGTTGATTGGCCCATCCGTTACAAAGACATTGCTCCCTGGTATGATCATGTAGAGAAATTTGCTGGTATCAGCGGTTCCAGAGAAGGATTGGCGCATTTGCCGGATGGACAGTTTCTGCCACCGATGGATCTGAACTGTGTGGAGAAAGATGTGGCGGCACGTATCAAAGCCCAATACAAAGGAGCGCGTCATCTATTCATTGGACGGGTGGCCAATTTAACAGCGCCTATCGAGGGCCGTACCCAGTGCCAGTTCCGTAACCGTTGCTGGGAAGGTTGTCCGTTTGGAGGTTATTTCAGCACACAATCTTCTACTTTGCCTGCGGCGATGAAAACAGGCAACCTGACGGTTCGTCCTTTTTCGATTGTTACCAAACTGATTTATGATAAGGATACCCAAAAAGCAAAAGGCGTAGAAGTACTGGATGCCGAAACGAACCAGACCTATGAGTATTATTCCAAAATCGTTTTCCTGAATGCATCTGCGTTAAACTCTACCTGGGTTTTATTCAATACCGCCACCGAGATCTGGCCCGAAGGACTGGGTAGCAGTAGTGGCGAACTGGGACATAATGTAATGGATCATCATTACAACCTTGGTGCATCAGGTCAGGTAACAGGTTATGAAGACAAATATTATTTCGGTAGAAGGGCCAATGGATTTTATATTCCGCGGTTTGCTAATATTGGTGATGATAAACGTGATTTTCTGCGTGGTTTTGGTTACCAGGGTGGCGCCAGTCGCGCGGGCTGGAGCAGGGAAGTGGCAGAGCTGAATATTGGTGGCGAATTCAAGGACGCGTTAACAGAACCGGGTGGATGGTCGATCGGTGCTACTGGTTTTGGAGAGATACTTCCTTATCACGAGAATAAAATCACACTCGATAAAAATAAAAAAGACAAATGGGGATTGCCGGTGTTGTCGATGGACTGCGAACTGAAAGACAATGAAAAGAAAATGCGCAAAGCCATTGTAGAAGAACTGAAAGCGATGTTTGAAACAGCCGGTGTTACCAATGTAAGAACCTGGGATAACGGTCATGCCATCGGTCATGGCATTCATGAAATGGGTACAGCCCGCATGGGAAGAGATGCCAAGACTTCGGTACTGAATGCGAACAACCAGGTATGGGATGCCAAAAATGTATTTGTAACAGATGGTGCGGCCATGACATCTTCTGCCTGCCAGAATCCCTCACTCACCTATATGGCATTAACGGCAAGGGCTGCTAATTTTGCTGTAGAGGAATTGAAGAAAGGAGGTTTATAATATTCCCGCCACAGATGTGGATCCTGCATCTGTGGCGATATTTTGTGCAGGCTCAATTGACTCTTTTTCCCAGAATTTTAAGGCTTCTTTCCACACCATCCAGTATGGCAATATTGGGCAGGGTGGCCCATTCTTCGAAGCCCATCACTTTAAACAGTTTCATACTGGGATCGTTGTGCGAAAAAATAAAACCCAACAGGGTATTGATGCCCAGTGTTTTTGCCTGGTCTATGATGTGGTGTAAGATCTTTTTACCAATGCCTTTACCTCGTTGTGCGGGATCGAGATAGAGACTGATCTCTGCCGTGGCGGCATAGGCAGGTCTGCCATAGAATGACTGAAAACTGACCCATCCTACCATATCATTGTTCTCATCTTCTACGATCCACAAAGGTCTTGTTTGGGGATTGTGTTCGTGAAACCAATGCAGTCGACTGGCGGTTGTTACCGGCTCGGTATCGGCGGTAACCATTCTTGTATGAACCGTGGAATTATAAATGTCCACGATTTTGTCGAGGTCTTCCAGAGAGGCATTTCTGTAAAACAGGGTAGACATACAACAGGTTTAACTTGTGTGATAAACAGACAAGCGCATCGTTGGGTTTAATCCCTTTAAAGTTACTCTCTTTACTGGTTATAACCTATCTGCCGTAGCCAGAAATTACCATCCTCCCTGCAAACCTTCCTGTAATGCTTTTTTGTATTTTTTCAGGTCAAAGGAATAGAGATAGGGTGCTTTGTGTGCCCCGCCTTTGCGGGTTTCTTTCAGGCGTTTGATGAATCCGAAAGAGAGGATCCGGCGCTGAAAATTTCGGCGGTCCAGTTTTTTATCGAGAATGGTCTCGTATAATTTCTGGATCTCGGGCATGGTGAACTTAATCGGCAAAAGGTTATAGCCAATGGGTTCATGATTCAGTTGCAGGCGCAGGGTTTCCAGGGCTTTGTCGAGGATCTGTTTGTGGTCCATAAAAAGTTCCCGGATCGTATGCAGGTCATGCCATTCGCAGGCAACAGAACCCTGATCGGGTTCTGGAATTACAACGGCAAAATCAACCAGGGCATAATACCCCACCGTGATGAAGCGTTGCAGTAGCCAGTTGTCTTTCTCAACATGGATACCATCTTTTTTGAGCATATTCAGGTGAAACTTTTTATCGGCCCTTTTGGGATGGCCGAATACATGGAACTGGCGGAGAAAAATATCCTGGATCCCGGTTCTTTCGCGCAGTACGCGGGTGGCTGCTTCTTCAATGTCTTCCTCCTTGTAAATAAATCCGCCCGGCAGGGCCCAGGCATCGGCACTTTTCATTTTCAACAGCAGTACTTTCAGTTCGTTGTCATGAAATCCGAAAATGACGCAATCCAGTGATAATGAGGGCATAAACAATTTGCCGCCCTTTAGTATCGTGTCTTTGATCGTGGTTTCCTGTTTCATATACCGGCTAAAATTAGGGAAAACTGCCTGTTTGGATTGGGATATTCCGATTTAATTCCTATTATTGTGTCATAACGACGCAATGATATGAAAACCATCCGCCTCAACCCCGTACTGCTGTTACTGGCAGCCTTATGCACTTTACTTATAACACTATCCTGGCGCGCTTTTCCGGGTACTGTATCTGCCCCCTCCGCTACTGCATTCCGCGACCTGAACAAGAACGGAAAAATGGATCCCTATGAAGATGCGAAACAACCGATCGCTGTCAGGGTCAAAGACCTGTTGCAACAAATGACACTGGAAGAAAAAGCAGGAACCCTGTTTATCAATGGTGCCAAAATTGCTCCGGATGGATCTTTGAATGATTTTACCGGCAAGGGATTTTTTGCCCGTATTCCCATCGCCACCCAGTTAATGGATGGAAAAAAGATGACTCATATTAACCTGTGGGAAGTGCCTGATGTAAAAGCACTGGCTACCTGGTACAACAATGTACAGAAGCATGCGGAAGAAAGCAGACTGGGTATTCCGGTAACCATTGCTTCTGATCCGAGAAATGCCTTCAGTCAGAATATTTTTGCCATGGCAGCCAATGGGTTCTCGCTGTGGTGTGAGCCGCTGGGACTGGCAGCGATCGGGGATGATGCGTTCACCAAAAAATTTGCTGATATAGTTCGGCAGGAGTATGTGTCTGTAGGCATCCGCGAAGCCCTGCATCCCATGGCCGATCTGGCCACAGAACCCCGCTGGCCCCGTATCAGTGGTACTTTCGGGGAAGATGCCCAACTTTCTGCCCGCATGACCAAAGCTTATGTGGAAGGATTACAGGGTACTACATTGGGCAGTAGCAGTGTAGCGGCTATGACCAAACATTTTTCGGGTGGTGGTCCGCAGAAAGAAGGCCTGGATCCGCATTTTGAATTTCAGAAAGGACAGATTTATCCCGGTAAGAATTTCAATTATCACCTGATCCCTTTCGAAGCGGCATTCAACGTTCATACCGCCGCCATCATGCCTTATTATGGTATCCCGGTTGACCAATCAAACGAAAACGTAGCATTCTCTTTTAACAAAGCCATGATCACAGACCTGTTGCGGAAAAAATACAAATACGATGGGGTGGTTTGTACAGACTGGGGATTGATTAACGATGTTAATATGGGTTCTTTTGTATGGCCCGCCCGTGCCTGGGGTGTGGAGAAATTGACGCCGGAGGA
>DASWXD010000094.1:0-38908 GCA_036405675.1 Sediminibacterium sp.
GATTTCATTATCGTTCAGTCCCTTTACCACTACCACATTTACTTTTACCGTAAATCCCCTATCCAGTAATAATTGAATATTGTCTTTTACTACCTGGTACTGGTTTCGACGGGTAAGGATCGAGAACTTATCTTCCTGCAAAGTATCGAGGCTGATATTTATCGAGCGGATACCGGCTGCCACCAGATCATCCACAAAATGATGAATACGCGTTCCATTGGTGGTCATTGTCAATTCCACTCCCAGCTTACCGAGAGAACGGATAATATCGGCGGCATCTTTCCTCACCAATGGCTCGCCGCCGGTTAAACGGATCTTATTAACGCCATTAGCCACAAATACGGCCGCGAGTTTTTCTATTTCATCTGCCTGCATCAGTTGCCGCTGGGGCATAAACGCGTAGTCTTCTTCCGGCATGCAGTAAAAGCAACGGAGATTGCAGTTATCGGTTAAGGATATCCGCAGGTACGTATGTTTCCGTTGAAAAGTATCAGTCAGCATGCGTTCATTTAATGTGTGCACAAAATCGTTCATAATCTTCCGGGGTATCTATATCCATTTCTCCTTTGGCAAAATCAACCGTGGCAATATCGTCCGGAACCAGTTGCAAGATACTCTTCGCCCCTTTATCTCCCTGCAATTCCTGCAAATGGTGAAAATACTGCTTGTTGAACAGAACCGGGGTTCCTTTAACGCCATTGTAAAAAGCGGCTACAATTGCTTTACCGCTTTTCTGTTGTGTTTCTAGTATTTCCTGTAAGAGCTTACGGGTGATGAACGGCTGATCGCTCACCAGTACCATCACCGAATCAAGTTCCGGCTGCTGCTCCAATAAAGCAGCCAACCCTGTTTTGATCGACCCCGCCATTCCTTCCTGCCACCGTTCATTATATACAATCATTACAGGTTCTGTTTGCAGCAATGGCAACATAGCTGTATGATAATACCCTGTCACCACACAGATCAGCTTCGGATGCACCGCTTTGGTTTCTTCCAGCAGCTGCGATAGAATGGTTCCTTTCCCAAAAGGCAATAACATCTTGGGCTGCTGCATGCGCGAAGCACTACCGGCTGCTAATATCAGTATACCGGTACTCATACAGCACGGTGGTGTATGGCTTGTTTTTTCTCCCGCAGATGCACAGGTGGCGTATCCTGTAACACAGACATGATCTCTGCTGTAATCGAGAGTGCAATCTCGGCTGCGGTTTCTGCACCCAGGTCAATGCCTGTAGGACCATAGATCTTTTCCAGAAAACTATCTTCGAACACTACACCTTTTTCTGCCAGTTCATCCAGCATGCGGTTGCGTTTGGCAGCTGGTCCGAGCATACCGATATAAGCAATATCCGTAGCAGGCAGCTGTTGCAGCATGTCCAGGTCGTAATTATAATTATGTGTCATCAGCACCAGTGCCGTACGTGCATCCGTTTGCAGGCGGGCTACAGCTTCTTTGGGTTTGGCTACGATGATACTATCTGCCAACGGAAATCTTTGCGTGGTGGCATGCGTAGCCCTTCCATCCACCACCGTAATTTCCCAACCCAACACATGGGCCATGTTCACCAATGGTAATGCATCGTTACCGGCACCCACCACCACCAATGCAATGGAAGGCTGACAGTATTCTACAAAAAAATGTTGTTGGTTAACGTCGATGGGCAGATCAATATGTACTGATTCTTGCTCAGCCAATACAGTGGCTGCGATGGTTTGTATCTGTGACGAAACTGCTGCGGGCAGATCAGCCATAGCAGAAGTTCCGATATGCGTGTTTTGATTGAGTGAATATCCTGTTACCAGCACAGCCGGTTTTCTTTCTGCGATCACCGAACGAAGCAGCTGAATGGGATGATTGGTCTGATCAGCATCAATCGGTTCAAACAGAATGGAAACAATCCCGTTACAACCTAATTGTACGCCCAGTTTGGCATCATCTTCATCAGTGGTATCATAGATCACCAGTTTGTTCTTTCCCTGCGTAATGGCCAGTACGGCTTTGCGCAACGCATCGCCTTCCAGGCATCCACCACTGATGGCACCGGTAAGCTGGCCATTTTCTGTTACCAGCATACGGGCACCGGGCCGGCGGTACGAAGAGCCGGACACATGCACCACCGTAGCCAATGCCGTTTTTTGCTGAAGACGGGTAGCTTCATCGAATGCGTGAACGATGTCTTTGATCTCTTTCATAGGAAGAGGCAGGTACTATTGCCTCGCTTTTTTAACCTGTGCAGGTGTAACGGCTTTGAGTGATTGATTACCCCAGCTGTTATAAGTATAATTCAATACATCTGCCACCTGCTCATCGGATAAATAATCGAGGGCCAGCATCTGTGCATTGTATTTAGATCCGTTAACAGTGATCTCCCCTGTTTGTCCTTTCAGCACCAGTTCAATGATTTTACTAACCGGTGTTTTTTTCAGGTAATCCGCTTTTGCCAAAGGAGGAAATACACCGGCCTGGCCTTTGCCGTCTTCCATATGGCAGTTCTGACAATAAGTGGTGTACAGTTCCTTTCCGCGTGCTACGCTTTTGGGTAAGTTATAAGCCTGCACAAATGCAGTACCGGTAACTAACAACAACAGCAGTGATCCCGCTACAAATATCTTTTTCAATAATTTTCTTTTCTGTAATTAAACAATCTTGTTAATATCAAATGGTAAACGACGAATCCGTTTGCCCGTGGCTGCATAAATGGCATTACACAAAGCCGGTGCAAACGGCGGCAATCCCGGTTCGCCTACCCCTTTGATCCTGGTTCCGCCATTGGCAATGATATGCACTTCCACTTTCGGCATTTCATTTATGCGCACCAATGGATTGTTGTGAAAATTGCTTTGTACCGTCTGCCCGTTCTCAAAAGTGATACCGCCCTTGATGGCAGCCGTGAGTGCCATTACTGCGGCACCCTGCACCTGTCCTTCAACGGTATCAGGATTCACAACGGTTCCCAGGTCAATGGCCGCATATACTTTTTCTATTTTGATACCGGTTCCTTTTTTAGACACTTCTACCACAAAACCACCCAGTCCGGCAAAGAACTCATACTGTGCTACCCCTCTACCCCATCCGGCAGGTAAGGGTTTGTTCCAGTTAGACACTTCTTTCAGTTTCTCCAGCAGCACTTTGGTATCCGAAGGTTTTGTCAGCATACCCAGACGGAAAGCCATCGGATCTTTTTTCGCTTTCACTGCCATCTCATCTATAAAACACTCATGCGAAAAAGCCAGTGTGGTACTGGTTACCGCGCGCCAGGCAGCTACCGGTACATGCAGGTAATGATGCACATACAGGTTCTTCATGTGTTCGATCTCGTATTTCTGTTCACTGATGCCTTCTGTCATCGTTCCATCTGCCTTGGTTTTGTCGTAATCCTTGCGCATATCCAGCGTGGGCGAAATCACTTTGTGCTGGAAAGCAATGGCTTTTCCATCTGCAGATAAAGCTCCTTTCATGGCAGAGAAAGTCATCGGACGGAAGGGCCCCATTCTGGTATCGTCTTCCCTGGTCCAGATGGCTTTTACCGGTTTGCCGATCTTTTTGGTGAGCTGTACCGCTTCGTGTACATAATCGGGATATAACCTTCTTCCAAAACCACCTCCGTTAAACATCACATTTATTTTCAGGTTCTCCGGAGCTACATCATACAACTTAGGGAAACTGTTCATGATACTGCCCGGCACCTGCGTAGAGGTCCAGATCTCCAGTTTATTTCCCTCCTGCCAGCTGGCCACACAGTTCATGGGTTCAATGGGCGAGTGAGACACCACCGGTGTTTCATAGAAAGCTTCCAGTTTAACAGGCGCTTCTGCAAATGTTTTATCAAAATCACCCTGGTTATGCTGTACAGCGCCTTCCTGTTTGGAAGCATCGCGCAGACTTTGTTCATAGGTTTTGGAGTTGAATTTGTCGTTGCCCTGAAAATCCCATTTCACCTGCAGCGCTTTTCTTCCCTGTAAAGCGGCCCAGTAATTTTCTGCAATGACGGCCACCCCTTCCGACTTATACACGCCATGAATCCGTTCGCATTTCTCTACGGCAATCACTCCTTTTACTTTTTTGGCTGCAGTATCATCATAACTCACCAATGTAGCACCGAATACAGGACAACGTTCGATAGATGCATACACCATTCCCGGTACCGATACATCGATCCCGAACATGGCTTTACCATTTGTTTTCAGCGGAACATCCGGACGCGGATAGCGCTTACCCAGTATTTTGAAATCTTTGGGATCTTTTAAGGTAGGCTGTTTGGGCACTTCTATTTTAGCAGCCGCTTCTGCCAATTCTCCATACCCCAGACTTTTACCAGAGGGTTTGTGAAATACGCTGGCATCAGATGCATAACATTCTGTAACAGGCACATTCCACTGTTGTGCAGCAGCAGCTACCAGCATTTCGCGGGCCGAAGCACCTACTTTACGCAGGTTGGTATAACTGGTACGTACCGAAGCACTACCACCGGCAGACTGTCCGCCACCGAATTTCTTTTCACCGCCGGTTTGTTTGATGGTCACCTTATCCAGCGCTACTTCCAGCTCTTCTGCAATCAGTGCTGGAATGGACTGGAACGTACCCTGCCCCATTTCGGGTTTGGGGTTGAAGATGGTGATCTGGCCGCTTTTTTCGATCACTACAAAAGGCGTCAGTTCAAACGACTCTCCTGCAGCCGACAGGTTTTCGATGGTAGCTGTCCCATCTGCTTTGGCAGAGAGGCCCAGTACCAGTCCTACACCGGTGATCCCGGATAAACGGAGAAAGTTCCTGCGATCTATATTTGTAATAGGCGTATGCATAATAATAAGATTTGGAGTTGAAGAGGATTAGATCATTTCTGCTGCGCGATGAATAGCACTGCGGATACGCTGGTAAGTACCGCAACGGCAAAGATTGCCCTGCATGGCAGCATCAATATCTGCATCCGTAGGTTTGGGTTTGTTTTTCAGCAAAGCGGTAGCGCTCATGATCTGACCGGATTGACAGTAACCACACTGGGGCACCTGCAACTCGATCCAGGCTTTCTGTACGGCTTCTCCGATCTTTTCTGAAATACCTTCGATCGTAGTAATTTTTTTACCGGCCGCTGCAGAAACGGGATAACTGCAGGAACGAACGGGATTACCATCCACATGTACGGTACAGGCGCCGCATTGGGCAATGCCGCAACCGAATTTGGTACCGGTTAACCCTACCAGATCGCGGATGGCCCAGAGAAGGGGCATTTCCGGACTGGCATCCACCTCATAAGACTGGTTATTGATCGTTAGCTTAATCATACTCATTGATTTTAAAATGGGAACTAAGTCCTAAAAATACTGCTTCCGCAAGGAAATTTGTCAAATTTTAAAAGCATTTCAGAGAGGTTTTTTCAGGTTTTAACAGGAAAGCGAGTCTGTTTAGCTTTTGGGGGAGATAATTGCCTGTGGGCATCACAATTCTGCCCCCATTTAAAAGGATTCTGTTTGCCGGAACGATAAACTGGATTACTTTCGGGCCTCAATCAAAGGCATTATGAATTACGAAGAACTGGTTAAAAACCACGCCGGAGAAATGGTTGAAAGACTGGTAAGTTGGGCGGTGAATACAGAATCTGTTGACATCCATTTTGATTACGAGGGTAACGACCAGTGGGCCATCCTTTCCATGCACGTATATGAAGAAGACAAAGAAATCTCTCTCCGTCTTCATTCCGATAACCAGTACGATCTCTACTTCGGCTATTACGATGATGAAGATGAATTCTTCGAGATCGTAAAACCCTTAACCGAAAAGGAACAGGAAGTGATTCCGGAAGCCCTGCAAAAACTGATGAAGCATGTGGTGGATAAGGAAGAAGGCATGCGCATCCCGGGTAATTTCCTGCATCGCAAGTAAGCCATTAGTCTTACTATCAGGTTTTATCGGCCCAATAACCCCATCCTACCAATAACCATTGTGAAAGACCTACATAGGCGATGGGTTTTACATCAGGTGGTGGCGGACCAAACACATTCATAATATGGATGATCAGCAGAAAAACAACCAGTGCTCCGGTGATGATATTTCTGCCCCGTGAAACCGGGTGCTGCCTGTTTTGCAGGAACAGGTACACACCTGCAGCAAACAGGCCCAGTTCCAGCACTAATTCGGGTATTTGATAATTCCACAAACCCAGGCCCGCTTTGTAATCTGTAAAAGCCGCAATGGGCAGGTCGGGAATATGCACCAGCCAGTCCAACACCCAATGGCTCAACACCAGCAGCCCTACCACAAATGCGCCCCGCCGGTTACGGGAAAACAGAAAATACAATCCGCCGAAAAGCATACTCCAGCCTAGCACAGCCAGTAAACTGTGCGACAAAGGATAATGCGTAAATGAAAGTGGAACCGGAGACCCCGGTGCAGCCAGGGCCACTGTTTCTGTACCGGTAAGCAGTAAGGCCGGCCATAAAAGATCTAACCACTGCGCAGCAAAAATGGTGGTACCGAGCGAAACCTTCGGGGCTGCTTTTTTGGCGGCAAAAGCCACTGCAAAATGTCCTAAGAACATGGTATGATGGGTTTACTGTGTCTTTCTTAATAAACGAAACACCCTGTCGTAAGAAACCGCGTAATGCACCATTAAAAATAATAAATAAAAGGAATACAACCTGCCGTTATGCAACTGGTATAACATCCTGGCCGCTGTAGAAAAAAGCAGGATCTCGATCAGTAAACGGGTAATGCCGCTCACCGCCACCAGTACTTTTCCATCTTCTCCTTCCACTTTAAAAATGGCCCATGCGGCTGCCGCTGTCGCGGGATAGACAATCACTGCCACCCACTGGTAAATGCCCTGGTGAAAGATCCAGGCCCAGGTGGCGATAATGCATAAGGAAACCAGCTCAAGCAGAAAACGAAGGGCGAGGTTGAGGGGATGTTTACTCATATTACGAATACCTGTTCAAAAATATAATTGCACACCGGACAGGCAACTCCCGGCCAGCTCTCTTTTAATTTTTTGATTACCAAAATACGGTATACAACGCTGCCAGTATACCACAAATAATCACCGAGCCGATTACAAAACCGGTAGTTACCCTGAACAAAGAAGTATCTACCACAATAGCATGATGATCCGTTGCCGGTCGGGGCTTTAACAGACTGATCAGAATCATTACGATGGCCACCACAAAAAATGTAATGGTCATCCGGTCAAGGAACGGATAATCGGGGAATGCCCCGCTGGTCCAGACGGGCAGGAACTTCAGCACCGTTGATACCGGAATGGTTAACAAAGCCCCGGCAATGGCGGCATTGGCGGTTGTTTTTTTCCAGAAAAATCCCAGCAGAAAAATAGCCAATACGCCGGGCGATACAAAGCCCACATATTCCTGGATGAACTGATATGCCTGGTCCAGTGAACGCAAAGCCGGTGTTACAATGGCCGCAGCCACCATCGAGATGATCACCGCCCATCTGCCCACCAGTACCAGCTTTCTTTCGGAAGCCGTTTTATTGAAATACTTCTGGTAAATATCCAGGGAAAAAATCGTTGAGATACTATTGGCCTTACCAGCGAGTGAGGCAACGATGGCAGCGGTTAGAGCGGCAAAAGCAACCCCTTTTAATCCGGCAGGTAAGAGATTCATCAGTGTGGGATAGGCATGATCAGGTTTGATCACGCCGGCCGCATCACTCATTTCTGCCTGGAACAATCCTTTCTGGTGTAACACATACATGGTAATACCCGGCAATACGGCAATCACCGGTACGAGTAATTTCAAAAAAGCCGCAAAGAGGATCCCTTTTCTCGCTGTCTGCAGATCGGCCCCCAATGCCCTTTGTACGATATACTGGTTACAACCCCAGTACGCGAGGTTATTGATGAGCATCCCCCCTATCAACACAGACAAACCGGGCAGCTCTTTATAATACGGATCCCCTTTCTGAAAGATCATGTGAAAATGCGTTGGTGCTTCTTTACGCAGCACAGAAAGTCCTTTCCAGATATCCTTGCCAAAACCAAAACTTTCAGAAAGCAGTGTGAGTGCGAGATAAGTAGTTACCAATCCACCCACAATCAATACAAATACCTGGAACACATCTGTGTAACCAATTACTTTCATCCCACCCAATGTGACAATGACGGAGAACAGACTCAACCCTACGATACACCAGCCAAAATCGATATTGGAAATGGAAGAGATAGCCAGCGCTCCCAGGTAAATGATCGAAGTGAGATTTACAAATACATACACCAGCAACCAGAATACGGCCATGATGGTACTAACCGTATCGTTATACCTTTTGGCCAGAAACTGCGGCATGGTAAAGATCTTGTTCTTCAGGTACAACGGGATGATGAATACCGCCACAATGATCAGTGTGGCAGCGGCCATCCACTCGTAAGTAGAAATGGCCAGTCCCAACGCAAAACCTGAGCCCGACATACCAATAAAATGTTCCGCAGAAATATTGGAAGCGATCAGCGAGGCCCCGATGGCCCACCAGGTAAGCGAGCCTTCGGCCAGGAAAAAATCTTTGGAAGAAGTGGTTGCCGATTTCTTTTTCTGGTAGATATAATATCCATACCCGGATACCACTATAAAATAGATAAAGAAAACAATATAATCAGCCATCTGTAAGCTATGCATCAGCAGACTTTTATGGGTTAATCAGATAATCAGTTCCAACAGGTTTTCTGTGAAGATAAATATACTGTTTACAAAATTCCTGCACCGTTTATTTTCATGTGTTCTTTCCCTATTCTGCGCTTATCAAACAAAACCCCCGGAAAATTACCAGGGGTTTGCATGGGTCAGTTTAGTTATTTCAGTTAGAACATCAATTCTTCGGGCAGGTATTTCTTTACCAGTTGCTCATAATAACCACGCAGCTCATTCCAGTTGGGTGGTGTTGGGTTTTTAGAGTACAGATCATAGGGATTAAACAGGTTTACCCATTTGAACATTTCCTGGTCGTGGGCACTCATCAGGTGGTCGTATGCATGTTCCCTGTGCTGCGCATAAAAAGAATGGTACCGCAGCATATACAAGGCAGGCTCGGGTAAATACGGTTTCATCATCTGGTATACATACTCATCATGGCCCCAGGACATGGTTACGTTATCCAGTCCGCAGTTAGCCTCATACACACCATACCTGGTATTGTAGCGTTCATCGGCCGCATCCGGATTGGCGGCAAAAAATTCAGGGTACACGATCTTATCAGAATGGGCGCATCCCACAGGGAAAGTATCTCCGACCACCGCCCACTGGGGTTCGCCGAAAAGGCAAAGCACTTTTCCCATATCATGCATCAATCCGGCCAGCACCATCCAGTCCGGGTGACCATCGGCACGGATGGCTTCGGAAGTTTGCAGTAAGTGCTGCAGCTGGTCCAGGTCTGTATCAGGATCCGAATCATCCACCAGCTCATTCAGAAAATCAAAAGCAGCCCATACCGGCATTTTCTTTTTATTGAAACGCAGGTAATCAGCTCTTTTCTCCTGCACAAAATCATAGGTCTGGTAAGTATGGTTCAAACGGTAAAACTCTTTTACAGTTTCCCGTTTAGGATCTTCATAGTTCCTGTACTCAGTAGTTTCCTTACCCTGTGCAATGGATTCGGGATCCGGATAACGCTCCAGTATATCCTCTTCCCAATGGTCAAGACTTTGCAGGGGCGATAGTTCGGGGGCTGCTGGACTTTGTTCGACAGGTTTCATATGGCTTGTTTAGATAGTTAGTGGTACCAGTATTAAAAATAACCCGTTTCTACAGTTTTTACTAGTGTTAGCAGCGTTTTTTTACTACACCGTTTTCGTAAGCGTTGAGACTCAATTGATCTTAATGTCGAGAATCCTTTGCGGCAGCCAAACGAGCATCTGTCCCGCACCCCGGTTATTCCAGGTATAATAGGGAACCGCTCTGATCTTCTTTTTTACTGCCTGTACATTCTCACCACCGGGCATCACAGACAATACCGTTGCATCTGCTTCCAGTGAAACCACATTTTCTGTAAGCACCTGTTGTTTGGCCGTTACTACCTGTGCCGTTTTGGGTAACACAATATTCAGCGCTTTGCCATCATTATCGGTTCCTTCTACACAGTAGATCAGCGGACCGCGTTGCAGGGCTACTCTTTCTACATTGGCTTTTACTTCTGACCGGCTGTACACTCTCCTGATATCCATCGGAAAGGAGATCGACACCTGATCATTTGGTGCCCATTCGCGGTCTATGACCAGGTATCCATTTTCTATGGTATATTTTACAGGCTGGTTATTGATGCTGAGCAGTGTTAAAGAATGCTGTTTGTCATTTTCGTAGGCATACAAACCACCGGGAACGGCTTCGCCCGATACCCAGCCCGGATAACGTACCCGCAAAGCAAAGCGTTCTTTTTTCTGCGGCGATACAAGAATACCCACAGCTCCCTCCCAGGGATAATTGGTCTGTGTCTGGATAACTACCTGCTGGTTCTTCAACCCGATTTCGGTCTGGCTGCCCACAAACAGATTTACCCAGATACTGTTATCGTTGTACCCATATATATAATTCCCCAGCGACTCAATCAATCTGGCAATATTGGCCGGACAACAGGCCGTACCAAACCAATCCCGTCTGGCCTGTTTACCGTTAGAGGCAAGCACATTACCATAAAAGAATTTATCGCCTGCCAGTGAAATCCCATCCAACGCACCATTATATAAACTCTTCTCCAGTACATCTATGTATTTTCCCTCGCCGGTTAACCTACCCATGCGCTGGTTCCATAAGACCATGCCCACCGATGCACAGGTTTCGCAATAGGCATTTTCATTGGGCAGATCATAGTCAACAGAAAAACCTTCATTACTACCCGATGAACCAATACCACCAGTGATATACATATTTCGGTATACCACATCTTCCCACACCGTTTTCATCGCCTGCATATATCCCTGGTCGCCGGTATGCGCCGCCACATCTGCTGCGCCTGTATACATGTACATGGCCCGTACGGCATGACCGGTAATTTCTTTCTGTTCCCGCACCGGTTTGCTATCCTGCGCATAGGCCGTGTCTTTCCAATCCGTCCAGGTATACCCTACGGCTTTCTTTTGTCCGCGTTCACTCAATAACCAATCGGCCAGTTGCAGGTATTTTTTTTGCTTGGTGTTGGAGTACAGTTTCACCAAAGCCAGTTCCAGTTCCTGGTGACCGGTTACCCAGTCTCTTTTACCCGGACCAAACAAAGAATCAAAATGATCTGCAAAGCGGATGGCCACATCCAGTAATTTCCGTTTGCCGGTAGCGTCGAAATAGGCAACAGCGGCTTCTATCAGGTGACCACCGTTATAGTCTTCGTGCATGCTCATGTCTGTCCAGCGTTTGTCCAGGAACTGCAGCGTATAGTAGGTGTTGATATATCCATCGGGCAATTGTGCCGCGGCAATCAGGTTTATCCAGTCATCGGCTTTTTTCTCCAATGCAGCATCAGGATGGTTCTTTAAGGAGTAAGCAATCGCTTCCAGTGCTTTGAACACATCCGAATCATCATAAAAGATCCCCTCAAATTTTCCTTTCCGTTTACCTGCGGCTATTTCAAAATTGCGGATGCGCGGTGTTTTTACTTCGGTCTGGTCTATGCATACCGGTATGGTAACGGTAGATACTTTCTCCAGTTTGGGTCGCCAGAAATTATCGATGATCCGCACCTGGGAGAAATTGACAGACTGGTATTGCTGTATGGCATTTTGCGCCGTGGCGGAAGAAACACCACAAAGCAAACCGGCAATAAACAGGTTTCTGGGTAAGGCAGGCAACATACTATGGGTTTTGGTAACAACAAGATAATATAAATCAGCCTCATCCCCTTCTTGCCATTTATATAAAAAAAAGAAATCCCTATGGAGAATCCTGTAATTTCCCTATCCCGAAAAATATAAACGATTAAAAAATCATCCTTATGAAAAGAACAACATTTATCAGATCCCTGTTTCTGGGTTTGGCGCTTACCTGTATGGCAACTGTAGGTTGGTCGCAGGCAAGTCCGGCTGCTACCGCTACCGGCAATATTAACGGCGCCAATATTACTATCAAGTACAGCTCTCCTTCTGTGAAAGGAAGAGCGATCTGGGGTGCGTTGGTGCCTTATGGCAAAACATGGCGTGCCGGTGCCAACCAGGCCACTGTGCTGGAAACGGATAAAGACCTCACTGTGGAAGGAAAAGCCTTACCTGCCGGCAAGTACAGTATTTATGCCATCCCTGGCGAAAGCGAGTGGACCATCATCATCAATTCACAGACAGGCCAGTGGGGCATTACCCGCCAGGGCGAAACTACCGCTGATCCGGCAAAAGATGTTTTGCGCGTAACAGTAAAACCTGCCAAATCAGCCACCATGAATGAGCGTTTGGTGTACACCATCAATGCAAAAGGGTTTGTGTTAAGCTGGGAGAACCTGGATGTTCCGGTGAGCATCAAATAATCTGAAAAAGTATTTTGCAAAAGCCTGCTGTTCTAACCTACAGCAGGCTTTTTTGTTACGAGCTGAGACTGCCTGGCAGCGATGTGTTTAGCAGGAATGTTGTAGTTTGCCATTCAAAATAATGGATATGGAAACACTGGGTATCGGAGCAAGAGTGAATCACCCGCATTATGGCAAAGGCGTGGTAGTAGAAAGCGCCAGCGAATTTTATTCCATCTGGTTCAAAACAGCCAATACCGCCAAAACCATTGCAAAGGATTATACAGAATTAACGGTACTGGAAAACACCAGTAACAGCAGCGAGCCTGGCGGGCTATCATTGGCTGATATAGAACAGGCGCTGGACAACGTTCTTACCCAACGCCTGCATGAATTTCAACTGGTACCCATGGCCACTAAATGGAATGATGGCACTTTGGTACTGAAACCCCAGGACGACAGTTTACAGGCCAAAGAAGTTCCTATTGAAGTTTTCTTTCATAAGATTGTGATGCTGCGCGACAGGTTACGACTGATAGAACAGAAGATCAACGCGCACAAAGTGCTCACAGACGCGGAGAAAGTGGAATTGCAGCAATATATCACCGCCGGATACGGTTCGCTCACCACTTTTAATGTACTGTTCAAAGAAACCATTCACCAGTTCAAAGGCAGTGGAAAAGAATCGTAAACCAGCCTGCCTTCACCGATTAAATTGTCCTTAACCGGCATATAGTCAGCCGCCATAAGCAGCAGATTCCAAAAAATCTTTATCTTTCCGCTAAATAAACCAATTATGAAAAAGATATTAGCAGGAGCTACCCTCCTACTTTGTGTGGGTCTTTCTACAAGTTATGCGCAAACAGCAGCTGCACCGGCTCAGACACCCGCGGCCAGCACCAGCAAAGCTGTTCTTACTTTTACAGCTGACACCTATGATTTTGGCAGCATCCCGCAAGGTACCCCTGTAAACCATGTATTCAGTTTCAAGAATACAGGTACCGAACCTTTGGTTATCACTTCCGTAACTGCTTCCTGTGGTTGCACTACGCCTGAATGGCCTAAAGAGCCGGTTAGACCAGGAGCTACCGCTTCTATCAAAGCCATTTACAATGCAGCCGCAATGGGACCCTTTACCAAAACCATCACCGTTGTTTCCAATGCCAACCCTAACCAGAAAGTATTGATCATTAAAGGTGAGGTTAAAACAACTCCAGCTACTGCAGCCACTAAAACAGCAGCTCCTGCACAACAGGCCGCCCCTAAGAAAAACTAAGCGTTACAAACGCACCGCATATCGCACCCGGAAGACCCTAACCCGTTTTCCGGGTGTTTTTTTATGTAGCACTGAACCTGAAACTTCCTTTTAACAGTATCTTAATAAGCCTTTGGCAACGTTTTTGGTCTATCATGGTTCTTTCCTGATAGTGTAAACCGAAACATATGCAGCCCTTACTCATTGGCATACAGAAATTACTGAAAAAGAAACTCAATATCAACACAACCCTTGTTGATCCGCAAACAGACCTGAAACGCGACCTGCAACTGGCCGATTGGGAAATGCTCTACCTGCTGAATGCCGTAGAAAGCAAATGGCGCGTATCCATTGCACAAAACGAGTTGGAGCAGATCGGTAATGTGGCCCAGTTACTGGCCGTGCTGGAAAAAGGGGCTGTACCCCGTAGAGAGGCCATAAAACAGCGACAGATTCCACTTTCTGCCAACTGATGCGCTCACCTATATGTGAATAATATAGCCTGCAAAGACCGTTAACAGAAGTACCGTAATCCGGCTATTCGGATTACTTTTGAACGGTTATGTCTCTATTCATCTGTTCCCTCAATTCCGGCAGCAACGGTAATTGCTATTATGTAGGCAATGGCCGTGAAGCAGTGTTGATTGATGCCGGCATTTCCTGCCGCGAAACAGAGAAACGGATGAAACGCGCTGGTCTCGATATGGCCAACGTGAAAGCCATTTTTGTTTCGCACGAACATGGCGACCATATTACCGGCGTGCCGGGCCTCTCCAAAAAATTCCGTTTACCCGTATACATCACCCCCGCTACCCATGCCAACGGCAGGATTCCGATCGAAGAAGAACTGATCCGTTCCTTCCGCCCGCACGAAGCCATTTCCATCGGGGCACTATCGGTAACGGCTTTTCCTAAATTTCATGATGCGGCAGACCCGCACAGTTTTCTCGTGAGCGCAGAAAAAATAAATGTGGGTGTCTTCACTGATCTCGGTATCAGCTGCGATCAGCTGATCCGTTATTTCAAACAATGCCATGCCGCTTTTCTCGAAGCCAACTACGATGTAAACATGCTGGAGAAAGGTAACTATCCATACCATCTCAAAAAAAGAATCAGCGGCGGACAAGGCCATTTATCCAACGAACAGGCTTTACAACTTTTCCTTACACACAAACCTGCTTTCCTTAGTCACCTCCTGCTCGCGCATCTCTCCAAAAACAATAACCATCCCCAACTCGTGGAAGAATTGTTTCAACCACATGCCGGCCACACCCGGATCATCGTAGCCTCCCGCTACCAGGAAACCGGCGTCTATGAAATTTCCCCCAATGCGCAACGTTCACTAACACCCGTTAAAAAGTCCCTCACAAAAAACCAGTCCCAGCTTTCTCTATTTTAAACAGGGCAGCGTTCTGTTCTTTGTTCTTTGTTCAGAGTTCTATGTTCTGAGTTCTATGTTCTTTGTTCTATGTTCTTTGTTCTATGTTCTTTGTTCTGAGTTCTGTGTTTGGCGTTCGATGTTCGGCGTTCGGTGTTCGGTGTTCGATATTCGGTGTTCACCTCCTCCGTTCATCTGTTCCTTGTTCCTCTGTTCTACTGTTCATCTGTTCCACAAAAAAAGCCCCCAATCCGGAGGCTTTTCACATTCATTCTTTCAGGATTAATTCACCGGTGCCACAGGTCCTTTGCGGATCGCTTTCACCTGTGCGGGCCAGGTAGCAGGCCTTCCGCTGCGGTCGTTCTGCAGTACGGCTTTCTCTCTCGGGAAGGTGTCCGGATCTTCACAGGCCATATAAACGAGAATGGCCGTGAGCAGTGCGTTGTTACGCAGATCATCAAACACTACTTTATCATAGGTATCGCGGTTGGTATGCCAGGTATAATTGAAATAAGACCAGTTCAACGCACCTAATGAAAAGCCGGGTGCACCTACAGCTACAAAAGAGGCAAAATCAGATCCGCCACCACCAGGTGTTCCGGGGAAAGTGGTTTTGATCGAATCGCGCATACTCTTGGGTGCCGCCGCCAGCCAACGGGTTAAAAACTCACCTGCATGCTGGAAACCCTGGCCGGATAAATTAACAATACGGCCGGTACCATTGTCCTGGTTAAACAAAGCCTGCAGTTTATTCACCACTTCCGGATGATCTTCTACAAAGGCACGGGAACCGTTCAGTCCCTGCTCCTCACTTCCCCAATGGCCCACGAGGATAGTTCTTTTGGGGTTGGGATATACTTTCTTCAGGATCCGTAAAGCTTCCATCATGGTCAAAGTACCTGTACCATTATCTGTAGCACCGGTTCCACCATCCCATGAATCAAAATGCGCCGAAAGCATCACATACTCATCCGGCTTTTCGGTTCCTTTGATCTCTGCAATGGTATTGTAAGCAGGCACCATGGCTGTGTGTTTGGAATCGGCACGGACACTGATGGTGGGATTATCGCCGGATTCTACCAAACGGTACAGCAGACCATAATCTTCCAGCGCAATATCCACCGTAGGAATTTTCTGTGTGTAGGCACTGAAGATCTTGTTCACGCCAAAACCCTGCGACCAGTTGCTGGCCACGATACCGGCCGCTCCGGCTTTCTCCAGTATAACAGGAAGCATACGCGCAGAATAACCGGTTTTTTTGATGCGTTTGGCCCAGGCATCTGTTTGTGCCGTGCGGGCGGCTTTCATTTTATCAAAGGATTCTTTGGTAGCAAACTCCTGCCAGTTCTGATCGGGCCGGCCGGTGGGTTGCGCCATGGATACCATCACAAATTTGCCTTTTACTGAAGGCAGCCAGGCGGCAAAAGCCAGTGAATCGGCCAGATCAGGTATAATGATCAGTTCCGCTGAAACGGCTTTGCCTTTGGTAGAAGGACTCCATGCCAATTGTGTGCCTTCCAGGCTTTTTACCCAGGGAGATACCATGTCAATATGTGTTACGCCTCTTTCCCATCCTTTCCACTCGCCCCATTTTTCATTGCGGGCAGGGATACCCCAGTCGGTGTATTTGGCAACGGCCCAATCGTTGGCTTTTTGCATCTGGGGAGTGCCTACCAAACGGGGGCCGATCCTGTCGAACAACTCGTGGGCCATGTTTTCCAGTTGAGAGTTGGTATTTCCCTCTTGCAGGATCTTTTCTACAACGGGGTTCTGCGACTGGGCAGAAACGCCATTGGATGCGAGAACCAGCGATAACATACAAAAACCGGCCAGGTGCCTGACAAAGCCGGGGCGCAGATAGAATGGGTTTGTTTTCATGGAACCAATGTATTAAAACATTGAATAGCTACCGAATAATTGGGATAAATGTGTCAATCAGGGTTTTATGCCGCCCAATGATTGATCCAGGGCGCAGATACACCTGTAGTATAATTCCTACATTTTAGCTGATTGTTAGTTACTATAAATACCACAAAGCTTCTATTGGCCTGGCTACTCTTTGTTTGTTACTTTACATTATCACATTAAACTAAGAACCTGGTTCTGGTTATAATGGGAGTAACATTCAATTATCCTTTGTAAAGATCTGAAACAGACTGGCCGCTTTTACAGGGCGTAAACCAGTCAAATCCTTGAAAAACCCGTAGCGGGAAGCTACACGAGCTTTGTAGGGTGAAAAGATTCCCTACAAAGCTTTTTTATTTCCCTTCTGGCAAGACAGTTAAATAGGTTTCACAGTACAGGAAATTACCCGGCAACATGCCTGCACATTCATTGCCTTGGTTACGAAAAAATTCAGGAAAAAAACGGTTGCATAACCGGATGGGCTTTCAGTTCTTCCAGGTTCTCAACACTGAGTGGTTTACTGATGAACTGTGCTACCACGGGGTATTGTTTGGCGAGGGCAAAATCTTCCGGATCGATGGTGGAAGAAAGGATCACAATATGGGTATTGGTCAGCTTATCGCGGAAACGGGGATTGTATTCCTGAAGAAATTCCCACCCATTCATCACAGGCATATTAATATCGAGCAGAATCAGTTCCGGAGCGGCTGCCACCGGATCAGCTTCTTCCGCAAATAAACGTTCAAAATATTCCAATGCTTCACTCCCGTCGATGGCCGTATGCACTTCCTGCGCAAAACCCGTTCTCTTCAACAAAAGCTGAGAGATCGTTAAAGAGATCGTATCATCATCTACACAAAGTACTTTCTTGATCATCATTTTCTGGTTGGTTAATCACCGGTTATACTATCATTTCCGGCAACGGCAAAAGTGCAACATTCAGTGAAATGAAATTACTTCTTTTTACCAAGCGGCGAAAGTAAAAATATATCCTTATTAGAACGTTAACGGCGTACTAAAAAGTATGTCCCGGAATGAATGCAGATTAATTATAATATATTTACTGTTTTGTTTACAAGTGCAGAAAGAAATAATTCAACACATCTTCCCCCCTGTAATCGGTGAGCACTCCCTCATGATAGATCTTAACGGTATACCCCAGCTCCTCCATCAATTTGATACACTGCGCTTTTCTGGCGTCATTCCATAATTCTGCAAATACAAGTGGATGATGCTTTTGCAAAAGCTGTCTGCCGCCTTTCAACACATAATATTCAAAGTTTTCAACGTCGATCTTGATGGCAGTAATCTTTCCGGCCTTTTGTAATAGCGGCAGCTGATCAAGGGTAGTGATGGGCACTCTGAATGCATCAGCCGGTACCGTTCTTTCAGGCTTTTCCCATACATGACTCAACCCATGCATCACAGCCTTATCTGCCAACGGTATCAGCATGGTAATCTCTCCCTCCGTTTCACCCAATGCCGTCTGAAAGAGTTGAACATGGGTAAGTCCAAAATGCGCTGTCACTTTTCGCAGAACATCCGCAGTAAGGGGTACCGGTTCAAATGCAATTACTTCAGACCGGGGAAATTTCAGGGCCAGCACTGCAGACATAACGCCGATATTGGCTCCTATGTCCAGTACGATGCCTGTTGATGGAAGCAAGCGCATAAAATAGCGGAACTCTTTCTCATACCCAAGGTACCGGATCCGGAAAATGGTGAGCCGGGCAAACAGAAACAGGTAACGGTCGATACCGATCAGTTGCTGGCACCAGTGACGGATCTTGTTTTTGAGCATAGGAAGCCTTGAACGATAAAAATAAAACAGAACCCGCTCTTTTCAGCGAATCATTGTAAATTCAGTATACAGGCGCTAAACCTGTTTATATGAAAGCTGTGCTTTGCCAACAATACGGTTTACCGGAAACACTGGTATATGCCGAAACCTCCACGCCCATACCTGCAGAAAAAGAAGTATTGATTGCCGTAAAAGCCTGTGGTGTTAATTTTCCCGATGCCCTGATTATACAGAACAAATACCAGTTCAAACCCGCGCTCCCCTTTTCGCCGGGTGGCGAAGTATCGGGGGTGGTAACTGCGGTTGGTGATAAAGTAAAACACCTGCAACCCGGCGACCGGGTACTGGCTTTATGCGGCTGGGGTGGCTTTGCCGAAGAAGTGGTGGTAGATAGCCGAAAGGTTTTTTCGATACCAGCGGCCATGGATTATATCACCGCTGCTACTACTCTGTATAACTACGGAACTTCTTACCATGCTTTACTGGATCGTGCCAACCTGCAAGCTGGTGAAACAATATTGGTATTAGGTGCTGCAGGTGGTGTGGGCATTGCGGCTGTTGAGCTGGCCAAACTGATGGGTGCCATCGTGATAGCTGCTGCATCTACCGAAGAGAAACTGGCTTTGTGCAAAGAGAAAGGAGCCGATTTTCTGATCAATTACAGTGTGGATGATCTGCGGGCAAGGATCAAAGAAATTACGGTTGATAAAGGAGTGGATGTAGTCTATGACCCTATCGGCGGCCCGCTTGCTGAACAGGCTTTGCGCTCCACTGCATGGAAAGGCCGTTATCTGGTAGTAGGTTTTGCCTCGGGTCAGATTCCCCAGTTACCCTTTAACCTGCCCCTGCTGAAAGGTTGTGCCGTGATGGGCGTTTTCTGGGGAAGTTTTGCAGAGAGAGAACCGGCAAAAAGCAGGCAGAACCTCGGCCAATTACTGCTATGGCTACAAGAGGGAAAGATCAAACAATATATTCACCGCATCTATACACTTCCTGAAGCGGCCGAATCGATCCAGGACCTGCTCGACCGTAAGATCAAAGGAAAAGCGGTAGTGAAAGTGGGCAACTGGGAAGAAGTTATGACAACAGCTCCGCCCTCCTCATCCAAAAAAGAAATAACAAAACCGGTTGAGACAGACAAGCAAGTACTGGTTATTAACGGACTGGCAGATATCAAAAACCATATCGGCAAAACCATTGGTCCGGGTGCATGGCTAACCGTAACCCAACAGATGATCCATGATTTTGCCGCAGCCACTTTCGATTTTCAATGGGTGCATCTTGATGCGGAAAAAGCAAAAGCCTTCCTGCCCGGCGGTAAAACCATCGCACATGGTTATCTCACTATGTCGCTGGCTTCCCATTTCTTTTATGACCTGATACAGGTAGAGAATGTGTCTTCCTTTTTTAATTACGGCATCAACAAAGCCCGTTTTATTTCGCCCGTACCCGAGGGAAGCCGGATCAGAATGAAAGCAACACTCACAGGTGCAGAAGAACAACCCAATGGATCCGTTAAATTATTCCTCTCCTGCACCATTGAACTGGAAGGCGCCGATAAACCCGCGTATGTGGCGGAACTGATCAGTGTGCTGGCGGGATGATAAATAATGAGTGGGTGAGTGAATGAGTGAATGGTCAACACCAATCAACGAATAAACCAATAGACCAATAAACCAACAAACTAACAAACGAATAAACCAATTAACCCATGGCACGTTTTACCAGTATGGAACATCTGCGTTTTTTGTTGTTTGATGTTCATCGTGTGGAAGAATTATTTATACATGAACGTTTTGCACACCTGGACGCGGAGCAGGCATGGATGATCATTGAATCGGCCAAACTGCTGGCCGAGCAGGAAATGTTCCCTTATTTTAAGGCGATGGATGAAACGCCGGCCATGTATGATGGAAAGGGAGGTGTAAAAACACATCCGCAGCTTAAAACCATTATACAGAAAGCGGCAGAGCAGCACTGGATCGGGGGCTATGCTTCCTTTGACCAGGGTGGGATGCAGTTACCGGAAATGATTTTCAGTACGGGCCATCACCTGTTCCAGGCAGCCAATAACGGCGTGGAGGGATATACCGGTTTGTCGGCAGGCGCTGCCGGACTGATCCTCCATTTCGGATCCACAGTGCAGATCGAAACCTATGTACCCAACATTTTCTCGGGCAAATGGCAGGGCACCATGGCCCTGACCGAACCGCAGGCGGGTAGTTCCTTATCAGATATCACCACCAGTGCTTCACCTACTGAGCAAGGATATTATAAAGTGAAAGGCCAGAAGATCTTTATCTCAGGCGGGCAGCACGAAGCCTGCGATAATTTTGTTCATCTCACTCTGGCCAGAATAGAAGGGGCACCGGCTGGGGTAAAAGGAATTTCCCTGTTTATCATCCCTAAGTTCAGGCCTGAACCGGATGGCAGTCTCGTATACAACGATGTGTATTGTGCGGGCGATTTTCAGAAAATGGGCCAAAGAGGTTATGCCACTACCCACCTCTCTTTCGGCGATAATGATGATTGTCATGCTTACCTGGTGGGTGAACCACACAAAGGACTCACGTACATGTTTCACATGATGAATGGGGCAAGGATCAGTGTGGGGCAGAGTGCCGCATCAGTGGCCATGGCGGCCTACCAGGCTTCGCTGCAGTATGCGATGGAAAGGCCACAGGGCCGGCCTGCAGGTGAAAAAGATCCAACCAAACCACCTACCCTCATCATCAATCACCCCGATGTACAAAGGATGCTTTTCACACAAAAAGCCATTGCCGAAGGCGCTTTATCGCTGGGCATGGAGTGTAACCGTTTATACGACCTGACACATGTAACCTCGGGTGAAGAAAAACAAAACCATTTTTTACTACTGGAAATACTCACCCCCATTGTTAAAACCTATGCTTCAGAACAGGGAAGTCGCTCGGCAGCCCTGGCCATTCAAACCCTGGGTGGGTATGGGTTCACCACCGATTTTCCGGTACAGCAGCATTACCGCGACCTCAAGATCATGTCGCTGTACGAGGGCACTACGGGTATTCAATCCCTTGACCTGCTCGGAAGAAAAGCCACTATGGAGAATGGAAAAGCGCTGCAGCTGCTGGCCGCAGAGATCATGCAAACCATACAACAGGCGGCTGTCTACCCGGACCTGCAGCCCAGAGGCGAAGCATTGGAGCAGGAACTGCACCGGATCCAGACCGTACTGGCACACCTGCTCCGGTTTGCCGGAAAAGGCCAATTAGACAATTACCTGGCCGATGCAACCGTATTTATGGAGCTGGCGGGGTATGTAGTAATCGGCTGGCAATGGCTGAAACAGGCAGTAGTAGCTGCAGAGAAACTCGCGAAAAAAGATTTCAGCCGTAATACACAGGTATTTTATGAAGGAAAGATCCATACCATGCATTTCTTTTTCCGGTATGAATTAACCCATGCAGAAGCCTGTGCCAATACCCTTTTACAGCACAGCTGTCTGACACAGGTAAAAGAGCTGGAGATCTTTGCCTGAGCAGGACAGAACAGAATATCCACATCTTTATCCGGTTACAGGCAGAGACCGGGCGAATAATTATATTTACCGCCTGATACAAAGTCATTATTATGCTGAAAGTAGGAGTTTTTGGAGTGGGCCATCTGGGCAAGTTTCACCTGAACAACTGGAAAGAAATAGAAGGTGTGAAACTGGTGGGCTTTTTTGACCCGAATAATGAAAATGCCAAACAGGTAACCGAACAATATGGGCTGAAAAGATACATGGATGAGGACAAACTGATGGATGCCTGTGATATCATTGATGTGATTGCCCCCACCGATCATCATTTCCAGATCTGTATGCAGGCCATCCGCAAAGGCAAACACGTATTTGTGGAGAAACCATTGGCCCATACCATACAGGAAGGAAGAGATATTGTGAATATGGTGCGGGAAGCCAATATCAAACTGCAGGTAGGACATGTGGAGCGTTTTAATCCTGCCTATCTCGCCATCAAGGATATGCCACTCAATCCTATGTTCATTGAAGTGCATAGGTTAGCACAGTTCAACCCCAGGGGAACGGAAGTGAGTGTGATTCTTGATCTGATGATCCATGATATTGATATCATTCTCAGTCTGGTGAAGAGTGATGTGAAACATATTTCTGCCAGTGGCGTAGCTGTGATGACAGAAACACCCGATATCGCCAACGTACGAATCGAATTCAACAATGGCTGTGTAGCTAATCTGACGAGCAGCCGCATCAGCATGAAGAAAATGCGTAAGATGCGTCTCTTCCAGAAAGATGCTTATCTCGGCATCGATTTTCTCGAAAAGAAAACAGAGATCATCAAACTGAAACAACCGGATGACACCAATGTTTTTTCCTTCGACATTGAAACCAGCAACGGTAAAAAAACCATTGCGATTGCCAATCCGAGTATACAACCACTGAACGCCATTAAACTGGAACTGGAATCTTTTGTGGATGCCATTATCAATAACAAACCTACTGTGGTAAGTGAGATCGATGGTTTTCTGGCGATGGAAGTGGCACACCAGATCCTGGACAAGATCAACAATACCAGTATTCTTGTCTGAAACAGATGAGCGACCGTAAAAAAAATATCAGCTGGTATCTTATCAGCGATTACCTCTTTTCGGTAGCCGGGTTATATCTGTTTTTTTCCTGGTATCTCTCCCATCCTGCTTCGCTTCAACAGTTGGTTACCATTCTTGTACTGGGTGGATGCTGGGTTTTGTTTTATGCGTTCACAGGCAGCTATACCCAATCTCTTTATGAAAAATCAAGGTTGAATGAGTTTACGGCTACCCTTGTGTATACTTTCATTGGTTCATTGGCACTCATCTGGCAGATAAAGGAAACCGAAGAATCTTACCTTACTGCCTTGCTATTTTATTTCCCGCTGCAATTCAGCCTGATTTTTCTGGGACGGGCCCTGTTACTTTACCGGGTAAAAAATGCCTTAGCGCATGGAAATATCTATTTCAATACACTGATCATTGGCAATAATGAACATGCGGTTAAACTGTACAAAGAACTGCATAAAAATTTCCGCTACCTCGGTTTTAAAACCATCGGTTTCATTACTGTTACGCCCGAAAGCAGGAATGGCTTAGGCAAATGGTTACCGCATTTGGGCACTACGGCGCAACTGGCGGAGTTGATAGATAAACATGCCATCGAAAAAGTAATTCTCTCGCTCGACAGAACCCAGCACGCACTTACTACCGAACTGGTGAACCTGTTATCGCAGAAAGATGTAGACATCAAACTTGTACCCGACACACTCGATATCCTCTCCGGCTCCGTAAAAACCAATAACGTACTGGGCGCCATGCTCATCGATATACAGAGCAGTGCCCTCTCGCCACGCGAGCAGAATGTAAAACGGTTATTTGATCTTATCCTATCGGTAAGTGGACTGATACTGTTGAGTCCGATGTTACTGTTCATCGCAATCAGAACCGGACTATCCTCCAGCGGTGGAATTTTTTACAGTCAGGAGCGGATTGGTTATAAGGGCAAACCTTTTACTATTTACAAGTTCCGGAGTATGGTGGCCGATGCGGAGAAAAACGGGCCGGCCTTGTCCAGCGATCATGATCCGCGTATCACCAGTTGGGGCCGGATCATGCGTAAGTGGCGGCTGGATGAATTACCGCAGCTCTGGAATATCATTAAAGGCGATATGAGCCTCATAGGGCCACGTCCGGAGCGAAAGGAATACATTGACCAGCTGATGCAGAAAACGCCTTATTACCGCTACCTGCTGAAGGCCAAACCCGGACTCACTTCCTGGGGCATGGTACAGTTTGGCTATGCGTCCAGCGTAGATGAAATGATCGAACGGATGGAATACGACCTGATCTATATCGAGAACGCTTCTCTCCTGCTCGATTTCAAGATCATGATGCACAGCTTACGGATCATCCTCTCCGGCAAAGGCAAATAATTCTTTTCTGCTTGTAAATATTACGGTACTTTTCATTTGATGAAACCGAGTATCCAACGCTTACCTGCGGCACAGATCGATGTTGCCAAATGGGATCATTGCGTGCAACAGCATAGCAATGGGTTACTCTATTCCACTACCACTTACCTGAACACGCTGTGCCCAAACTGGGCGGGATTGGTCATCAATGATTACGAAGCCATTCTGGCACTACCCAACAAAAAAAAATGGGGGATCCGTTATGTGTATACGCCTCCTTTTATACAACAATTGGGCATCATCGGAAATACAGCTGCAGTTGATACAGCTGATCTATTGAAAATGATCAAAGAGACGGTTGCTTACGCAGACATTCATTTCAATTTCTCAAACGCTTCCCTGTTATCAGAGGTCGCTGTTACCAGCCGGACGAATCTGGTAATATCACTAGATCAGCCATTGGTACAGATACGCGCACAGTATACCAATGATCTCAAAGAAAACATTAGAAAAGCCACCAGTCAGGCCCTGGTATATACCGCTGCCGGACTGTATGAAGCCATTGATCATTTTCAGAACCAGTATGCAGCGAGGATGAAACAGATCCTTCCATCCGATTATGCTAATTTTTTACGTTTGTGCGAGCAGCTGCAGACAAGTGGGCAATGTTTTATAAGAGCGGTTACCAGCGTAGAAAAAGATTTACTGGCCATTGCACTTTTTTTGAAAGATGATCGCCGCATATACAACCTGATGAATACGACGCTACCGGCAGGCAGAGACAGAGAAGCCAACCATTTTTTACTGGATAGTGTTATTGCTGAATTTGCCGGACAAGCTCTCTTATTTGATCTGGAAGGATCTGAACTACCCGGAGTCAAGAAATTTTATACCTCATTCGGCGCTATGCATCAACCTTATTTTCATTACCATTACAATGGATTACCCTGGCCCCTGCGGCTATTAAAGCGATGAACGCTCTGCGAGGATTTTTTCTGCCACCAGCAGGTCAACAGGTCGGGTGATCTTGATATTGGAATATTCGCCTTCAATTAAAAATACAGGATTACCGGAAGCTTCTACCACGGTAGCTTCATCCGTAAAACCTTCTTCAAATTCATTTTGAAAAGCGGGTAAGAGAATCTCACTGCGAAATGTTTGGGGGGTTTGTATGATACGTACGAGTTTTCTGTCGGCTACTGTATGTCCTTCTTCCACTAAGATCCGGATACTATCTGTTGCCGCCACTGCGGGAATGGCACTTCCTTTTTCCAGTGCCTGCGTATAACAACGTTGAATCAGCTCAGGACTTACCAGACACCGCACTCCATCATGTACAAAAACAATGGAAGGTGAGCTTACCAAAGCCAATCCGTTCTGCACAGAATGAAAGCGGGTAGCCCCACCAGTGGTAACAGTTATCCTTGAAACGGCATTCAGCTCTTTTGCCAGCTGTTCGCCTTCAGCGAGATTATCTGCCGGAAGTACTAGTATAATCTCGAGGTCATCAAAAGCATGCAGAAAAGTTTGCAGGGAGTACCACAGCAGGGGTTTCCCCTGTAAAAGGAGAAACTGTTTGGGTATAGCGGCACCCATACGTTGTCCGCTGCCACCTGCCACTATCACTGCATACTTTTTCATCGACTGGGTTGATTACTACTAACAAAAAAGAGCTACAAAAGTAGCTCCTTTCATTTTCTCATGTTCATAGACCTGTACCAAATATACCTATTTATAAATAGAAACTTCCTGTACACCCTTACTATTTTTCATGGCCCGGTACATACCGGCACTGTTCAAAACCATGGCTGCATTGCCTTTGGCGTCTACCCCTATCATACCACCTTCGCCCTGCAGGGCCACCAGTTTGGTATTCACTACGGTATCCATGGCTTCCTGTAAACTCATGCCTTTGTATTCCATCAGACAACTCACATCATACGCTGCTACTGATCGGATAAACATTTCTCCATGCCCTGTACAGCTGATGGCGCAGGTGGCATTGTTGGCATAGGTACCCGCACCGATCATCGGACTATCCCCGATTCTCCCGTATTTTTTATTGGTCATGCCGCCGGTAGACGTGGCACCGGCCAGGTTTCCTTTGCTGTCGCAGGCCACTGCCCCTACGGTTCCGAATTTTTTATCACGCATCAGTTCCTCGAGCTGGTGATTGGTATGGTCGAGCGAGTAGGTATCAGAATCACGGATCGCTTTCCACTGATCATAACGGAACTGCGAAAAAAAATATTCATCGGGCTCCAGCTTTACGCCCTGTTTGATGGCAAAATCATTGGCTCCTTTTCCGCTCAGAAAAACATGGTTGCTGTTCCGCATTACTTCGGTAGCCAGTTCTATCGGGTTACGTACGTTGCGCACACCGGCCACGGCACCGGCAGAGAGATCGCTTCCATCCATGATGGCCGCATCCATTTCCTGTACCCCTTTTTTGGTAAACACAGACCCGCGGCCGGCATTGAAAAGTACATTGTCTTCCAGTATTACCAACGCCGCTTTTACCGCGTTTACAGCCGTGCCACCCTGCTCCAGTACCGCATAACCCAGATCCAACGCCTGCTGCAAGCCATCGCTGTAGGCCTGCTCCAGGGCAGGTGTCATATCCGTTTTCAGAATGGTTCCCGCCCCTCCGTGTATCACTATGGTAAAATCAGACATATCTTTTTCCGCTTAGCTGCACCGAAATTAGATATTAAGTAAAGGGAGAAAATCGAATTATTGGAGAAGAATGTTAGAGAAGGTTCAAGTGCAGAGGGGATTTGTTGCAGGATGTTTAGAAGCGTGAGACGTGAATCGTGAGTGATCAGTAGTGAATAGGGAGTATCCTTGCCCTGCCCTATAACTCACGACTCACGATTGACGATTAACGATTAACGACTCACTACTCACTACTCACTACTCTCCCCCAACAACACTTCACACTCATGCAACAACTTCTCCTTATTGATAGGCGCAGTACCTACTTCTTCGCATACCAGGCCACCGGCTATATTGGCCATTTCGGCGGCCAGCAGCATATTGTGTGTGGCGGCATAGACCAGTGAGGCTACGGCAATCACCGTATCACCGGCGCCGCTTACATCGGAAATATTTCTGACATGGGTAGGGATCAGTTTCTGTTCATCCCCCTGCTGGTAAAAAACACCTTTTTCTGAGAGGGTTATAAAGGATATCTCATGTTGTAGTTGCGCCTGCAAGCCCTGGTGCATAGCAGAGAGCGTATGCATGTCGATCGTATCGATCAGCAGATTTAATCCTTCTTTCACTTCTTTCAGGTTAGGTTTGAAAATGGTCACCCCTTTAAAAGAAAGAAAATTCTTTTTCTTGGGATCCACACTCGTCACTACACCCGCTTCCTTACAGAGCTGAATCAATTCTTTGATCACACGTGTGGTAAGTACTCCCTTGTTATAATCTTCAAAAATGAGAATATCCGGTTTACTGGTTTTGAACCAGGTTTTTACCTGCTCAATCAGCCGGTTCTCATTGTCTGTATCAATATCTGAAGTGATCTCAGCATCCAGTCGCATCATCTGCTGGTTACGACTCATGATCCGGGTTTTATTGGTCGTAATCCTGTTGGCTGAAGAAAGTACAAACGAGGTATTAATACTGCTTTCTCCCAATAAACGCAATAGCTGTTCACCATCTTCATCTTTCCCGATTACCGAAAAAACAGTGGTCTGCGCACCCAGCGAAGCGGTGTTTAACGCCACATTAGCGGCACCACCCACCCGTAATTCTTTCTTTTTCAACGCCACTACCGGCACAGGTGCTTCCGGCGAGATCCGGTCTACAGAACCCCACCAGTAAGTATCCAGCATCAGATCGCCAACAATGGCCACCTTCTTATCGGCAAAATCTGCAAACAGTTGTGTAAAATCCATTACGCCTCTTTTTTTGAATTACTCACAGCGAGATAATACAAAGGTATACCGATCAGGGTAATGATCAGTCCTGGCCAGGTAAAACTGGGTTTATAGATGATCAGCATCACACAAAAAGCAATACCCATCAGCATATACAACGCCGGCAGCACCGGGTAACCAAATGCCTTATACGGACGTTCCGCATCCGGCATTTTTTTGCGCAGAATAAAAATACCTGCAATGGTGAGCACATAAAAGATCACCACGATAAACGATACCATATCCAGCAGATCACCATATTTACCACTCAGGCAAAGCAGGGAAGCCACGATACATTGCGCCCACAGTGCCCATTCCGGAACGGCATTTTTGTTCAGGGTTCCTGCTTTTCTAAAGAACAGTCCATCCTGTGCCATCGTATAATACACGCGTGCCCCGGCAAGGATCAGTCCGTTGTTACAACCAAACGTAGAGATCATGATCATCAATGCAATTACATAAGTACCCACATCGCCAAAGATCACGTTCGAAGCAGCTACTGCCACCCTATCCGCTTTGGCAAAAGCGATCTCATGTAAAGGCAGCACACTCAGGTACATCAGGTTGGCCGATACATAAATGATGGTAACGATCAGGGTTCCCAGGAACAAACTGAAACCGATATTCTTTTTCGGGTTCTTGATCTCACCGGCAATGAAAGTCACATTGTTCCAGGCATCACTACTGAATATAGAACCCACCATCGATGCGGCAATGGCTCCTATAGCTGCGGCACCCAGTAAGGGTGTAATAATATTTGCATCAAACGCAAATGTAGTATCTGCACTTGCCGTCATCTTCTGCATAGCCCAGGCATTCTGCCAGTTGGCATCCCATACATCGCCCTTGGCCATGATAAAACCGAATACAATCAATCCAAACAGCGACAGGAGTTTGGTCATCGTAAAAGTGGTCTGTATCAGCTTACCCCCTTTGATACCACGGGTATTGATGTAAGTCAGGAAAATGATCAATAGTATCGATACGATCTGCGCCGTATAAATTTTTAACGATCCGATCGTCAGTAATACATTTGCATCCGTTAACTCCAGCCATGGGAAAAAATAGCCGGCAAACTTACAAAAGGCAACACCCACAGCTGCAATAGTGCCTGTCTGGATAACGGAGAAAAAACTCCATCCGTACAAAAAGCCTACCAGCGGGTTGTAGGATTCTTTCAGGTAAACATACTGCCCCCCTGCTTTCGGAAACATAGCACTCAACTCACCATAACTCAGGGCCGCGGTCAGGGTCATAAAACCCGTGATCAACCATACCATGATCAGCCAGCCGGCACTACCCACGTTGCGGGTAATATCGGCGCTAACGATAAAGATACCCGAACCGATCATGCTTCCCGCAACGATCATGGTGGCATCAAACAGTCCCAGTGTTGGTTTGAAGGAGGTCGTATTAGTCATAAAAAATCCCGCCTTTTATAGCGGGATGAAGATAATAAATATGATCGAAGTTTTATTTCTTCTTCTTATACAGCGCATTCAGCCCCCTGATCACGTCAGAAGTGATATTATACGCGGTATCTTTCAGGTACATCAGGTCAGGAGAGCTGGACAAAATATAAGAATACCCTTTGTCTTTGTTATACTCTTTCAGGTAGTCTTCTATCTTCTTCTTTACATCCTGCATCTTACGGAACTGCTCGTCCTGCATTTCATCACTCATCATTTTTTCTTTGCCCTGGAAAGTTTTTTCCATCTGCATCAACTCCTGCTGTTTGTTGGCAAGTTCGGCCTGTGATAAAGAAGAAGCCACTTTCTGCAGCTCCTGGTATTTGGCAGCAAAAGTGCTTTTCATATCACCCAGAATTTTAGCATTGGCCTGGTCTTTCGCCTGCAGCTCACCACTGATCTCTTTAAAATATTCAAACTGGGTCTGAATAGAATCTGTTTCAAAATAAGCAATCTTAAAATTTCCGGACGGTACCTCTTTGGTACCTGTAATGATCGCGCTACTAGCTGAAGGAGAAGAAAAATGCAGGTAAAACAAAACACCCACTGCCACTACCAATGCAATATTCAAACCAAGTGTAAAATTTTTCATGAAACGCTGATTATGAGGATTTAAGGTATGTATTATTTGATTCTCAAAAAGCCGGGTCAGTAAATTTAATGAAGATTGATATTAGTTATGTGTTAAAAAAAGCAGGAAGCTTTCACTTCCTGCTTCATATCAATCATATTTACATCTGCGTAATCTGAGATGATTATTCATCGTCATCAAAGCTCATAGCTTCCCGTGTAGTAGCCAGTACTTCGTACTCTTCCTTGCTACCTACGATCATGTTATCGAACTCTTTCTGACCAGATCCGGCAGGGATCAGGTGACCGGTAATCACGTTCTCTTTCAGACCCAGCATAGAATCGGTCTTACCCTGGATAGCTGCCTGGCTTAACACCTTGGTAGTTTCCTGGAAAGAAGCGGCTGAGATCCAGCTTTGTACACCCAGTGACGCTTTGGTAATACCCAACAGTACCGGTGTAGCAGTGGCTGGTTTGGCATCCCTAACTTCCACCAGTTTCTTATCACTTCTGCGGAGGATGGAATTCTCTTCCCTCAGTTCACGCAGGGTAATGATCATACCTGGTTTCATCTTAGTGCTTTCGCCGGCATCGGTTACCACTTTTTTATCGTAGATCCTGTCGTTCTCTTCAATAAAGTCGAACCTGTCTTCCAGATCCTCCTCCAGGAATTTGGTATCACCCGCATCCACGATCTCTACTTTCTTCATCATCTGGCGAACGATCACTTCCACGTGTTTATCATTGATCCGTACACCCTGTAAACGGTATACTTCCTGGATCTCATTCACCACGTATTCCTGTACTGCAAATGGTCCTTTGATAGTGAGGATATCCGCTGGTGCAATCTGTCCGTCAGACATCGGTGTTCCCGCTTTCACGAAGTCACCATCCTGTACCAGGATCTGCCTTGACAATGGCACCAGGTATTTCTTCACCATACCATCTCTCGATTCAACAATGATCTCTCTGTTACCACGCTTCACGTTACCGAATGCAACCACACCATCAATCTCACAAACAATCGCAGGGTTACCCGGGTTACGTGCTTCAAACAATTCTGTTACACGTGGCAGACCTCCCGTGATATCGCGGAGTTTACCGAGGATACGTGGGATCTTAACGAGTACCTGTCCGGCTCTTACTTCTTCGCCTTCTTCAACAACGATGTGTGAGCCAACCGGAAGGTTATATTGTTTGATATCTTTTCCTTCCACAATAATGGTAGGAAGTTTCGTCTTGTCTTTGGTTTCGATAACCACTTTCTCGCGGTGACCGGTTTGTTCGTCAGACTCATCGCGGTAAGTAACACCGTCGATCACATCCTGGAACTTGATCTTACCTACCAGCTCTGCCACGATTACGTTGTTGAACGGATCCCATGTACAGATCACATCACCTTTCTTCACCTGCGAGCCATCCTTGATATTCAGAGTAGCACCGTAAGGAACGTTATTGGTGATCAGTAAACGATCGTTCTTCACATCTGTGATCCTTACTTCACCGGTACGGCCGATAACTACTTTCACTTTCGCACCTTCATTGTTCACGGTATCTACAGTACGCAGACCGTCGAACTGTAAAGTACCATCGAACTTGGCCTGTAAGGTAGATTCGATAGAAGCAGAACCCGCAACACCACCCACGTGGAAGGTACGCAGTGTCAACTGGGTACCAGGCTCACCGATAGACTGTGCAGCAATGATACCAACCGCATCTCCTTTCTGTGCCAGGTAACCTGTTGCCAGGTTTTTACCGTAACACTTCACACAAACACCTCGCTTGCTTTCGCAGGTCAGTACAGAACGGATCTCTACGGTTTCAATACCTACTTCTTCAATTTTCTTGGCTACATCGGAAGAAATTTCTTCACCGGCAACAATGATCAGCTCATCAGTTAACGGATGATAGATATTGTGCAGAGAAGTACGTCCTTCAATTCTGTCTGCCAGTGGTTCAATAATATCTTCGTTATCTTTTAAAGCAGTCGTTGCATTTCCACGCAGTGTTCCACAATCTTCTTCAGAAATCACCACATCCTGTGATACGTCCACCAAACGACGGGTCAGGTAACCTGCATCCGCTGTTTTCAGGGCCGTATCCGCCAGACCCTTACGGGCACCGTGCGTAGAGATAAAGTAATCCAATACGTTCAGTCCACCTTTAAAGTTAGACAGGATCGGATTCTCAATTACCTCACTGCCCGAGCTTCCGCTCTTACGGGGTTTCGCCATCAATCCACGAATACCTACCAGCTGTTTTACCTGTGTTTTACTACCACGGGCACCGGAGTCCAGCATCATGAATACAGAGTTGAACCCTTGTTTGTCCACGGTCATTTCATGGATCAGGCTTTCTGTGATCTTCATATCCACACGGCCCCAGATATCAATAACGGCATTGTAACGCTCGTTATTGGTGATCAGACCCATGTTATAGCTTTCCCACACTTCATTCACTTCATCCTTGGCTGAATCCAGCAGTTGCTCTCTGATCTCAGGAACGATCAGGTCATTTACACTGAACGACAATCCACCACGGAAGGCCATACGGAATCCGAGTGTTTTGATATCATCCAGGAACTTCGCTGTTTTAGGAACGTTCGTGATCTTGATGATATCACCAATGATCTCCCGTAAGCTCTTCTTGGTCAGCAAAGCATTTACATATCCAACTTCGGCAGGTACGTGCTGGTTAAACAGTACACGTCCTACGGTGGTATCGATCAGTTTTTTCACCAGCTGTCCGTTCACACGTACATTGGTTTTTACTTTGATGTTGGCATGCAGGTCTACACGGCCTTCATTATAGGCAATGATCACTTCATCCATGTTGTAGAAAGCCATGCCCTGGCCTTTTACGATCTCTGTTTCAGTGGTCTTCTTGCCTTTGGTGATGTAGTACAGACCCAATACCATGTCCTGAGAAGGCAGCGTGATCGGCGTACCATTCTGCGGGTTCAGGATATTGTGTGAAGACAGCATCAGCAACTGGGCTTCCAGTACGGCTGCATTGCTCAAAGGCACGTGCACCGCCATCTGGTCACCATCAAAGTCGGCGTTGAAGGAAGAGGTTACCAATGGGTGTAACTGGATCGCCTTACCTTCTACCAGTTTTGGCTGGAACGCCTGAATAGACAGACGGTGAAGTGTAGGGGCCCGGTTCAACAGGATCGGATGCCCTTTCAGAATATTTTCAAGGATATCCCAGATCACAGCTTCTTTGCGGTCAACTAATTTCTTAGCCGACTTCACTGTTTTCACGATACCTCTTTCAATCAGTTTACGGATCACAAATGGCTTGAACAGCTCAGCCGCCATATCTTTTGGTAAACCACACTCATGGATCTTCAGCTCAGGTCCTACCACAATTACAGAACGACCAGAGTAATCCACACGTTTACCCAACAGATTCTGACGGAAACGTCCTTGTTTACCTTTCAGTACATCAGACAGTGATTTCAGCGCACGTCCACCTTCTGCTTTTACCGCATTTGATTTACGGCTGTTATCGAAGAGTGAATCGATGGCTTCCTGCAGCATACGTTTTTCGTTACGCAGGATCACTTCCGGTGCCTTGATCTCCAACAGTCTTTTCAGACGGTTGTTACGGATGATCACACGACGGTATAAATCATTTAAGTCAGAGCTCGCAAAACGACCACCATCCAATGGCACCAACGGACGCAGTTCCGGTGGAATAACCGGGATATACTGCATTACCATCCACTCAGGGCGGTTGGTGATACGGGTACTGGCATCACGGAACGATTCAACCACGCTCAAACGCTTTAAGGCGTCTGCTTTACGTTGCTGGGAAGTTTCAGTGGCAGCTGCATTACGCAGTGAAAAGCTCAGGCTATCCAGGTCAATCCTTTCCAGCAAAGCATGCACCGCTTCTGCACCCATTTTGGCAACAAATTTCTGTGGATCATCATCCGGCAGGTACTGGTTGTCTTTGGGTAAATTATCAAGGATGTCCAGGTATTCTTCTTCGGTCAGCAGATCACCCATGCTCAGGTTCTCTTTGATACCGCCCTGGATCACCACATATCTTTCATAGTAAACAATGGTCTCTAATTTCTTAGAGCTCATTCCCAACAGGTAACCGATCTTGTTCGGTAAACTTTTGAAGTACCAGATGTGTACTACAGGCACCACCAGTTTAATGTGGCCCATGCGCTCACGACGCACTTTCTTCTCGGTAACTTCCACACCGCAACGGTCACAAACAATACCCTTGTAACGGATACGCTTATACTTACCGCAGGCACACTCATAATCTTTTACCGGTCCGAAAATTCTTTCACAAAACAAACCATCACGCTCCGGCTTGTAGGTACGGTAGTTGATGGTTTCAGGCTTTAAAACTTCGCCAAAACTTCTTTCCAGAATACTGTCAGGAGATGCTAAGCTGATAGTGATCTGGGAGAAAGTTGGTCTCGGTTTGTTATCTCTTTTGATTGCCATATCTCTGTTGAGGATTTGTATGTTTTTATTTTGTTGTCAGCTGCTGAATCTTACTTCACCAGCTGTTGCGTCGCACCCTTGTACTGCAGCAACGCTTGCCGTCAGCAGTGAGTAGTCAGTAGTGAGTATTTTATAAACTCACCACTGACCACTCACAACTCACTTATTCGAATTTCAGATCAAGACCCAGCCCTCTCAGTTCATGTACTAATACATTGAACGATTCAGGAACACCCGGCCTTGGAATATTATCTCCTTTCACGATCGCTTCGTAGGTTTTCGCACGACCGATGATATCATCTGATTTCAGTGTCAGCAATTCCTGCAGGATGTTGGCAGCACCATAGGCTTCCAGTGCCCAAACCTCCATCTCTCCAAAACGCTGTCCACCAAACTGTGCCTTACCACCCAACGGCTGTTGTGTGATCAAGCTGTATGGTCCGATAGAACGCGCGTGCATCTTATCGTCTACCATGTGGTGCAGTTTGATCATATAGATGATACCCACGGTTGCTTTCTGGTGGAAACGCTCCCCGGTTTCACCGTCATACAGGTAAGTATGACCGTTCCTTGGAATGTTTGCCTCCACACAGTATTCTTCGATCTGTGTAGTAGAAGCTCCGTCAAAAATTGGTGTAGAGAATTTCAGACCCAAACGTTTACCGGTCCATCCCAGAATGGTTTCATAGATCTGTCCCAGGTTCATCCTTGAAGGCACCCCTAACGGGTTCAGTACAATATCAACCGGTGATCCATCTTCCATAAACGGCATGTCTTCCGCACGTACGATCTTGGCCACGATACCTTTGTTACCGTGACGGCCTGCCATCTTATCTCCCACTTTCAGCTTACGCTTAACAGCGAGGTATACTTTCGCGAGTTTCAATACACCAGCAGGTAATTCATCACCAATGGAAATATTGAACTTCTCTCTCTTATAACGGCCTAATTCTTCGTTGAACTTGATGCTGTAGTTGTGCAGCAATGTGTTGATCTGGTCATCCGTCTTGGCATCACCTGTCCAACCCAATGGATTCACATTCTGGTAATCGATGGTAGCCAGGTTCTTGTTGTTGAACTTAGCACCTTTACCAATCAGCATCTCACCAAAGTTGTTGCTGACACCGGTAGACGCTTTGTCTTTCAACAGGGTCTGCAGTTTTTCGAGCAACAGTTCTTTCAGTGATTCTGTATTCTGCTGGTGAACTTTTTCTACTTTCTCCAACAGTGCTTTTTCACGGATCTTACCGTTCTTATCTTTCTTGGCACGCTGGAACAGTTTTTTGTCGATCACTACTCCTTCGGTTCCGTTCGGAGCTTTCAGCGAAGCATCTTTGGCATCACCTGCTTTGTCGCCGAAGATGGCACGCAGCAGTTTTTCTTCCGGTGTAGGATCTGACTCACCTTTTGGCGTGATCTTACCGATCAGGATATCACCTTCTTTAATGGTGGCACCGATGCGGATAATACCATGCTCATCCAGGTCTTTGGTAGCATCTTCAGAAACGTTCGGGATATCCGGGGTCAGTTCTTCTTCACCCAGTTTGGTATCACGCACTTCCAGTTCGTATTCTTCAATGTGTACAGAAGTAAACAGGTCTTCACGCACCACTTTCTCATTAATCACGATCGCATCCTCGAAGTTGTAACCCTTCCATGGCATGAATGCCACCTGCAGGTTACGGCCCAGTGCCAGCTCTCCGTCTTTGGTTGCGTATCCTTCTGTTAAGAAGTCACCTTTCTTCACTTTCTGTCCTTTCTTCACCGCAGGGCGAAGGTTGATACAGGTAGCCTGGTTGGTTTTGATGAACTTGGTCAGTTTGTAGATCTGCAGGTCATCATTAAAGCTTACCAGACGGTCCAGATCGTTACGGTCGTAACGTACATGGATCTCGGTGGCATCTACAAATTCAACCACACCATTGCCTTCTGCGTGAATCTGGATACGTGCATCACGTGCCGCTTTTCCTTCCAGACCGGTACCTACGATAGGTGCTTCCGGACGTAACAAAGGAACCGCCTGACGCTGCATGTTCGATCCCATCAACGCACGGTTGGCATCATCATGCTCCAGGAACGGGATCAGCGAAGCACTCAAACCAACAATCTGGTTCGGCGCAACGTCCATATATTCTACTTCTTCTTTATCCAGTATCGGGAAGTCACCCGTCTGACGGGAAACTACCTTGTCTTCTGTAAACTGTCCTTTGTCATTCAGTGGAGAATTACTCTGGGCAATTTTAGCGGAATCTTCTTCTTCTGCACTCAGGAAAGTCAGTTCCTTCATGTTCACTTTACCATCCACTACTTTACGGTAAGGGGTTTCAATAAAGCCCATATCGTTGATAGCAGCGTGTACGCAAAGAGTGGAGATCAGACCAATGTTCGGTCCTTCCGGTGTTTCAATGGTACATAAACGGCCATAGTGAGAATAGTGTACGTCACGCACCTCGAAACCGGCACGCTCACGACTCAGCCCCCCTGGTCCCAGTGCGGAAATACGACGCTTGTGCGTGATCTCACTCAAAGGATTGGTTTGGTCTAAGAACTGCGACAGCTGCGATGTTCCGAAGAAGGAGTTGATCACAGAAGAAAGGGTTCTTGCATTGATCAGGTCAACCGGAGTAAATACCTCATTGTCACGAACGTTCATACGCTCACGGATGGTACGGGCCATACGGGCCAGACCTACGCCGAACTGGGCATATAATTGTTCGCCTACGGTACGTACACGACGGTTGCTCAGGTGATCGATATCATCAATCTCCGCTTTCGCATTGGTTAAGCGAACCAGGTATTTGATGATTTCAATGATATCCTGTTTGGTCAATACTTTTTTCTGCAGCGGATAATCCAGACCCAGTTTGCGGTTGATCTTGTAACGACCTACTTCTCCCAGATCATAACGCTTATCGCTGAAGAATAATTTATCGATGATACCACGCGCAGTTTCATTATCCGGAGCATCAGCACCACGCAGTTGGCGATAGATATGCTGAACCGCTTCCAGTTCACTGTTCGAAGTATCCTTGTTTAATGTGTTATAGATGATGGCGTAATCTCCACCCACGTCTTCTTTCTGGATAAATACACTCTTCACTTCCATCTCAATGATAGTAGCAATGGCTTCTTCGTCCAGCACAGTATCGCGCTCCATTACAATCTCGTTACGCTCAATGCTCACTACCTCACCGGTATCTTCATCCACGAAATCTTCTACCCATGTTCTCAGTACACGTGCAGCCAGTTTCTTACCTACCTGGTTGGCCAGTGATTTTTTGTCGGCTTTCACTTCATCGGCCATACCAAACAGTTCCAGGATATCCTTATCGGTTTCGAAACCAATAGAACGAAACAGCGTGGTTACCGGGAATTACTTCTTACGGTCGATGTACGCATACATTACGTTGTTGATATCAGTAGCAAACTCCATCCAGGCTCCTTTGAAAGGAATCACACGGGCAGAGTAGATCTTGGTTCCGTTGGGGTGAATAGACTGACCGAAGAATACACCCGGTGAACGGTGTAACTGCGATACCACCACACGCTCCGCTCCGTTAATAACGAAGGTCCCGCGGGGTGTCATGTAAGGAATGTTTCCCAAGAATACATCCTGTACAATGGTCTGGAAGTCTACGTGCTCCTCATCATTACAGCTCAAACGCAGTTTGGCTTTCAGGGGAACAGCATACGTTAATCCACGCTCCATACACTCTTCAATGGTGTAACGTGGCGGATCAATAAAATAATCCAGGAACTCCTGCATGAAAATGTT
>DASWXD010000095.1:0-15203 GCA_036405675.1 Sediminibacterium sp.
TACTGGAACAATGATGGACTGGATGTGACCGATTCTAAAAATGTGCGCATCACCAATTGTTTTATCAATGCATCGGACGATGCGCTTTGTTTTAAATCGGATAATCCCAATAGCTCCTGCGAAAATGTGTATGTAGACAACTGCACTTTACGTTCCAGCGCCAACGGTTTAAAGTTCGGTACTGCCAACCATGGCGGTTTCCGGAATTTCAAGATCACCAATCTTACCATTTTTGATACGTATCGTTCCGCTATTGCACTGGAATCGGTGGATGGCGGTTTTATGGATAATATTGATATCCGGAATGTACAGGCCAAAAATACCGGTAATGCCATTTTTATCCGGCGCGGTCGCAGAAACACTACTGGTGAAGTAGGTACGCTCAAAGACATCTACATCGCCAATGTAAAAGTGGAAACACCTTTGCTGAAACCCGATCAGGGGTATCCGATTGAGGGGCCACCGGATCATTTACGTCCGGGTTTTGATAAAATGCCTGTACGTCCTTCTCATTTTCATATTTATGGGCATCCTTATCTGCCATATAACCTGGTGCCTTCTTCTATTGTGGGATTACCCGGGTATCCGGTGCAGAATGTGACACTGGAAAATATTGAGATCAGTTATGGCGGAAGGGCGGATAAGTCTATTGCATATATTCCCTTAACAGAGATTACCCGCATCCCTGAAAATGCGGCCGCTTATCCTGAATTCTCCATGTTTGGTGAATTGCCTGCCTGGGGATTATACATGCGTCATGCAGAAGGGATACAATTAAAGAATGTAAAAGTCAGTTACCTCGAAGATGATTTCAGGCCGGCATTTGTGTTTGATGATGTAAAACAGATCACTCTTACGGATGTTCAGATCCCTACGGCAAAAGAAATGCCGGTGATACAACTGAACAATGCCAGTAACGTGAATTTTAAAAACCTCCGGATGCCGGTTTCGGAAGCGAAGGGCATTCTGAAAACGAATTATAAATAACCATTGATGCGGGATTAACAGCTGGCAAAGTATTGATTCCAAACAATTCCGGTATGAAAAAATATATAACAGTCTTCTTTTTGTTTGCCGCTGTTGCTGCTCAAAGCCAGCAGCAGGTAGCGTTGAAGATCACTGTATCGGTATCTCCTGCCATGCGAAACGGTTTTCAGAAAGGTGGACGTTTGCTGTTTCATCTCACCAGTCAACATGACCGGGAACCCCGCAACCGATCCGAAGTAACCATTGGTGTTACACCGGAAGACTGGGACGGGGAGAAGACATTCGTGATCCATAGCCGCAAGAAAAATGTATTGTCAACAGGCATGCAGAAACTGGCCGGTCATCTTTCCGAAAAATATTACTACCAGGTAACCTATAAACAAAACAGGGATGATGGTAATGAGAATGTACCGGGTAATCTGTATAGCGAAATAGATTCTTTTTCATTGGCAAGTACTTCGTCTTTACATCTTACGCTTTCTAAAATTATCCCACCTGCTGTAATTCTAGATCATCCCTTTGTAAAAGTAGTTACTGTTGAAAGTAAATATCTCTCCGCTTTCTTTGGCAAACCCCGAAACCTGAAAGCGGCCATACTACTCCCTTCGGGCTATTTCGATCATCCGGAAAAAAGTTATCCGATCTGTTACCGGGCTGCGGGATTAAATGGAAGGTATACTGCCATCAATAACCTGATGACACAGAAAAGTTTTACCGACTGGTGGTTTGCCAAAGATGCCCCACAGGTGATCTATGTATTCCTGGATTCGCAGGGGCCCTATGGTGATACCTACCAGATGGATTCTGAAAACAATGGTCCATGCGGAAAAGCACTGACAGAAGAACTGATTCCTGCTATTGAGAAACAGGTAAACTATAAAACAGAAATCCGGAAGCGTTACGTATGTGGTGCATCCACGGGCGGTTGGGTGTCGCTGGGTTTGCAGATCATGTATCCTGATTTCTTTGATGGTACCTGGTCTTACAGTCCAGACCCGGTAGATTTTGAACATTATGGCCTCATCAATATTTACCAGGATGAAACCATTTTCTATAACAAATTCGGGTACCTGCAACCGGGACGGAGAACTATTTATGGCGAACCTACTTTTTCGATGAAAGACTGGATAGCGGGTGAAAATGTGAACAGCAGAACCGGTGATTACCGGATATCCGGCGGGCAGTTTGGGGCATACAATGCGGTTTTCGGGCCCAGGGCCGCCGATGGACTTCCTACGCTGATGTTTGATCCGGTTACCGGAAAAATTGATCACCAGATTGCGCAACAGTGGGAAAAATATGACCTGAAAAAAATACTGGAAAAGAACTGGAATACATTGGGACCGAAACTGCAGGGCAAGCTCTGGATCTGGACCGGTGATATGGATGGGCTCTACTCCAATGTGGCCACACGTTTTTTGAAAATGTTCTTAGATAAAACAACTAATCCTATATCAGACGCTAAGATCTCCTTTACTGCTATGGCCGGTCACACGGCAGAATGGAACGATAAAGTGGTATTGCAGATGGTAGCGGATAAAGCGGCGGGTAAATAATCGATTCAAGCTAAAATGAAAATGATGAACGTCAAATGTTTGCTAATAACATCACTTTGCTGGCTGGCCGGTTTTAATGGCCATGCACAAACCGTTACAACCAGTTATGTAGATGCGTTTGTGAATGTGAATCATCCACAAGTAGCCTATTGGTTTTTTACAGAGAATATGGCGAAGGAAGAAACCTACCAGGCCAAGATCGACAGTTTTGTCAAATTCAGTAAGTACACTTTGGTCTTTCTCACTGAAAGAAGCGGGAATAGTTTTTACGACACAACTGCTATGCACCCGGTTTTTGAAAAGCTGGTAGCATATGCGCACAGGAAGGGGCTGCAGATAGGATTACAGGTATGGAAAAGAGATTTTAACATCGACATCGAAAATACGGACCGACTGATACAGGAGGGGGAAGTGCCACTGGATGATGCGGGTGCGGCTACCTATACAGTTGCTGCCAAAGGTGCCAGAGAAATGCAGACCCTGTTAAAAAGTGAATTGTTCAAAGTATATGCATTTAAGAAAACAGGAGAGGGGGTGTATGACCCGACTACATTGAAAGACATAACGGCTTCTGCCAAAACCAACGCCACAAAAGACCAGGTTTCGCTAACGCTGAATGCAGGTAAGGAGCTAAAGGGATATACGGCTTATATTCTTACCCAGCATTATTATAATTCCTGCAGTAATTTCTCTGACCAGGCTTTGTCTGTGTTGCTCAATGTATTTAAAGCCTATCGTGATATACCATTCGATGGGATTGGCCTCGACGAATACAAAAATTTAAAAATCACCCAGCAGAAAGTACTGGAAAAAGAAAGTGGTGTTTTCAGGGAGCGGCTGTATTCACTGGGCATGGCAAAACAAATGAAACAGAAGACGGGTAAAGAGCTGTATCGGGTGTTGCTGGATATGCGGTATGCTCCACAAGGTAAACCTGAAGTCAGGATCAGTGCGATCAATCAATACATGAACCTCCTGCGGTTTGCTACTTTACCGGTAGAAGCAGCAGTGTATGATCTGGGGAAAAAAATGTACGGAAAAAATACCTTTATCGGCTTGCACAATACTTTTCACAATAACCTGGACAGGGATGAAGTATGGCAAACCGGTGTTAGCTGGTGGAGCATTAAAAGAGATTATGGCCATAGCGATGAGGAAACGGCCACACCTATACAGATCGGCATAGGTATGGGGTACCGGAAGAATGCGATGTACAATATGTATTATGGTAAAGACCTGACCCGCATCTGGACCAAAGCCCTCACCGATCTCCGATATGGCATCCGCACACATTACCATGCAGCCAATGATGTGCAGGGCTGGGGTGTTTCGATAGATGATCCGGTTGCATTGGAACGGATCAACAAAGTAGAGAACGCGGCCCGGCTGCTGAACCGTTTTGATCCACCTTTTCCACAGATCAAATTATTGGTGGTATATGGTATGGAAGCCATGTACAACTGGTATCCTGATATTTCGAAGCGAGGAATGTATGATATCAATGATAAACTGGAAATGGAAAAAAGATCCCTACAGCTCTGGCAGAAAGGATACCTGAATGCTTCCGTACCCACCGACCTGATTGAAGACGGACGTTTACACCTCAACGCTGCGGGTAAACCCGAATTGAACGGATATACCTTTGATGCGATCGTTTTCCTCAACCCTCAATATGCCCAACCTGCTACCACCCGTTTTTTTCAGGACTATGTGAACAAAGGCGGTAAACTATTGCTGGAAGGAAATGCTACGCATGATTTTCTGGGAAATGATATGACTGCCACCTGGAAACAGATTGCCATTAAAGCAGTAGCTATCGGTTATTCACTGGAGAACGTGGCGCGGTTGGGGATACCAGCCAACCAGCTGGAAGATGGGGTAACCAACGAAGAAGGTTCTTTCACTTTTACCAATACGGCCTCACTCATTACTAACCAACCGGCAGTTTTCCGGTTTACATACAAGGGCAAACTGTACACCGGACAATACAAAGGATTGGCATCGGTAAAACTGGATGTGCAGGGCAATGTACAAAAACTGGCAGCTACGGGATTTTCTGCCATACAACAAAACGGAAAGGACATCTTGCGACTCAGCGGAGAAGCGGATGTATTTATTAAGGTAGAGAAAACAGGAACAAAAGTAACTATCGCTGACCCCACCAGGTCAATAACCATACAAACTCACTTGTAGTAATTATTCAACGAGATGCATACAATTATTCAGAAACGAAAAAAGAGTAGGGTGTGGCAAAAAGCTGCAACCTGTTTACTGGCAATGACCCTGTTGACCACTGCCCATGCACAAACCAAAACAGCTGTTTATCTTGACGAACTCAGTATACCTTCTTTTAACGAAGCCATACCAGCGGTTTCCCTGAAAACAGCATCGGGTGGTGGTGCCATCGAAATCAACCGGGTACGGTACGAACGGGGACTGGGTATTCATGGTACCAGCGCCATGTTTTTTTTACTGGATGGAAAAGCAGCAGCATTTACTGCAGAAGTGGGTGTGGATGATAAAGCCGCGGATGGCACAGCCAGTCGTTTTTATGTGATCGGCGATAAAAAAATCCTTTTTGAAAGTGGAGAAATGAAAAAGGGGGAAGCGGCCAGAAAAGTAACAGTAAACCTGGCCGGAATCAAACGATTCGGCTTGCTGGTCCTCCCCAACGAAGAATCGCAACGCAGTTACGCTAACTGGGCCAATGCGCAGCTGGTCATGCTGGGGAACGCTTTACCAGCTTCTATTCCGAATGATGGCGAACGATATATACTCACACCCAAACCCGCTGCCACACCCCGTATCAATTCACCTGCTGTTTTTGGTGCAAGGCCGGGTAATCCTTTTTTATACACGATCGTAGCCACCGGAGACATGCCCATTGTTTATGCTGCATCGGGTTTGCCCAGGGGATTGCATCTCGATCCGGCAACTGGCATCATCACTGGAACCGTAAAAGAAAGAGGAACGTATATCGCTACACTCCGTGCGAAAAATAAGTTGGGAGCAGCTTCCAAAACCTTACGGATCAGGATCGGCGATACTATTGCCCTTACTCCACCCATCGGCTGGAACGGCTGGAACTCCTGGGCCAGAGATATAGACCAGGAAAAAGTACTGGCATCGGCCAATGCCATGGTGAATATGGGATTGCAGCGTCATGGCTGGACCTATATCAATATTGATGATGCCTGGCAGGGATCACGCGGGGGTAAATACAATGCCATCCAACCCAACACACAAAAGTTTCCTGATTTTAAAAGCATGGCAGACCAGATCCATGCCAAAGGATTAAAACTGGGTTTATATTCCACTCCGTGGATCTCCAGTTATGTGGGTAAAACAGGAGGCTCTTCCAATTTCGAGAATGGAGCTTACACCGATTCTATCGAAAAAGATAAACGCGCCAACCGTTATGTCGGCAAATACCGTTTTGAAAAAGAAGATGCATTGCAGATGGCGGAATGGGGCGTAGATTATTTAAAATACGACTGGCGCATAGATCTCCATTCTGCAGAACGCATGTCCGTTGCCTTACAACAATCTGGCAGAGATATTTTACACAGTTTATCCAACTCCGCTCCCTTCGCACTGGCCAAAGACTGGGCAAGGATTGCCAATGCCTGGCGAACAGGTCCGGATATCCGCGATAACTGGCTAAGCCTCTATGTATCTGCTTTTACACTGGATAAATGGATGCCTTATGGCGGACCGGGTCATTGGAACGATCCGGATATGATGATCCTCGGTAATGTTACCACTGGTTCCAAACTGCATGCCACCCGTTTAACACCGGATGAGCAATACAGTCATGTGAGCCTGTTCAGTTTGTTATCTGCGCCCTTACTGATTGGTTGTCCGATAGAACAACTGGATGCATTTACCCTGAACCTGCTGACCAATGATGAAGTGATTGCCATAGACCAGGATCCACTCGGTAAACCGGCAAGACTGGTGGCCGATGATGGTAATGTACAGGTATGGTTCAAAAAACTGGAGGATGGATCGTATGCGGTGGGTATGTTCAATATCAACGGCTATGGAAAAACCCCGCAATCTTATTTCCGCTGGGGCGATGAACAGGAGCGGGCCTATACGCTGGATCTTAGCCAACTCGGATTAAAAGGTAAGTGGAAGATCAAAGATGTATGGAGACAAAAAGAACTGGGCACTTATACCAACACATTCGCAACCAGGATCAGGCACCATGGGGTGACCATGATTCGGCTTTTCCCAACTAACTGAATTGTATCTGCATCATGAAAAAATTATATTGTTTTTTTTCGATTTCGTGTTTGTGTCTGTCAACCATGCTTACCGCACAAACAACCCATACCGTATGGCTGGATGATCTGCCCATGCAAACTTTTTCGGAAGCCATCCGTCCTGTTTCCCTAAAGAGCAATTACGGGCACGATACCATGCGGATGAGTGGTGTGCGATACCATCGTGGGGTGGGTGTGCAAAGTATCAGTATTCTGGTATTTGATCTGGATAAAAAAGCCACACAGTTTTCTGCCCTGGTTGGTTTAGACGACATGGGCAACAAAGAAATTCCCTTGATCTTTTATGTACTGGGAGATAAAAAGATCTTGTTTCAGAGTCCCGAAATGAAAATGGGTGATGCGCCCGTAAAAGTGGAAGTGGATCTCACCGGTATTAAACAACTGGGTTTGCTGATCACAGATAAGATCGGAGGTATCAGCAATAAGCGTACTTACGCTAACTGGGCCAATGCCAAACTGGAAATGCATGCGGGACATCAACCCGGACACATGCAGTTCACTGATAAAAAATATATTCTTACGCCCAAACCATCACCCAAACCGAGGATCAATTCAGCGAAAGTATTTGGTGCCACACCAGGTAATCCTTTTCTGTATACCATTGCCGCTACCGGCGAAAGACCCATGCAGTTCTCGGCGCAGCAGCTGCCGGAAGGTTTGTCTGTATCTGCAACAACCGGGATCATCACTGGTACGGTTGCCAAAAGAGGAACCTACACTGCTATACTCAAAGCCAGGAACCGCTTGGGTGAAGCAACGAAAAAATTGCAGATTAAAATCGGTGATACCATCGCATTAACACCTCCTATCGGTTGGAACGGATGGAATTCATGGGAGTCAAAAATTGATCGCGAAAAAGTACTGGCTTCTGCCCATGCTATGGTGAATAAAGGTCTGCGTAATCATGGCTGGACCTATATCAATATTGATGATGCCTGGCAGGGAATCAGAACAGGAAAGGATACGGCTTTACAACCCAATGAAAAATTCCCGGAAATCAAAGGCATGATCGACGAGATCCATGCCATGGGATTAAAAGCTGGCCTCTATTCCACTCCTTATATTGCCAGTTATGCTGGTTATGTAGGTGCTTCTTCCGATTATCCGGCCGGTGGAGAAACGCATGAACTCATCAAAGTAAACCGTCCGCCTTTTAGCCGTATTGCCAAGTATAAATTTGAGCCAAACGATGCCAGGCAGATGGCGATATGGGGTGTGGATTTTCTGAAATACGATTGGCGTATCGATGTGGCTTCTACCGAGCGCATGTCGCAGGCGCTGCGTAACTCAGGAAGAGATATCGTATTCAGTTTATCTAATAATGCACCTTTTGAAAAAGTAAAAGACTGGGTGCGTTTATCCAATATGTATCGCACCGGACCCGATATCAAAGACAGCTGGAACAGTTTGTACCAGACCAGTTTTTCGCTGGATAAATGGGCCCCTTATACCGGGCCGGGTCATTGGGCCGATCCGGATATGATGATCGTGGGAGATGTATCGATTGGTCCTGTATTACATCCCACACGCTTAACACCGGATGAGCAATACAGTCATGTGAGTATTTTCAGTCTGCTCGCTGCGCCGATGCTGATCGGTTGTCCGATCGAAAGACTGGATGAGTTTACGCTGAGTCTTCTTTCGAATGATGAAGTGATCGCTGTTAACCAGGATCCGTTGGGCAAAGCTGCGCGACTGGTAGCAGATACCAGCAGCGTACAAACCTGGCTGAAACCACTGGAAGACGGCTCTTATGCAGTGGGATTATTTAATATCGACGGGTTTGGCACTACGCCGCAATCTTATTTCCGCTGGGGTAATGAATCTGCCAGGTCCTACACATTCGATTTTGCCGCATTGGGGCTGAAAGGAAAATGGAAGATCCGTGATCTGTGGCGACAGAAAGACCTGGGTTATTTCCAGCAGCGTTTCCCAACAACAATCCCTCACCATGGTGTGGTCATGCTCAAACTCACCAAACAATAGTATGCCAATATGAAAAAAATATTCCTTTCCCTGTTGCTCACCGTTTTGGTTCCTTCTTATCTGGTGGCACAGCAACCAGCTGGTTATACCATTCCAACTATGCCCAATGCTGCAGAACGAAAAGCCACATTGGAACGGGAATGGGCAGCTGTGCAGAAAACGCCGCGGCAATTGGGAGTAAGGGATTGTTTCCTGTTCCTGGTTGATGCCATGGATGCCAATTTTCTGCAACCCACTCAGGTAGAATGGTTATTGAAACTGGTAAAAACAAGAATGATCACCGATCCGAAAGCGGGCAGAAGTTATGGTAATATTTTCTGGGGCTGGCATGAAACGGGAACCGATATCGGAGATGGTAACAACGTACAGTTTTGTATGCAATACGGGATGCTGGTAAAATTACTGTTCAATGATCGCTTATCGGCTACAGCACAGAAGGAGCTGGATGATATTTTTTCGCTGGCACTGAAAGGTGGCCGGAACCAGGAGATCAGGATCTCTTATACCAATATCTACCTCATGCGGATCTGGAATTTTGTAGCGTATGGAGAAGTGTACCACGACCGGTCTGTATTGGATGAAGGAAGAAAATATTTTGATCTCTGGTTGCAACATGTTGCCAGATATGGTAATCGTGAATATGATAGTCCCACCTATTGCGGAGTAGATCTTGAATCTTTGCTGCTGATTCATACTTTCATCAGCGATGTAGATATCAAAAATAAAGCCGCCGATGCGATCAGATTATTCCTGACCGATCTCAGTGCGCATTATAACCAACGCGGTGGTTACCTGGAAGGTGCGCATAGCCGCGATTACAACCGGGTATTCGGCCGCGACCTGCTGGAAGAAAAATATTTCAACCCTTTACTGGGAGGAAAAAATACCAATACACACCTGTTTCACCAGGTTTGCCTGGATGCATTGCAAAAACTGGGATTGTCTGCCGCACAAAAAGAACTCATGAACCGGAAAAACCGTTTTATCGTGCAGCGATGGGATAGTCTGTCACATACCTACGCATCCGATTATCATGGCATTAAAGTATCCATCGCATCCACCAACCAGGCTTATAGTCCGGATGATAAACCTTTTGTGATGTACCTGAGCAGTGCCAAAAAACCGGCCATGGCTAATATCGTGTATGTGCTGGAAGGCAGGGATGATCATTATGGTACCTGGAGTGCAACTGGCATGGGGGATAAAATGAAACACCTGATGCCAGCCAATTATCCATCCAATGGCGGATGGGGTAAAACAAGACACCTGATGCCTTTTATGCAGTCGGCACAGAATAAAGGCGAGTTCGTAATGCTGGTGTCTGGTGCAAAAGACCATAACTGTATCAAAGACTACCTCAACTCAACCATTATTCTTCCTGATGCATTTGATGAGATCTGGATCGGTAAAACAAAGAAGAAAGTACCGGCAAAAGGGGAGAGTCTTGCATTGGATGAGACCAACACTTTTTTTGCAAGGTTTGAAGATGTGGCCATTGCTTTCCGTTACCTCCAGTATAATGCTGGGGAAGGGGTAAGACCGGTTCTGTATAACGATGGGTTTGCGTATGCTTCCACCAGGGAGCAATTTACCCTCAGCAATAACAAAGCTTTACGACTGACACTGCAACATCCCAACGATGGCAAAGCCACCATCGCCATGTGGTGGAAGACTGCTGAAGGCATCCGTACCGATGCTGATTTTGCCCGTTTCCGCCAGTCAGTATTAACGGCACCGGTAACGGTGAAGGAAGCCAATGGTATCACCGATATCTCCGTACAGACCTCTTCTGGAAAACTGGGCGTGCAGGCAGACCTGCTCAATAAAAAACGGATATCCTATGCAAACCCTTTTGCTCTGCCGAAAGATTTTCTGTTCATGGTGGATGGTGAAGAGCTGGGTAAACCTATCATGGCAAAATATCGCTAAAGCAGCAGTAACTGCTTGGATCAGACAGTTGGTTCAGGATAAAATGAACACGAAAACGATTTCGCAGAAAAGCAAGCGGAGCTTTATTGTTAATTCTACTAAAACGTTTTAACTTACCCATCCTAAACAGAAACTGATTGCACTGTAACAGCTGTTTACAGGAACAAACCAACTGCCATGAAAAGAGTAACCATCCTGGGTATTGCCCTCTTATTGTACTTTCCTTCTTTTTCCCAGTCATGGGTAGATTCGGTAGATAAACATGGTCGAGAAGTGTTTATGCCTGCGGAGAAATACAAGTGGGATTGGGGCCAGGCTACTTTCCTCAACTCTTTGGTGCATCTGTATAACAGTAAAACAGAGGCAGACAAAAAGCCCTATCTCAACTACATTAAAACAGCCATGGATGCCACGTATGCAGTAGCCAATGGCAAACATCCCAACGCGGTAGCTTCGGCACATGGCATGGCTTTTCTCGCAAGGATCACGGGCGATCCCAAATACCTCGATAAAAGCAAGGAAATCTATGCCCAATACCTGCAGGTGCCCCGCTCGCCAAACGGCGGTCTTTCGCACCGTGCCGAAACCGTTGAGTTATGGGACGATACGGTATATATGCTCAACATGTTCCTGCTCGAAATGTATCGTTTAACAGGTGATGAAAAATATATCGCAGATTTTGTAGAACAGTTTAACGCACACAATGAAAAACTCACCGATCCGGCATCCGGTTTATGGGTGCACGGCTGGGATGCAGACGATACCGATTACAATGATGGTTGCAGCATCATGGGCTGGCCCGATAAAACTACCCGTAAAAGCAGCCAGATCTGGGCCCGGGGAAATGGCTGGGTAGGGATGGCACTCGCAGATGCACTGGAAACAATCGCTAAAAATTCACGATACAGAAAACCCCTGGAAAAAGCTTTCCTGCATTATGTAGAAAGTGTGGCTCCCTGGCAGCACAAAGAATCCGGTCACTGGTACCAGTTGGTCACCCTTCCGGATAATCCGAAGAATTTTCTGGAGAGTTCCTGCACGGCCATGTTTGCGTATACCATTACAAAGGGCTTACAACTGAAACTGCTGAACCCGAAAAAATACCGGCCCATGGTAGAGCAGGCTTATCAAGGACTTCGTAACCTGAGTATGACCAATGCCGGCAACGGTTACCTGATTCCGGCAAGGGTATCGGGTGGTACCTGTGTGGGGGATGAGAATTATTATCTTACCAGAAAGATCACCGAAGGAACCGGCTTTGGATATGGATCCTTTATTATGTTCGGTCTGGCTTATGAACAATACAAAGGCTTACGCAAATAAGTATCATTCTTATCAGTCATAAAATTCACGGATGAACAGAAGAAAATTTGTAACACTCGGTACCACATCGGTTTGTATGATGCCTTTTTTGGGTGCTGCTGCTTTTCGTACGGCACAATATGCGGTACCGGCAGTAAAACCTGGCTGGCTGGTAGAACTGATCAGGTTCAACGACGAGGAGCTGAAAAATCTCCGCCAATACAAGATCACTGATACCGCTCACCGGTTTTATGGCGGATACCTTTCCGGTGTGGAGATCCCGAATCCGCATAGTACCTGTGCCTTCATCAACAAAGCTGCAGAAGCAGTAGCCAGTCAGGAGTCGGAGTACTACCAATCGGCAGCCATCCTCAAAGATATGGAACTGGCACTGGGCAGTTTATTGAAAATGCAACATGCTGATGGTACCATTGATCTGATGGACACCAATTTTCACTCTACACCCGATACTGCCTTTATGGTGAAGCGGCTGGTGCAGTCGTATAATATTCTGCAGGCCTCGGGTATAAAAGATACAGCTACTGTCCTCTCACTATTACAACAATTTTTACAACGTGCCGGTGAGGCATTGATTGTTGGTGGTATTCATACACCCAATCACCGTTGGGTGGTATCTGCCGCACTAACCAAACTGAATGAGAAATGGCCCGATGCACGGTATGTGAACCGGGTGAACCAGTGGCTGGCAGAACATATCGATCTGGATCCTGATGGGCAATACACAGAAAAAAGTACCTATGGCTATTCTGCTGTGATAGACCGTGTGCTGATCACTGTTTCCAAAGGATTACACAAACCCGAATTGCTGGATGCCGTTCGGAAGAACCTGCGCATGATGCATTATTACCTGCATCCCAACGGAGAAGTGGTAACGGAAGCTTCTAACCGCCAGGACAAAGGCCAGATCGGCACCATGGAAAATTATTATTATGCCTGTCGATACCTTGCCTTACTGGACAATGATGGCGAAATGTCGGCCATGTGCCGTCTGATCGAAAAAACATCTTTCAGAAAACTCACTGATTCGCTGAGTTATTTCCTGGAAGATCCTTCGTTATGGAAAGAGTTACCTGCTACCAAACCTTTACCGGTGAGTTATGTAAAATCATTTCCGTATTCCGGTGTGGTACGGATCCGCAGAAAGGAATGGGACACTACCATTCTCTCCAACAATCCGGGCTGGCTCACTTTTCACAAAGGAAACGCGGTATTACAGGCCATGCGTATTGCCGCTTCTTTTTTTGGGAAAGGACAGTTTCAGTCAGACACGATCACACAAAAAGGTAATACCTGGGTTTTAACACGCAAACTGGAAGGCCCCTATTTTCAGCCACTACCGGCAGATAAGATAGCTCCCGACGGAGATATGGCCAAAATGCCCAAATCGGCACGTAAGCAAAGCGAAGTGCAATACCTCGAAACAACGGTAACCATCACGGAAGCTAATCAGGGCATTGCTGTTGAGATAGAAATGAAAGGAACTGATAACGTTCCGGTATCGATGGAACTGATCTTCAGAAAAGGCGGACAGTTTACCGGTGTGCAGCCGTATGGCAGCAAAGCAGATGCGTATTTGTTCAGCGAATTACAGGGAACGTATACGGTAGGAAAAGATACGATCCGTTTCGGTCCGGGTAAAAAGGAACACAAGGGAATCCAGTTACGGGGTGCCTTACCGGCAGTAGATGCGCCTACGGTGTACCTGACAGGTTTTACCCCATTCAAACACACGATTCAATTATCCTGACAGCATGATCATCGTCGAAATGAGTGCAGTAACCGAACTACCGGAACAGGCATGGCCTTGTACAAAGAATGGATCGATAAAATGAAATAACTTCAAACACAGATACATAAACATAGCATCATGAAAAAACAAAGCGTACTCATTCTCTTCTTACTGGTTGCTACCGGTACCTGGGCACAAAACAGCGGATGGAAAAACCTGTTCGACGGAAAAACACTAAAGGGCTGGCACCAGCTGAATGGCAAAGCCAGATATGAAGTAGTGAATGGAACCATCATTGGTTCTACTGTAAAGGGAGAACCCAATTCTTTTCTGGCTTCAGATGAAGAATATGGCGATTTTATCCTGGAAGTGGATTTGAAAGTGGGTAATATGAACTCAGGCATCCAGATCAGGAGTTTGTCAAAACCAGAATACAATAATGGCCGGGTACATGGGTACCAGGTAGAGATCGATCCTTCAGACAGGGCATGGTCCGGCGGTATTTATGACGAAGCACGCCGTGGCTGGATGTACCAGACAGAAATGAATCCGGCTGCTAAAAAAGCATTTAAGAAAGGCGATTGGAACCGCTACCGCATCGAAGCTATTGGGCCTGTATTCAGAACCTGGGTGAATGATGTGCCAGTGGCTTATATGGTAGATGACCTTACCCTGAAAGGATTTATTGCCCTGCAGGTGCACGCGGTAAAAGGAGAAGGTGGCGAAAGTATCCAGTGGAAAAATATTCGTATACAAACAGGCGCTGCCATGAAACCCAGACCATTGGATCTGTCAACACCGGTAGCGAACTATATGCAGAATACACTGACGCCGCAGGAGCAGGGACAGGGATTCGGTTTACTGTTTAATGGCAAGGACCTCAGCGGCTGGAGATCGGTAGGCAAACAAACCGCACCTGAAAAGGGATGGGTAGTGGAAGATGGGGTATTGCATATTTTGCCTGCTGAGAACGATGGTACCAAATACGGTGACCTGATCTCTGTGAACCAATACAAGGCATTTGAATTAAACTTCGATTTCAAATTAACAGAAGGTGCCAATTCGGGGGTTAAATATTTTGTATCAGAAGCTTATCAGAACGCCGGTCTGGGACTGGAATACCAGATCCTGGATGATGCCAAACACCCCGATGCCAAAATGGGAACCGAAGGTAACCGTACCATGGGTAGTTTGTATGATATGATTCCTTCGAACAAAGTAGATCCCCGTTTCCAGAAAAAAATTGGTGAATGGAACCAGGCCAAGATAGTTGTGTATCCAAACAAACTGATACAACACTGGCTGAATGGATTTAAAGTGGTAGAATACGAAAAGGACAGTAATATTTACAAAGTATTACTGGCGCACAGCAAGTATGCAAAGAACAAAGACTTTGCCAAAATG
>DASWXD010000096.1:0-44450 GCA_036405675.1 Sediminibacterium sp.
GCCTTTGCGAGAAATTATGCACGCAAAGGCGCAAAGGCGCGGTTTCTCTTAATAGTTAATCAGTTTCTGCACATATTCCCCCAGCCTGCTCTTCGCCATAAAGTTTTTTTCCAGTTCCATGTTAAAGGGAATCGGTGTATCCAAAGATGCGCAACGCATCACCGGCGCATCCAGTAATTCAAAACAATGTTCACTGATCCAGGCACTGATCTCACCGCCAATGCCTCCTGTCAGCGTATCTTCATGCAACAACAATACTTTACCGGTTTGGGCTACGGCTTCTTTTATCGCTGTATAATCCAATGGCAATAAGGTACGCAGATCCAAAATATGCAAAGACTGATCAGGATGCTGCTCCTGGTATTCCATCGCCCAGTGTACACCTGCACCGTAGGTGATCACAGAAATATCATTACCCGCTTTTGCCAATCTTGCCTTACCGATCTCTACTTCGTAATATTCTTCCGGCACGGCACCGCTGATACTTCTGTACAAAGCTTTGTGCTCAAAAAACATCACTGGATTGGGATCATTGATAGCCGCGATCAGCAAACCCTTGGCATCTTGTGGTGTAGCAGGATACACCACTTTTAAACCCGGCACATGCGTAAACCAGGCTTCATTACTCTGCGAGTGAAAAGGTCCTGCACCTACCCCACCACCTGTTGGCATTCGGATAACCACATCAGCGTTCTGTCCCCAGCGGTAATGGATCTTGGCAAGGTTATTTACAATCTGGTTAAACCCAACCGTTACAAAATCGGCAAACTGCATTTCCATGACAGACTTGAAACCTTCCAGGCTCAACCCAAGTGCACTGCCCACAATAGCACTCTCGCACAAAGGCGTATTACGTACCCTGGCTTTACCAAATTTCTCTACAAATCCTTCTGTAATTTTAAACGCACCACCATACTCGGCAATATCCTGTCCCATCAATACCAGGTTCGGATGTTGCTCCATGCTTAACCGCAGGGCGGATTGGATGGCATCAACAAATCTTGTATCGTGAGTCGTCAGTCCTGAATCGTCAGTGGTGAGTGGTGAGTGGTGAGTATCGATGATCTGCACTCCAGACTCCAGACTCCTAACTCCAGACTTTTCCGCATACACATCCCTCACTTCTTCTGCTTCATCCACGATCATCTCCGCTGCCTGTGCCGCCTGTTGCAGTTCTGTTTCTATATATTCCCTGAACTCATTTCTGATAGCGGCTACCTGCATTTCGGTGATCACCTGCTGATCGGTGAGAAACTGTTCAAAATTTTTGATCGGATCTTTTCTGCCCCATTCTTCAAACAATTCTTTGGGAACATATTTGGTGCCGCTGGCTTCCTCGTGTCCGCGCATGCGGAAAGTCATACACTCTATCAGGTAAGGTTTCTGTTCGCGGATACAATAGTCACGCACCCCTTTGATGGTATCATACACAGTGAGAATATTATTGCCATCTATCCGAACACCTTCCATACCATAGCCTTTGGCTTTGTCTACCAGACTTTCGCAACGGTATTGTTCGTTCACAGGTGTACTCAATCCGTACCCGTTATTCTCGATCACAAAAATGACGGGCAATCCCCATACCGCAGCTACATTCAATGCTTCATGAAAATCGCCTTCGCTGGTACCACCATCGCCACTGAAAGCCAGGGATACTTTATTTTCTTTTCTGAGTTGATAAGCCAATGCCACCCCATCTGCAATAGCCAGTTGCGGACCCAGGTGCGAGATCATACCACAGATATGATGCTCTCGGGTACCAAAATGAAAACTTCTCTCTCTTCCTTTACTGTATCCTTCTTTGTTGCCCTGCCACTGCATAAACAATTTGTGCAAAGGCATCTGCCGCGAAGTAAATACACCCAGGTTACGGTGCAGCGGCATGATCCACTCATCTGCCAGCAGGGCCATGGTAGCGCCCACCGAAATGGCTTCCTGCCCAATACCACTGAACCATTTACTGATCTTACCCTGCCGCAGCAGCACCAGCATCTTCTCTTCGATCATCCTTGGCAGTAACAGGTTCCGGTAGATGGTTACCAGTTCCTCATTCGTATAATTCTGTCGGTTAAAATCCATTGCAGCGAAATTTTTTTGTGAATGGGCAATGATCAATGGTGAATACATTTTGAGAAGCAGTCAGCAAGCTACCCGGTAATACCCTCATTGCCCATTGACAATTCACCATTCACAATTCACCAACTAAGGTACTGCATTTCGACTCCTCCATAAAGTATGTACATAAAAAAGCCATCCAAAAAGGATGGCTCTATTAAAAGTTAACTGTTCTTATTAATCGCGGCTACCCAGTTTGCTCAGCAGTTTCAGCATTTCGATGTATAACCATACCAGGGTTACCATCAGGCCGAATGCACCAAACCATTCCATGAATTTAGGGGCACCTCTTTCTGCGCCCTGTTCAATCATATCAAAATCCAGGATCAGGTTCAACGCAGCAATCGCAACTACAAACAGGCTGATACCAATGCTCAGCATACTGCTATCGTACATAAAACTCACATTCACCCCGAATAAACGCAGTACCATGGTTAACAGGTAAAACAAAGCAATACCCATGGTAGCAGCAATGATCACTGATTTGAATTTTTCAGTTGCGCGGATAATGCGGAAATTATACAACAGGAATACAGCGATGGCTACACCGAAAGTTAAACCCACCGCCTGCATTACCAGACCGGGATATTTTTCAGCAAAAGCTGCATTCAGGATGGCGGAAATAGCACCCACAAACAATCCTTCCAGCAAACCATACAAAGGTGCCAGGTAAGGAGCCCAGTTAGGTTTGAAAGAAATAGCAATGGCAGTGATCAGTCCACCGAAAATCCCTACCATCATCAGGGTATTCATCAGGCCTGTCTGTGCCTGCTCGAACAGATGCCAGCTATACGCTGCACCTGCAATGATCATCAATAAAAGAAATCCGAATTTATTCAGGGTTCCCCGCACACTCATCGTGCCCTGCATATTGGATTCGATATGCAGACTCCTGTCAAACATTTTCTCTGTCAGTGTAGGGTTACCCGATTTAAAAATGGCCATAATTGGAATTTTAGTAAGTACAAATATACGGAATTGGAAAGGGGATGGAAAGGGGGAATCTTTAATAAAACACTAAAATTAGTGAGTTGTCAGTGGTGAGCAGGGAATGAGGGGGGAGTCAATAGGCAATGGTGAATGGTGAATAAGCAAAATACGTAATGGCCGATTATTGACCATTCGCCATTGCCCATTCACAACTACCTACTCACTACTCACCACTCACGCCTCACGCCTCACGGCCTCAGCTTCTTCAATCCCGGATAATGATCCACCGTTTCAAACACATAACCACGGTTCTGTTTGAGCAGGCGGATGAATTTGGCCAGCGAATCCGTATCGGCCGGATGACGGAACATGCGGTCGTGGGTAAGGATAACGAGGTGATTAGGGGTATGCGTATTGGATTTATAAAAAGCACTATCCACGGCTCTGGCCATGGTTTCGGGTGTTTCTACCGGACGGGCAGAACGGTGGTTGAAATCCCATTCAATGTCCCAGCCTATTACATTATAACCGGCACTGTCCAGCAAACGTGCAACAGGATGTACCAGGCCCGAAGCCCGCAACTCTCCCTCTCTGACCCAGGAACGGTTACCCGGTAAACGGGCAATCAGGTAAGGAACCTGTAAGGCCTGCTGCGACTGAAAAAAATCAGCCGCCGCTTTCTGTGGGTGATGGTAAAAATTCAGGTACTTATTATTCGCATGCGTATAGCTATGGTTGGCCAACAAAAACCGGGGATACCCCGAACGGATCATATTCACGATCTGCCTGCCGTCTGATTTCATAGTTTCGTGCAGTCCCACCATAAAAAAACTGGCTTTGATCCCTTCTGTACGGCAGAGATTGTAACAGGATACCGTTCCGGGCTGGGGGCCATCATCAAAAGTGAGGTAAATGTACTTTTTGGTACTGTCGTAGTGATAAGGAGGAATGGTAGCGGCAGTTTCAGCCGGATGGGTAGTCGCCCGTGCAGGTCCGGCCTGGTTCTCCATCAGCCAGGCTCCGCCCAGTAACCCCCCTGTTAAAAGCAGTATAGCCAGCACCCACCGGTTCTTTTTCGACGACTTCACGATCAACTGATCTTTCATTTAACGGCGAAGGTAACTATTGTACCGATTCTGCAAGAAAGCGGCTTGTTTTTTAAGAAAAAAGACCGACTTTACAAGCCATTAAAAATCATGTTTTTCATGCCCGGTTATCCAGTAACTTTGTGGGCACAATTTATTCTTCGATGGCTAATAAAGACGAATTACTGCAAGATGTTGTGATCAAATTTGCAGGAGACAGTGGAGACGGTATGCAGCTTACCGGACAACAGTTTACCAACAATACCGCGATGCTGGGGATCGACCTGGCCACTTTCCCGGACTTTCCGGCGGAAATCCGTGCCCCGATTGGTACGTTGCCGGGTGTGAGCGGTTTCCAGCTGCACTTTTCCTCTAACAAAGTATTTACCCCGGGAGATATTGCCGATGTACTGGTAGCAATGAATGCCGCGGCTTTGAAAGTGAACCTGAAAGCCATCAAACCGGGCGGAAAGATCATTGTAAATATTGAAGGTTTTGACACCAAAAACCTGCGTCTGGCCAACTACCCTGATGGGGTAAATCCATTGGAAGACGGCAGTCTGGATAGTTATGAACTCATCAAAATAGATGTAACCAAACTTACCCGCGAAGCCCTGAAAGACTTCCCCGAACTGGGTAATAAGGAAAGGGACCGTGCCAAAAACATGTTCGTACTGGGTTTCATCTACTGGATGTATAACCGTAGTCTCGAAACCACCATCGCTTTCCTGAAAGACAAGTTTGGCAAAAAGCCGACTATCCTCAACAGTAATATCAAAGTATTACAGGCCGGTTACAACTATGGTGATACCACGGAAACTTTTACCAGCCGTTACACAGTAGAAAAAGCCAAAATGGCACCGGGTCTGTACCGCAGTATCATGGGTAACGAATCCCTGGCCATGGGATTGATTGCCGCAGGCGAAAAAAGCGGATTGCCTATTTTCCTCGGTACGTATCCGATCACACCCGCTTCTGATATTCTGCACGAATTAAGTAAGTATAAAAATTTCGGGATCCGCACTTTCCAGGCCGAAGATGAGATTGCCGGTATTGGCGCCGCCATCGGTGCCAGTTATGGAGGAGCACTGGGTATTACTTCCACTTCCGGCCCTGGTATGGCACTGAAAACAGAAGCCATGGGATTGGCCGTAATGCTGGAAATCCCCTTGGTGATCATCAATATCCAGCGTGGCGGACCTTCTACCGGTTTGCCTACCAAAACAGAACAGAGTGATCTGATGCAGGCTTACTATGGCCGTAACGGCGAATGTCCGATGCCCATCGTTGCATCCTCCACTCCCAGCGATTGTTTTGAAGTAGCGTACGAAGCCTGCCGCATTGCGGTTCAGCATATGACTCCGGTGATCATTCTGAGCGATGGTTATATTGCCAATGGCGCAGAACCCTGGAAATTCCCAACTGCTGCAGAACTGCCAGAGATCAAAGTAAATTTCAAAAAAGCGCTGGCAGAAGATGAACCCAAATACCAGCCCTACAGAAGAGACGAAAAACTGGCACGCCCATGGGCCATTCCGGGTACTACCGGACTGGAACACCGCATTGGTGGTTTGGAAAAACAGGATGTAACCGGTAATATCAACTACGAACCTGAGAATCACCAGCACATGGTGAATACCCGCCAGGCCAAAGTAGATAAGATCGCCGATTATATTCCTTTACAGAAAATTGACAGTGGTGCAGACAAAGGGAAAGTACTGATCCTCGGATGGGGTTCTACCTACGGTGCCATTAAAAGTGCTGCACTGGAATTACAGGCGCAGGGACATGCGGTAAGTCATGCGCATATCCGTTACATGCGTCCATTCCCTAAAAATCTGGGCGAGATCATTCAAAACTTCGACAAAGTGCTGATCCCCGAGATCAACAACGGTCAGTTAGTAAAGATCATCCGCGACCAGTATATGGTGGATGCCAAAGCCTATAACAAAGTGATGGGTATCCCTATTACCAAAGGCGAACTGGTGGATGTAGTGAAAAAAATGCTCTAATCAACCTACCGGAAATATAAAGCCCCGCGGAATTGTTTTTACCGCGGGGCTTTTTTATTTTACAGAAAAAGAGGGAGGGAGGGAACAGATGAACAGACGAACAAGGAACAGAAGAACGGAGAACACAGAACACAGAACATAGAACATAGAACTTAGAACATAGAACTTAGAACATAGCAGATAGAGCAGCATCCACCCCTAAACCAGTCTGCAGGTGAGCCATTAGCCATTCATTTAATTCAGATAACTACGATGGATATTGAACAACTCAGAGCTTATTGTTTGAGCAAACCAGATGCCGAAGAAGCTTTTCCTTTCGGACCGGATACACTGGTATTTAAAGTGAAGAATAAACTATTCCTGCTGGCAGGACTGGATAATCATCCATTGCGGTTTAACGCAAAATGCAATCCCGATCTGGCCATTGAATTAAGAGAAGAGTATCCGGACCATGTACTACCAGGTTTTCACATGAATAAAAAACACTGGAACACCGTGGTGGTGGATGGCGTTATTCCGGGAAGGGTGCTGAAAGAATTTATTGATCACTCGTATGAGCTGGTGAGGGGGAAGAAGTGAATCGTGAGTCGTCAGACGTGAGGCGTGAGTGAGAGTGCAATACGAAACATTCACCATTGACAATTGCCCATTGACAATTGCACACTCCCTACTGACTACTCACCACTCACGCCTCACGCCTCACGTCTGCCGATTCTTCTTAAAGTACATGCACAGCTCCGTAAAACTACACTCCCCACACTTCGGATTCCGCGCCAGGCAAACATAACGGCCGTGCAGGATCAGCCAGTGGTGGGCCTTGTGTACCATTTCGGAGGGGATATGTTTGATCAGTTCTTTTTCTACCGCCAATGGGGTAGATGCTTTCTGCGATACCAGTCCTAAACGTTTGCTTACCCGGAACACATGCGTATCAACAGCCATATTGGGTTGTTCATCGATGACGCTGGTAATAACATTGGCTGTTTTTCTGCCTACTCCGGGTAATTTTATCAGTTCTTCTACCGTCATGGGCACTTCGCCGCCGAATTGTTCGAGCAACATATTGGCCATGCCGATCAGGTGTTTGGTTTTGTTATTGGGATAGGAAATGCTTCTGATCAGCGGAAACAATTCATCAAAACTTGCTTTCGCCATTTGTTGCGGACCCGGATACCTCGCGAAGATGGCAGGGGTAGTCAGGTTTACACGTTTATCTGTACACTGCGCCGACAGGATCACAGCTACCAGCAGCTGAAATGGATTATCGTACAACAGTTCCGTTTCAGCATCAGGTACATTTTGCTGGAAATAATCCAGTATTAACCGGTAGCGTTCTTTTTTTGTCATCTATACAAACAACGTATACTGTGTCTTTGTGCCTTTGTGTGGAAATGCATTCTCACACAAAGGCACAAAGACACGGTTTTTTATTATTGGTGAAAGCTTTCGCCGATAAATTTCAGGGCATCGGTAATACCGGTGCGCCAGTAGCTCCAGGTATGGGCGCCATCACGAACACGGTATTCGTGCGGTACGCGTTTTTCGGTGAGAGCAATATGCAGCAGGCAATTGCCTTTCGTTAAAAAATCATCATCGCCGCAATCGATCCAGTAACGTACTTTTTTCAGCTCGTCGGCCGTTTTGGTTTCTACCAGTTTCAATACCGAATTATCATACCAGGCTTTTGTTAAACGATCCCGTCCTTTCAGATCGCGCCCATAGAGTTGGGCAAAAGTTCTTGCCCAGCTGGCATCAGGAGTGGTAACGATCGCGTCATCATCTATCACGGCAGCACTCAATGGTGCGGCAGCGGCAAATAATTCAGCATGTTTCAGTGCATAGATCAGGGTGCCGTATCCTCCCATCGAAAGTCCAGCCACTCCCCTGTATTTTTTTTCTGCTTTGATGCGCCAGGTCTTTTCAATAGACGGCATAAATTCCTTCACAAAAAAATCTTCGTATTTCTCTTTGCCGTCGTAAGCATTGATGTACCAGGTAGAATCTGCATCCGGCATAACAATGATCATCGGTGGAATTGTTCCTTCAGCTATCGCCTTATCGGCATACCGGTTGATCTCGCCAAACTGTAACCAGCCGGTATTATCATCTGTATAACCATGCAACAGGTACACTACTGGATAAGTGCGACTGGATGTTTCATAATCAGCAGGCAGGTACACCGTGTAGTGTACATCCTTTCCCATGATGGCACTTTTTACGGTTTTGGTTTCATAAACTTTTCCGGCTGGTTGAGCCTGTGAAAAGAATACAACCATGCTGCACAATAGCAGCAAAGAGAAGTAACGGAAAGCAGTTTTCATATCTCCATTTTTAGTGGAGATAAATTTAGTTGAAAAGAAGGGATACAACAGCAGCCAGAGTGATAATTGAACAGAAAATTACCCTTGAAAGCGTAAAAAGACTTTACCACCCCTCACATATACATTTATTTCCTGTTGGCGTGCTGCAGGATAGCTTTGATGGATTGTTTGGACGGAGATTTGAGTTTGAGCTTGTCCAGCTGGCGAATGGTCCGGCGCAGCAGTTTCAGCCGGTCATTCAGTTCCAGGTCTTCTTCCAGTGCCGCTTCTATGGCAGCACTCATTTTGGGTGAACAATCCTGATACAGGTACAGGATCAGATCCTCTTCTTTGAATTTTTTCATAACACAGGATAACACATCTTAAAATAAGAGGATACGGCGTGTATATAAAACGGGGAAGGGGAAATAATATTGTTGTGCGGGCGGCCAACGTTTTTGGCGGAAAATTATTTTTTGAGGTCGGCAGAATCTTCTATGATAAAAATGTCCTCACCTTCCCGCTTCATCAGGTAGCGTTCGCGGGCAAATTTTTCAAGGGCGGCCGGGTTATTCTGCAGATCCTGCAGCTGTTTACGGGTTTTCTCGATCTCTTCTACATAATAGCGTTTCTTGGCTTCCAGCTTGTTCAGCTCAGCCTGCCGCTCGCGCTGCTGAAAGTAATCCCGCTGGTCAAAGAATAACATCCACACAATAAAAAACACAGATGCTACCAGGTATTTATTGGTGAGTATGGTAGCAATTTTTTTCATTAATGGATGATGAGGTAGTTGGTTTCAGGAATAAAAATAGATAATTAGTATTTCTGCTGAGCAATAAACTAATCAACAGGTGTGAAGAAGCGGCTGTGTTATGAGCCATGAGCTGCCAGCTATGAGCTGCGAGCAGGAATTTTTTTTCGCTCACAGCTCATAGCTCTTTGCTCATAGCTTATTTTGATCCAAACTTGATCTTTCCTTTCGGATACACGCCGGTACTTCCCAGCATTTCCTCGATACGGATCAGCTGGTTGTATTTGGCAATCCGGTCGGTACGTGATGCAGAACCGGTTTTGATCTGTCCGCAATTCAGTGCCACGGCCAGGTCGGCAATGGTGGTATCTTCTGTTTCACCGCTGCGGTGGCTCATAATAGTATTATATCCGTTATGCTGTGCCAGCGATACGGCATTAATGGTTTCGGTAAGTGTTCCGATCTGGTTCACTTTTACCAGCAGGCCATTGGCAATGCCTTTATCGATACCGGTCTGCAAGCGGTTTACATTAGTCACAAACAGATCATCTCCTACCAGCTGACATTTGCTGCCTACGGCCTGGGTAAGGGCTTTCCAGCCATTCCAGTCGTCTTCGGCCATACCATCTTCGATAGAAACGATCGGATATTGTTTCACCCATTTTTCCCAGAATTTCACCAGTTCATCGCTGCTGATGGCTTTGCCGCTGCTCTTATGGAACACATATTTTTTCTTCTTGGCATCCCATAATTCGCTGTTGGCCGCATCCATCGCGATCACGATCTGTGAACCGGTTTTGTACCCGGCAGCAGAGATCGCTTCCAGTACGGTTTCAATGGCTTCTTCATTGCTCTGGATATTGGGTGCAAAACCACCTTCATCACCTACATTGGTGCTGAACCCTTTTTTCTTCAACACACTTTTCAGTACGTGGAAGATCTCAACACCCCAGCGCAGCCCCTCACTGAAAGAAGGAGCACCTACCGGCATGATCATGAATTCCTGGAAATCGATTTTATTATCTGCGTGCGCACCACCGTTGAGGATGTTCATCATCGGCATGGGCAATGTTTTGGCGTTGGTACCACCAATGTAGCGGAACAAAGGAAGACCGGCTTCTTCAGCAGCAGCTTTGGCAACTGCCATACTTACCGCCAGTATGGCGTTGGCGCCCAGTTTGGTTTTGTTAGGTGTGCCATCCAGTGCAATCATGGCTTCGTCAATAGCCGCCTGCTGGGCCACATCAAAACCTACAATGCCTTCGGCAATAATATCGTTCACGTTCTTAACTGCTTTCAGAACGCCTTTTCCTGCATATTTCTTTTTGTCGTTATCACGCAGTTCAGCTGCTTCGTGAATACCGGTACTGGCACCACTCGGAACTGCCGCACGGCCTATAACGCCGTCATCGGTAACTACATCTACTTCAACCGTAGGATTACCACGGCTGTCTAAGATCTGTCTTGCGTGAACTTCAATAATGTAACTCATGTTGATTGCTTGTTGGTTTAAAAAGTTTGATTAGCTCGTCTTCGGTGCCGCAATTTAAGGATTTACCGGCTTTTGTTTTTTGAAATCATTCCAGGAACCGCGGGTTTTCCGCATAAATACCTCGTCGTAACCCTTACGTACATAGTCTTTCAGAACACCTATTTGTTCAAAACCCAGTCGCAGATAGAGTTCTCGGGCCCGGTGGTTAAAGGCGCTTACGCAGATAAAGGCATTGGGACTAACCGAAAAAATGATCTCCTCCGCATAACGGATAGCCGCTTCGCCCAATCCCTGGCCGCGGGCGGCTTCTGTAATAACGATCGTTTGTATGTATCCGGTAAAAGCACCTTTTAATTTGAGCATGATAAAACCCAGCCGTTCTTCTTTTACTGTAAAAAGATAGACTTCGCTTAAAGGGTCTTCCAGTAATTGTATCGAATCTTCATAACTGCGTTGTAACGTGATCCAGGGTTCATTGGCCGCCATCAGTTGTGCACACCATTTAAGGTCAGCAGTTTCCTTGGTATGTGTAACTGATATGCCGGGCAGCACTTCCATTGATCAGGCTTTGGTGGTTAATGTGCGGAATACCTGTTCAAGGCTATGCCCTTCCGATTGCAGGGATACGATATTGAGGTTATTGGCTACTGCCAATGAGAGTAATTGTTTTTTCACGGATTCGGGGTTGGCGGTTTCCAGTTGCCAGTGGCCGGTTCCCTGTTCCACCAAACGGGATATATCAGTCAGCGTCTCCAGTAAGGAACGACCAACGGTTTCGCCAAACTGAACAGACACGATATGTCTTTCTCCTTTCCCTTTCTGCAGGTTTACCAAACGGTCATCTGCCACTATATTTCCTTTGTTGATAATAATCACCCGGTCACAGATGGCTTCTACTTCCTGCAGGATATGCGAAGAGAAAAGAACGGTCTTGTTCTGTCCCTGTTGTTTGATCACGTTCCTGATCTCGATGATCTGGTTGGGGTCCAGTCCGCTGGTAGGTTCATCCAGGATCAGCACTTCGGGTTCGTGTATCAAAGCGGCGGCTAATCCCACCCTTTGTTTATACCCCTTGGATAATTGCCCGATCTTCTTTTTGGATTCTACCGTTAAACCCGTGAGGATAATTACTTTTTCAATCGCCGCCTTTACATCTTTCAGTTGATGAATACCCGCTACAAAAGCCAGGTACTCTCTAACATACATATCTGGATAGAGGGGGTTGGCCTCGGGCAGGTAGCCGATTTTCTTTTTTACTTCTATGGGATGGGAAGCCACATCCAGTCCGCAAACCAGTGCTTTGCCCCCATCAGCCTGCAGGTAACCGGTGATGATCTTCATGGTGGTGCTTTTGCCCGCCCCATTGGGACCCAGAAAACCCACGATCTCTCCTTTGTTCACGGCAAACGAAACACCATTCACCGCTTTTTGCTCACCATACTGTTTCAGTAACTGTGTAACTTCTATTGACATGCCTGCCGGGTTTCGGCCAAAATTAGTTGAATGCAGGGAAAATGGGGTTAAGGGATTGGTAAGAATTGGCTGTTGACGAATATTCCTGCAGAACAAAGTTTTTTTCGGGCTTTTCTTCTGCAACGCTTTAATCAATCAACTCCTCTGAACGCTCCGGTAAATGATCATACTCGCCTCGTAACGCATACCACCCAAAGATCATCATCCCAATCGCAATCGGGATAAAGATGACCACAAATACACCCCACTGAATTTTGGTATCCATCACCGGCTTTTTCGCAATCTCGGAAGCGGCTGTTTTTATAAGATAATACACAGCCACCGGCCCCAGTAAAAACCAGATAATACCTGCGAATTTTTTAAGTTGGTTCATATCATTCGTTTAAATAGTAATATTTAACGTGTTGTGCTATTAAAAATCAAACACCCTGTAATTCGAAAACCCTTGTCGCTCACGGTCCCGGCTGAGCCGGGAGCCCCGTCCCTGTTACCGGGCTGCATTGGCCTCTGATCAGATCTGCTTCGCATGATCTGATCTGTCTTCGCTTCGCTTGACACCGACCCCAATGAGGCCCGTCCACAGGGACTGATTAGAAATTTTTCATCGAACACCCTGAGGTGGCGGTTTTTATTCTACTAATCAAATAAATTTTGAATTATCAAATAGCACAAGACGTTCATATTTAATCAGCGTTACTCATTCGGTACTTCTATCGGCGGATCGATGCGGTTATTGATATACAGGGTGCCTATCACCAGGCAAACCGCCGCTATAATGATCGGGTACATCAGTCCCACCAACAGATCATTTGTATAAATGGTGGTAAGTAATGTGGCGATAAAAGGAGTGAGTCCGCCAAATACACCATTACCGATATGATACGGCAAAGACATAGATGTGTACCGGATCTTGGTTGGGAACAACTCTACCAGGAAAGCCGCAATCGGGCCATACACCATGGTCACATATAAAATCATCACAAACACCAGCAATACCATTTGCCAGTAGCCGCTTGTACCCACTGTTTTGGATAGTTTTACGTCGGGTTTGATCGTTGTTTTGCCGGCGGCCGCATACACTGTGTCTTTGGTGGTCTGCGTTACTACCATGCCATCTTCATAATAGGCAAGATGGGATACCGTGCGTAAAGTATCGTTTGTATTGGCAATAGGTACCCGGTTGGTTTTGATCTGCTTCAGATCGGTTAACTCGGTTTTGGTAGTTGTATCTGAGAGTACCAGTAATTGTTTGAACAAAGGCTTGTAGGTAACAATTGCGAGGAACATACCTCCCAGCATGATCCATTTACGACCGATCTTATCGCTCCAGCTGCCGAATACCACAAAAAACGGCGTGGCAAAAAGGATGGCCCAGATCAGGATGGTGCGCGATTGGTCGAAATCAATCTTACATACATTTTCGATAAAGGATTGCGCATAGAATTGTCCGGTGTACCAAACCACTCCCTGTCCCATGGCCGCACCAAACAGGGCCAGCAATACCATTTTGAGGTTGGATTTATGTCCGAAACTTTCTTTTAAGGGATTCACAGAACGGGTGCCGGAAGTTTTCAGTTGCTCAAACAGGGGCGACTCCTTCATCTTCAAACGGATATAGATAGAAACTACCACCAGTACAATCGAAACGAGAAAAGGAATCCGCCAGCCCCAGTCGTTAAACTTCGCGATTGACCTGGCCTGGTCAATATCCAGGCTATGACGGGTTAAAAGAATTACACCCAGCGATACGAATAAACCCAGCGTAGCAGTGGTCTGGATCCAGGAAGTATAAAACCCCCTTTTATCGTGCGGTGCATGTTCGGCTACATAGGTAGCAGCACCACCGTATTCGCCTCCCAGTGCCAGTCCCTGCAGCAGGCGCAATACCAATACCAGTATGGGTGCCGCAAAGCCGATGGTTTCGTAACTGGGTATGAGACCAATGGCAAATGTGGAGCCGCCCATGATAACAAGTGTTAGCAGGAACGTATGTTTACGACCAATCAGATCGCCCAGCCGGCCAAATACCAATGCCCCGAAAGGACGCACAATAAATCCTGCGGCAAAAGTGGCCAGCGTAGACAACAATGCCGCGGTAGGATTGGTTTTGGGAAAAAACTGGTTAGCCAGCACCGTGGCCAGGCTTCCGAAAATATAGAAATCATACCATTCAATTAAAGTGCCGAGCGAAGAAGCACCGATCACTTTCCAGATACTGTTCTTTTCTTTCATAAGCAATAAATCATCGTCAACTTACGCCAAAGGGATGATTTAAACAAGCAGGGCTGCGCTATTTCCAGGAAAGTGAGTGGTGAGTAGTCAGTAGTGAGTGTTATATACCGCCTGCCTACTCACTACTCACTACTCACTACTCACTACTCACTACTCACCACTCACCACTCCCGATTCACAACTTTCCACTCCATGCCGTATCTTTAATCCCCCTTAAATACCCGTTCGTATGTCATACCCCTACCAGATCAAATCCTTTGACGAGTACAAAACAGCTTATCAGAAAAGTATCGAAGATCCCTCCGCTTTCTGGGCCGATGTGGCCGAAAATTTTACCTGGCGTAAAAAATGGGACACCGTGCTGGATTGGAATTTTACAGAACCTAAAGTAGAATGGTTCAAAGGAGGTAAACTGAATATTACCGAGAACTGTCTCGATCGCCATATCAGTACAAAAGGCAATGAGCCCGCCCTGATCTGGGAACCCAATGCACCCGATGAACAGCACCGCACACTTACCTATAAAAAACTGCTGGAGAAAGTATGCCAGTTTGCGCATGTATTAAAGAACAATGGTGTTAAAAAGGGAGACCGTGTCTGCATTTATATGGGCATGATTCCCGAACTCGCTATTGCGGTTTTAGCCTGCGCACGTATCGGCGCCATTCATAGTGTGGTGTTTGGTGGTTTCTCTGCACAGAGTATTGCCGACCGTTTATACGATGCCCAGGCAGAGTTCATTGTTACCTGCGATGGTGCCCACCGTGGTGCCAAAGACATTCCGCTGAAAAGCGTGATCGATGATGCACTGATTGGTAACAGAACGGTGAAAAGAGTGATTGTGTGTACCAGAACCCGCACACCCGTATCCATGATCAAGGGAAGGGATGTATGGTGGGAAGAAGAAATGAAACATGTGGAAGAGAAAGGACTCAATTTTATAGAAGCCGAAGAAATGGATGCAGAAGATCCGCTGTTCATCCTGTACACTTCCGGCTCTACCGGTAAACCCAAGGGCGTAGTGCATACCTGCGGCGGATATATGATCTGGGCCAATTATACATTTGTAAACGTTTTCCAGTACAAACCCGAGCAACTGCATTTCTGTACGGCAGATATCGGCTGGATTACCGGGCATACCTATATCATTTATGGTCCACTCAGTGCCGGCGCTACTTCCCTGATGTTTGAAGGGGTGCCTACTTTCCCGGATGCGAGTCGTTTCTGGGATATCATCGACAAATTCAAAGTCAATATTTTTTATACCGCTCCCACCGCCATCCGCAGTCTCATGGGATTTGGTACCGGCCCTCTGCACGGAAAAAATCTCTCTTCACTGCAAGTACTCGGTACCGTTGGGGAACCTATTAATGAAGAAGCCTGGCATTGGTACGATGAACATGTAGGCAAGAAAAAATGCCCCATCGTAGATACCTGGTGGCAAACAGAAACCGGTGCCTGTTTAATCAGTAACCTCGCAGGTATTACTCCATCCGTTCCCAGCTGGGCCACATTACCCATGCCGGGTTTACAGATGGTTTTGGTAGATGAAAACGGCAAGGAAGTAATAGCCGAAGGCGATGAAACCGTTTCGGGTAATCTCTGTATCAAAGCGCCCTGGCCCGGCATCCTGCGCACTACTTATGGCGATCATGAGCGGTGCCGTACCAACTATTTTGCTACTTACGAGAATATGTATTTCACGGGCGATGGCGCGATGCGCGATAAAAATGGTTTTTACCGGATCACTGGTCGTGTGGATGATGTATTGAATGTAAGCGGTCACCGTATCGGTACCGCAGAAGTAGAGAATGCCATTAATATGCATGCCGGCGTGGTAGAAAGTGCCGTAGTGGGTTATCCGCATGATGTAAAAGGACAGGGTATTTACGCCTATGTAATTTACCAAGGTTCGCACGGACAGGATACACATGGTACCGCAGAAATGATCCGCAAAGACATTCTGCAAACCGTAACCCGTATCATTGGCGCCATTGCCAAACCTGATAAGATCCAGTTTGTGAGTGGATTACCCAAAACCCGAAGTGGTAAGATCATGCGCAGGATTCTGCGTAAGATCGCCGAAGGCGAAACACAGAACCTGGGCGATACTTCTACGCTGCTGGATCCGGCAGTGGTGGATGAGATCAAACACGGAAAACTCTGATCGGTTTTCTGCACAGATGCATTGAGAACGCAGTGACTTTGAAGAATTTTTACAATTTGAATCTTTTGTATGTGTAAACCTTTTGTTGGTATTGGTCTGCTATTGCTTGTGATGATCAATTGCCAGGCACAGATACTGAACCCTATTACACCCGCTCCCGTGAAATACGAATCACTGAAAGGAACCGGTATAACCATTCAATCATCCACCATATTGTATTATCCCGCCTCCTTTGCCGTTCAGGCAAACTATATGCAGCAGCAGATAGAACAACAAACAGGCATACGCTTGCAGTTGTCGGCGGTTAGTCCTTCAAAAGTATTACCCCGCATCATTCTCCAGACAGATGAAAAAAGCATTACCCGGCCCGAAATGTACCATATCAGTGCTGCCGGTAAACAGGTAATCATTACTGCCAACGATATAAGGGGTTTTGTAAATGCCACACAGACCTTATTACAATTATTACCCAATAAAAAATCGGCCACGGCTACCATTCCTGCTGTAGCCATTACTGACTACCCGCAGTTCCGTTACCGGGGTATGCACCTGGATGTGGTAAGGCATATTTTTCCGGTGAGTTATGTAAAGAAATATATCGACTACCTTGCTTTTCATAAGTTCAACACATTTCACTGGCACTTAACCGATGACCAGGGCTGGCGTTTTGAAGTGAAGAGTTACCCAAAACTGAATACCATAGGCTCCTGGCGCGACTCTACCCTGATCGGGCATTTCAAAGATGTTCCGGCCCGGTACGAAAGAAAACGATATGGCGGTTTTTATACAAGGAACGAGATCAAAGAAGTAATTGCCTATGCAGCAGTGAGAGGCATCACGATCATTCCCGAACTGGATATACCGGGGCATAGCCGTGCCACCATTGCCGCTTACCCCGAATTCAGCACCAAACCCGATACTGGCTGGAATGTGGCCAGTACCTGGGGCATGTATAACCGCCAGAACAATGTACTGGCGCCCACTGAGGCTTCTTTCCAATTTCTCAAAGATATTTTTACAGAGCTGGCAGAACTGTTCCCTTCTACCTACATACATATCGGTGGTGATGAATGCAGTATGCTCTGGTGGAAACAGGATCCCAACACACAGGCTTTTATGAAAAGTAAAAAACTGGCATCCGAAAAAGCATTGGAAACCTATTTCATCGAATACGTTGCCAGACACCTGAAACAACTCCATAAAAAATCAGTAGGCTGGCACGAGATCGCAGAAGGTGATCTGGATACCACCACCCTGATCATGAACTGGAGTGATGATAAACAGGCCCTCGCTGTTGCCAAAAAAGGTTTTGAGATCATCCAAACACCTGGCAAACCCTTTTATTTTGATCATTACCAATCCAAAGACCCAAATGATAGTCTGGCCATTCATGGCTATAACCCGTTAGAAAATGTATACAAATACCAGGTGGTACCCGATGCCGTAAAAGCCGCCGGGCTTGCCCATAAGATCATTGGGGCACAGGCGAATGTCTGGACTGAATACATGGCTTTTCCCACAAAAGTTGATTACATGGTTTTCCCGCGTATGACAGCGTTGAGTGAAAATTTATGGAGCCAGCAAAAAGATTATCCTGATTTTCTACGCAGGCTGGAAGAAGAGATGATACCCAGGTATAAAAGCTGGAACAGCTCCAATTTTCAGGGATATAAATTATGGACAAAGGATAAGTAAATACGCCATAGTATTCATCGGGTTTGATAGCCTTGTATCCCTTACCCCCGCAGCACTGCCACCCTTGCCTTACGCAGTTCTCTGGTGGTACGGAGATGTAATTCCCGGTGATACAGCACCCATCCACCCAGGGCACCTATCAGGCTGCCCAGCACAATATCAATAAAACGCGCCGAGATCAATGCACCCGGATCAGCCGTCATGGCCCTGCCAGCCTCCGCAAGCAGTAAGGTGAGTGGTGTGATAAAAATGACTGCCAGTCCATAGTGCCGTACAATCAGCATTTCAACAATAAACTGCAGCAAAAGAATACTCAAACAAACAGCGATGGCGCTTGGATGAAAAGAAAGAATCAGCCAACCCAAACCCAACCCGATAAAAGTTCCCAGAATTCTTTGCAGGCTTCGCTGCCAAACGTGCCGCCGGTTCGCACCCTGCATAACAGCGATACAGGAAATGGGAACCCAGTAAGGATTATTCAATTTCAGCAGGTGGGCCAATAACAGGGCCAAGCCCATCACCAGCCCGATTACAGAAGAAGTAAATATACCTGTAAACCGGATCCTTTTTTTTACGGGCATTACTGTCTGCTTTAACGGGTATTTGCCGATGACCAGTAAGGAATACAGCAAAGCCAGCACACAGGCCAGTAAGGCACCCAAACCAAGCATACCTGTTTTAAATACAATGGTTTCTGGTTGATAAGGCATACAACTGGCTATGGATAGCAGCATAATGAAAAAGAAGTTACCGGGTGGCCTTTGATAGAAACGACGGGTGAGCCAGTGTACCGCAAAGGAAAGCATTCCCAGCATCAGCGCAGATAACAAAGGATCGAAGCTGAATGCCAGGCCCACTGCAAATGAAATCATAAAACCGACTGAACAGATTACCATGCTGCGCATCCTGGCAGCGATATGGGTGGATGGGATGTATAAGATCACCAATCCACCTGTGCAGGCCAGTATGGCATCATTCAACCGGCCAAAGAAAAGTCCTACCAACAGGGGAATACCTACACAAAGTGCCGCCAGCACGGGAATATGCCAGAGCCGCTCTGATTTTTTCAGTTCCAGCAGTGCGTGTAATTCGCGGCGGATGATATAATGGGTGCGTCTGTTCAATGCGGTTGAGAGGGGGATAAATAATAACCAGACAAAATTACTCCGGATCAGTCAGGATGCAATAGCCTGCACATCTTTTCCCGGCAAAAAACCAACCTGCTTTTGCGGCCTTTTTGTTTTCGGATCTTCAATTTACGCAAGCCACCATTATCTTCGTAACACAGATATGGCACTGAACGATACACTGAACAAACGCATATACCAGACAATTACGCTGAAAGAGCTGCTTTACTGGGTATTGTTTTATGTGGTGTATGGTTTTATCTATTATGTAACCTATGATATTACTATTTATGCCAAAGACGGGCAGCAGAACGGGTTCGAAGAAAAACTGCTGAACATTGTTTCCGACTTTGCCATCAAAGCTGTTTTAAGTGCCCCGCTCTGGTACCTGTATTTTGTGCGGTTGCGGAATAAGCCTGTATCGGTTCATTTCCTGCTGCACCTGTTTACCATTCCGCTTTTTATCCTCGTATGGCTTATCCTGCATCAGCAGAGTTCGGCGTATTTCGGTTTTGTGAGAGTACAGGGAAAAGCTTCGGCCTGGTTCGACTATTACCTGCCTTTACTGTTTTACCTGATCCAGTTCGCATTGTTTTATGCGCATAATTTCCGTTTAACTACCCTTACCCAACTGGAAAAAGAAAAAAAATTGCTGGCACTGGCACACGAGAGTGAAATTGCAGTACTGAAAGCGCAGATACATCCTCATTTTTTATTCAACACGCTGAATAATATCAGTGCCCTCATCCGGCCCGAACAGGAAAATGTGCGGGTAATGATTGCACAGCTGGCAGATACATTCCGGTATTCACTTCGCGCCAGCAAACTGCACCTGGTACCACTGGAAGAAGAACTCCGCTTTTTAGAAACCTATCTTTCTCTTGAAAAAGAAAGATTGGGTAACCGGTTAAGTTTTCAGATTAACTGTCCGAAAGATCTCCGGCTGCGCAGCATCCCTCCTATGCTGATCCAGCCCCTGGTTGAAAATGCATTGATCCACGGCATTTCCCGCGCAGCAAAGGGTGGTAGTATTATACTGGATATCAATCAGACCGGCAAGCATTTGCAGTTCACCATTACTGATACCGGCCTGGGTTATGCGGGTAATACCGAAGAGCTGTTTCAACAGGAAGGTATTGGTTTGACTAATATCCGGGAGCGTTTATCGCTTTTATATGGCGAGGATCTGCGCGTTTCAAAAAATGATCCATCCGGACTTGTTTTCTCATTTATCATCCCCCTGCAAAATACCTGATATGATCTCTGTACTGATAATTGATGATGAACGGGGTGCCAGGTCTTTGATCAGGGAATATTTATCCGGCTTCCCCGGATTGTCTGTTCTGGGAGAAGCCTGTGATGGTGCGGAAGCAGAGCAGATGATCCATGCCCTGAAACCCGACCTGATTTTTCTCGACATCCAGATGCCGGTATACAACGGATTTGAACTGGTTAACCGGCTGCAGTTTTTCCCAAAAATTATTTTCACAACCGCTTTTGATGAGTTTGCCTTACAGGCTTTTGAAGCCAACGCCATTGATTATCTTTTAAAACCCTATACACTGGAAAGATTCAGCAAAGCGGTTAACAAAGTGCTGCATCAAACCAACCATTCAAAACCACTACAGGCTTTACTGGAAACTCTTGCTGCCAAAACCCATACGCCTGTCAGCCACATGCTGCTCGAAAAAGGAAAAGTGCTTGCCAATGTGGCTGTTGAGCAGATCCTCTACCTGGAGGCAGAAAAAGAATATACCCGTGTCATTACTTCAGACAACAGTTATCTGAGCAACCTGGGCATAGCCCAACTCGAAGAGAAACTGGACCCGGATAAGTTTATCCGCATTCACCGGTCGCATATCGTTCATATCTCTTTTATAAAAGAAGTCAGAAAAGAACCCAACAACTACCAGGTCATCATGACCAATGGCAGCGTATTGAATATTGGCAGAACCTATCTCGACCATTTCAAAAAACTGATCCACTGATGCTGTAAACACATTCCCTGTCGTTCGTGGTAATATAGAGTTGTTCATAGGATTCACCGGTTACAAGCTTCTGTTGCAGGTTATGTTTGCCGGAAAAAATGCGATCCCTACTTTTCAGTTTAGCCGTTTGCTGTTTTTCGGCAGCTCATAGTCAGTTACCCCCCGTAAAACCCTGCCTCACACGGGGAGTTGTTTTTTCGGAGGGTAAGCCGGTAGCGCAGGCAACCATCACCCTGTTAAGCTTGCCGGATAGTCTTCCGCTGCAAAGGCAGGCATCGGCCAGCAATGGCAGTTTCCTGTTCAGTAACCTCTGCAATGGCAAACTATTGCGCATCAGTGCAACCGGTTTCGCCAACCAGCTGGTACCTGCGCCTGCTGATACTACCCTTGTTATTATTACCCTCGTACCTGTTACCAATGAACTCAATACTGTTACGGTAAATGCTGAAAGAAGGGCCGTACAATCTTACCCCGACAGAACGGTGATCCGCGTTGACAATACACCCTCTCATGCAGCTTCCAATGCGCTTGACATTCTGGAAAGATCGCCTGGTGTTTCTGTAGACCGGGATGGCCAGATCAGTATGCAGGGCAAACAGGGAACCCTGCTGTTGATTGATGGAAAAAAAGTTTATGTGAACGCCCAGGAAGCCGCTAACCTGCTGCGTTCCATCAGTGCGCAGCAGATAGATCATATAGAACTGGTTCCGCAGCCTTCTGCCAGATATGATGCGTCTGGTACGGCCGGATTGATCCATATTCATACCAAATCCGGCAGAAATACAGGTTGGAGCGGCAACAGCAGCCTGGTATTATCGGCAGGTAAATATGGCCGGGCCAGCATGAACAGCACCGTATTTTACCAGCAGCAAAAGATCGCTGCCGCTATCTCGTATGCAACTGGATACACTCGCAACTCTTATGAAATTTTTATCGACAGGCTGTACAGAACCGCCGACAATAAAATCGCTACGTTATACAAACAGTTTACTTTTAATCCGGTTACCCAGATACCACACGCTATCCGAACAAATGTTGATTACCGGATAAGCCCTGTAAAAACTATTTCACTACAAGCAACTGCTTATTTCAGTGAGCTTACTGATGGAGGAAAAACAACTACGCATATTGCTGAACCATTACGGGGAAAAAGTATAGGTTCTACAGATTTTAGTAACCGTATCACCAGGGCCAATTATTCCGGCGGCATCAGCTACCGGCAGCAACTCAATAAAAAAGGTGATGAGTTTAGTATGGATGCAGACTACAGTTATTTTAACAGGTCAAACACACAAACCAACCATAACTATTTATTTGATTCTGTAAATACCCCGGTAGGTTCGCCGTATCTGTTAAGGGGTGATAACCCGTCGCGGATTAATGTATATTCTGCCAAATTCGATCTTGTAAAAACCGGCAATCACCAGTTCAGATGGGAAGCAGGTGGTAAAATGAGTTGTGTAAGCACCAACAACCGTTCTGATTATGAAAAGTATACCGGAACCGTCTGGGAGCAGGATGCCCGTTCCAATCATTTCAATTATGCAGAAAAGATCATGGCAGCCTATCTGTCTGTGAAAAAAGCAGCCGGCAACTGGAATATCACGGCAGGTGCAAGACTGGAACATACGATGGCCGATGGTGTACAGTTGCAGAACAACCAAAGTTTCAGCAAACGATACACCAACCTGTTCCCCGCTGTCAGCATAGCAAAAAAACTGGACAATAACCAGACCCTCTTACTCTCTTACAACCGTAGAATTGACAGGCCCAATTACCAGGATCTGAATCCATTTCAGTTCATCCTTAACCAGTTTACTTTTCTGCAGGGTAACCCTTTGTTATCGCCACAGTTCACACATACTGTTGAAGCAGGCTGGTCTAAAAGAAATATGTCAGTTAAATACTATTTCAGCCGGATCACTGATCTGATCAGTGATAATATTTACCAGGATACAGCATTAAAACTGAGTTTTCAGCAGAAAGATAATGTGGCTATCAAAGCAATGCACGGCGTCAGTATGAACCTGAGTACACGGGTATGGCAAAAGCTATCCTTATCTTTTTATACCCATGTTTTTTATAACCGCATGCAGGGCACTATTGACCAGGAAACTTTCCGTGTTGAAGCTGTCAGCGGTTCGGCCAATGTTACGGCACAGATTCAGTTACTCAAAAGCTGGAGTGTTGACCTGGCCACTACTTATCAGCACAGAAATTACCTCTCTGCCCTCCTGTACGATAAAGGTTCAGCCAATGTAACCGTTGGTGTAGGAAAACAACTTTTCTCAAACACCTGGAATCTTCGCCTCATTGTGCGGGATCCGTTCCTGTGGCAAAGAGTGTATTATACCAGCTATTACAAGGGAGTTGATTTTTCCATCAAACAGCTAACAGATAGCCGGCAGATCAGCTTCAGTATCTCGTACCGGTTTGGGAAAGATGCCAATCGTTCTGCTGCCAGAAAAAGCAGTGCGGCAGAGGAACAGGTAAGAGCGGGTGCTACGGGTTCCTGAGTCCATTCAATCTTATACGCAGAAAAGCCCGGGTTCACAGATTATGTTCAGACAAACTGCGAACCTGGGCTTTTTATCAACTCTTCATCAATGTTAACGCAGTGCCATCCCAGGATGGAAACAGTTTTGCATTATTATTGATCTTCAAATGTCCATTTGCCACCGAGCTGAACACAGAACGGAAATCCGTACTTACCGGCAGGTCGCGGCCATCTTCCAGCTCTGCTTTGGCGAGTGATGTAATATTGTTGTACACTTTCCCTCCCTGTACATCATTGCCCAATACAAACAAACAACTCGCCCTTCCATGATCAGTTCCGCCGGTACCATTCTGGTGCGCGGTGCGTCCGAATTCGGTCATCGTCATCACGGTTACCTCATCCTGGTATGCTTCCATGTCTTTCCAGAATGCGGCGATGCTGTCGCTGAAATCTTTCAGGTTCCGGGCCAGCGCCCCATTCACCGTTCCCTGGTTAAAATGGGTATCCCAGCCACCACTTTCTGCAAATGCCACTTCCATACCCACATCCATTTTGATCAGTGTAGCGATCTGTTTTAAAGCATTGCCCAAAGGAGAATTGGGATACACTACCCCATTGGCAGGCTGGTAGTTTTTAATATTGTTTACGTTCAGCATCTTCATCGCATCAAAACTTTCCTTACCGGTTTTACTCAGAATCTGGCTGGATGTCTGATCGTATAACTGTTCAAAAGATTTAGCAGCTAAATTGGTAGCCAACGGATTGCCCCGCATCTGTATGGCAAAATCCTGCAGGTTATTGATCGCTAATGATTCATTATCTCCATACAAACTTCTGGGTAAGGAACTGGTCAGGCTCACCGCACGAAAAGGGGTTCCCTCATGCCCCAGCAAACCCACGGCCCTGTTCAGCCAGCCGCTGCTGGTACTCTTGCTGAAGGGGGTACCGCTTTCCATATAATCCTGCGCATCAAAATGACTGCGGGTGGTATTCGGACTTCCCACGCCGTGTACAATAGCCATACGGCCCTCTGTAAAAAAAGGAGCGAATGCTGCCAGTGAAGGATGTAAGCCAAAACGGCCGTCCAGGTCTATCTGTTTACCTTCTGTTGCTGCCGGACTCATATACAAAGTAGGACGCAATGTTTTCAGGTTCGGATCTGCAAACGGACTCACCGCCATCAATCCATCCATCGCCCCGCGCTGAAAAATACAGACCAGCACTTTATTCTTTTTATACGGCAACAGAATTTTACCGCTATTGGCGGCCCTTGCAATAAAGGTGGGCACGCCACCAAACCCGGCTGCAAACAGCGCCATAGCGCCCGATTTCATAAAAGCTCTGCGATTGACCATAGTGATTATTTTTTACGCCTCTGCACCTTTATTTTCTTTGAAATTCTGGAGAACCAATAATGATACCTGCCACCTGCGATACCGTGTTTGTATTACCCGCTACATACAGCGTAGTTACCGGCAGGTTCTTTTTACCCAGTGCTTTTTTCTCATTGGCTTTTTCCCGCTTGTTCATTTTCATTGATGTCCCCATCATCTCATCGGTTTGTTCAGTCTGTACATCAACAGTAGTTAATGGATTTTTGGCGGCGGCTTCATTGAGTTTCTGTTCCAGGTTGGTATCGCGTATCATGGCGGTAAGGCGGCGGATATTTTCGTCCTGGTTTCTTTCGGGTAGCAGGATCTTGCTATAAATAGCCAGTGCCGCTTCTGCACTCTCTGGTTCATGGTTATCATTCAGTGCAGCCAGGTTCAGTTTTACGCCCGGAATTTTTCCGGTAGCAAATGCCAACCCAAAATTCATCCGGTTCAGCAGCGATCCGGTATTAATCCAGTATCCCGCACGGTCCGGGAAACCCGTAGGCGCCTGGTAAAAATAAAACCGCTGTCCCATACGCGTACACCAGTTATAGATCTGAAAGGGTTGTTGCACATCGGCGTTCGTAGCACGAATGGCACTGATAGCAAATTCGAAAGGCGATTTCACTTTTTCGCGTAAAGCTTTGGTATCCCAGAACTCACGGCTATTCACCATCGTAATCAATACGGTTTTGATATTGCCATGGCTTTTCAGGAAAGCTGCTGTCATTTTATTAACCAATGCCACCGAAGGTGTATCACTCACAAACCTGGCGGCTAATTTGGTGCTGATGAATTTAGCAGTAGAGGGATGGGTAGCCAGCATGGCTAATACCTGTTTACCTTCTTCATAACCACCATTGGCAGGGAAGTTTTTACCGAGGATGGTTTTCGCACTCTCATCGTGTTTGTCTGCACGGAATAAAAAATCACCTTCCACCACAAAACCTCTTCGCTGCAGCAATGCGGGACCAGCGGCCTGCAGTAATTTGCTACCGGGACCATCCTTATACAATGGCTTTACAGTCCAGCCGGTTAAAGCACGGGCTACGGTGGTTACATCCTGCTGTGTATAACCGCCATCTACACCCAATGTATGCAGTTCCATGATCTCGCGGGCATAGTTCTCATTCAGTCCCTGTGTTTTTCTGGCAGCCAGTGTTTGCTGCAATATTTTTCTGCCGGGTGTAGAAGTATCATTAGCCGCCTGCTGCAAACGCTCACGGGCCTGCCTTGCCAGGGCATTTTTTTCCTGACGGCGCGCCATATCATTATCCATACTCACACTGGAAGCATTGTCCAGGTACTCCAGCATAGCGGGGTGTTTGGCCGTTGCTTCCAGCAGGGTGGCAAAATTACCCAGTACATTGGGACGGATCGCATCGCGTTCATAGGTGAGCACGTACTGCTGGCACTGGCCCTTTGTTAAGGAAACATTGAAGTGATTGAACCAGAAATCTGTCAGCAATTCCTGCAACTGGTTCTGTCCATACGCTGCACGGATTACCTTCTGGTTAATGAGTTGCCGGTGTAATTCCTGCGGCAATTGATACCCCTGCGCATCCATCAGTTTTTTTAACTGTGCACGGTACTCGGGCTTATCCAGGTTACGGAGAGAATCTTTATCCAGTAAATTATTTTTAGCCGCTACGCGGATGATCTGTCCCGCATTCAGGTAACGGTTCACAATGGTTTCATTATCCATGGTCAATGCCTCGTAATTGGCGGCAGGCAGGCGGCGGTTAACTTCCTCATCAGGTAATTTACTGTCTAATTGTTGCAATAGCCAGTTATCCAGTCCCATCTCCACCACCTGTTTTACCTGGCCCGGTTGGGTACCGAATGTAAAACGGTTCAGTAAATGGGCCGCGGCCTGCTCCTGTGTAAGCCCCATTTTTTTGTAGGGCATATTCAGCCGGGGTTCAGACGTATCGGCAGAACTGCCCTGCACAAAAGCAGAGAGCAGCGTGAGACAGGCTCCTACCGTAAAGGTTTTATACAAACGCCGGAAATCCATAGTAATTATTTTTAGTATGACGGGGAAAGGAGCGGAAGGTTTAACCCGACTGCCGCATAAAAAAGCCTGCTGTTTTTACAGCAGGCTTAGCCTATCATTTCCTTACCGCGCCTTTGCGACTTTGCGAAAAAATTTGCACGCAAAGACGCAAAAGCGCGGTTTAGGATCAGGTTGTTTTTTTGATCGCTACGCGATAGAGGATCAATCCCATAGTTGCAAAGAACAGGGTGCCCAGGATAAAATAACCTCCTTCCGACAAACTATGTACAATTCCTTCTTCCATACTGATGGCTTTCAGGAATTTTTCTCCGCTATCCGTTCCCGCCAGGAAAGCGATTATCACACCGGCAACAGCACCACCCGCTACCAGTCCGGTAGCAAACAGGTTACCCTTGCCCAGTTCCTCTTCTTCCGCATTCAGTTTGATATTCTCTTTTTTCTGTTTGGCTTCTACAATACCACGGATGGCACCGCCAATAAAGATGGGTAAAGTAGTAGCCAGCGGCAGGTATACACCAATCGCAAAGCTGAGCGATTTGATGCCGCATAATTCCATCGTAACAGCTAAGAAAATACCGACTACCACATATTGCCAGTCGAGGTTCTGTGAAAGGATTCCTTTAATCAGCGTGGCCATCAGTGTAGCCTGCGGTGCAGGATATTTATCAGAACCGATGGCATGTTGTACACCTTGCTGCAGCATTTCAGTGGTAGGCCTGTCAAGGAATTTCACGGTTAAGCCGATCACGATCGAAGAAACGATGGCACCCACAAACAAAGCGATCTGCTGGTTACGGGGCGTGGCACCTACAATATAACCACTCTTCAGATCCTGTGATGTAGCACCGGCATTGGCGGCAGCGATACAGATCATACCACCCACTACCAGTACCAATGGTTCAAAAGCCTTACCCGTCCAGCCCACACTTAAAAAGATCAGGCTCGTGCCCATTACCGTAGCAATGGTCATACCGCTGATGGGGTTATTGGAAGAACCGATTAAACCCACAATCCGGGAGGATACGGTCACAAACAAAGCCCCGAACAAAATCACCAGTACACCAATCAGTAATTTCTGCAGGAAACTATCACCCGGAACCTGCGGTAATACAGCAATCAATCCAATCAGCGCCAGACTGCCAAAACCCACTACTTTCAGGTTCAGGTCTTTTTCGGTACGCAGAATAGCGGCTGCACCGGGTTGGTTATTGGCTTTTAAAGAAGCCACACTTCCTTTGATGGATTTAATAATAGTAGGAATGGTTTTCAGCAAAGTGATCACTCCCCCTGCCGTAACAGCACCGGCGCCTACCTGGCGGATATAGGCATAATAAATAGCCGCTGAATAATCGGCAAAACTATGAGTTACCGGATCCCAGCCACCTTTACCACCGGCTTTGGCTACATCTACCAGATAGCCCAGTTTTACCAGTTGCAGCGCAATAACATCGCCCGGAACCAGGGTAGAGAGTAAGGGAATAAATACCATCCAGCTCAATACACTACCTGCTACCAGTACACCGGCAATCTTAGGACCGATGATATAACCCACACCCATATACTCCGGTGTGATCTCCCCCGATACTTTGGCCGAAGGGAAAAATTTATTGATCTGTTTGGTGGCATAAAAGGGCGTTTCTGCAATCACATGCAGAATTTTCTGCAGAATGGCATAACCAAAAGCTACGCCCAGTCCCCAGAAAGCGGTCTTGGCAAAATCGCCTCCTTTCTCACCCGCCTTCAACACATCGCCGCAGGCCGTTCCTTCGGGATAAGGCAGGTTCTCATGCTCATTTACGATCAGTGCCTTCCGAAGGGGTATCATTAATAAGGTACCCAGCAAACCCCCAATGATGGCCAGTATCAGGATGGTGAGGTAATTGAAATATTCGGCGCTGGAAGGCGAGGAAAGAAACAGAAAACCCGGTAAGGTAAATGCCACACCCGCTGCAATACTCTCACCTGCAGAACCCGTTGTTTGAATGATATTGTTCTCGAGAATGGTAGTTTTCAGAAATTTTCTGCCCAGTGTAATCGCAATCACCGCAATGGGAATAGAGGCGGAAACCGTTAATCCGGCTTTCAGCGCCAGGTACACCGTGGCAGCACCGAATATGACCCCGAATAAACTACCTACCAGTATGGATTTTACGGTAAGCTCCTTCATATTTGTTTCGGGGGCAACAAAGGGCTTGAATGTTTTTTTCTCATCAGACATAATCAGCAATTTTAGTTAGCGTGCAAGTATATGGGCTGGAAGTTAAAAGGGTTCAACGCTTTTAACCAGTTTCCAATATCTTTAAAAAACCAAAATACAACTTATGAGTGAAATACAAAGCGATATCAGGAAAACCGGGATGCCGAAATCGGTTCCTTATATCATTGGTAGTGAAATAGCAGAAAGGTTCAGTTTTTACGGTTTGCGCTCCATCATGGTCACTTATATGGCAGTGGCATTTTTCAATCCCACCCTCAATCCTGCGCTGAATGCGGAAGCCGATGCAAAGGCCAATGAAATGTCGCACCTCTTTGTTACACTGGCTTATTTCATGCCTATTGTGGGCGCTATCATGGCCGACTGGTTTTTTGGCAAATACCGTGTGATCCTGTTCGTGTCTATTCTGTATACCCTGGGCCATTTCATCCTGTCTGTTTCCGACAACAGTTATACCCTTTTCAGCACAGGCCTGGTAATTATTGCCTGTTGTGCGGGTGGTATCAAATCCTGCGTATCGGCCAATGTGGGCGATCAGTTTGATAAATCCAACGAACACCTCCTCTCCAAAGTATATGGCTGGTTTTATATGAGTATTAACCTCGGCGGTACACTGGCTCCTTTGTTTATCCCACTGTTAAAAAAATATTACGGGCCGGAGGTCGCATTTGGTGTACCTGGTATCCTGATGGCACTGGCCACATTGATTTTCTGGCTGGGACGAAAAAAATATGTGAAAGCACCTCCCGCTGGTATTAAAAAAGAGAATTTCTTTACCATTTCGGTGTATGCGCTGATGAAACTGTTCAGCCGTAAACCCGGACAAAAAGTGTGGGAAGCGGTTGGTGAAAAGTATTCTGCCAAATCAATTGATGGCATACAGGCTGTGTACCGGGTACTCGCCGTGTTCGCTTTCACGCCCATTTTCTGGGCCTTGTGGGACCAAAACCTCTCCGAATGGGTATTACAGGCCACCCGCCTGGATCTGACGCTGATTAATGGTATTACTATTTTACCCGAGCAGATCAACTTTGTCAATCCCTTGTTTCTGGTATTGCTGATCCCTGTTTTTACTTCATTTATTTACCCTTTTCTGGAGAAAAAAGGGATCAAAGTAACGCCATTGCGCAAGATTGGTGGTGGATTGGTAGTAATCGGACTGGCCTTTGTAATCATTGCACTGTTGCAGGAACAGATAGATGCCGGCGGAAAACCTTCGGTATGGTGGCAGATACTGGCCTATATACTGCTGGCGGCTTCAGAGATAATGGTTTCTGTAACCTGCCTGGAATATGCCTATACCCATTCGCCCAAATCGATGAAAAGTACCATGAGTGCGTTGTACCTGCTCGGTATATCAGCCGGTAACCTGCTGGTGGGTCTGATCAATGGAAACATCGTAAACAAAGGCTTCTTCAGTCAATTTACAGGCGCCAAATATTACTGGATGTTCATCGGCATACTGGCCGTATCAATTGTTCTGTTTCTCCTGATCGCAAGACGTTTACCGGAGAAGAGTTATATCGGGGTGGAGGAAAGTGAGTAGTGAGTGGTGAGTGGGTAGTTGTGAATGGGCAATGGTGAATAGTCAATAGATACTCACTACTGACTATTCACCACTACCCATTCATTGTTGCCCTGTGAAACAGCTGCCGTTCGCTGTAAACTCCTTGTTTCCGGGCCTCTACACTATTAATACCTATTGAAATCTGAAATCAAGCCTGCTAATAATTTCAAGTAAAACAAGTGTATCTTACCCAACACCAGTAATTGCCCATTGCCCATTGCCCATTGCCCATTCACAACTCACCACTCACCACTCACCATTGCCCCCCTTCACAATAATTTTCCCCTTTCCCCCAAAAAATCCCCCATACAGCCTACTTTCGCTTGGCAATTGAACCCTCATGAACATCTTACTACTTGGCTCGGGCGGCCGCGAGAATGCACTGGCCTGGAAAATGGTGAAAAGCCATCACTGTGATAACCTATTTATTGCCCCGGGTAATGCCGGTACAGCCCAATACGGCACCAATCTTGACCTTTCTGTCACCGATTTTCCCGCTATCAAACAAACCTGCATCGATCAAAAGATCAATATGCTGGTGGTAGGACCGGAAGAACCACTGGTAAAAGGCATCTACGATTTTTTTCAGAGTGATCCGCAGTTGCAGCACATCATTGTAGTGGGTCCATCGGCCGAAGCCGCGCAACTGGAGGGTAGTAAAGCTTTCAGCAAAAAATTCATGCAGCGGCACCAGATCCCAACGGCGGGGTATGCAGAGTTTACGGCTGACAATTTTGAAGAAGGAAAAAAATATATCGCGCAGCATAGTTTACCGGTGGTGTTAAAAGCCGATGGACTGGCCGCAGGAAAAGGGGTGGTCATTTCTTCCTCGCATGAAGAAGCCCTGCAGGTATTTGAAGAAATGATCCTGCACAAACAATTCGGCGAAGCCAGCAGCAAAGTAGTGATCGAAGAATTTTTAGAAGGCATTGAAGTAAGTGTGTTTGCTTTAACAGATGGAGAAGTCTACCAGATCATCGGTCATGCGAAAGATTACAAACGCATCGGCGAGGGAGATACCGGTTTAAATACAGGTGGCATGGGCTGTGTGAGTCCGGTACCTTTTATGGATGATGTATTCATGCAGAAAGTAGAAGAGCGGATCATTAAACCCACTATCAACGGGCTTTTCAAAGAAGAACTCAACTACCATGGTTTTGTATTTTTCGGTTTGATGAATGTAGGCGGCGAACCTTTTGTGATTGAATACAACTGCCGCATGGGCGATCCGGAAACAGAAGTGGTGATGCCTTTATTACAAACAGATATTGTAGGATTATTTGCCGCGATGGATAATGGCACGTTAGTTGATGCTAACATCGCATTCTATCCGCAACACTGCGCAACAGTGATGGCAGTGAGTGGTGGTTACCCGGGCGACTACCAGAAAAACTTACTGATCAGCGGATTGAACGAGCTGCCAACAGAAGATACCATCGTTTTTCATGCAGGCACCAAACTGGTGAATGGCGAAGTATATACTAATGGCGGCCGTGTATTAACTGTTACAGCTTATGGAAATAATATTCCGGAAGCAGTGGCCAAATCAAAAAAAATACTGGAGAAAATTTCGTTTGAAGGGATGTATTACCGAAAGGATATCGGGTATGAATTTGCGTGAATGGTGAGTGGTGAGTAGTGAATAGTGAGTATGCGTGATATGATTAACTCACTACTCACCACTCACTACTGAGCAACCGCTTTTTGCCTAATTCGTGGCAACTGCCTCAAAACCCCCGAAAATTCAGTATTTTGGCTTTGTGAAACCACTATTTTCAGTCACCTTTGCAAACATTGACTAACACATTCGAACTTTTTATATACAATGGGATTGTTTAACTTTTTCACACAGGAGATTGCCATGGATCTGGGTACAGCCAATACCCTGATCATTCATAACGATGAAGTGGTAGTAAACGAGCCTTCGATCATTGCGCTGAACCGCAATAATATGAAGGAGGTTTTGGCCGTGGGCAAAAAAGCCCTGATGATGCACGAAAAGACCCACGAAAGCATCCGGACCGTGCGTCCGCTGAAAGACGGGGTAATTGCCGATTTTAACGCGGCCGAGCTGATGATCAGGGAGTTGATCAAGATGATCTACCCCAAAAAGCCCCTGTTTCCACCCAGCTGGCGCATGGTGATCTGTATCCCCTCCTCCATTACAGAAGTAGAAAAACGTGCCGTTCGGGATAGTGCCGAGCAGGCAGGTGCCAAAGAAGTATATATGATCCATGAGCCTATGGCAGCCGCCCTGGGTATCGGGATTGATGTAGAAGAACCCGTAGGTAACATGATCATCGATATCGGGGGTGGAACCACCGGTATTACCGTGATTGCGCTGGCGGGGATTGTGTGCGATCAGAGTATCCGTATCGCCGGTGATGAGTTTACTGCCGATATCATGGAAGCCCTGCGCCGTTACCACAGTCTGCTGATTGGTGAGCGTACCGCTGAACAAATCAAGATCAATGTGGGAGCCGCTATGAAAGACCTGGATAATCCACCGGATGACCTGCCCGTTAATGGCCGCGACCTGGTAACCGGTATCCCTAAGCAGATCATGGTCAGCTACCAAGAAATTGCCGAAGCACTGGACAAGAGTATTTTCAAAATAGAAGAAGCCATCCTGAAAGCACTGGAAACCACACCGCCCGAACTGGCTGCGGATATCTACCGCCGCGGTTTATACCTCACAGGTGGTGGAGCCCTGCTGCGCGGATTGGACAAAAGACTGAGTGCCAAGATCAAACTGCCCGTTCATGTGGCCGATGATCCGTTAAAGAGCGTGGTACGCGGTACCGGTCTGGCGCTTAAGAACTACCAGCGTTTTCCATTTATTATGAGATAATCAGCCATGAGCCATGAGCTGTGAGCGGCGGGTGCTCATAGCTCATGGCTCATAGCTCATAGCCGCCTTCGTGAAAAACATTTTCCTCTTCATACGTCGCTACCTCAGTTTTCTCAGCTTTCTGCTGTTACAGGTGATGGCTATTGTGATGCTGAGCAGTGCGAGTAAAACCCACCAGTCTTTTTTTGCCACAGCTGCCAATGAAGTAACCGGTGGCATCAACAAACAATACAGCGGCTTCCGCGACTATTTTGCCCTGAAAGAGACCAACCGTTTACTGGCCGAAGAGAACGTGCGCTTACGCAATATGCTCGCTTCCAATTTTGTTTCTCCCAATACAGATAAAGAGCTGTATGTAGATACACTCGTAAAAGATACCCTCGGACGTTCGCGTAAGTTTACCTGGTTACCGGCGAAAGTGGTCGGTAATTCGTATGCTTTACAGAATAATTTCATTACAGTAGAGCGGGGCAGTAACCAGGGCGTGACAAAAGGTATGGCAGCCGTTAGCTCTGCCGGTATTGTAGGGGTGGTAGTAGAAACCAGTCCTAATTTCAGCAAGATCATGAGTCTGATACACCGCAGCAGTAAGGTAAGTGCCATGCTCAAAAAAGACAATAATACGGGCAGCCTGGAATGGGACGGAACAGATCCCGGTTTCCTCACCCTCCGTAATGTAACCAAGGGTGCCAAAGTGGCGAAAGGAGATTCGGTGATAACAAGTAATTACTCTGCCAACTTCCCACCCAAACTGTTAATCGGTACGGTGGCTGAGATCAGTTCAGAATCTTCCAGTAATTTTTATACCCTGAAGATCAGAACGGCTACTAATTTCTTCAGTCTCCAATATGTATACCTGATTGAGAATGTACGGTATGCAGAACAGGTTCAGTTAGAAACGAATACTTCCAAAATACCATGAGCAGCCTGCTGAAAAATATGATCCGTTTTGTGGTATTTATCCTGTTCCAGGTGTATATCCTGAACCAGGTTCCACCATTGCACCAGTTTCTGGTGCCTTATCTGTATTTCCTGTATATTCTGTGGTTACCCTTTACTATCAACCGTTTCTGGCTGCTGATCATCAGTTTCCTGTTCGGGTTGAGTCTAGACTATTTTACCGGCACGTACGGTTTACACGCCGCTCCCTGTGTACTGATCGCATATATCCGGCCTTTCCTGCTGAACCTGCTGATACCCCAGGAAACCACCGAACAGAGTTATATTGAACCCAGCCATAAAAGTATGGGTTGGGCACCCTATGCGCTGTATGTAGGCATACTCAGTTTTGTACATCATTTCTATCTGGTACTGATTGAATGGCTGCAGTTTGGCAACTTCGTCTACTTTATCGGTAAAGTAGCCGGCACCACGGCTATCAGCCTGCTCATGATCTTTCTTGCAGAAATGCTGTTTAACCGGAATAGCCGGTACCGGAGTAGTTAACAAAGCGTGTATGTTCGTTCCGGTTACAGCAAAAGTTGTCTCGCTTTCCGCTACCCACATCTATGAATAACTTTTTTAAAATAGTTGATACAAGCATTCCCCCATTTCATCAACTTTGTAACCAGTACTACTCAATCACTCAACTCACTCACTTAGTTAACAGGTATGCCGGTATTTAATCAGAGCAGGGGGCGCATTATACAGATCATTTTTGCGGTTGTATTTCTGGTAATGATCGGGCAGTTGATCAACCTGCAGTTGTTTTCGGTAAAATACAAGCTGGCGGCAGAGAACAACGCGCTGCTCCGTAAAGTAATTTATCCCGACCGCGGAATCATTTTCGACAGAAAAGGAAAAGCGATCCTGGAAAATACGATCAGCTACGACCTGCAGGTGATTCCCTCGGAAGCCAAAGGGGTAGACACTGCTTCGCTCTGCAGTTTACTCAATATCGATACCGCCGAATACAGGAAAAGAATCCGTGATCTCATTTTTAAGAACGGATATGTAAAACCCAGCATTTTTGAACCACTGCTGACCGTTGAAATGTTTGCCCGCCTGAATGAGAATATTTATAAATTCCCCGGCTTTTCGCTAACAGAACGTTCAGTAAGGACCTATCCTTATAGCGTGGCTGGACATGTACTGGGTTATATCCGTGAGGTAGATACTTCTTTCCTGCGCAGGCACAAAGACGAGGGCTACCAGATGGGCGATTATGCCGGTATGACCGGACTGGAACGCTCTTACGAAAAAGTATTGATGGGCCAGCGCGGTGTAAAAAACTATATACGTGATAACAAAAGCCGCATTCAGGGTCCTTACGAAAACGGCATGTACGATACAGCAGCCGTAGCTGGTAAAAATATTCACCTGAGCCTGGATGTAGAACTGCAGAAACTGGGTGAAAAACTGATGAGCAATAAAGTGGGCAGTATTGTAGCCATTGATCCGCAAACCGGCGGAATCTTATGTATGGTAAGTGCACCTACTTACGATCCCAACTACTTAACCGGCAGCCAGCAACGCAGACATTTTGCAGACCTGCTGCTCGATCCGCGTTTACCGTTGAATAACCGCGGTCTGGGCACTTATTATTCTCCAGGTTCTACTTTTAAAACGGTTGTGGGTTTGATCGGGTTATCAGAAGGTGTGATAGACGAACATACTACCGTTAACTGTCCGGGTTATTTTACCGGTTGTGGTACCGGCAAACCCAAATGCCTGGATAAAGGTGTTTTCAATTTCAAAGATGCGGTGGCGCATAGTGATAACAGTTATTTCTCTACCGTTTATAAAAGAACACTTGACCAGCCAAGATATCGTGGTGCAGACAGTGCCTTAGCCGTATTCAACAGTTACGCATACACTTTTGGACTGGGCCGCAGGTTAGGTGTAGATCTTCCTTCAGAGAAAAAAGGAAACCTGCCGGTTTCGGCCGATTACAGAAAAATATTCGGTCCCCGCTGGTATTCCTGTAATGTGATCTCCAATGCCATTGGACAGGGAGAAGTAAATACAACACTGGTTCAGTTAGCCAATGTAATGGCTATCATTGCCAATAAAGGCTGGTTCTATACACCACACCTGGTAGATTCTATAGAAGGGGGTGATGAGTATAATTTATTGGATCCTTATAAAATAAAGCACCACACCGATAATCGGATCCCTGATACGGTATACAGTGCTGTACAGGATGGCATGCAGGCCGTAGTAGAATATGGAACTGCAGTACGTTCCAGAATCCCGGGCATTATCATGTGCGGCAAAACGGGAACCGTAGAAAACTATGCCAAAGGAAAAAAACAACCCGACCACTCTTTCTTTGGCGCTTTTGCGCCCAGAGATAAACCAAGAATCGCTATTGCGGTGATCTGCGAAAACTCAGACCAGGGTGCCCGTGTAGCGGCACCTATTGCCAGCCTGATTGTAGAAAAATATTTACGGGATTCCATTGCTGGTCCTGCGAGAAAAGCGATGATTGAAGAATATACCAACAAAGTATATATACCACCACTGATGCGCATCGAAATTGCCAAAAAAGATTCATTACGAAGATTAAAAGAAAATCAGCAAATGCTGGAACAGAAGCTGAATAAAAAAGAAACCGATGATGCTTCTGACGATGACAGTGCCAAACCGGAAACGGAACCCGGAAACCCACCGGCGACTCCCGCTAAAAAAGTGCCGATACCCAAGAAAAGCGGAGAAACGCCAACCGCAGCATTGACCATCGAAGACAGGAAATACAAAAAGCAGCTAACCAAATGAGTAACCGCAACAATATATCATCGCAGGCACAGGGGGTAGACTGGACGGTAGTTTGGTTATACGCTATACTGGTATCTATCGGTATCCTCTGCATTTTTATGGTAGAGTACCGTGTTGATACCAACTGGCTGCAGACTTTTCTGGGCGGTAAAACCAATTACAGCAAACAGTTGATTTTTGCAGGTTTCTGTGCCGTGGTGGCCACTTTTATCCTGCTAACCGACAGCAAATTGTTTACAGCCTTTGCCAACCTCATGTACGCATTCGGGATCCTGCTGATGCTGGCTACCTTCGTGATTGGTAAAAATATCAGCGGATCAAAAAGCTGGATCCCGCTGGTTGGTGGGTTTAACCTGCAGCCGGTAGAAGTCTGCAAAATATTTACTGCATTGGCATTGGCCAAATTTCTATCGAGGCAGGAAACCGATTTTACCAAACTCAAATCACAGATTCTTGCCGGCGTGATCTGTCTTTTGCCCGCTGTCATTTCAGTGGCCCAGCACGAATCAGGTATGGCCCTGGTATATTTCAGTTTTTTCCTGGTGATGTTCCGCGAAGGGTTGTCGCCCCTTGTATTGATTCTCGGTTTCTCTTTTGTAGCACTCATTATCTCCACCCTGTTGATAGAACCCAATACACTCGCCATTATTCTTACCGGCATTGCACTGCTGGTAATTTACCTGCTGCGGAAGTCTATTAAAAAGAGCAAAGGAATTTTATACCTCATCCTTGTTATCTGGTTTGCCTGTGTAGGCATACAAAGATTTGCGGTACCCTTCATTTTTAATAATGTACTGGAATGTTACCAGAGTGCGAGGGTATACAGTGCCTTCGGAAAAGATTACGATTGCAGCCTCAACAAACGTTCTGCCAAAAAAACAGACAAAGCTCCCCGTAAACCGGATGATTACAATGTACGCCAGAGCAAAATCGCTATCGGTTCGGGAGGATTAACAGGGAGGGGATTTTTGAAAGGTACCCAAACAAGAGGTAAATATGTACCGGAGCAACATACCGATTTCATCTTTGCCTCACTGGGCGAAGCCTTTGGGTTCATTGGTAGTTTTGTGTTCCTGATGATTTACCTGTTCCTGCTCTTCCGGATTATCAAAATTGCAGAACGACAGCGAAGTACTTTCAGCAGGGTATATGCGTATAGTGTGGCCAGTATCATGTTTTTCCATATCGCTTTTAATATCTGTATGACCATTGGTTTATTCCCTTCACCAGGGGTAACCTTACCGTTGATCAGTTATGGAGGATCTTCGCTGATGTCGTTTACCATACTGATTTTTATCTTACTCAGGCTGGATGCCGACAGGCAGATGGTATTGCGGTAGGCAATTTGAATATGTGACGATTTGAAAATTTGACAATGAGAATTATTCCACTTTCCGAAGGCGCATTCACCATCGATAAAACCAAAGTGTTTGTTCCCTTTGATACTGCATCCGAAGAACTGAACAGCCGACCGCTGGGCAGTTTACTGGTAGAGATCCAGCCTTTTGTAATTATTACAGCAAAAGACGTGATCCTGCTCGATACCGGATTAGGATACAATGATGCCAACGGTCGTTTTCAATTACACCAAAATCTCGAAAAAGCAGGCATACAACCCGCGCAGGTTACCAAAGTACTCATGAGTCATTTGCACAAAGACCATGCGGGGGGTGTTACAATTAAAAGTGAACTCAGTCCAGACAGGTTTCTCAGTTTCCCTTATGCCACCTGGTACGTACAGCGCAGAGAATTTGAGTATGCTATGGAAGTGGGAACCGCCTCTTACCTCACCGAAGATTTTCAGTTACTGGAAGATTTCAGCAAAGTGGTTTGGTTAACGGAAGATGAAGGATGGATTGATGGCTATATCCGCTACCAGCTAACCGGTGCACATAGTAAATTTCACCAGGTATTCTGGATAGAAGAGAATGGCGAAACCGCTTTTTTCGGCGGAGATGTGGCACCGCAACTGCAACAGATGAAAAGCCGCTTTATAGCCAAGTACGATTACGATGGAAAAAAATGTATGGAACTGCGTCAGCAATGGTGGCAGGAAGGGCAGGAAAAAAACTGGACCTTTCTTTTCTATCACGATATCAAACATCCGGTGTGGGGGGCGTCAGTCGTGAGACGTGAATCGTGAGTAGGGAGTTGTGAATGGGCAATGGTGAAACTTTCGATTCCGATATTAATTGACAATTGCCCATTGACAATTCACGCCTCACTACTCACCACTGACCACTCACGATTCACGCCCCCTGCTTCCCCTTCCCCCGCAACCTGCGTTGCTGTAATTCTTTTTTCACCACTACCATAAAATCCCTGTCAACGGTAAGTGCTTTGTTTACGCGTTCATCTGCGGTAAGTATTTTTTTAAACTCGGTGCGGTATTTTTTGCGGAGGTTAAGCATTTCTTCCTCCGTAGCCAGGATATCTTCTTTTTTGTTCTGTCGGATCTTCCGTAACTCGGCAGAATAACTGTAGTAAACAGGCCAGAATTTCTGAGCCTCTTCATTGGTCAATGCAAGCTGTTTGGTAACAAAAGCCATTTTCAGTCCAATGATATTGGCTGGTGGCGGTTGCGTCTGTGCATCATCCTGCTGCGCCTGTGCGGAAGCAGCGAAACAGAGAATCAGTAAAAAAGTATATAGAATAGATCTCATGGTCAATCGCTTTATTCAGAAGTTAACACTTCATAGCCCTCTGCGTTATCTGTCAGGTATTGTTTCAGTTCTTCATCGCTTACCTGCTGCAGGTTGTTTTTTACATCAGCCAGGATCTCTTCACTGGTTAATGTAGTAACCGTATTAGCAACAGCTGCATGTTCGGGGTTATCAAGATAATTCGCCAGTTCGGTTTCGCTCACTTTATTTAACTCTGACGAAAGATCAACAGTTTTGTGAGTTGTCTCCTCAATATTAGCCGGATTATCTGTATACAGGAATGCACCGGTTACGAGCACACCGGTTACCAGTGCTGCAGCTGCATACTGCACCCATTTACGGGCAAGCCGGAGGCTAACTATCCTTGCCTGCGGTTGCTGGTAGCGCGCCAGACGGGCAAAATCGGCCTGGGCAAAATAAGTTGCCGGAACCTGATACGGCGTTTCTTTATCAATGGTGTTGAGTAAAGGGGCCACTTCATCTAACTCTTCCCGTACGGAATGATTGGTGTGGATGCGGGAAAGAATTTCTCCGGGTAAGCTGGCAAAATAACCATCTGGCACTTCATATACAGGCACAGTTGCCTGAGCCAGCATTTCCTCCACACGGATCTTTTCGGTTAAAACAGACGGGAAAGAGGCGAAATATCCTTCCGGAACAGTATACAGTTTCGCCTGACTGATTGCTGCAATCAGTGGGGCAACTGCCTGTAATTCGGTTATGATGATTTTCCTGTTTTCCATGATCTGCTGGTTTGACAGCCTGTTTTATCTAAAGTTTAATAATTTTTTATGAATTCCTCTATTTTACGCGCTGCATGGTGATAGCTGGCTTTCAAAGCCCCTTCGCTGGTCTCCAGTATCCGGCTCATTTCCTGGTAAGGCATTTCATCGTAATACCGGAGATTAAAGACCACCCGCTGCTTTTCGGGCAGTTGCTGTATGGCCACCTGCAGCCGCCATTCCAGTTTATTGGCGTCAAAGTTACTGTCTGCACGCACTTTATTACTCAACCCTGCTTCTTCCTCATCCAGACTGATGGTTCCCCGTTTTTTCTGCTGTTCCAGAAAACTTAAGCCTTCATTGGTAGCAATACGGTATAACCAGGTATACAGTTGACTGTCTTCCCGGAAATTTTCCAGTCCTCTCCACACTTTAATAAAAACATTCTGCAATACATCATTGGCATCATCATGATCCACTACCAGCCTGCGTACATGCCAGTACAATTTCTCCTGGTATTTTTTAATGATGGCCGTAAATGCTTTTTCCTTTGTAGCAGTCTGGTGAAACTGAAACAATAACTCCTTGTCGTCAGCGTGCATGCAGGTATTTTTATAAATATAACGAACTGTTCTTTGACCTCGAAAAACAACAAAGGTTTAATGATTAGTCGAACATAACTAACGATCATTAGCTGTAAATCAAGCCTGGCCGGCCTAAATCAGCGTTTTTGTTAGTTTCGTTTTCTGCAAATGAACTAACTTGGACGCAGCAAGCACTATATGTCTTCTTCATTATATATCAGCAATTTCAAAAGAAATGTAACAGACAAGTACACCATTTACAACAGTCTGTTTGCAGCACTTCCCTTCTCCGGTATCGCCAATGTAGGCGCTTTACTTCCTATTTTACTGCAGGCCTGTGTAGATGGGTATGCAGAAGGGAAAAGTCCGATGCAGATCATCGACCATTTTTTTGAGCAGCATACACAGATCAAAACGGAAGCCGACAAAATAGATCGTTTATTCAAGTTTGCCCAATATATAGAAAGGCAGGTGGTATTGTTTGATGCCATTGAAGATGCCGCATTTACCACGGTGAATAATATAGATGGTGCGGGCAGCCTGAAAGCCCTTACCAGTGAAGCAGCTTTTACCGGTAAAACACAGGCTTTAAAAAACAAACTCCGCAAATTCAAAGTACGTGTGGTGTTAACTGCACATCCTACGCAGTTTTATCCGGGTAGTGTATTGGGTATTATTCACGATATGAGCGAAGCGATCGGCAAAAATGATTTTCATACAATCAATCAGTATATACAACAGCTGGGTATCACACCCTTCTTCAATAAAAAACAGCCCACACCCTACGATGAAGCGGTGAACCTGATGTGGTACCTCGAGAATGTATTGTACCAGTCTATCGGAAATATTTACAATTATATTGCCCGCGAGGTTTTCGATAATGAATTCGACAGCGACAATCCTTTTATCGAACTGGGTTTCTGGCCCGGTGGCGACAGGGATGGCAACCCGTTTGTAAATGCTCCTACCACTATTCGGGTAGCATCGGCACTTCGTAGCGCCATCATCGTTTGTTATTACCGTGATGTTCGTAAACTATCCCGCAGGTTAACCTTTACCGGGGTGGATATCATGATTCACCGTTTGGAAGAGCAATTGTATGAGAATGTCTTTCGCTCCAGCGAGAGTAACCGTATCAGTAAACAGGAACTACTGAAACAATTAACCGCCATGCACGATCTGGTGGTAGAAAAACATCATTCCTTGTTTTTACAGCGGATAGACAGCCTCATCCACAAAGTAAAAATATTCGGGACCCATTTTGCCGCACTGGATGTAAGGCAGGACAGCCGCATACACACACAGGTGTTGGTAGAAATCAATACCACTTTACAAAGCCAGGGGCATAAAGGAATTTTACCGGCGAGATATGCAGGCCTCTCGCAGGAAGAAAAGATCAGAGTATTATCCTCACTGGAGATGAAGCTGGATGTCAATCTCTTTCCCAAAGGCCTTACCAGAGATACGCTGGAGTCGATGTATGCCATTCAGGAAATACAAGCCATGAATGGTGAAGCAGGTTGCCAGCGGTATATCATCAGCAACTGCCAGACAGCCGTAAATGTGATGGAGGTATTTGCCCTCTTCCGCCTCTGCGGTTGGAAAGCCGAAAAACTCACCATTGATATTGTGCCTTTGTTTGAAACCATTGATGACCTGCAGGAAGCAGAAACCATCATGGAGTTTCTCTACTCGCACCCGGTGTACAAACAACACCTGAAACAACGCCATCAGCAACAAACCATCATGCTCGGTTTCAGCGATGGTACCAAAGATGGCGGTTACCTGCAGGCCAACTGGAGTATTTATACTGCTAAAGAAAACCTGACCGCTATTTCCCGCAAATACGATATCAAAGCCAAATTCTTTGATGGCCGTGGCGGCCCCCCTTCGCGCGGGGGTGGCAAGACCAATAAATTCTATGCCTCGCTGGGAAATAATATCGAGAATGAAGAGATCCAGTTAACCGTTCAGGGACAAACCATCACGTCCAACTTCGGTACCATCCAATCCTCCCAGTATAACCTGGAGCAGCTATTGAGTGCCGGCATCAGTAACGAAATTTTTTCGGATAACCGGATTCTCTTATCGCCCCACGACCGGTTTCTGCTGGATGAGTTGGGCAAAGTGAGCTACGGTGCCTACCAGGCATTTAAAACACATCCGCAATTCCTCGCTTATCTGCAGCAGTTCAGTCCGCTGAATTATTACAGCAAGAGTAATATTGCCAGTCGACCCTCCAAACGTGGCAGTGGCGGCAGCTTACAATTCGAGGACCTGCGGGCCGTACCTTTTGTAGGAAGCTGGAGTCAGCTGAAACAGAATGTACCCGGCTATTATGGCGTAGGCACTGCCTTGCAGCACATGAAAGAAAAGGGTTTATGGGAAGATGTAAAAGCCATGTTCCGGAACGTATTATTCTTCCGGACCCTGATCGATAACAGTATGATGAGCATGCTGAAATCTTCCTTTGCCTTAACGCAATATATTAAAGATGATCCCGAATATGGCGCTATCTGGCAACTGATTAAAGCAGAATTTGATTTAACTGCCACCCTGGTACTCGAACTCTCCGATGCAACCGAATTGATGCAGGACGACAGAACCGGCCGTGCTTCTATCCAGATGCGCGATAAAATTGTGCTGCCACTATTAACCATACAGCAATATGGCTTACATCAATTACACCAGGCAGAAACCGATCCGGTGATGAAAGAAGTCTATGAGAAACTGATTACCCGCAGTATGTTCGGTATCATTAACGCCGCGAGGAATTCTGCTTAACGCTTAAATAGTTTATCTTACATCCTATTTTCGTTCTGCGTTCTGCGTTCTGCGTTCTGCGTTCTGCGTTCTGCGTTCTGCGTTCTGCGTTCT
>DASWXD010000097.1:0-4175 GCA_036405675.1 Sediminibacterium sp.
CTCAACCATCCCCCCTTATCTGTTCTTTGAAACACAAACTACACACACTACCTTTATCTCTTAAGTAACCCCAACATGAAAAAGCTACTACTCCCAACCATTCTACTCCTCTCTGTTCTCACCCACGCACAGGTATACAATGCCAAACAACCCCTTGTACATACCTATTCCATTGTAGCCAGAGATGAAAAAACAGGTGAGATGGCCGTGGGTGTGCAGAGTCACTGGTTCAGCGTAGGTACTTCCGTACCCTGGGCCGAAGCAGGAGTAGGTGCTGTAGCTACCCAATCTTTTGTAGACAAATCTTATGGCCCCAAAGCCTTGGCCCTATTAAAAAAAGGATTCACACCACAACAGGCATTAGACAGTCTGACCAAAGCCGATCCCGGAAGAGAAGTCAGGCAGGTAGCCATCATTGATACCAAAGGAAATGTGGCAACCCACACAGGCAAAAATTGTATACAGGTAGCCAATCATATCAAAGGAACCAATTTCAGTGTGCAGAGTAATATGATGCTGGGCGATCAGGTTTGTGCCTTTATGGCCCGTTCTTTTGAGCAGTCAACCGGCAAACCCCTCGCCGAAAGGGTTTTACTGGCACTGGAAGCTGCACAAAAAGCAGGAGGCGATATCAGGGGTATGCAGGCTGCCGCCATCGTAGTGGTACCCGGTACCCCAACGGATAGCTGGAACAATAAATCAGTAGACCTGCGGGTAGACGATTCACCCAAACCCCTGCAGGAACTCAGGCGCCTCTATAATGTACAGATCGCTTACGAACACATGAACAGCGGCGATCTGGCTGTAGAAAAGAACGATATGGCCAAAGCCATGAACGAATACAATGCCGCCATGAAACTGTTCCCCGCAAACCTGGAAATGCAATACTGGACAGCCATCACCCTCGCCAATAACAAACAGCTTTCCAAAGCCCTGCCCATGCTGAAAAGCATTTTTACCAAAGACAGAAACTGGAAAGAACTCACCCGCCGACTGCCACCGGTAGGATTGCTCACCGTACCGGCAGCGGACCTGCAAAAGATCCTGTCTCTATAAACTGTCAAGGAAATCATACCCTTCCTGGCATCCATCTGTGAAATCATAGATACAATCCGCGAAATCATAGATTCTATCTGTTAAATCATAGATGCAATCCGTGAAATCAGCGATACAATCCGCGAAATCAGTGATCGAAATCAGTGATTAAGGTTATTTTTGCCGCAACATGTCATGGAACGATACATATGAAGCCGTTATCGGCCTGGAAGTGCACGCACAGCTGGCTACCAGCAGCAAATTGTTTTGCGGAGACAGTACCGCTTTTGGCGCAGCACCCAATACGCATATCAGTCCCATTACCATGGGGCATCCCGGCACATTACCCAAGACCAACAAAAAAGCAGTAGAGTATGCCATCCGCATGGGACTTGCCTGCGGTTGTGAGATTGAGAAAGACAACTATTTTGCCCGTAAAAATTATTTCTACCCGGATCTTCCGAAAGGATACCAGATCTCGCAGCATACCACGCCAATCTGTAAAGGAGGGTATATAACTATTCAAACACCGGATGGTGAGCGAAAAGTACAGTTAAACCGGATCCACATGGAAGAAGATGCCGGTAAAAGTATCCATGACCTTGATGAGGCTTTTACCTGTATTGACCTGAACCGTGCAGGTACACCGCTGGTGGAAATTGTAACGGAGCCCGACCTGTTCTCTGCTGAGGAAGCCTGGCAATATGTAACCGAAGTGCGCAGGCTCGTTCGCTGGATCGGGATCTGCGATGGAAATATGGAAGAAGGCAGCCTGCGTTGCGATGCCAATGTTTCTATCCGCCTGAAAGGCGAAACCAAACTGGGTACCAAAGTTGAAGTAAAGAACCTGAACTCGATCCGTAATGTAAAAAAAGCGATCGAGTATGAAATAGAAAGAATGGTGGCCCTGGTAGAAAAGGGTGGAACCGTGCAACAGCAAACCCGCAGTTTTGATGCGGCCACCGATACCACTTTCGCGATCCGTGATAAGGAAGAAGCCAATGATTACCGCTACTTCCCCGACCCCGACCTGGCTCCTTTTCATTTAACAGATGATTTTATCCAGACAGTGCAGTCGGCTTTACCTTCTTTACCAGCAGCATTAAAAAAACAGTATCAGTCTGCATACGGCTTAAGCGCTTACGACGCAGCCCAGTTATGCGATGAAAAAGAAACCACCGATTATTTCACAGCGGTGATCCGGCATACGAACCAGTATAAAGCAGTAGCTAACTGGATGCTGGGCCCCCTCCGCCAATACCTGAACGAGAAAGGAACTACTTTCGGAACCCTTGGCTTACCGGCAGAACTGTTGGCAGAACTGATAAAAATGGTGGAAGATGGTAAGGTTAACTTTTCTGTAGCGTCTTCTAAGTTATTACCGGCTTTACTGGCCGGAGAAGGCTCGCCCATGGCTATTGCAGAAAAAATGAACCTCTTGCAGGTAAGTGATAGTGCTGAACTGGAAGCCTGGGTAAATGGCGCACTGGAAAGTATGCCTGATAAAGTAGCCGAATATAAAAAAGGTAAAAAAGGATTGATCGGCCTCTTTGTGGGCGAAGTAAAAAAACGCAGCCAGGGAAAAGCAGATCCCAAAATGGTAACACAGTTACTCGAACAGAAATTAAACAACTAAATTAGCAACGCTCATCTCCTATGCCGGCAGAATGAGACTGGCTAAACCCAATCATATGAAAAATATACTCTTTGTTTTAGTAACCTTGCTTACCCTTTCTGCCTGTCAGGAAAAAAAATATGGCGCTTTTACCGTTAGCGGTAAAATAGACAATGCCACCGGTAGAAAAATCTTCCTGCAGGAATTGCCTTATGGTGGTCAGCAACCCATCATCCTGGATTCAACTACACTGAAATCGAATGGCAGTTTCCAGTTACGTGGTATGGGTAAAGAAGAAGGTCTCTACCGCGTAGTGATCGAAAACGGACCCGATGTATTGCTGGTGAATGATGATAAAAGCATCAAACTGCAGATGGATCTCAATAACTACAGAGCCTACAAGATCGAAAACTCACCAGCCAGTGAAAGCCTGCATACCCTTTTCGAAGATTATCGTGGTAAAGATTCTGCACTCTATGCAACATTCATGCAGTTAGATACCCTGCAGAAACAGAATGCCAGCGATAGTGTTCTCAGTATTGTACGCGATCAGCGCGATGCGCAGATCAAAGTAATGAATACGATGGTATCAGCATTTATTAATCAGTCTAACAGCGCTGCAGCCCGGTACTATGCACTCGGTATGGCCTCCCGTACCATGAAACAGGAAGATCTGCTGGTACTGGCCAATGCTTCTTTCGATAAATTCAAAGAACATAGCGGTCTTGCCAAGATCAAAAGCCTGCTGGCCGTACAACAACCTGCCGCCCCCAAATATCCTCTGCTCGATCAAACTGCACCGGAAATCAATCTGCCCGATGTAAACGGCAAACCTTTCCTGCTCAGCAGCCTGCGCGGAAAATATGTATTGGTTGATTTCTGGGCCAGCTGGTGCGGACCCTGCAGAAAAGAGAACCCCAATGTAGTCATCGCCTATAATAAGTTCAAGGATAAGAACTTCACGATCCTGGGAGTATCATTGGATAAGGAAAAAGCAGATTGGGAAGAAGCGATCAAAAAAGATGGTCTAACCTGGACACATGTCAGCGACCTGAAACAATGGGAAAGCAGCATGGTTCCGCTATACCAGTTCGATGGCATTCCTTTTAATGTGCTGGTTGATCCGCAGGGCAAGATCATTGCTACCGGTTTACGCGGCGAAGAGCTGGAAAAGAAACTGGCTGAAGTACTGAAATAGATCAGCAAAGAGTGCTTTTTTCATCGGGTCATAAATAGAAACTGTCAGCCTTATCTATTTATTAAGCGTACAATTCATGTGAACACTTTGTGTATGCATGACAATCCAGCTCCTGAAAAAAACTAGTCTTGTCATTACTGGCCAGCTCATGTTTTATATGATAGCCAACTGACTTCAACCCGAAATATTACTGATAGCCGGTAACTGGAAATTTCACCAACGCTATGATTGTTATGAGACCCAAAGATGGGGAGAGAAGTGTTTGTGACTATCCCTATCTTCTGCTCGTAGTATGGGCACACTATAAAGTATCCTTTTCTTATATCT
>DASWXD010000098.1:0-6649 GCA_036405675.1 Sediminibacterium sp.
AAATGCCTGTCTGCTGTATTTCAGCACTTTTTCGAGAATACCGATACCGGCTGGCTATGAACAGCCTGATCAAACGCTGGACTATTATAAAGCCATCCGGATACTAAACGCACCTGGCAATGGCGGCGGCAATTGACGAAGAAGTGAATGCGAAAGATGGAAAAGTAATTAATCACTATAAACGAACTACATGTTACACAAATCACTACTGGCTGGAGCATTTACCATGTTCACCCTTTCTGTTTGTGCGCAGGAAAAGGGCACATTGAAAAAGAGACCGATCTCTCAACCGCTGGTAAAACATATATACACGGCAGACCCTTCTGCACATGTGTTCAATGGACGCATCTATATTTATCCGTCGCACGATATAGAAGCCGGTGTTAGGGAGAACGATAGTGGCGACCATTTTGACATGCGCGATTACCATATTCTTTCCATGGATTCAATTGGTGGCAAAGTAACCGATCATGGCGTTGCCTTAGATAAAAATAATATTTCCTGGGCGGGCCGACAGTTATGGGCTCCGGATGCAGCTTACAGAAACGGAACCTATTACCTGTACTTTCCCATTAAAGACAAGCAGGATATTTTCCGCATCGGCGTAGCTACTGCCCAAACTCCAACAGGACCTTTTACAGCAGAAAAGGAGCCCATTAAAGGAAGCTACAGCATCGACCCTGCTGTATTTAAAGATACCGATGGCAGTTACTATATGTATTTTGGCGGGATCTGGGGCGGACAGTTGCAACGTTGGAATGATAATAAATATGATGCTGCCGCGAAGCTGAAAAACAAAAATGAACAGGCCATCCTGCCACGCGTAGCCAAACTCAGCACAGACATGAAAAGTTTTACCGAGGAAGCACGTAACGTTCAGATCCTGGATGAAACAGGGAAACCTTTTCTTGAATCCAATAACGATAACCGATTTTTTGAAGCCGCCTGGATGCACAAATACAAGGGGAAGTATTATTTCTCCTATTCAACGGGAGATACCCATTTTATCTGTTATGCTATGGGCGATAATCCATACGGACCTTTCACGTATAAAGGCGTTGTACTAAATCCTGTAGAAGGCTGGACCAACCACCACTCTATTGTGGAAATCAACGGAAAATGGTATATTTTCTATCACGATGTGCAGCTCTCCGGTAAAACACATTTGCGTAATGTAAAAGTGACAGAACTCACATACAATGCAGATGGAACTATTCAGACAATCAACCCATATCAATAGAACACCCCTTGTTAAATACTTACCGTATGAAAAAAAGTATCCTCCTGTTAGCCATTTCTTTCTCTTTGAGTGCTGCTGCACAAAACACGATTACCCTGCAGGCAGACAAGGGTAAAGAGATCATTAATAAAAACATCTACGGCCATTTTGCAGAGCACCTGGGTCATTGTATCTATGGAGGCATGTATGTAGGAGAAAACAACCAGAAAATCCCGCACAAAGACGGTATTCGTTTGGATGTGATCAGTGCGTTGAAAAAACTGAAAGTACCCGTATTACGCTGGCCCGGCGGTTGTTTTGCAGATACTTATCACTGGAAAGATGGGGTGGGGCCCAAAGACAAAAGACCTTCCATGCTGAATGTATGGTGGGGCAATGTAAAAGAAGATAACAGCTTTGGCAGCAATGAATTTCTGAACATGTGCGAAGTGCTGGGAGCCGAACCCTACCTGAGTGGTAATATCGGTAGTGGCTCACCTCAGGAACTCTCAGACTGGGTAGCATATACGACACATCCCAATGGCAGCAGTCCGATGACCGATTACCGCAAACAGAATGGAAGAGCCAATCCCTGGGAAGTAAAATACTGGGGACTGGGCAATGAAGCCTGGGGTTGTGGTGGAAATATGAAGCCGGAATACTATGCCAATATCTACCGCCAGTACGCCACTTTCATGACCAACGGCAATAAGAAAATATACAAGATCGCATCAGGCGCCAGTGATGCAGATTATAACTGGACCGAAGTATTGATGCGCGATATTCCCCACAATATGCTGGATGCGGTAGGCGTGCACCACTATTCTGTGATCAACTGGAACAAAAAAAGTTCCGCCAAGGATTTTACGGAAGAAGATTATTATACCACTATGCAGCGTGCATTGGACATGGAAGAGCTGGTTGTAAAACACAGTGCTATTATGGACAAATACGATCCCAAAAAAAGGGTTGCCATGGTAGTAGACGAGTGGGGCGGCTGGTATGAGGTAGAACCCGGCACCAATGGCGCTTTCCTTTACCAGCAGAATACCATGCGCGATGCCATGATTGCGGGCACTACACTCAATACATTCAATAATCATTGCGATCGGGTAAAAATGGCCAACCTGGCACAAATCGTAAATGTGCTGCAGGCAGTGATCCTTACCGATGAGGAGAAAATGATCCTCACCCCCACTTACCATGTAATGGAAATGTACAATGTACACCAGGACGCTACCATGCTGCCCATTACGGTGAACAGCAAAGACTACAAAATGGGCAAGGAAAAACTGAAAGCCATATCCGCTTCTGCCTCTAAAGATAAAAATGGGCTTACCCATATTTCACTGGTAAATATTGATGCCCATGAAGCTCAGGAAGTAACCATCAATATCAGCGGAAGCGATTACAGTTCCGTTACCGGCAGAATTCTGACGTCAGATAAACTACAAAACCACAACAGTTTTGCCAACCCTGAGAAAATAAAACCAGCTTCTTTTACAGGTGCTGCACTCAGTGGTTCTAATCTGAAACTGACAGTTCCGCCGTTTTCGGTTGTCGTACTTGAAATGAAATAGACACCATAAAATCAACTGCATGAAAAACTGCTTTGTTATCCTCTGGCTTGTGTTGGCTGCCGCCTGCGCAGGCAAACACAATTATCCCCTGGTTGGGGAGATTGAAAAACTGGATCCCTCGCTGGATAGTATCCTTTCTCCCAACGCAAAAGCAGAAATCATTGCAGACGGATTGGATTGGAGCGAAGGACCACTATGGATCGAAGAGAAACAGCTGCTGCTTTTTTCAGATGTGCCGCAGAATACCATTTACCAATGGACAGAAACCAGTGGAAAAAAAGTCTACCTCTCCCCCTCGGGTTATACAGGCAACCTGAAAAGAGGCGGCGAAACAGGTTCCAATGGTTTAACGATGAATCCCGAAGGACGTTTGGTACTTTGCCAGCATGGTAACAGGCAGGTAGCTTTCATGAATGCCCCGCTTGATAAACCGGCAGCTGCTTTTATCACTGTTGCAGGCAACTACAAAGGCAAGCGCTTCAATAGTCCGAATGATGTAGTGTATAACAAAGCCGGGGAAGTATTCTTTACCGATCCTCCTTATGGATTGGAAAAAAATATGGATGATCCACTGAAGGAAATTTCTTTTCAGGGAGTATACAAAGTGAAAAAAAGCGGAGAGGTTGTATTATTGGTTGATTCTTTAACCAGACCCAATGGCATCATTTTATTACCAGGTGAAAAAACATTACTGGTGGCCAACTCTGATCCAGCCAAACCAAATTGGTATGCCTTTGATATAACCGACAGCGGCCGGTTGGCCAATGGGCGCATATTCTGGTCGGCTGCCGGTTACGATCAAACACTAAAAGGATTACCAGACGGAATGAAAGCAGACAGAGCCGGCAACATTTTCGCCACCGGACCGGGAGGGATCTGGATCTTTAACAACAGGGGCCTGCTGGCGGGAAAAATTAAATTACCCGAAGCTGCTTCCAACTGTGCCTTATCGGCCGATGAAAAAACATTGTACATCACCAACGATATGAATGTACTCCGGCTCAAACTCAGACTTTAACAGCAACTGATTACTCACTAACGTTTTGTTGTCATATATGAAACTGTATAAAACAAGTCAGGGGATCTTTATTCAGCAAAAAGATCTTTTTTACCCGGTTGCAGAAACCAAATGGGACCTGTTTCTGAATGATGACCAGCTATTCAGTAAAATGGAGAAGCTGGTACAAACCACCACTCCCCTTCCGCACAGCCTTCCCGAAACTTCTTTTCAGGCGCCTATTGGTGCACAGGAGTTATGGGCCTGCGGTGTTACCTATCTCAGAAGTAAAGTGGGCAGACAGGAGGAATCCAAAGCAGCTGGTGGCAGTGATTTTTATGCCAAGGTATACGATGCGGAAAGACCCGAAGTATTTTTTAAAGCCACGGCTCATCGTGTGGTTGGCCATGGCGATCAGGTAGCCATTCGCAAAGACTCGATCTGGGATGTTCCCGAGCCTGAATTAACGCTGGCGGTAACTTCTTCCGGTAAAATTGTGGGGTATACCATCGGTAATGATATGAGCAGCCGCAGTATTGAAGGCGAGAATCCTTTATACCTGCCACAGGCCAAGACATACGACGGTTGTGCAGCCATCGGTCCATGCATTTATGTGCCCGCTACCCCGTTGGAACTGGATACCAGGATCCAGCTGGAGATACAACGGAACAACCGCATTGTATTTGAAGGAACGGTTACCATCAGCCAGATGAAACGCACACCGGAAGAACTGGTGGCGTATGTGTACCGGGCCTGCAGTTTTCCTGCAGGTTGTTTGATTATGACGGGAACAGGCATTGTACCGGCTAATGACTTTACATTATCTTCAGGTGACGGAATCAGCATCAGCATCGATAAAATCGGAACACTCTACAATACAGTTCGCTAACACAAATCCAAAATCAATGGTATTCCTGATCATTCTTTTTGCCATCGCACTACAGATCTTTCTGACAGTGAAAAAACTGAGTCCCTTTCTTTCGCTGTTGATCGTGGCTATTATTTCAGGTTTGTTATTGGGTATGGAACCTGCTGCTTTACTGGCTTCTATCGAAAAAGGAGTGGGAAGTACCCTGGGAGGTTTGGCACTGATTGTTTGTCTGGGAGCCGTTCTCGGAAAAATACTCGAGATCAGCGGTGCGGCTGAACAGATTTCCGGAACACTGATCAATGGTTTTGGAGAAAAGAATATCCAATGGGCAGTGTTACTTACCGGTTTCCTGATCGGTATTCCGTTGTATTATAATGCCGGTTTTGTGATCCTCGTACCATTGGTATTTTCCATTGCCCGCAGAACGGGTTTACCATTGCTGTATATCGTTATGCCGATGGCCGCTTCTTTATCTACCACCCATTGTTTTCTGCCACCCCATCCGGGTCCGGTAGTACTGGTAAACGCCTTTCATGCCGATATGGGCAAAACCCTGATGTATGGCCTCGTTATTGCCATCCCTGCAGTAATTATTGCCGGCCCATTATTAGGCAGGGTATTGAAAAATGTAAAAGCGGGCAGTTATGAACTTTTTGGCGACACCGATCCCGAAGCACAGAAACACCTGCCTTCCACCCTCTCCAGTTTCTGTATTGCTTTGATGCCGGTGGTGTTGATCAGCCTGTCTGTGATCGCAGGTCTTATACTTGACAAAGAACATCTGCTTCGTCGTTTTCTTTCTTTTACGGGAGATTCAACCATTGCTTTATTACTCGCTGTAATAGCCGCAGTGTATTTCTTCGGATTGCGGATGAAAAAGCCCATGTCGCAGGTAATGCAATGGTCATCCGATGCTATTTCCGGCATTGCTGTCATCTTACTCACCATCACTGCTGGCGGTGTATTCAAACAGGTATTGATCGATAGCGGTACCGGTAATTATATTTCCTCTTTCAGCAGTACCCTGCAAATGCCGCCATTGTTATTTGCCTGGATCTTAACCGCACTATTACGTGTTACCATGGGTTCTGCCACAGTAGCGGGATTAACCGCCGCAGGTATCGTATCGCCATTGGTGGCTACCGGGAACGTCTCACCGGAACTGATGGTACTGGCCGTAGGTGCCGGCAGTGTCTTTGGTTCTCATATCAATGATTCCGGTTTCTGGATGTACAAAGAATTTTTCGGGCTTACTTTAAAACAAACCTTCCTGTCGTGGACAGTCATGGAAACACTGATCTCCCTCATTGGGCTACTGGGGATCCTGGTATTACAACTGTTCATTCAATGAGCAGGTAACTATTTGCTACTATCAGGACTGAATATAAGAATGCAGATGCGATATCGTTTCCTGCTGGGTAGAAATGGTTTCTGTTACCACATCATTGATGGAAATGATACCCGCTAATTTCCCGTTTTCAATTACAGGCAGATAACGGATATGTTTATCAGACATCAACTGCATACAGGCTTCTACCGAATCAGCTTGTTTCACCGCAGGGAAGTCTGTTGTCATGATCTCCTTCACAGGTGTGTCGCTGGAATGTCGTCCCATCAAAATCACTTTACGCGAGTAATCACGCTCAGTCATGATTCCCAGGAACGTATCGTTTTCCATGATCACCAAAGAACCGATATTCTGTTCTGCCATTATCTGCAATGCTGCTATCACAGTGGTATCTGGTGTAACGGAGGTAACCCCGCTCCCTTTTCTTTTGAGTATATCGCTTACTTTCCGCATAGCGTAAAATTTTACCCATAAGTTAAAACATTTTCCCGGGAATAAAAAGTTTCCTCCTGGACCTGGCCGTTTAATCCATTGAAAATCAGCTTTCCTTACGCCATTTCTGAAATGAGTAAGTTTCAGATCCATAAATTTAAACAAAAATTAAGCCCGGGAATACCCGGCTACCCCTTTCGGT
>DASWXD010000099.1:0-19789 GCA_036405675.1 Sediminibacterium sp.
ACTCACGACTCACGACTCACGACTCACGACTCACGACTCACGACTCACGACTCACGACTCACGACTCACGACTCACGACTCACGACTCACGACTCACGATCTCTTCTCTACCACTCTCCTGTAAACATTCATATCAATCGCCTTCTCACTCTTAGCAATGATCACCGTGGCAATGGTATTGCCGATCATATTGGTCAGGGCTCTTCCCTCGCTCATAAAACGGTCTACGCCGATCAGCAGGGCAAGTCCTTCGAGGGGGATTACTTTCAGGATGGTAAGCGTAGAAGTAAGTACAATAAATCCGCTGCCCGTTACCCCGGCAGCTCCCTTACTGGTTACCAGCAGCACCCCGATAATGGTTAACTGTTGTGCCAATGTGAGGTTGATATCAAATACCTGTGCCAGAAAAATAGTGGCCATACTGAGATAGATGGTAGTGCCATCCAGGTTAAAACTGTAACCGGTAGGGATGATCAAACCCACCACCGATCTTTCGCAGCCTGCCGCTTCCAGTTTTTCCATCAGGTTGGGTAAAACCGCTTCGCTGCTGCTGGCACCCAGTACAATCAACAGCTCCTCTTTGATATACACCAGTAATTTCCACACACTGAACCCGTAATAGCGACCTATGAGATTCAGTACCACAAAAATGAACAGCAGTGAAGTGATATAATACGACAACAAAAGGTTACCCAGCAATACCAGGCTCCCGAAACCGAATTTGCCGATGGTATAAGCCATCCCGCCAAAAGCGCCTATCGGACTAAACTTCATCACAATATGGATCACGTTAAAGAAGGCTTTGTTCAGATTCTCGAATACAGAGATCAGCCTGGCCCCACCGGTTCCCATTTTGGTTATGGCCACACTGAAGAGCACGCCAAAGAACAATACCTGTAACAGATCGCCCTTGGCAAAAGAATCCACAATATTGGTGGGAATGATATGCGAAAAAAACTCACCCCAGTTCATTTCTTTGGCGGCAGAAGTATACTTGTCGAGATTTTCTTTGGGAAGATGGTTGGTAGCAATGCCCACTCCCGGCTTTAATACATTGGCCACCACCAGACCAATAATGAGTGCAAATGTGGTAACCACTTCAAAATACAGCAAACCCTTGCCTCCTACCCGTCCTACTTTTTTCAGGTTGCCGGCTCCGGCAATACCCAATACGATGGTGAGAAAGATGACCGGCGTGATCACCATCTTGATCATATTGATAAAAGATTCGCTGATCAGTTTGGCCGTTGGCGCAAAAGAAGGGAATAGCCAACCTGTTAATACCCCCAATATAATTCCGATGATGACCTGTACATAGAGAACCTTAAGATATTTCATGGAAGAAGGGGGTTTTGGTACAGCAATCTACAAAACCCAACCCAAAATTGCGCATAGAGGAAGCAGCGCAAATAAAAATGCCACCGATAAACAGATCATCACCTCAATTGCAGAGATAGTTGTTTATCGGCGGCTTACACAAATCTATTAATCCATCTTCTCCGGACGCATCTGCGGAAACAGCAGTACATCCTGGATAGATACCTGGTTCAGCATCATCATACATAACCTGTCGATCCCGATACCGATACCGGAAGTGGGTGGCATGCCATATTCGAGCGCACGTAAAAAGTCGTGATCAATGAACATGGCTTCATCATCGCCCCGCTCCATCAGTTTGGCCTGCTCCTCAAAACGTTCGCGCTGATCAATCGGATCGTTCAGTTCCGTGTACGCATTGGCGATTTCTTTTCCGTTCACCATCAGTTCAAAACGTTCCACCAACCCTTCTTTGCTGCGGTGTTTTTTGGTGAGCGGACTCATCTCTACCGGGTAATCAATGATAAACGTGGGTTGGATATAGGTATGCTCACTGGTAGCACCAAAAATCTCATCAATCAGTTTACCCTTACCAATATTACCAGGCACATCAATTTTCAGTTGTTTACACACATCGCGCAGGCCGGCTTCATCCATACCGTTCACATCAATCCCTGTATTCTCTTTAATGGCATCGTGGATGCTGATCCGTTTAAAGGGAGCTTTGAAATTGATAGTCTTATCTCCCAAAGGCACATCCGTGGTTCCGTGCAGGGCGATGGCAATTTTTTCGAACAGTTGCTCGGTGGTTTCCATCATCCAGAAATAATCTTTGTAAGCCGTGTACCACTCCAGCACGGTAAATTCAGGGTTATGTGTTCTGTCCATACCCTCGTTCCGGAAATTGCGGCTGAACTCGTATACCCAGTCAAAACCACCAACGATTAGTCTTTTCAGATACAGCTCATTGGCAATACGCATATAAAAAGGAACATCCAGTGCATTGTGGTGCGTAATAAACGGACGGGCCGCGGCGCCACCGGGAATGGCCTGCAATACAGGCGTATCCACTTCCAATGCACCCTGGCTGTTCAGGAAATCACGGATGGTATTGATGAGTTTGGTACGTTTTACAAAAGTCTCTTTCACATCGGGGTTGATGATCAGATCGGCATAACGCTGGCGATAACGGAATTCAGGATCGGTTACCGCATCAAACACATTACCTTCCTCATCTCTTTTGATCACCGGTAAAGGTTTCAACGATTTGGTTAACAGGGTCAGTGTTTGGGCATGTATCGAGGTTTCGCCTGTTTTGGTGATAAAGGCATAACCGGTAACGCCAATGATATCGCCCAGGTCAAGACCATGTTTTACCACTGTATCCCAGAAGGTTTTGTCTTCTTCCGGACAGAGATCATCTCTTTTCACATACAGCTGAATAATGCCCTTACTATCCTGGATCTTGATAAAAAATACTTTACCCTTATCATTGATACTCATGATACGGCCCGCCACGCAAACAGCAGCAAACTGCTCTTTGGTTTCTTCGGTGTAGTGATCCTTGATATCGGTCGAAAAATGACTTACGGGGTACAGGGGAGCCGGGAAGGGATCGATACCCGCTTCCTGCAGCTTTACCAGTTTCTCACGGCGGATCAGTTCCTGCTCAGACAAATGTGTTTGACTCATACAATTTTTTTGGAAGCAGCAAAGATACGGGCGGGGCGGAGAATTTGAACAGACGAACAGATGAACAAGGAACAGACGAACAGAAGAATGTCGAATATGGAACGGACGAAGGCCGGATATTCAGGGGAAACCGGATATTTCACTTCATCAGTTCCTTGTTCATCTGTTCGTCTGTTCCTCTGTTCGGCCCCGATACACATCCGGGTCATGCACCTGCATAAATCTGGAAACCTGTTCTTCCGGTATCGGTTTCCAGCCAAACTGGGCATAGAGTCCGTGGGCGTCTTTTGTGCCCAGTAACCAGCGCCGCAATCCCTGCACTTCGGGGTAAGCATGGATATAGGCCATGAGTTGTTTGGATACCCCCTTACCGCGGTGGGCGGGCAGGATAAATACATCTGCGAGATAGGCAAACGTGGCCCTGTCGGTTACAAGACGGGCAAAACCAATCTGTTGGTGCTGATGGTATACACCAAAACAGAGAGAATGGCGGATGGACCGCTCCACCAGTTCCAGCGGAATATTTTGGGCCCAGTAGGATTCCTGAGAAAGATAACGGTGAATCAGCGGCAGGTCCAGTTTTGCCGGATCGGTACTGATCAGGTAGCTATTATCGGCGGGAGTTGGGTTTGTTTCCATGAAACAGTTGTTGGTAAACGGTAGATTGATTCAGTTCGATCATCTCTCCCGGTTGCATACTATCCAGTGATAGCTGTTCCATCCGGTAGCGGATCAAACGCAAAGTAGGAAATCCCACTTTAGCGGTCATCTTTCTCACCTGCCTGTTTTTACCTTCTGTCAAAATCAGGCGGATCCAGGGTGCGGGAATTTCTTTCCGGAAACGGATAGGTGGATCACGATCGGGCACCGTTGGTGTGGCAGCAAATATTTCTGCGTGGCAGGGTCGGGTGTTGTATACTTTTCCATCAATACTGATGGCCACTGTTTTTTGTAAAGTAAGAATCGCTGTATCCGTAATGGCACCATCTACCTGTACCCAGTATTCTCTTTCATGTGCAAATTTCGGATCGAGTAAGCGATGGTTGAGAGCCGTATCATTCGTTAACAATAACAAACCTTCACTATCAAAGTCGAGTCGGCCAACAGGATACACATCCTTTGGTACATCAAAAAAATCTGCGAGTGTTTGCTTTCCATCCACTGCAGAAAATTGTGATAATACGAGATACGGTTTGTAGATAATGAAGTAGCGATTCATACAAAAACAAAAGTCCCGCAGAAGCGAGACTTTGTATATGGATGGGTTAGTAAGTACCGGGAAATAAATTTCCCTACACAATATTAAAAAGACTTTTAACTAATGCAAAAAAATTTTTAAACAATTTTATTAACATTTTGGCCGGGAATGTGGATTGTCGCGGTTACCAGGCTTCTTTCAAAACACATTTCTGCTACCCTGCAAACACATTCTTTATCAACTATACAAAAAATAAAATCGCTGAAACATTGATGAATAAAGGGTTTCGTAAGATGTGTGATTTGATGTATCCATTTTTCTGTTGTCATTCCAATGATAAAAAATTCCGGAAAATCTCCCGGAAACGGAGGATTCCCGACGAAAAAAAATTTCTGCTGAAACAGGTATATTACCTTTGATTTTTCTAAAAAAACGCAGTTATGAAGTTTCCAGCACCCGTTTCCGTACAATGGCTCGCCGATCTGATCGGTGCAGAAGCAGCAGGTAATCTTGCTGCACAGGCATTGGGCATCAATGAAATTCACAAAGTAGAAAACGGCGATCTGGTTTTTGTAGACCATCCCAAGTACTACGATACCTGTTTACAAAGTGCTGCCAGTTGTATCATCATCAACACAAAAGACGTGCGTATTCCGGAAGGCAAAACCATTTTTGTGGTGAAGGATCCTTTTGAAGCGTACCTGAAAATCGTCAATCATTTCCGTCCGTTTACAGCTGCGCATCAATCGGTGAGTGATGATGTAGTGATCGGAGAAAATACCGTTATCATGCCGAATGTTTTTATCGGTCGGGAAGTAGTGATCGGAAAAAACTGTGTGATTCATCCGAATGTTTCTTTACTTGATTATACCGTCATCGGAGATGATGTGGTGATACAGGCAGGTTGCGTAATCGGCAGCGATGCTTTTTATTACAACACCAAAAAAGACCGCCCGGTCTGGTACAAGAGAATGCAGAGTTGTGGCAATGTGGTCATCGAAGACAAGGTAGAAATTGGTGCCGGCTGCACCATCGATCGCGGGGTTACTGCCGAAACCCGGATTGGTGCGGGTACCAAACTGGATAATATGGTGCATATCGGCCACGATACCACGGTTGGCAAAAACTGCCTCTTTGCTGCCCAGGTAGGTATTGCCGGTGGAACCATTATTGAAGATGGGGTAACACTCTGGGGACAGGTAGGCGTTAGTAAAACCCTCACCATTGGTGCCAATGCCGTAGTGCTGGCCCAAAGCGGGGTTCCTTCCTCGCTGGCGGGTGGCAAAACCTATTTCGGTTATCCGGCAGAAGATGCTTCGCTTAAAAGAAGGGAGCTGGTATGGATCAAACGGATCCCCGAACTGTGGAAGAAAGTGATGGAGGGGTAAGCCGGAATACATCAAGCCGGTCAGATCGCTAATCAGCTTTGTTTGTCTTCTTCAGACAATAATGGGTTGTACTCCTGCCTTTTTGGGTTTGTTCGGGGCCAGATCCATGAAACAAACTGTTCGTCGGCTCCGCTGATGACGATCGTCATTACAATCACATAGAAATATTCAGACTTTTCACCTGCCGGAAACAAAAAATACATCCCAAGTAAAAAACCGGCCAGTAATAAAATAGACGCAGAGATAAACCAATATTTCCGGGTGATTTTCATATTATGAATATACAAAATCATCCGATTACAGCGAATGCTTTTGCTGCAACCCGGCACATATCCGTTTCAGCGAATCAGCGATGGGTGTGTAAGTAAAAGCAGGGAGAAATTGTTTGAGTTTGCTGTTATCGAACTGCACTTTGGCAGCAGCTGTTTTAGCCGTTTCTTTGGTGAGTAAGGGATCCTTCCCCGTAAATTTTGCTTTGAGGGCCTCCAGGCGCCATACAATGGCGGCGAGCAAAGGTGTTACTTTTCTGTGCGGTGCCCGTTTCCCGAAACAGTTGGCTATCTGTGTAAATACATCGCGGTAAGCCAGGTTTTCGGCACAGAGAATAAAACGTTCTGCCTGGATCTCACTTTCCATGAGCATGATCATGGCTTTTACTACATCGGCCACATCTACAAAACCACTGGTGCCTTCTGTATACCACGGAAATTCATCGTAAGCAGATTTAAAGATGCCGGAAGAACCTTTTTCCCAATCGCCCGCACCCAGAATAATCACAGGGTTTACGATCACCGCGTTCAGTCCTTCGCCAATGCCCCGCCATACTTCCATTTCGGCAAAATATTTGGTCTTGCCGTATTCGCTGTTACTGGTTTCTTCCGACCAGTTCATGCTCTCATCAATCGGTTTATCCTCACGGATCCGGCCCAGCGCTGCCACAGAACTAACAAATACCAGTTTGCGTATTCCGGCATGCAGGCAAGCGTTAACTACATTAGTAGTTCCTTCTACATTAGACAGCTGTAAAAGATCCTTGTTCCGCGGATTAAAAGATACCACCGCCGCGCAATGATATACTTCTTCCACCCCTTCCAGGGCTTCTTCGAGAGAGATTACGTCAAGAATATCTCCTTTCACCCATTCAACCCCCTCTGCGCCTTCGATGGCAGGAATAGCGGAACGATACAAGGCTCGCACTTTTTTCCCCTCCTTCACCAACTGTTTTACCAGGTGAGAACCTACCAAACCACTAGCGCCGGTGATGAATATCATAGATGGGTGTTTGTGCGAAGATAAGATTGTCAATCGTGAATTGTGAGTAGTCAGTAGTGAGTAGGGAGTTTTATACCGTCGGGTAGTTGTAGTTGCTGATACATTGACAATTCACCATTGCCCATTCACCCCTCACTACTCACTACTGACTACTCACCACTGATTACTGACATTTCCTGCATTTCCCGCTCACCACCACATCGGTTTGTGATACGGAAAAGCCATCGGGCAGACTGAGTTTGGGAACACTGATATTGTCGAGACAGTAGGTGGTGCCGCAATCATCGCACATAAAATGTACGTGATCATCGTGGTGGTGACCGCCGGCACAGGCATCTTTGCACAAAGCATAACGCACCGAATTATCTGCGGTGGGAATAGTGTGTATGATGCCTTTTTCTACAAAGGTTTGCAGGGTTCTGTAAATGGTCACCCGGTCAAACTCGGTACCGCTTTCATGTTCGATATCTGCATGCGCCAGTGCCCCCCTTGCTTTTACAAAGAGTTCCAGTATTTTTTTCCGGCTGTCGGTAATACTGAGCTGGTTTTTTTTCAGGGTTTCAATAATACTGTAGTGCATGCAGATTTATTTCGGGTTGGCATTAAAGAGCCCGTTCACAAAATTTCCCGTTCCCGCTTTTTCGGAAAGTAACGCCTGTATATCTTTTTTCAACCGGTCTAATTCCGGTTGTTTTAATCCATCATAGATCTGGCCCCTCACTTTTCCATCCTTATCAACCAGTGCAAAAAACTGGGTATGGATAAACTGGTCTTCGATCTTCTCCACATTGTTCTTCGGATCATCCAGCAGGTAAGCACTGCGGGCCATCTGGTACAGGCTGTCTTTGCGGCCGGTAAGTAATACCCACTTGCGGGTGTCTATTTTCATTGAGTCGGCATATACTTTTAACCGTTGTGCCGAATCGCGTTCCGGATCGCAGGTATGGGCCACAATCATGAAATCGGGTTCGTTTTTAAACTGCTCGTAGACGGTTTTCATGTTGTTGTTCATCTTCGGACAAATGCCTTTGCAGGTAGTAAAGAAATACTCCACCACACTCACTTTACCCAGCATATCGCGGTCGGTAAACGGGTGACCATCCTGCGTGGTAAACTGGAAGGGCTTTACATAACTGATCACCGCCAGTTTAGTTTTCCACTTATCTGTTCCGCGGAACAGGAAAAAATAAAAAGCCGCCACCAGTACGGCAAAAAACAGGAGGTAACCGATCAGTTTCTTAGGCATATTTATCTGTATAGGTTGCAAAGTTACGCCTCATTCTGCTTATGAACGGGCAGATACCCTTCTCTAACAAATATTTTGCAACAATGTTGCATTGTAGTAATTTTGCCGGCTATGCGATTAAAGATTGATTGGGACGCGATGGGAATTGCCACTTCACTGGCCTGCGCCATTCATTGTGCGCTGCTGCCGCTTTTCCTTACCAGCCTGCCTTTGTTCGGGATCAACATCATCGAAAACATCTGGTTTGAATACCTGATGATCGGGATCGCTTTTGCTGTGGGTTCTTATTCTTTTTACCACGGTTTTAAAAAACACCACCATAGCTGGCTGCCTTTTATCCTTTTTTCGGTGGGGATTGCCTGTTTACTGGCCAAAATGACCTGGCACGAATGGCGTAACTGGTTTCTGGTACCGGCCGTGATCTTCATCGTAGTGGCGCATATACAGAATCACAGAATGTGCCAGGTGCATAACCATGCACATTCAGATGATTGTAATCACTGACGTGCTCTCTTATTAAAATCAATTACCCTGTAATTCAAGATTTTTTGTCGCTCTTGGGCCGCTGGGCCCCGTGCCTGTTACCGGGCTGCTTTGGCCTCTGAGCAGATCTGCTTCGCATGATCTACTCTGTCTTCTCCCGCATGAAGCGGGATTGACACCGAACCCAAAGAGGCCCGTCCACAGGCACTGATTAGAATTAATTCATCGATTACTCTGAAAGCACAAACATTATCTTTAAAAAACTAAGAATTAGGCAATGGTATAACTCATGCCACCATCCTTCTCATCCTTCAGTTGCACGCCCAGCGCGGTTAGTTCATTGCGGATCTTATCGCTGGTAACAAAGTCTTTCCGGTTTTTGGCCTCCTTGCGGATCTCGATGAGTAACTGCAATACCCCGTCTAATTTTCCATCATCGCTGGCTCTTTCGTTCTTCAGTCCGAAAATATTTTCTACATATAAAGTCAACTGCTGTTTCAGCAGATCAACCGTTGTTGCCGATAAGGCTGTGGCAGGAATATGTTTGTCTTTGATAGAATTGATCACCGATACCAGCTCAAACATATTGGCCAGCACTTTGGCAGTGTTCATATCATCGTTCATGAACTCTTCAAACTCGTTAACCAGTTTCTGCACTTTTGCATCCAATGCCTGATCGCCCGCCTGCTGTCCGGCCGCTACAATCCATTGACCCGTTACCCATTCATAGGCTTCCATCAATCTTTTCAAAGCTTTCTCCGATGCCTGCAATGCTTCGTTACTGAAATCCAGTGTACCACGGTAATGGCTTTGCAGGATAAAGAAACGGATGGTCATGGGATGATAAGGCTGCAACAGTAACGGATGCTGGCCGCTGAACAGTTCGCTCAGCTTGATCACATTATTGTAGCTCTTACCCATCTTCCTTCCGTTGATGGTGATCATATTATTATGCAGCCAGTAACGCGCCGGCATTTTATGATTGCAAACCGTGCTCTGTGCAATCTCACACTCGTGATGTGGGAACTGCAGATCCATACCACCACCGTGTATATCGAACTCCTCGCCCAGGTACTTGGTGGCCATGGCCGAACATTCGATATGCCAGCCGGGGAAACCCTCGCCCCAGGGACTTTGCCAGCGCATGATATGTTCCGGCGGTGCTTTTTTCCAGAGGGCAAAATCGCTTTTATTGCGTTTCTCATCCTGGTTATCCAGCTCACGGGTGCTTTCGATCTGCTCGTCCAGCACACGTCCGCTGAGGATCCCATAGGGCTGTCCTTTTTTCGAATAATCGGTATTGTATTTCTCTACATCAAAATAAACCGAGCCATTTACCTCATACGCATACCCATCTGTGATCAGCTTTTTGATCATCTCTATCTGCTCAATAATATGCCCCGTAGCAGTAGGTTCGATACTGGGTGGCAGGTTATTCAAACGTTCCATGGCCCAATGGTAGAGGTTGGTGTATTTCTGCACCAGCTCCATCGGTTCCAGCTTTTCCAGCACTGCTTTTTTACTGATCTTATCTTCTGCCTCGCGACCCTCTTCTTCAAAATGCCCGGCATCGGTCAGGTTGCGTACATACCTTACCTTATAGCCATTGTGCATGAGGTAGCGGTATAATACATCAAAGGTTACATAGGGTCTTGCGTGACCGAGATGGCTCTCGCCACTCACTGTTGGTCCGCAGACATACATGCCTACATAAGGCGCATTAATCGGAACAAACGCTTCTTTCTGGCGGGTAAGCGAATTATATACTTTAAGTGGCATTTGTGATGGAAGATTACAGGTAAAACAATGAATGGTAACCGACGGCTCCAGCCGGTAAACGGGAAGCTGCAGATCAGCAGCAACAACAGCAATAAGTGTATGAGTGGTTCATTGAATGGCGAAGATATTTTATTTTTTCAAAAGAAGGTCAGATACCAGCATAATATGGTCGCTGAGGTCTTCATCCACCATCTCAAACTGTTTTACCTCAAACCGGGGCGAAGCCAGGATATAATCGATGCGGAGTGTGGGTGCCAGCGAAATAAAGGTTCGGCCAATGGCAAATCCCTTTTTAAGAAAAGCATCCTGCCAGCCGCCTTTGATCTGGAAATAGGTGTAGGAATTAGGGACATCATTAAAATCGCCACAGATCACAGCGGGATAGGGCGACTTATCCAGCTCGGTTCGTACCATATTGGACTGTATGCCCCGGCGACTGAACGCCAGTTTCATTTTTCGGAACAGACTTTTAGAGGCCGAAAGGGTTTCCTGGTCCTGGTAGCGGATCTTTTCTATATCGTCGTAATCGGCTTTTTGGAACTTGAAGGATTGCAGATGTGTGGTATATATGCGGATGGTATCCTGTCCTTTCAGGATATCGGCATAAATCAGGCTTTCGGCTACCGGGTAAGCAATGCGGCCCGAATCGATGATGGGATAACGGGAAAAAATGATACAACCCGACTGATAGCCACCATTGGTCCGCTGGTAATCTTTTGAGAAGTAATGGTATTTATATTCCCCGGAAAAAAGGGCAATATTATCTGCCTGGTCTGCATGGTTAAATTCCTGCAGGCAAATCACATCGGGGTTCATTTTATGAATACTGCCCGCCAGTTCTGCAGGCATCAGTTTCCGGATCTCTTTATTCGATGAAAGGCCATTGAAACTATGTACGTTCCAGTCAACAATCCGAAGACTGTTCCCGGGCTTACGTTTACTGAAACTACTGCCTGTATGCCAGGCAAAGACCACACTGATCTGTTGCCAGCCAATAGCCAGCGATAAAAGGGGTAACCATACCAAAATGGGTTTTACCAGTAACCAGAGGATCACAAAAAATACAAGTACCAGTAAAAGATAAGGAACAATCAACCCCGTAAATCCATTCAGCCACCAGCGTGCCGGGTTGATATAAGGAGAGAGGCAGGCAACCAGAAACAGCAGCGAGATAATCACATTAACTGCAACAACGACCGTTTTGGTGGCTCGGCGAAAAATGCTTTTTGCCATGCCCCGAATTTAGTAAAAATCAACGGGGAAAAACCACCTGGCGTTGAGAGGTTTCCAACAGGATACGATTGAGCAACTTATAATTCTTCGGCACTTGCCCTTTTCAGGAACTCTTTTTCTTCATCGGTGAGGTATTGATATCCCTCCTGATTGATCTTGTCGAGAATCGCATCCAGTCTTTGTTGGGTTACATTGGATATTTTCTGATAGGGTTTACGGTCCGACTGGTAATGCAGTTTATCCTTGGGTGATTTTGTTCTGTGTTTTTTTTCTGGACTGAAGAGGTCATCGAACCAGTTCATCAGGCTGATCATCCAGGCACCCCAGTCGCGCCCCCGGCGAAACTGATGAATAAACAGGTACCCCACCACTCCTCCTGCCAGATGTCCCGCTGCAACAGCACCGTTACCACTGGCCAGCGTAGCAAAATCGATGGCCACAAAAATGGCGGTGAGTACCCATAGCGGAATACCCCCGTTAATCAATGGAAAAATCCGGTAATCGGGTGCGAGTGTTGTAGTGGCTACAGCAATAGCCATGACCGCTGCACCGGCACCCAATAAAGGAGATGTACTGGCAATGCCGCGCTCCAGTACCGGCACCATATTGTTGCCCAGTAGAAATACCAGTCCGCCCACCAAACCACCATAGAGATAGATCGGGATCAGTTTATTATTACCCGCCAGATCCTGCAGAATATAGCCAAAACACCAGAGCCATAAACTGGTACTGAGCAAATGCCATACGCTGTGATGGGTAAACATATAGGTAAGCAGGGTCCAGGGCCTTCCCAGAAAACCATCAAAAGGGGCCGGCATGGTAAGCCAGTTCAGGATCTGCCGGTAAAAAAATTCTTCGGGTATATCGGAGAGATAGTAAATGATCTTTACAAAGTTGATGAACACAAATACCAGCGCATTCACCGCAAACAGGAACACAAGGGCATTGTTATCCTGTCCTAATAAAATATTCCGGCTGGTCTTGTAAGGTTGGGGCGACATACACTCAATTTATCAGTAAAACAAACCGCTATCTTAATAGAACGTTTTTTTGTTGCTTTTGTTCCAGGTAATCACAATTAACAGGCCCACAATGGCCCCGCCGATATGTGCCCAGCGGGCCACATTGTCTCCGGCAGAGTTCTTTAAGGCAAAAAACAGTTCATACCCGAAATACAATAACCCGATCCATTTGGCTTTCACCGGTATCAGGAAATAGATATAGAGGTAGGTGTTGGGAAACAGGTACACAAAAGCAGCCAGTACCCCAAACACGGCACCACTGGCTCCAATGGTGCTGGTATTGATGCGGTTCTGGTAATAAGCCGTTATCTGCTCAAACACTTTATTCATCAATTCCGGACTATTCGGATTCTCTCTGATAAAGCTGATCAGATCATCCCTGTGGGCAAATCCTACATTGTTTTTGCTGATGAAGTTGATCAGGGCATCGGCCTGGTACTCACCACTACCGGTGCGTTGCTGAAAAATGGCCGTGTAATCGCGCAGCAAAGGCATCAGCTCGTAACTGAGGAACAGTAAGTGGATCAGGGCTGCCCCCAATCCGCAGATCAGGTAAAAAGTGAGAAAGCGTTTGGAGCCCCAGAGATTTTCCAGTACAGAGCCGAACATCCAGAGCGCAAACATGTTTCCGAAAATATGCCCCAGATCGCCATGCAGAAACATATGCGTGATCAGCTGCCAGGGTTTGAACAGATCGCTCTGCCAGGCATGCAGTGCCAGCACATCTTCTATATTAAAACTGACCGAAGGGCCTTTAAAAGTATTCTGCGCCAGAAAGAAGAGCCCGTTAATGATCAACAGGTTCTTTACAATGGTAGGTAAGATCTCAAAACGCGAGGGTCGAAATTCTGTCATAGCGTACCCTCCATCCCCATCGCCGGGGCGTTTGTAATCAGGTGAATGGTATAAAATCGGTTCATATCGATATTGTCTGATCGTTCAAAATAACACAATCCCCTTATCCGTCAGGAATTAATGGGTTTTCAGTTTCAGCTGCACCACATTTTCAATATGCAGGGTATGCGGAAACATATCTACCGGTTGTATTTTTTCTACGGCATATTTTTCGTCCAGCAAAGCCAGGTCGCGCGCCTGTGTAGCCGGGTTGCAACTTACATAAACCACTGTTGGCGCAGCGATATCCAGCAGCTTTTTAACCAATTTTTCGTGCATGCCAGCCCGCGGAGGGTCGGTAATCACTACATCGGGCCGGCCATGGGTGGCAAAAAAAGTATCATTACAGATATCGATCACATCGCCGGCAAAAAAATCGGCATGTGCTATTTTGTTCAGTTCCGCATTTTTCTTTGCATCTGCAATGGCGTCTGCGATCACTTCTACCCCGATCACTTTTTTGGCCAGCCTACTTACAAAAATACCGATACTACCCGTGCCGCAATACAGGTCGTACACCGTTTGTGTACCATCCAGTTCTGCATACTCGCGGGTTACCTGGTATAATTTTTCTGCCTGGCGGGTATTGGTCTGGAAGAAAGATTTCGGACTGATCATAAAAGAATAGTCTTCCAGTTTTTCTATAATATAACCTTTTCCAAAATATACCTGCGGGTCAAGATCAAAGAGACTATCGTTCTTTTTGGTATTGATGGTATACAGCAATGTGGTGATCTGGGGAAACTGCTGCAGTAACTGATCCAGCATTTTTTTGCGAAGCGTCTCCTCCTCATAACCTATCACCACATTGATCATCAGCTCGCCGGTAGTGGTATTACGCACAAACATATTACGCAGCCAGCCGGTATGCGAACGGTTATTATAAAAAGCCAGTTGGTGATCGATGGCAAACTGTGCCACGGCTTTGCGGATCTGGTTGGTGGGCTCTTCCTGCAAATGACAGGTATCGATCTCCACCACTTTATCAAAAAAACCCCTTGCATGAAAACCCGCGGCACCGGCATGGTCGTTGGGATCGATACCTGCCGCTTTCATCCGCCGGAATTCTTCGGTAGGGATGTATTTGCCGGTGGCGAAAGTATATTCCAGTTTATTACGGTAATGGCTGGTAATCTCTGCACCGATAATTGGTGCCATTTCCGGCAAAACCACTTTAGCGATCCGGCCCAGGTTATCGCTTACCTGCTTCTGTTTATAAAAGAGTTGCTTCTCATAAGGCAACATCTGCCACTGGCAACCACCGCAAACACCGAAATGCTGGCAGAAGGGCTCAACCCTGTCTGGCGAGAGTGAATGCATCTTCACCGTATACCCTTCGGACCAATCTGTTTTGTTTTTGGACAACTGCACATCTACCACATCGCCGGGTACGGCGCCTTCAATAAATATCACTTTACCGTCGACCCTTGCCAACGATTTACCCTCGGCTGCATAATCCTGCACCAGGACCTGTTCTAAAATAACTTGTTTTTTCTGCTTTCTCACGGCTGCAAATGTAACTACGATTGCCTATGAATGGGAAGGATTGGGGAGGATTGCTGGCTAACGACGCAAAAAGAACGGACTTGCCGGATTTTTTTGACACCAGTTTAACGGCCACCAGCCCCGATTTAACTAAATTTACCCCTCATTCAAGCACTATGAGGCGATTCTTACTTACGATTTGCGTTTTATCTACGGTATGGGGTGTTGATGCACAAAAAACTGCCCCCAAACCTGCGGCACCCAAAGGAAGAAACATTTCGATCACACTTACACCACTCAAGAACTGCAAAGTGTACCTCGCCAGTTATTTTGGGCAGGGCAAAGCACTGGTAGATTCGGCCTACCTGAATGAGAAAAGCCAGGGCGTATTCAAAGGACCCAATAAACTGACGGGGGGGATCTATTTTGTGGTATCGCCGCAATATACCATCCAGTTCGACCTGTTGATGGATGCAGAACAGCAGTTCAGTATTGTGGCCGATACGGCATTGAAAGAAAAAGCGGTGATCAGCGGATCAGCAGAGAACGATCTGTACAAGACCTATGCCGCATACACCAGCACCAAGGGAGCCAGTCTGGCACAACTTGAAAACGCGTACAAAGCAGCTACCACCAAAGCAGACTCCACCCGTTTACGCGATGAAATCATTAAAACAGATAAGGAACTGCAGGATTACCGGGAAAATATCATTAAAAAACACCCCGGCAGTCTACTGGCTGCTTTACTGGGCGCAATGAAAAGACCCACCCCACCCGCCATACCCATCGTCAACGGGAAAGCGGATTCTACTTATCCTTACCGGTATGTAAAAGACCATTTCTGGGATGATGTGTTGTTTAATGATGACCGATTGCTCCGCACCCCCTTCTTTGAAAGCAAACTGGATGACTATTTCAAAACCATGGTATCGCCCGAACCCGATTCGGTGATCAATGAAGTGAAGTATATTCTGCTGATGGCCAGAACCGGCAAGGAAATGTACCCCTACCTGCTGACCAAGTTCACCAACAAATACATGAATCCCGAATTTATGGGACAGGATAAAGTATTCGTGTATCTGTTTGAAAATTTTTATGCCAAAGGCGATACGGTATTACTCAATCCCGCATCCAGGAAAACCATTACAGAGAGGGCTTATAGTTTAATGGCCAATCAACTGGGACAGGCAGCTCCTCCGCTGGATCTGACAGATACCACCGGTAAAACCCTTTCCTTATACAATATCAAAGCCCCTTTTACCGTAGTTACTTTCTGGGATCCTAACTGCGGGCATTGCAAGGAAGAAATTCCCCGCATGGATTCACTGTACAAGGCTAAATGGAAAAAATACGGGGTAGCCGTTTACTCAGTGAATATTTATGAGAACGAAATCCCGGCCTGGAAACATTTTATACAGGACAAAAAAATATCTGCCGATTGGACCCATGTGTATGAAACCAAAGCAGCCAAAACAGCGGTGGAAAAAGCGGGCAGGCCCAACTTCAGACAGCTCTATGATATTTATAAAACACCTACGGTGTACCTGCTCGACAAAGACAAGCGTATCATTGCCAAACAACTGAGTCTGGAGCAGTTTGATGACCTGATTGAAACCAAACGAAAGACAACTAAGAACTGACCGGACATAAAAAATGGGGAGAGCCCAGCATAGAAACTGTTCTCTCCCCATCATAAAATAGTAATCTCTTTCTAGCGGATCTCTTTTACTACATTCCAGATCACTTTAGGTTTACCCAATGTATAGTAATGTAATACAGGTACACCGAACGCTTTTAACTCCTTACTCTGCTGCACCAGCCACTCTGTTCCTACCTGCTCACATTCCTGATCTGTTTTACATTTCATGATGGCGTTAGACAGGTCTGTTGGAATATCAACATGAAAAATTCTTGGCAGAACAGATAACTGTTTCTTATTGGTAATAGGCTTCAATCCGGGTATGATAGGTACCGTGATTCCACATTCCCTGCAGGCTTTTACAAAATCGTAGAATTTCTGGTTATCGAAGAACATCTGTGTCATGATGTATTCTGCACCGGCGTCTACTTTCTGTTTCAGTTTGGCGAGGTCAATCTCCAGATTGGGTGCTTCAAAATGCTTTTCCGGATATCCGGCCACTCCCATGCAGAAACTGGTCTTACCTCCGTTTTTGATGTCTTCGTCGAGGTAAATACCATTATTCATATTATTCACCTGTTGCAACAGATCGATAGCATAGTGATTACCGTCTTTCTCCGGCTCAAAAGCCGCTTCGTTTTTGGCGGCATCTCCCCGTAATACCAGTACATTATCGATACCCAGGAAATCCAGGTCAATCAGCGCATCTTCTGTTTCGCGTTTGGTAAAACCGCCACAAATAATATGGGGCACTGCATCAATCCGGTAATGGTTCATGATAGCTGCACAAATCCCTACGGTTCCCGGACGTTTACGAACATCCACTTTCTCAAAAGTACCATCGGCCTTTTTCTTGAACATGGTTTCGCTGCGGTGGTAGGTAACATTGATCCAGGAGGGTTTAAAATCCATCAATGGATCCAGGTGATCGTACAAACTGGTAATCGTTTTCCCTTTTAAAGGCGGCAGCACTTCGAAAGATACCAGGGTATCTTTCGATTGCTGAATGTGATCGGTTATTTTCATCTCTTCGTTGCTTTGTGATACCGGGCCAGGCCCTTACAAAATTGCTGCAATATACACCCTCCGCCATAGAAAAACATCTGTTAAGATGAACAGGGGCTCATCGATTGACCCTGAGAACCGCTATTTTTGCCAAAACACATTCCGGTGAGCCTGACCATACATACCAAAGACCTGTTTAAAAGTTACAAGGGGCGGACGGTTGTCCGGAGCGTTTCCGTAACCGTTAAACAGGGCGAGATCGTAGGTTTGCTGGGACCAAACGGTGCCGGCAAAACCACTACTTTTTATATGGTGGTAGGGCTGATTAAACCGGATGAAGGCCAGGTTTTTCTGAACGACCTGGAGATCACCAAACTGCCCATGTACAAACGGGCACAGATGGGGATTGGTTACCTGCCCCAGGAAGCCAGTGTATTCCGGAAGCTGAGCGTGGAAGATAATATCATGGCGGTGCTGGAGATGACCAAACTTACCCATGGCGAGCGCCAGCACAAACTGGAATCGCTGCTGGATGAGTTTAACCTGCACCATGTTCGCAAAAACAATGGCGATAGTCTGAGTGGCGGCGAAAGAAGAAGAACCGAAATTGCCCGGGCCCTGGCCGTAGACCCTAAATTTATCCTGCTGGATGAACCCTTTGCCGGGGTAGACCCCATTGCAGTGGAAGATATCCAGAGTGTGGTGGCGAAACTCAAATATAAAAATATCGGGATCCTGATTACCGACCATAATGTAAATGAAACGCTTTCTATCTGCGACAGAGCTTACCTGCTCATCGAGGGAAAAATTTTCAAACATGGTTCAGCAGAAGAATTGGCCGAAGATCCACAGGTGAGAAGGCTTTATCTCGGAACCAATTTTGAATTGAAACGGAAAGACTGGATCATAGAAATGGGCAAGGATGGCCCTTCCGGTTTATAATCTTTTCCCTTGTAGCTAACCGGCTTTTCTTTTTAATCTGCATTCTCGTTTCCATTGCTTATTTTGCTGCTGAACCCGTATGAAACTGCTTAGTCCCGCTATATCACGTTTGGCAAGATTCCGGCACTGGCGTATTGAACAATGGATCAGCGATCCCATCAGCGCCCAGCGCGAAGTGTTGCAGGACCTGGTTACGCATGGCCAGTACACCGATTTTGGCCGCAAATACGGATTCAAAGAACTCTTCAACATCCGTACGTTCAAAGAAAGGGTACCCATTCAGGAATACAACGACCTCAAACCCATGATTGAGCGTTTGATGAATGGCGGCGAGAACCTGCTCTGGAACACCCCTGTTAACTGGTTTGCCAAAAGCAGCGGTACCACCAGCGATAAAAGTAAGTTCATCCCCATTACCCTGGAAAGCCTGGAAGACAACCATTTTCAGGCGGCCAAAGATGTTCTTACGCTGTACTATAATTATAATAATGAAAGCGATCTGTTAACCGGCAAGGGATTGGTCATTGGCGGTTCGCACCAGATCAGCAAAGTGAACGATGATATACAGTATGGCGACCTGAGTGCCGTATTGTTACAGAATACCCCTATGTGGGCCAACTGGATCCGCACACCGGAATTATCCATTGCACTGATGGATGAATGGGAAAATAAAATCGAGAGACTGGCACAATCCACCATTCCGGAAGATGTAACGTCTATTTCGGGCGTGCCTACCTGGACCCTGATCCTGATCAAAAGGATTCTCGAGATCACGGGTAAAACCACCCTCAAAGAAGTATGGCCCAACCTCGAACTATATATACATGGCGGGGTTTCTTTTGTTCCTTACCGCGAGCAGTTTGAGAAAGTGATCGGGCCTGGCTGCACTTACCTTGAAATGTACAATGCCAGTGAAGGATTTTTTGCCGCGCAGGATAATCCGAACGAAGATGGTATGTTGTTATTCCTGAACCACGGCATCTTTTATGAATTTATGCCGGTAGAAGAGTATGGAAAACCTGACCCCCGTACCATCGGATTAAAACAGGTGGAGATAGGCAAAAATTATGCGCTGGTGATCAGTACCAATGGCGGGTTATGGAGGTATCTTGTAGGCGATACGGTTCAGTTCACATCCAAATTCCCTTTCCGCATCAAAGTAAGCGGCAGGCTGAAACAGTATATCAATGCTTT
>DASWXD010000100.1:0-15932 GCA_036405675.1 Sediminibacterium sp.
CAAACGTTATGATCCTGGAAGACAATGCCGCTTCTGCGGGTCTTACTAAGATTGGCGAAATACGTGGCAAAACCAGTCTCATCAATTACCGGACTGCTGCCGGCAGCGATAAAAAAGCAGAAGAAAAATTAAAGAAAGAAGCAGCCAAACAGGGATGCCAGTTTGTGATCATGACTTCTGATAAAGATGCGGGTCTGCAATCTAACGGTAGCAGAAGCTGGGGTGGTATTCAATCGATCAAAAAAGGAATCGGGTATAAATATTAATCAGTATAAAAGATTCTATTAAACGATTATTGATTGTCCTTCTTTCGCTGTATATACTATCAGTAAAACCGACGCCAAAATAGAAACAGAATTCCTGAGCAGGTTGTATACGCACCTGTATGTAAGTCTCTGTAGTTTTCCTTTTCCATGTATCAAAGGAGCTACAGAGATTTTTTTGTTCCTGTTGCTACCTGACCGAAATCATGTTCTATCTACCAAAAACAAGGTAGCTTAGCCATATGAAAAGATGGTTTCTGTTCTTGGCTTTACTCTGTTTCCTGCAGGCCCATGCGCAAAACAGTTCCGACACAGCCACCGGCGATTGGCAGGCGGGGATGGAACTGGATGTGCTACCCTTTGCCCTGGGTGGCTATTTTGGTGCCAGCTGGGTCGGTAAAGACCAGGTTCGGTTCCGGCTCTTAACGGCGAAAGTGAACAAGCCGGATTTTACTACAAACAGTGCTTTTACCCATCACCAGTTGAATGCCTATGCACTGGTAGCTGATTATTTTTTTAAGCCCGGCTGGCGGGGTTGGTGGGTTGGTGCAGGACCTGTTTTCTGGCAAAGTACCATCATCAGTAAAAGCAGTGGTACACAGGCATCCTTCTTTAACTGGCTGTTCAACGGAAGCGTAGGCTATCAGTACCGGATCAAAAAACGGATGTATGTTTCTCCCTGGGCTGGACTCAGTTTCCGCTTTGCCGGTAACAAAAATGTGCCCGTAGGAACCGAACGATATACCTTACCGCTCTTCAATCCTGAAGTCTCTGTAAAATTCGGTTTCGTTTTATAATACACCCAGTACCTTTCATTTTCCAGGATCTCCGCTGATCACTGTAATAATCCGTCTCTTTTGCCTACCAATGCACCAAAATAAACGGAATGGCGAAAAATACGAAAGACCTGAAAAAACTGGCAGGTATGGTTACCCTGATGCTGGCATTCGCAGTAGCAGGATACTATGCAGGCAAATTAGGCCTGAAAGCTTCGCAGAACATAGACAAACCGGTTATCTTAGGTTTACTCCTGCTGCTGATTCCCTTGTTTCTGTTCGTGATTGGTGTACATGAAGCCGGACATGCACTGGCCGGTAAATGGGTGCAATTTGAATTCCGGATGTATGTAGTGGGGCCGTTTATGTGGAACAAAAAAGCAGACGGCTGGCATTTTGAATGGAACAAACACCTCAATCTGGCTGGCGGTATGGTAATTTGTCTGCCTGCCGATAACAAAGCGCTATCCAAACGATTTTCCATTTATGCGGCTGGTGGCCCGTTGGCCAGTTTTGCATTGGCTATCCTTGCTTTCCTGCTGTATCGCTGGTTGTACACGCCGGGCGTAAATGCCGGAACAGTACTTACGGTGATAACTTATTCTTCGCTGATAACCGCATTCCTGTCTGTGTTGATTGGCATTGTCACTTCCATACCCATGCATACGGGTGGTTTTTCTACAGACGGTGCCCGTATTTTGCGCTTGTTGAGAGGTGGCGATACGGCCCGGTTTGAAACATTGGTTATCCAGATTTATACCAGCAGCACCAGTGGTGTACGTCCGGCTTTATTGAATAGGGATGACTTGCAAGAAGCTCAAATATTGGCTAACCGGTTGCAGGCTCCGTTGGGAGTATACCTCCACAGTTTTTTTCACCAGGCTGCTTTCGACAGAGGTGAAATAAACCAGGCTGAAAAATATTTGCTCGATTATATACAGGCTACGGAAGAGATTCCCGCCGCAATCCGGAACATGGTTTGGCTGGATGCGGCATTTTTTTATGCCTATGCCAAAAAAGACCTGACAACATCTGCCGGATATTGGGCAAAATTCAAACCCACTGCCATGATTCCCAAAGCACTCATGCTGGCAACGGAAGCGGCTCTCTATTCATTAAAAAATGATACCGGTACAGCACAGACCAAAGCCAAAGCGGCTTTGCAGGAGATCCCCAATATGATGGATAAAGGAATGGGCCTTGCCCTGCGGGATAAAATGACGCAGTTACAAAATGAACTCGGTTAGAAATAGCTATAGCAGTGCTTTTCTGCACAAACCCGAATTTGTATCTTGTAGGAATGATTTTTTATCATAAAAATCCGTACACCATGCCGCCTGAAGAATTGGTACAGCTGCTGATCAGTCATTTCCGTAAAACGGTTTCTCTCAACGAAACGGAAATAGCGGAAATTCTTCCGCGTCTCGACATCGTTTCTGTCGACAAAAAGAAATTCCTCTTACAGCCCGGACAGGTATCCAGACATATGCGTTTTGTAGCCAGTGGTTGTATGCGGAGTTTTTATGTGGATGAAAACAACCAGGAACATACTTTGCAATTGGGTATTGAGAACTGGTGGATCAATGACCTCTATAGTTACCTTAGCCAGCAGCCATCACGTATGTTTTTACAGGCAGTGGAGAATACGGTACTGATACAGATCAGTAAAAATAACCTCGAAGAACTCTTCCGCCTGGTACCAGCCATAAGCGATTTTTTCCGGATCAAAATACAGGCAGCTTATGTGGCTTTGCAGGAACGAACAATCGAAAATATGAGTGTAGATGCTTACGAACGCTATACCAGGTTCCGCTCAGACTACCGGGATATTGAACAGCGGGTACCTCAATATATCATTGCTTCTTACCTCGGCGTAACACCTGAATTTCTGAGTCACCTGCGAAAAAAACACGCCGGTAGTCTTTCTTAAGCTACCTTAAGAATCCCGTAGAAAGCACAGTATAGTTTTGCTTTTGTTATCCTAAAAGCAAAACAATGACACGTAATCAAACCCTCATCCTGAGCCTGCTGTTCAGTTTTCTGTTTGGTAATGTAACCAGCCAGGCACAGAAAACCACGTTTACACCTGAACTGGTTACAGGTTATCGTTCCCTGTTTTACCAGCATGGCATCAATCATTTTTTCAGTAAAAAACTCCGCTTTAATAACATGGTGGTATACGATACGGAATACCGTTCTGATAAGAATAATATTTTCTTTATCCGCAACACCCTGTGTGTCGCACTCAGTAAACCGCTCTCACTGCAAACGGCTATCGGCATCAAAAATCCGGGATCCTTTGCTACACTTGCCTTACAATACCAATACCAGACCGGGCCATTACGCTTTTTATATGCAGCAGGTGCTACTTATCAAACCGGATTAACACTGGAGCAGTCATTGATCCTCGAATACAATCCGCTGCTGCAGCCCGGCACAAGTGCTTATTTCCGCTTACAGGCTATTGCCAATACAGATTTTACCCAATACCAGCGCGGCATCCAGCAATTCAGGGCCGGCATACAGCAGGAATCCACCCAGTATGGAGTAGCGCTTAACCTGGATCAGTTCAACAACGGTGCCAGACAACTGGAGAATGCGGGCATTTTTATCAGGTATCTTTTTTAACGATTCATACATCAAACAATGGAAAGAAACAATCAACTCGGGTTACTGCTTACGAGAGTCATCATAGCAGGTACTATGCTGGTCTATGGCATCAGCAAATTATTCAGCGGTATCGGTTTTATAGAAGAATTGATGACTAAAATGGGATTACCTTCTTTTTTGGGTTATGGCGTGTATGTGGGAGAAATTATTGCCCCCTGCCTCATCCTCATCGGTTTCCGCACCAGGCTGGCAGCGCTGGTATTTGCCATTAACTGTTTAACAGCGATATTACTTACACAACTGCCCTCTCTGTTTACGGTGAATGCATTTGGAGGCTGGTCGCTTGATCTCCTTGCCATCTACCTGTTTACCAGCATTGCTTTGTTTTTTTCGGGCGGAGGAAAATATGCGGTTTCAGCTACCCACCCATGGGATTAAACAGCGATGGGGTCAAAATTCTTTGGGTGTCTGCACAACACCCAGCAGAATGGTACCGAGACTGATGGGCAATAACAACAGATGTATCCAGGTAAATCCGCCGTACAGAATATGGGTTAGTGTAAGAAAAGAAGCAAAAATACCCAGCATAATAACAAGGTAAGGGAATAGCCTGTTCTGGGTGTAGATACAACGTAAGGTAATCAAACCAAAAACCCCGAGCATACAAAAAAGAATCCAGCCTAAAACGGTATAATTGCTGAATAAGGAGCCAGAGATCATTTCTTCGGGAAAAGGGAAAAGAATAGTCAGCTTGTTTTGCGGAATAATCATCCGGAGACCACGCACAAGGCCAACGATGCTGATAATACTGACTAACAGTACGGAAAGTATCCTGTCTCTTTTCATAGGATGGCTAAATCTATTTAAAGTTTTGATTACTGCAAAATCTTAAACAAAGCGGCTTGCACTGTAAAGGTTATTTGTATATTCAGTTAGTATTTGCTTAACCAAATTATCTGCCATGAAAAGATTATTATCCCTTGATTTTATGCGGGGGCTCATCATGGTGCTACTGGTACTGGAGAGTGCCGGTTTGTATGAAAGTCTGGCAACTGCCACTGAATCCTCTTTTCTACACGGCCCGATACAGCAGTTCTTTCACCACCCCTGGAACGGACTCCGCTTCTGGGATCTGGTACAACCCGCATTCATGTTTATGGCAGGTGTTTCGATGGCTTATTCTTTAACACGGCAGAAAGAAGCCGGACTGGATTGGTTGCATCGTTTCCGCAAAACCCTGAAACGATGTGGCTGGCTATTCTTCTGGGGTGTATTGGATTATGCTGTTCGGAAAACCGGCCTCTCTTTTGAATTATGGGATGTATTAACCCAGCTCTCTTTTACTACACTGGTAGCATTTCTCATTTTCGAATGCAAAACAGTAACCCAGATCCTGATAGGTGCCGGGTTACTGTTGCTCACAGAAGTTTTGTATCGCTTCACCCAGATCCCAGGCTTTGACCAGCCCTTTACTGACCAGCATAATTTTGGTAATTATGTAGACTGGTTACTGATGCATAAGATCAATCAGGGAGGTTGGGTAGCCATCAATTGTATACCCACAGCGGTACATACGATTGCGGGTGCGTTGGTGGGAAAAATGCTATTGCAGAACGGTAACAAAGTAATCCGCAACTTACTGATCTGGTCTGCACTTTGCCTGGCAGCCGGTTTTGCATTGGATACGGCTGGTATTACTCCCATCATCAAACGGATTGCCACCAGTTCTTTTGTACTGGCATCAATGGGTTGGTGTCTGGCCGGACTGGCGGCCTGTTATTGGTGGATCGATATACGTGATCATCGCAAATACCTCCTTTTTTTTACCGTTGTAGGCATGAACTCATTGTTTATTTATCTTTTTATTGAGATCGTGGCCAACCGCTGGTTTACCGGGTATATCAGCGCTATCAGTAATGGTGTATTATCTTGGGTATCCACTCCCGAATTGGTTAGCCATATCCTGTCGGCGCTCTGTGTATTCTCCCTCGAATGGGGACTCTGTTATTTCCTTTACCGGAAAAAGATCTTTTTTAAAATCTAACACCTTCCGTATTGTGGAATAAATACTAAAATTCGGTGGCCTGAGAAGGGCTTTGTATATTAGGATTCTAATCGACACTCATGAAAACATCCAGCAGAAGAAAATTCCTGGCCACCACTACCCTTCTCGGCACCGGGTTGGCGGCAACTGCATTACCGGTAACGGCAGCAGCCAACAAACAATTGGTGCACCATGTTTTTTTCTGGTTAAAGAATCCCGACTCCAAAGAAGACCGCGATAAACTGGTGGAGGGCTTACATACCCTGGCCAAAATTGAGACGATCCGTAAGCTGCATGTAGGTGTATTGGCCAGTACCGAAAAACGCGATGTGGTGGATACCAGCTGGCAGGTTTCTGAACTGATGTTTTTTGATGATCTCGCCGGACAGGCAACCTACCAATCTCATCCGTTACATCTTTCCTTTATTAAAAACTACAGTCATTTATGGGCTAAGGTAGTGGTGTACGATGCCATGGAAGCCTGATCTAATATAGACATAAACATTTATCCATCATCTAAAAACACCTTATATGTCTTCAATTCCATCACATACAGCTGATCAAACACGCCGTCGTTTTTTACAGCAATCTGCTTTTGCCACATTGGGTATCCTGTTAGCTGGACGCAATGCTTTTGCAGGCAATATACCAATGCCATTTACACCCGGCACCATACAGGGTGTACAGGTGGGCGTAATTACCTACTCCTTCCGTAGTCTGCCGGGCAGTGCTGAGCAGATTTTGAAATATTGCCAGGAAGCAGGTGTTACGGCAATAGAATTGATGGGTGATTCCATCGAAGACTATGCAGGCAAACCAACCAACCCGGTTAAGTTTCCGCCAAGGGTGCCCGGGCAACCAATGAAACTGACTGATGAACAGAAAGCGCAACTGGCCGCTTACCAGCAACAGGTAGCCGAATGGCGGGCAAGTGTACCCATGGATAAGTTTAAAGAGATCCGCAAAATGTACCAGAAAGCCGGCATCAGTATCTACGCATTCAAACCCAATGCTTTGAACAGCAATAATACAGATGCGGAAATCAGCTATGCATTGCGTGCAGCCAAAGCGCTGGGTGCTAACTCTGTAACCGTAGAATTACCTGCCGATCCCGCACACGCAAAAAGACTGGGCGATATCGCTGCCAAAGAAAAAGTATATATCGGTTACCATGCACACTTACAAGCTACCGATACGGCATGGGATACCGCACTGGCACAATCACCCTATAATTCCATGAACCTTGATTGCGGACACTATATCGCTGCCGGTGGTAATAATACCAAAGAGAGTCTGCTGAAACTGATAGAAGACAAACACGACAGGATCACCAGTATGCACCTCAAAGACAGAAAAAACAAAGTCAATGGCGGCGCCAATGTTGCCTGGGGAAATGGAGACACTCCCATCCGCGAGATTCTGCAACTGCTGAAAGACAAGAAATACAAAATACCAGTTACTATCGAACTGGAATACGATATTCCGGCGGGTTCGGATGCCATCAAAGAAACAGCGATCTGTTTGGCTTATGCGAAGAAAATGCTGGAAGGATAATCCATCTTTCCGGCACCGGGCTGCTTTTATTCGTTTGTAATCCTGAGGTTACGGAAATACGCTTCTGTGCCCACGCCAATCCATAATGCTACAGCACCCTTGCTGACACCTTTTTTAAGATCATTCACGATAAGGCAGGGCTCTGACGCATCATTTACATACAGACGTGCATAACGATCTTTCACAACAATTTTCAGTTTTGTCCATTCACCCGGCACCATGTCGGCATACGATTCATATACACCGGGGGTTTCTTTGCGCAAACGCTGCCAGGTATATTCCGGCTCAGATACATATTGTGTGCTATGATTGCGCCGCAGTTGATCTTCTGCCCTGCCATTGGCGGGACGGAGGTAAAAACATTCAAACCTCCTGAGACTATCTGATCCCTCTACCCGAAAAGCAATGCCTACAAATCCACGGTTACTGGTATCAGAATCAGGCAACCGGTCGCCAGAGAGTTCCACTTCAATAGTTCCATTGGTGAATGAACTGTTTTGCAGAATTGCCAGTTCATGCGTGTATCTTGTTTTTTTTAATCCAGTCATGCGGATGGCGTCTTTGCCTCTATAGGTTACTGCCTGCAGGTTCACTGAAACAGGCTGCAATTGCTTCAACAACAAAGAAGATTCCTGCGCAAAGAGATGACCCGTAATTAAACAGGATACGAAACAAATCATTTTTTTCATAGAGACAACTTCAGACTACTAAAATAATGCGATTTCATCCCCTTGTTTATTCTCAGCAATTGTATTTGACGAATGGACGATTTCCGCTTTCTAAGGCAAAAAATACGCCCCGGGGAACCGGGGCGTCTATTTGTACTACAACCATTACTCACACCTTAGTGTGACTGTACCACTTTCTTGATACCGTAGCTTCTGTTAATGGTGAAGCCCAGTGAAAAATTTCCTTTTGCAAAATTGTTTTGATTAGCCGATAACTGTGTTGCATTCAGCGAACTGGTGGTACTGGTGAGGTAGAACTGGAAGATGTGACCACCTGTATCCCAGTCATACCCGATCGATACCAGGTCCGCTACATAATTCACAGCCGATGCACCTTCATCCAACAGGTTTTTATACCCGTTCAACTGCCGGGAATATTCGAAGGTGAGAGCTGTTTTATGAGACAATTTATACCGTCCGCCCAATCCGATATTGAAAATATTATTCGTATTCTTGATGCCGTACGGAACATGGTTATAATGGATCAGGGATGGGATCAGCTGCAGCGATATTTTATCACTGAACTTGCGACCGATCAGCAACTGGTGAACATAGGAAAAACGGTTCCAGGTAAGATCATCCGGACTGGGGCCATCAGACGCATCCACGCTTGCAAGGGCAAAATAATCAATGGTAACCGGGATATTCCTTTTTCCGGTTTGCTGACGCATCAGGCGGAATTTACCCCATGTCTCATACCTTGAATTGCCTGTCATGGCAAAACCAACATTCATCCAATCCAGAAAAGAATAATCAAAAGACAGATAAGTGGTTGCTACGCCTGAGTTAAAACCAAACATTTGTGCCAGGTTCTGCCAGCCTTTACCTTCATTCCAGAAATTGGGGAAGTGGTGACTGATCATAAACTGGAGATTACCTTTCCCGGTCATTTCTATGCTCTGCATATTGATAATGCGGGTAGATTTGAAAGTTGCAGTGGTGAAGTTTTGTTTCACTTTAGATGCATCTTCTTGTATGAGACCTCCCAGCAGGTCATCCTGAGCACTAGCCGTCAGAAACAGACTGCAGGCTATCAGTAGGAAGGATACTATTTTTTTCATAATCGTTTATTTTGGAGGTCAATTTAAAGGGAACGAAATGTTAGCCACCAGCGGGGTTTCATCTGCCAGTTTTGGTTTTACCAGACCAGGAATATCAATATTGTATTCTTCTGCTTTGATTTTGAATACACAGTTGAATACGGCAGTTTTTCCTTTTACTTCCAGTTTAACCGGTGCAGAGAAATTTTTGGTAACACCATGCAGCGTGATCTGTCCGTCGGAAGAAATATGATACACCCCGTCTTTGGTCAGCATATCCTTGTTAAACCCAATCAATTTACCCTTATAAGTAGCGTTCGGGAATTTATCTGAATGCAGGTAGTTATCATTGAAATGTTCTTCCAGCAGCGCATTGTTAAAATGGAAGGTTTTCATAGGCACCAGCAAAGCCACTTCGCTGGTTTCTGCTTTCAGCACAGCCGTCGCTTCTTTACTGTTGGATGCATAATCTTTTTTGCTCTGATCCTTATTCGGATTAAAGAAAATATTTCCGTCTCTTGTTTTATAAGTCTGGGCATTGATAAATCCTGCTGCACAGCATATCACGAAAAGTAATAGTGTTATTTTTTTCATCTTGTAAAATTTAATTGTGCTGAGTAATGGGTTAAATTATTGTGGTAGTCCTTGTGCAATCCAGGCAAGGAAAGTAGCGGTAGTGGTTCCATCCAGGCTCATCACGCCGCCTTTATGTCCGTTGGCACCTGCACTGGCCATCATCTTGCTCAGATCAGTTTTTGTTTTGACCATATAGGCATAGTCCAGCGTGGGTCCGAGACCACCATGGCAGGAACTTCCCTTACAAACCGTTTTATAAATAGGAACAATATTCACAGTGTAAGAAACCGGTCCGGTAATAGGCGGTGGAACATAATTGTCTTTACCTCCCTGCGCAATCCAGGCTTTGATCAGTGCTGTTTGTGACGCACTGAAGTAGATACTGCCTTCTCCGGGGTGTTCTTTACCCGCTGCCATATCCGCAAATACACCAGACCTGGCGAGGATAGCACCATAATAGATGGTGTCTTTCACAGAAAACTGGATAGCCCTTGTGGTACCATTATTGTGGCAGCCACAGGCGCCGGAAGTAACAATCGGAACAATATCATCCCTGAAAGAAACATTGGTCAGCGATTGGGCCGTTGGCTGTGTAATGTCTTTTTTATTATTGTAACAGGCAGTGAACAGTAAGATCCCGCCCATCACTGATAGTATTAAAATTCGTTTATTCATAACCTTTGTTTTAGTGGTGGAGGTTTATTTTTTTACTATGTTTCCTGATTTCCTGTATTTATAAATTCCGGTACCGTCAGCCCCCCATTTCCATACATCCGGAATATTAGGATCAGAGAAATACCAGCCGCGGATAATGGCGATCTCTGATGGTTTCAACCCCCCATCGCCATAGGCCATATCGCCCTGGTGACTGGAAGCAAACACTTTGGTTCTGGGATTAGCCAGTAATATGGTAGAATCTATCCGTGACAGTAATGAACTGGTCGCATTCAGGTAATCGCCTTTTACATAGTAGTTTTTGCCCCCGGAAGTATATACAACAGAAGAATTGGATCTTACTGATTTAGGATATACCGCATCAAGAAGGATGTCGTCATAATTATTCAGAGGTCCACGGGTACTGCTGGCAGAAACCGGTGTACTGAAGATTTTATACGGACGGAAACTGGCATTAGCCAAAGTATCTGTGTAGAACTTACGTACACTGTCTTTATACGCACCCCATACCTGTGATAGTTTAGGCTCTTTCAGTTGCGCGTATAAGGTAACTGCCCCATTGGCAGGGTTGATATAACTATAGGTGCTGGTATCAGCAGCAGTAATAGCCAGCAACCCCTTTCTTGCCCATGCACCGGAAGCGGTAGCCTGGTTGTGACAGTTAGCAGAACCGCATCCCACTGTAATTAATGGAATCGCCGCAGTACGGTAATCTACCAGCGTTGGTCTTTCCTTGGCTCCGTTTTTGATCCAGTTATAAATGATCGATTTTTCAGAAACAGTCAGGTCAACACCATAATTTACCGGAGGCATTGCTTTCTGAAAATCACTGGTCGTGATTAACTGGTAAAGCTGGCTGGCTTCCGGATTACCTGGAACCACCATACTCAATACACTGGCATAATCATTCAGGTAAGGTTTTACCCCGGTTCCTCCATGACAACTGGCAGATACACAGTTGTTATTGATAATGGTCTGTACACTTTTGCTAACCACCACATCGTTCACATCCGGCTTAGTATCTGCATAAGGCACAATATTGGTTTCGTAGAAGGGTGAAAAAATGGTTGAATCTGGTGTATTAACCAATGCCCGCGAAACAGTAATTGCATTGGTGCCTTCTTTCTTACACTGAACCAGCAAGAATGCCAGAAGCAGCAGACCGAAAAGGCTGAGTAAGTTGTTGGGTTTGAAAGTCTTTCTTTTCATATTCGCTGTTTTAGTAGATGGGTGGGAAATAAACCGGCGCTTGTCCGTTTACCGTGGGAAATCTTGTATTTCGAGTGTAAAACTATTTGCATCCACATGACAAAAACATGACAGTAGGCATCCCGGATTATGATTTAAATCATAAAATCATTTGATAACTGTCATACAAAGCCCGGGTTTGCCGGAAGAACTTTGCTCAGCAAACCTATTATCGTACCCTACCTGATCATTATGAAAAAGAAAATCTTACTCTCCCTGGCCGCAATCATTATCATCTTTGGTGTATGGGCTGTTTTTAACCAGGAAAAATTCACCCAGCTGGTGGTTGACCTGGGAATGGCCATGACCTCCTCTGTCAAACACCGCAACCCTGCGGATGAAAAAGCCAAATTTGAAGTAACGGCAGCCGATTTTTCTGCCGCCTTTAAAACAAATGCCGCCGAAGCAACCACGAAATACATTAACCAGACTGTACTGATCGATGGCGAGATCAGTGCGATTTCCGGTGTAACCGTATCCCTGAATAATATTGCCTGCAATATTGACTCTACACAGGCGGGCAGGATCAAAGACCTGCAAGTGGGTGCTAAGATTAAATTACAAGGACTGGTAGTGGGTTATAACGACCTGATGGAAGAAGTATCCATGGCCCAATGCACAATTAAATAAGTGTCTCAAGTACCTGCATAAAAAAAGGAACTTCCGTGGAAGTTCCTTTTTTTATGCAGGCTGATCCGTCTTACTGTTTGTTTTGTTTGGCCCGCTGCATGGGATTGGTAGCCGGCGCGGCGGTTTGTCCGGCACCTGGCCCTACAAAGCCAATCTGTGTCTGTTTGAACAGAGAGAATTTAGAAGGCATTTCTTTCACCGGCCATTGTCCGTTGGCTTCATTGATATCAGCCGTTTCGCGGAATGGATCCAGTTTGATACCGGCCACTTCTTTATCCTTCACAAACACTTTGGATACTTTCTCTTCATTCAGCAGCCAGATACTTACGGGAATCCTGTCTGTTTCCTTACTGCCATCCTTAAAGGTCCACTCTACAATTACCGGCATCACCATACCACCTTTGTTAGAAAACTGCAGTTCATAGAAATACTTGTCTTTCCATTTGGCCAGGTTCTCATTATCTATAGTCGCTTTATACGCCGCATCTTTTTGCTGGTTAGCCTGCTGTTGGTTATAAACAGCATCGGCATTGCGGTTGTAATAGTAAAAGTCGCGCAGACTGGTATCCGTATCTACATAAAACTGCATCGATTTATCATCCTTGTTACGCAAACGGTTCAGGTCGTTGAACACAGCGATCCCGTTGGGTGTGGGAGACAATGCATCGTCAACCTTAAATACTTTTACACTATCAATAGAAATATCAACCGGATCGGTACCAAAATACCAACCACGCCAGAACCAGTCAAGGTCTACCCCACTGGCATCTTCGATGGTACGGAACAGATCAGAGGGTGTAGGATGTTTAAAGGCCCAGCGTTTGGCATATTCGCGGAAAGCAAAATCGAATAGCTCTCTTCCCAGAATGGTTTCACGCAGTATATTCAGTCCCGTAGCGGCTTTGGCATAGGCATTCGGTCCTACTTTACTCACTGCATCACCCTTGGTCATGATCGGCTCCAGTTCGGTCTTGGGCAAACGCATATAATCCGTGATCAGATGCGCTGGTCCACGTCCGGAGGGATAATCGGCATCAAATTCCCTTTCTGTCAGAAACTGGCAGAAAGTATTCAGTCCCTCATCCATCCACCACCACTGGCGCTCGTCGCTGTTCACGATCATGGGAAAGAAATTATGTCCCACTTCGTGAATGGTTACACCAATACAGGAATATTTTGCCGCTTCTGTGTAAGTACCGTCAGATGCCGCACGACCCGGGTTCATAGCCAGCATCGGGTATTCCATACCAATAGCGGCTTCTACTGACTGTGCCACCGGATAGGGATAAGGAACGGTGTATTTTGAATAGGTTTTAATAGTATGCGCAGTGGCTTTGGTAGAGTATTTACGATAGATCGGATAAGCTTCCTTACCATAGTAACTCATACACATTACTTTCCTGCCATCTATATATACCGGCATGGCATCCCATACCAGGCGGCGGCTGGTATTAAACGCCACATCGCGTACATTATCCGCTTTGAAGATCCATGTTTTTTTAGCCGATGATTTTGTTTTGGATTTTTCCAATGCCTCTGCCAATGTTACAATCTCCACCACATCTTTGGCCTGCTGTGCTTCCTGCCAGCGCTGGAATTCTTTGGCACTCATCACCTGCTTGTAATTGAGACATTCGCCGGTAGCAGCCACCACATGATCGGCGGGTACGGTGATCTTAAGATTGAAATTCCCGAAGTTCAGGGCAAACTCAGCCCCGCTTCTGAACTGCAGGTGCTGCCATCCTTTAAAATCGCTGTATACGGCCATCCTCGGATAGAACTGGGCAATGGAGTACAGGATATTGCCATCCTCTGCAAAATACTCATAACCACCCCGGCCATAGCGGGTTAATTTATCAGGCACTTTGTAATTCCAGTCGATGCTGAATACGATTTTTTGCCCGGGTTTCAGTGGTTCTGCCAGATCTATCCGCATCATGGTTTTTACCAGAGTATATTTCAGGGCTTTGCCGGTAGCATCTACCACTTTGGTCAGGTTCAGTCCATACCCATCCAGTCTGCGCCAGGGTTCCAGCGAATTCAGTTGCTGGTCATTCATCCTGTCCTGCATTTTACTCGGGTTATCCCTGTTTACATCTGCATCCGGTTTGTGAAAATTCTCATCCAGCTGTAACCAGAGATAAGTCAGGTTATCGGGAGAGTTATTATAATAGGTAATCGTTTCCGACCCGGTGATTTTATTATTGGGTTCGTCCAGTTCCACGGCAATATCATAATCGGCCCGCTGTTGCCAGTACCTGGGGCCGGGAGCGCCACTGGCGGTTCGGTATTCATTGGGCGATTGTAAGAGGTAATCGAGTTCCTCAAACCGGTTGGCATGATTGGAACCCGGATTATGTTGTAATAACTGAGCCTGACTTTGCCTGCCCAGCAATAACAGAAAACAAAAAGCAATGATTCGCATGGTATTGATTTTTTGGGAGCTTAAATGTACGGCATGCCCTTATAATTCAGCGGGCTTTTTGTATTTTACCGGATCAGTGGGGAAAAACATGCAGAACAGGTGAAAAACTGATAAAGTTTAGTTTCAAACCTTACGAAAATCATTTTTTGTTAGTCTATCGCAACGGAGATTTGCAGTAAATAAAATCGAATAGAATGGTTTCTTATTCAACAGCCGAAGAGGCACTCGGAATTATCGCCAGTAAACAAAGGGTATTTGTACATGGCAGTGCCTGCACCCCCCTGTACCTGATGCGTAAACTGGCTGAGCAGGCCGACAGGTTACGGGATGTAGAATTGGTTTTTATTACGGTACTGGGCGATATTGAAGTACAGAAACCGCAGTACCAGGATAGTTTCCATATCAACTGTATGTTTGTTTCTGCCCCTATCCGGGAAGCGGTTAGTGAAGGCAGGGCCGATTATATTCCCGTTTTCCTGAGCGATATTCCCGATCTGTTCAATAAAAAAATCCTCACCATCGATGTAGCACTGGTACAGGTATCGCCACCAGATGCACACGGGTACTGTTCTCTCGGAACTTCGGTAGACATTGCCCGTTCTGCGGTGAACATGGCCAAATATGTGGTTGCCCAGGTGAATTCGAAAGTGCCCCGTACACACGGTGATGGATTGATCCATATTTCCCGTTTCTCCCGAATGGTTTACCATGAAGAGGATCTGCCGGAAGTAAACTATGGTGCGAATACCACTGAAAATGAAATGGCGATCGGCAGACATATTGCCGGTATGATCGAAGATGGCAGTACCCTGCAGATGGGTATCGGAACCATACCCGATGCCGTTCTCAAATCACTTACCAACCATAAAAACCTCGGTATCCACACAGAAATGCTGAGTGATGGCGTGATCGATCTTTTTGAATCCGGTGTGATCAATAACAGCCTGAAAAAAATTCACCCGCACAAAGCCGTTACGGGTTTTGCGGCCGGCACACGCCGCTTATACGATTATGTAGATGATAATCCCGCTATCAACTTTCTCGATATCGATTATGTAAACAATCCACACGTGATCCGCCGCAACCCCAATATGGTAGCCATCAACAGCGCTATTGAAGTGGATCTGACGGGTCAGGTATGTTCAGACAGTATCGGCTCTTTACAATACAGTGGTATCGGCGGACAAATGGACTTTATGCGTGGCGCCGCTTTAAGCGAAGGCGGTAAACCCATTATTGCCTTAACCAGCCGCACCCATAAAGGCGTGCCAAGGATCGTGCCTCATCTGAAAGATTTTGCAGGCGTAGTTACTACCCGCGGACACATCCACTATGTAGTTACGGAATATGGGGTTGCTTATCT
>DASWXD010000101.1:0-23505 GCA_036405675.1 Sediminibacterium sp.
AAATGCCTGCTGCCGAAGCCCTGCAGAAACTGGGCTGGCAGCCCATCCAGTTACAGAGCAAAGAAGGGCTGGCCCTGATCAATGGCACCCAGTTCATGAGTGCTTATGGTATGTATTGCCTCAAAAAAGCCGAACACCTGCTGGCTATGGCCGATCTGGTCAGCGCTTTGTCGTTTGATGCTTTCGACTGTATCAGTCAACCCCTCGACCCCCATATTCATGCCGTAAGGGCCCACAAAGGACAGGTGCATACGGCCGAAACCCTTCGTAAACACCTGGCAGGCAGCGAAATAGGTCAACAGGCCAAGAGCCAGGTGCAGGATCCCTATTCCTTCCGTTGCATACCACAGGTGCATGGGGCCAGCAAAGACGCTTTTCAGCATATCCTGGAAGTATTTGTGCGGGAGATCAATTCCGTCACCGATAACCCCAATATTTTCCCCGAGGACGACCTGATCGTGAGTGGGGGTAATTTTCATGGCCAGCCGCTGGCCCTGACACTGGATTACCTCGCCATTGCCATGAGCGAGATTGCCAATATTTCGGAAAGGAGAACCTACCAGCTCATCAGCGGTCAGCGGGGACTGCCCCTGTTCCTCGTAAAAGATGCCGGACTCAATTCCGGTTTCATGATTCCGCAGTACACGGCCGCCGGCATTGTGAGCGAGAACAAACAATTGTGTACGCCCGCTTCGGTTGACAGTATTTCATCCTCCAATAACCAGGAAGACCATGTAAGCATGGGTGCCAATGCGGCCACCAAATGTTACCGCGTGGTACAGAATGTAGAAAAAGTACTGGCCATTGAACTACTCAGTGCCGCCCAGGCGCTGGATTTCAGGCGCCCCCTGCGCAGTTCGCCCACACTGGAACGGCTCATGACTGCTTTCAGGGAAAAAGTGAGTTTTAATGCGGCGGATAGGTTGTTACATGCGGATATGGTGGAGGCGATTGGGTTTTTGATTAACTATAAGGAGAACTGATAATTAGTAATTAGTGGTTAGTAATTACTAATTTCTAATTACTAACTACTAACTACCGACTCTGCTCATTTCCTTACCTTTGCTACCCAAGAAAGCAAAGCAATGAGCGAAGAAAAAAGCCTGAATTTTATTGAAGAGATCATCGAAGAGGATCTGAAGAGTGGAAAACATAGTTCCATCACCACCCGTTTTCCACCGGAGCCGAACGGGTACCTGCATATCGGGCATGCCAAGAGCATTTGCCTGAATTTTGGACTGGCCAAAAAATATGGCGGACAAACCAACCTGCGTTTTGATGATACCAATCCTACCACCGAAGAAACGGAATATGTAGAAAGCATCAAGGATGATATCCGCTGGCTGGGTTTTGAATGGAGTAATGAACTGTATGCGTCTAATTATTTTGAGCAGTTATATGAATTTGCGGTAGTACTGATTAAAAAGGGACTGGCCTATGTGGATGACAGTACCAGTGAAGAGATTGCCCAGCAGAAAGGAACACCAACCGTTCCGGGAACCAGGAACCGGTTTGCAGATAGAACCGTAGAAGAGAACCTGCAATTATTTGCAGACATGCGTGCCGGTAAATTTGCCGATGGCAGTAAAGTACTGCGTGCCCGGATTGATATGGCATCGCCCAATATGCTGCTGCGCGATCCGATTATTTACCGTATCAAACATGCGCACCATCACCGTACCGGCGATAACTGGTGTATTTACCCGATGTACGATTTTGCGCATGGACAGAGTGATGCGATCGAAAAGATCACGCATTCGATCTGTACCCTCGAATTTATCCCGCACCGCGATCTGTATAACTGGTGTATTGAGAACCTGGGTATCTATCCCTCGCGTCAGTACGAGTTTGCCCGGTTAAACCTGACCTATACCATCATGAGCAAAAGAAAACTGCTGCAACTGGTGAATGAAGGGCATGTGAATGGCTGGGACGATCCGCGGATGTCTACCATCAGTGGCATGCGCCGCAGGGGTTATACGGCCAGTGCCATCCGCGAGTTCTGCGACCGGATCGGGGTTGCCAAAAGGGAGAACCTGATCGATTTCAGTTTGCTCGAATTCTGTGTACGCGAAGACCTGAATAAAATTGCCTTACGCCGCATGGTGGTATTTGATCCGCTGAAAGTGGTGATCACCAATTATCCGGAAGGAGAAGAATTGTTAGCGAGTGAGAACAATCCCGAAGATCCGGCTGCCGGACACCGGGAAATCCCCTTCAGCAGGGAACTGTATATAGAGCGTGAAGACTTTATGGAAACGCCTGCCAAGAAATATTTCAGACTGGCGCCGGGTATGATGGTGCGTTTGAAAAGCGCCTATATCATTAAGTGCGAAGAAGTGGTGAAAGATGCAGAAGGCAATATCACCGAAGTGAGATGTACCTATATTCCTGAAAGCAAAAGTGGTGCCGATACATCGGGCATTAACGTAAAAGGAACTTTGCACTGGGTAAGTGTGGCACATGCTGTAACGGCCGAAGTACGTTTGTACGACCGGCTCTTTAAAGTAGAAGACGTGGCCAATGCAGAAGGCGATTTCAAAGATCATATCAATGAAACTTCTTTAACCGTGCTGCCCAATGCCTACGCAGAACCTGCTTTACTGAACGATACAGCCGATGACCGTTACCAGTTTATCCGCAAAGGATATTTCAGTCGCGATAAAGACAGTACCCCCGGCAAACTCGTTTTCAACAGAACCGTTACTTTAAAAGATGGTTGGGCGAAGGAAGTGAAGAAGGGATAGGGGTGCTGGTTTATTGGTTTATTCGTTTATGGGTATTTTACTAATGGTATTTACTGCTGAACGAGTAAACCTATAAACCAATAAACGAGTAAACAACTACATGGATCTACTACACAAATTTAAGGAACTGTGGCAGGAAGAATTCTGTCAGCTAACACCGGCCAACACCCGTTTGTTGGTGGCGGTGAGTGGTGGGGTGGACAGTGTGGTATTGGTGGATCTGTTGCAACGTGCGGGATTTGATTTTGTGATGGCACATGTGAATTTTCAATTGCGTGGATCTGAAAGTGAAAGAGATGAACAGTTTGTTCGATCGCTGGCGGATAAGTACGGTAATGAATTGCTGGTAAAGAAATTTGATACAAAACTATACGCAGAGGAACATAAACTGTCTATCCAGGAAGCGGCACGTGTATTACGCTATGATTGGTTCAGCGAGATCCTTGCCGGATGGCAATTAGCTGGTAACCATACACAAACAGCCCGATATTTTATTGTTACGGCGCATCATGCAGATGATAATATCGAAACGGTATTAATGCATTTTTTCCGGGGTACCGGTATACAGGGAATGGCGGGTATACAGCCCTTGCTGAAAGAGCGGAAGCTGATCAGGCCTTTGTTAGGTTTCCGGAAAAATGAATTGCAGTTGTATGCAGCTGCGAGAGACCTGTCGTTTGTAGAAGATTCCTCGAACGCATCTGATAAATACACGCGGAATTATTTCCGCAACCAGTTATTGCCCCAGATCAAAGAAGTGTATCCGCAGGTAGAAGAAAACCTGTTGCATACGATTGAACGGTTCCGGGAGATCGAGGAGATTTACCGGCAATCGGTAAACCAGCAGGTGAACCGTTTGCTCGAAGCCAAAGGAACGGAATGGCATGTGCCCGTGATGAAATGGAAGCAGGTAAGGCCTTTGTCTACCCTTACCTGGGAGCTGATCAGTCGTTTCGGATTTCATTCGGCCCAAACGGCAGAAGTGATCAAACTGATGGATGGAGAGAACGGTGGTTACCAGCTTTCCCCCAGTCACCGCATCATCCGCAACCGCCAATGGATGATCATTTCGCCCAATCACACAAGCATAGCGCAACATATCCAGATCACAGAAGGGCAGGCTGAAGTAGTATTCGAAAACGGAAAACTTATCATCACAGATAAATCAGAAACATTCACTCATTCACTCATTCACTCATTCACTCATTCCCCCACCGAGGCTTCCCTTGATGCCAGTGAGATCCGTTACCCGCTACTCCTGCGCAAATGGAAGGCCGGGGATTATTTTTATCCGCTGGGTATGCAGAAGAAAAAGAAGCTGGGTAAGTTTCTGATCGACCTGAAATTATCCCGCACTGAAAAAGAGCAGGTATGGGTACTGGAAAGCGATAAAAGAATTCTGTGGGTACTGGGTTACCGGATTGATAACCGTTTCCGCATCACCGAAAAAACCAAGCAGGTACTGCAGGTAAGCTACCGGAAATAATTCATCACTTCATTTACAAAACTCTCCAGCGGCCGGAACGGACTCAGAAACTGGCTGGTAATGACGAGGAACACAACCCCGTATACCGCTCCCCAGATATGCGCTGAGTGATTGATATTGCCATGTCCTTTTTTAGCGAGATAGGCAGAAATACCCAAATACAAAGGCCCGAAGATAAAAGCCGGGATATGAAAAGGGATGGGGAAAATACCCATACCCATGGTAGGATTTAAAAAGATCCCGATAAAGATTACGGCAGAAACAGCACCGGAAGCGCCCAGGCTACGGTAATAATAATCGTTGCGGTGTTTAAAATACGTGGGCAGCAAACAAACCACCAGTGAGGAAATATACATGACGATGTACAGGGCTTTTCCCATCTCTCCGTAAATAGCAGTGAATGCCCGCTCTACCATATCGCCAAACAGGTAAAATGTGTACATGTTAAAGGCAAGGTGCATGAAATCGGCATGGATAAAACCGCAGGTGATAAAGCGGTACCACTGGTTATGATTCGTAACGGCGGTAGGGTAGAAGATCATATCATTGGTGATCTTCTCATTCGAAAAAGCGGTGAAAGAGATCACACAGGTTAGCAACAATATGATGAGGGTGATGGTAAGCATAGAGGCAATTTAAGAAATTCTGTGGGAGAGATATATTAAATATTTAACGTGTTGTTCTATTAACAATCGAACATCCGGTAATTCGAAAACCATTGTCGCTCGCGGCCGCTGGGCCCCGCCCCTGTTACCGGGCTGCTTTTTCTTCTGCCAAAATGTGCTACGCATCATTTTGTCTGCCTTCGCCTTCGCTCGGCACCGAACAAAAAGAGGCCCGTCCACAGGGACTGATTAGAAAATTTTTCATTGAATACCCTGATGTGGCAGTTTTTATTCTGCTGATCAAACAAATTTTGAATTATCAAATAGCACAAGACATTATTTACTGGTTACAACCTCTTTGCGAAAACTCTCTGTTCTTCTGTTCTGCGTTTGGGTGGGGCTTTTATTCACCGCTGAGGCGCTGAGAGCGGAGAGTTTTCGCAGAGAAAGAATCAGTTATTTAACTATGATGGTATTTTTCATTCCGTAAAATCGTGCAGGCCCGGTATACCTGCTCGGCAAGGATCAGCCTGACCAGCATATGCGGAAACACCAGCCGGGATAAACTCCAGACCAGGTCGGCGCGTTTGGTAACTGTTTCATCTACTCCAAATGCACCACCGATCAGGAAAACGATTCTTTTGGTGCTGCTGTTGGCGCGTTGCTGGATCCATTGGGCCAGTTCGGGCGAACTGAGATTTTTTCCCCGCTCATCCAGCAAAATCAGGTGGTCGTCTTTTTGCAGTTGCGCCAGTATCAGGGCAGCTTCGGCTTTCTTCAGTTCTGCTTCCGATAAAGTACCTGCATTTTTGGGTGGGGCAATGATCAGCCAGTCGGCCGGGAAATAATTATTGAGTCGTTTCGAGAATTCTTCAATCCCCGCTTTCGCATACATTTCATGTGCTTTTCCTACCGACCAGAATTGCATTTTCATAGGATAAAAATAGAGAAAGCATTCGTCATTATGGAACTTAAATAACATCCTTATGTATGCCACAGCTTTTTTATCTTAGATGCTTCAATGGGCTGTCTGCAGCCAACACCAACTGATTGCTAACGATAATATACATGCACTATGAACCGTAAAGAATTTGTTCGCACCGCCGGCATGGCCACTGCTGCCATGGCTGTATTACCAGGTATGAAATTATTTGCCGCTGCACCCGATGCCAAAGTAAGAATGGTATTGATTGGTACCGGTGCCAGGGGGGTGAATCACCTGGATCTTTTGCTCCGCCGCAATGATGTGGAAGTGGTGGGTATCTGTGATATCGAACCCCGTGCTCTCGCAGCCGCCAAAGAAATGATCAGCAAATCAGGAAAACCCATGCCTGAAATATTCACAGGTGATAATTATGCCTGGAAAAAAATGGTGGAGAAAAAGAATGTGGATGGGGTGGTGATTGCAACCCCCTGGGAGTGGCACAAAGAAATGATCATCGGTTCGCTGGAAGCGGGTATTAAATATGTAGGTTCTGAAGTAATGATCGGCATTACCCTCGAAGATCATTGGGAAGTGGTGCGCGCTGCAGAAAAATACAAGGCGCAGGTAATGATGCTCGAGAATGTGTGTTACCGCCGGGATGTGATGGCGGTATTGAATATGGTGCGCCAGGGTGTATTTGGTGAACTGATTCACCTGCAGGGCGGTTACCAGCACGATCTGCGCGAAGTGAAATTCAATGATGGGGTAAATACCTACGGACATGGGGTGGAGTTTGGCGAAAAAGGATATTCGGAAGCGCATTGGAGAACAGAACATTCGGTACATCGTAATGGCGATCTGTATCCCACGCATGGTATCGGGCCCATTGCAAACTATATCAATATTAACCGGGGTAACCGGTTTTTAACGTTGAGTTCTTTTTCTTCCAAAGCCCGTGGACTGCATAATTATGTAGTTAAAAACGGAGGAGAGAACCACCCCAATGCCAAAGTGAATTTCAAGCTGGGCGATGTGGTTACCACTTCCATCAACTGCGCCAATGGCGAAACCATTTTATTACAGCATGATACCAATCTGCCCCGGCCTTATTCGCTCGGTTTTCGTGTACAGGGTACCGAAGGGTTGTGGATGGATGTGAACAAAGGCATTTATGTAGAGGGTAAATCGGCCAAAGCACACCAGTGGGATGATGCCAAGACCTGGCTGGATAAATATGATCACCCGCTCTGGCAGCGCTGGAGTAAGGAAACGGCCGGTGCCGGACATGGCGGCATGGACTTTTTTGTGATCCATGCGTTCATCGAATCCATTAAACGCAAAACGCCTACGCCGCTGGATGTGTACGATGCGGCAGCCTGGAGTGCCATTACACCGCTCAGTGAAAAATCGATCGAGCTGGGTCACCAGACGGTGGAGTTTCCTGATTTTACCGGCGGACAATGGATGTATCGCAAACCGGTGTTTGCCTTAGGAGATGATTATTAAATACTGGCGGGAAGAAAATGATGGACATACCACAAGCGGTTTTAACAGCCTATGGATTTGCCGGGCCGGATACAGTGATCAATGCTTTCGGTACCGGTTTGATCAATCATACCTGGACGGTAAAGCAGGGCGGGAAAAAGTATATCCTGCAAAGAATCAACACACAGGTTTTTCAACAGCCGGAAGCTATTGCGGATAATATCAGTCGGATAGCCGCATACCTTGCGGAACATACACCTGGTTATTTCTTTGTAGCACCTGTGATCGCCGCTGACGGAAAACAATTGATAACGATAGAAGGGGAGTTGGGCGGTTCTTTCCGTGTTTTTCCCTTTGTGCCGGGCTCGCATTCAAAACAAGTGGCTACCGACGCAAACCAGGCTTTTGAAGCCGCTAAACAGTTTGGGAGATTTACCCGTTTGTTGTCGGGCTTTGCTGCAAAGACATTACATACCACCATTCCATCCTTTCATGATCTGTCTTTGCGGTACCGCCAGTTTCTGCAGGCCCTGGAACAGGGTAACCCGGAAAGGATCCGGCAGTCGGCTGCCTTGATTCAACAGATCAAAGAACAGTCGCAGCTGGTAAACAGGTTTGTGGAAATACAAAACGATCCGGGTTTCCGCATCAGGGTTACCCATCATGATACCAAGATCAGTAATGTGTTATTCGATGATCAGGATCATGCTTTATGCGTAATAGACCTGGATACGGTAATGCCCGGTTATTTTATCAGCGATGTAGGGGATATGATGCGAACCTACCTGCCAACGGTTAGTGAAGAAGAAAAAGATTTCTCAAAAATTAATGTACGGGAAGATATGTACCATGCCATTGTAAAAGGGTATCTCTCAGAAATGGAAGAAGAGCTCTCGGCAGCGGAAAAGGCATCGTTTTTTTATGCCGGTCAGTTTATGATCTACATGCAGGCACTCCGGTTTCTGACCGATCATATCAACCATGATGTGTATTATGGTGCCAGTTATCCGGATCATAATTTGGTGAGGGCCGGCAACCAGTTGGTGCTGCTGCAGAAACTGACCGAGATGGCTCTGTAACAATCTTTGTATACAAAAGCAGAATGGGATACATTTGGTTACCCAGTTAACGATTAAATCATTTTTTATGCCAGGCGACTCTTCTTACCTGAACAATACAGCCACTGAAAAAAATACATTTGATGTAATTGTGGTAGGCTCGGGAATCAGTGGGGGATGGGCCGCCAAAGAACTCTGTGAACAGGGATTAAAGGTATTATTGCTCGATCGGGGCCGTAATGTGGAACACCCCGATTATCCCACTGCCAACAAAGCCCCCTGGGAATTTGAACACCGTGGCACCCTCTCTGCCGAAGACAGGAAAGATCACCACATCCAAACCCGGCATTATTCTTACCGGGAAGACAACAAACATTTTTACATCAACGATACCCAGAACCCTTACGAAGAGATTAACCGTTTTGACTGGGTGCGCGGCGATATTGTAGGGGGAAGATCGATGTTATGGGGCCGTGCCTGTTATCGCTGGAGCGATCATGAATTTGAATCCAATGCCAAAGACGGGCATGGAGTAGACTGGCCCATCCGCTACCGCGATCTGGCTCCCTGGTATGATTATGTAGAGAAATTTGTAGGTGTTAGCGGTAACCGCGATGGAATTGCTTCTTTGCCCGATGGTGAATTTCTCCCGCCCTTTGAGATGAATTGTGTGGAGAAAGATATGAAAGCCCGACTCGAATCTAAATATGCCACGCGTAAACTGATCATTGGCCGCACTGCTAATCTCACCAAACCCATTCATAACCGAACAGATTGCCAGGCGCGTAATTTATGTCATCGTGGTTGTCCGTTTGGTGCATATTTCAGCAGTAATGCAGCTACTATTCCTGCGGCTATGGCTACGGGTAAACTCACGGTACGTCCGGGTGCATTGGTACTACAGGTACTCTACGATGAGCAAAAAAAGAAAGCCACTGGTGTAGAAGTGATGGATGTAAAGAGCAAACAGACAGAAAAATATTTTGCCCGTGTGATCTTCCTGAATGCGTCAACGGTTGCAACGGCAGCTATTCTGTTGCGATCTACTTCTCACCGGTTCCCCAACGGACTCGGTAATGGCAGCGACCAGGTGGGCCGTAATTTAATGGATCACCACAAAGGCATTTCGGTTACGGCGTCTGTGGAGGGATTTGAAGATTCGTATTATAGTGGCCGGAGACCTACCGCATTGTATATTCCCCGGTTTAAAAATATTCTGGAACCCGATACCCGTTTTCTGCGTGGCTATCATTTAAATGCCAGTGCTTCGCGCAGTGGGGCCGAACCTGCAGAGCCGTTGGGCGCCGGATTTAAAGATGCTATGTGTGAGCCCGGTCCCTGGAAGATTCGTTTATGGGGCTATGGAGAATGTTTGCCGTATGCCGATAACCGCGTTATGCTGAGCAAAACCAAAACCGATCCCTGGGGATTACCCATGATCAGTGTTGATTGTACGTTCCGCGAGAACGAGAAAACCATGCATGCAGATATGGCGGCTACCGGAAAGGAGATACTGGAATCGTTGGGTTATAAAAAAGTGGCGGATAGTTCTAAAATATCTTCACCCGGTAATGCCAACCATGAAATGGGTACGGCCAGGATGGGAAAAGATCCAAAAACTTCTGTTCTCAACGGGTTTAATCAAATGCACGAAGTGCCCAATGTATTTATCACAGATGGTTCCTGTATGACATCCAGTGCCTGTCTCAATCCCTCTATCACCTATATGGCCCTTACAGCCCGGGCCTGTGATTATGCAGTTAAGCAGATGAAGCGATTGGATCTCTGAGGTAAGCATTTATTTACTCCAGTGCATACACAGCAAAGCTGGCCAGCCAGTGTTCGCCTCCATAACTGCCACTGGCTATTTGCGGTAAGCTGGCATTCAGGTGCCTGATGGCAGAACGAAGCAATATTTTTTTTCGGGGATCTGAAGCGGGTAGTTCTGATGCAATGCCCTTCATACACCAGCTACGACTGAAATGTAAGCCATCGAGGTGTACAATCTGCAGATCTTTTCTGTCTGATACAACCGGTAATTGTAAGAGATGCTGCAAAGCCTGCGGCGATATCCATTTGTTAAACCAGCGGATGAATTCTTTATTGGGCAGGATTCTCCGCATCAGGTCGGCTTCTTCCAGCGAAGGTGACAAAAAATCTGAACCATCGGGTTCCCATACCGTAGGGGCATGCTGGTCTTTTCCATATAACCGGATAGCAGCTGAGCGGATGGCATTTTCAAAGGCGGTATGATGCACTTTCTGTGCATAGATAAGTGCAAAACACAGACCAAATGCAGTATTGGGATGTACACCGGATCGGTTGGGGTATGTCTGTTTTGGTAAAAAAGCCATCCAGCGTTTGATAATGGTGTCGCATAATGGTTGTAAAGCCGTACGCCATTGCTGCGCATCAGCATCGTTCCAGCTGATCAGTTCTTCCTGTAATTTCAGCAACCAGGCCCAGCCATAGGTACGTTCGTAACTACTGGCCATGGGGCCGCTGAAATAGTTGATTTCTCCCTGTATATTTTTGGGTTGAATAGTTTGATGAATCATACTACGGATCTGCTGCTGTTCCGGTAAATCCGGAAATTGTTTCAGTAACCTTACCAGCATCCAGTGACCGTGCACGGTACTGTGCCAGTCGAAACAACCATAAAAAGCGGGATGTTGCTGTTTGGGAGTCATCAGATGGTCGCTGTCACTAACAGAAGTATGGCTGGTTTTATTGGGGTATTCCTGCAGGATACATTTTAATGGCAGCGATGCAAGGTGGGAAGCCCCCCGGGTGGTAACGGTAAAACGACTGCTGTCTTTGCTGATGGAAAAGAAAGCAGTTTCCTGTGCAGATACAGTCAGGCAGCTGAAAAACCAAACTAAAAGAAAAGGGTGTATTTTATTTTCAAGCATGGGGATTGATAAGATGGTATGCTCTAAGATACGTTTTATCAAAGAAAATCAACCCTGATATACCTGCATTGCGGTAGGAAAATACCTGTCATCATCCATTATCCATTTTTCTGACGCTTGCGCAGGTACTCCGACATTTTAGAGGCATTTGCCCGTGAAATAGGAATTTCGATATCTCCGATAAAAACAGATTTGGAATGGGTACGCTGTACGGCCCGGATATTCACAATGTAGGATCGGTGAATACGCATGAACTGGTTTTCAGGTAATTCCTGTTCTGCCCAGTCGAGCGACTGGCGGGTCATGATCTTTTGTGTTTTGGTAAAGATGTTGATGTAGTTGCTGTTGCTTTCTATATACAGGATTTCGTCATAATTGATTTTCACATTGGTATTATGCTCCTTGATCAGCAGGAAGGAAGTCTCCGGTTTGCTGTTCGCTTTAAGCGCAATCTGTATCGAAGCAAATAGGTCGGCTTTTTTTACCGGTTTGGTGATATAACTGGAAGCCCTTGTGTGAATAGCTTCCTGGATGATGAGCATATCTGCATTGGCCGTAATAAATATATAGGGCAGATCGCCTTTCTCGTCCAGTATTTTGGCAATATCCAATCCGTCTTTGGGTTGTTGCAGATGCAGATCCAGTAATACCAGGTCGGGCTGAACGTGATTGATTGCCTGGATAGCCGTATTCCTGGTATGTGCTAAAAAGATTTCACTAAAGCCAAAACTGCTCAGGTAACTTTTGATCAGCTCTGCAATCAATACTTCATCATCGATCACCAGAATTTTAATCGCACTCATGCTTCCAGATTTTTAAATTGAAGTTCATACCTGAAATGTCCAACTGTATCAAGGCTGTAAGTTCCCTGCAACTGCCTGCTGAAAATATCTACCAGACTGCTGCCCAAACCACTGGTGGATTTGGAGGGCAGTTGGTATCCATTGCCATTGTCACTTACGATCAGGTGAAACAATCCGGTAGTAACCTCTTTTTTTAATACAATGTGTACTTCCGGATAAGCAATACCGGTAAATGCGTGTTTGAAAGAATTGCTAACCAGCTCCGAAATGATCATCCCCAATGGCAGAACGGTGCTGGAATCCATTTGCAGGTCATCAATATCCATATATATTTCTACCGGCCTGGATGCATCGATCGCCATTTCTTTCAGGTTGTCTACCAATTCCTGTATATAAGCCCGTACAGAAATGCCCTTCTGGCTTTGTCGGTTATTCAGTAGTTCATGTACCAGCGACATGGCTTTGATTCGCCTGGAAGTGCCCAATAAAGCCTGTATCACTTCCCGCGACAATTCATTATCAACCTGCATCTCCAGTATCGCCGAAATAAACTGCAGGTTGTTCTTTACCCGATGATTGATCTCGTCTATCAATATATCTTTTTCTTTACTCTGCAGGTCAATAGTGCGGTAACTATCCAGCAAAGCATCTTTCTCTTTTACCAGTAAGGCTGTTTGTTCCAGTACCTTTTTTTCCAGTATTTCGTTAACCTGTATTTGTTTTCTGGCGGCTTGTTTGAAATAAAAAATAATACCTGCTATCACTAATATTCCGGCTATGATCCGGAATGTCCAGGTATTATACCAGAAATTCCTGACAGTAATCGAAACAGTATCGGAATAATATACCCGGTTATTGTCGTTGGCCTGTAACAGGATGCGGTAGTTACCAGGTAGTATATCGCTGAGAATGATACTTCCATTATTCGGGACAGAACGTTTGGTGGTATCTTTTTGGTTAGAGATCAGTAAATAGGTCAATTGTAAATTATTCTCTCTTCCCCAATAAATAGTTTTGTAATTGATTTTTATTTTCTGATCCGGCAGAATGGAGATTTTGTCTTTGTAAGAGACAGATGCATCATCTACTGCGATCTCTTTAAAGGAGAATAGGGGTCTGTTATTTTTTGTATGAATAAAATCTGTATTCAGGATTAGTTTTTTAGCTCCTACTGTCCAATAGGGAGTGCCTGTTGAATCCAGGAAGATATTTTCAGCATCGAGAATATAGGAACCGTTCGCCTCATTGTAAATACGATGTTCGGATAAGGATAGATTTTGTAATCTGAATGATTCAATCCCTTTTTCTGTTGTTATCCAGATGTTGCCAGTACGGTCACGGATCAGTGATTTGATCTCATTCGAACCTAGCCCCTGGCTGGTAGTAAATTGATATACCTCTTGTTTTTTTATTACCAGCAGGCCATTTGCATTTGTTGCCAATAGCCGGGTGTCGGGATCCAGTTGTAACATGTCGTTTACCCGATCTTGAAAGCGTCTGTTACCGATGTAAAATGTTTCGATACTATTGTTGTATAAGCGTTGCAAACCATCTGAAAAGGACCAGTATATATTTTTCTCCTCATCCAGCAAGAGGTTTGATACGTCGTTGGAGAGTAATCCCGATTGTTTTGTATACCGCCAGAACCGGTTATTGTCATACACGATGAGTCCATATTTGGTAGGGCAGAACCAAACCTTCTCTGCAGCGTCTTTTTTTACGGACATCACTATTCCATGATCTGTGAAATCTGAATAAAGATACCGGGTAAAAGTTGTTTCGTTGGCATGAACCATTCCCTCTCCATAAATGCCCATCCAAATGCTCCCGTCACGGTTAAGTACTCCGGCATTGGCATAGTTAAAAGGTTGTATGCCTGCAGGTGTAGTATAGGTATAGGCAGTCACTTCTTTATCTTTTTGAAAAAGCAGATGACTGCCAAAAGTGATTAACCAATTGCCTTTCTTTCGGGTATCCGGCAAAATATTTCTCACCGTTCCGATGGCGGGGTTGGGATAGTTCTCCAGGTAAAAAGAATTCTCATTAACTCTGGAAATCCCCACACCGTTACTCACCCATATATTCTGAAAACTATCTTCGAAAAGCTTCAGTACAAAGTTGTTTAATAAGCCATTGTTGTCCTGAATACGTAAAAACTTGTCTTTGCTCAGATAACAGAGCGCCCTCCCATAAAACGAGATCCAGATCCCCCGGGGTGCTTTTTTAATATCATAGATAGCTTCATTGAAATCTCCTGTAACCGAATACTGCAGGGTATCGTTGGATCCCATTCGCATCATCCCTGACAAAAAGCTACCCGCCCAGATTCCTTCTTCGTTTTCATAGAACGAGAGAAAAATGGGATATTTCATTATTTTGTTCCTGCCGAAGAACATGCGCATTTTATCTGGTTCTAGTAGCACGATCCCGAAATAACGGCAGGCCATATAGAGATTTCCTTTTTTATCCAGATAGACAGACTCAACATAATTGCCGGGTAAACCACATCTTTTATCATAGATCTTCAGCGTCGTTCCATCGATACAGAGCACCCCATTATTTTTAGTAGAGATCCATACCCTTTGTAATGAGTCAATCATCACCCTTTTGCAGGCAATGGCAGAAAAGTCAATTTCAGGACTTTCTATGGAGAACAGGGAATCGTTTTTGATATAAAAAACGCCGTTGTCTGATGCCCACCAAAGTCTTTTTTGCTGATCGTATGCCAGCGAACAATCCTGCATATCCGGAAAATTGATCCTTTTCTCATACAGGTAATACTGATACCCATCATACCGGATGATCCCCTTTTCTGAACCGATCCAGATATTGTGTTCTTCGTCTTCTGCAAAGTCCATTGCAGCACTGCTTGGGAAACCGTGTTTTTTATCGGTGTAGGTAATATTATAAATCGAATTATCTCTGGTCAATAGCGGCGGGGCGGGAATTATTTTTGGTGCAGGCAGTCTCTTACCGGTAATCCGGACCTGCTGTATTACGGGTAGGATAGCGCCATTATGCAGGGTAACTGTTCCCGGGTCGATCTTTCTGGTGTAAATATGGGTTGGCTCATCCCGGTATTTAATTTTTTTTATCGCAAACTCTTGTTTTTTAACTGGCAGCGGCTCCCGTTCTTTTACACCGCTGACTTTACGCCAGCTAACATTTCCCAGATAGGAGGGCGGTGTTGACTGGCTTTTTGCCTGCATACAAAAAGCCAGCAGTAGTAATATGAATGTAACCGGGCGCATAGCTGGATTCACAAAATAGTACTTTCTCATTTGCTGTAAAATCTTTCATGCCAACAACCTGCTTTTGTATGCAGAATGCATGGATTGGTTTATATGCCAACCAATTTTGTAATACAGACTAGCATAATCAACTCGTCTGATTCTGGATAGAAAGATATAGATAGGCTTACGAAAGTGGTCTAAAATAGCAGACTGCTATCCAAAAATCATCAAATGGTGCATGGGAGCATGTTGGCCGTTACTGATTTATTGCATTTCGCACCAGAAAACCTGCCATTCGTAACATTCTGGTTCTGATACTTTTAGTTTCCTGACCGGCTATATAGTTTAGTGATACCGTATGGCCTGTTCCTGCCGGTATTTTAAAATCCATTTGAGTACTGTTCCCCCTCAGTTTCTCTTCTATATCCGCTAAAAGATCGATTCTATCTAACCAATAGAGCCCAAGTGTGCGTTTGTGCCAAGCAGATGTATGCAAACCAAAACCTGTTTATGAAAAATGCTGTTCTGCGTTTCGTATCCCTGTGTATCCGTAAAATCGGATACAATTGTATGCAGGTTAACGGCTTGTGTATACATAAACCTATCCTTTTTTTCCTCCCTGCAACGAATGGTCTGTTTGTATCCTATGAAAGACTATTTTATTCCTGTCCTGTGGCCCCCCGCAGGAGATTTCCTGTTGGGCCCGGGTGGGTGATAGGCCGTTTGTTTCCCTTAATACTACAGGCTCAACCAATCAGACTCCATATCAATCAAAAACAGCGCAATCATTACCTGCGTTTACATCATTCATACTAATTATCAAATACCACCATAACAACCTTTACAAAAGCCTTACCCATGACAACAACTTTATCTCCCAGTCAACTTACAGCCAGTAAACTAAATGCCTCCAGCTTTACGGCCATCTTTTGCCATCATTCAGCAAAGATGATCTGCAGTTTGGCGGTAGTATTCCTGTTTGCGGCCAGCGTGTTTGCGCAAACCACAACATTTAATTACTCTGGTACAATCGTAAACTATACGGTACCTGCGGGAGTTACCAAACTAACTATCACCACAAAAGGAGCTCAGGGAGGTAACAATGGAGGCCTGGGGGCATCCATGCAGGGAGATTTTTTAGTCACCCCAGGTCAGGTATTAAAGATCCTGGTGGGTGGTCAGGGAGGTACTTCGTCTGGCAATAGTGGTGGTGGAGGTGGAAGTTTTGTTACTACCAGTACCAATACCCCTTTAATAATTGCTGGCGGAGGGGGTGGGGCAACTTGCACAGCTGCTGGCTTACCTGGTGTTACTTCAACGAATGGTACAAATGGAAGTAATGGTTCTAGTAGTGGTAGTTATGCATATGGAGGTGGAGGAGGAATCAACGGTGGCGGAGGGGGGGGGAGTGCTGGTAGATATGGGGCAGCGTCTGGAGGTGCTGGCCTGTTAGGCAATGGAGGTCGGGGTATTGCATCAATTAGCGTTTTTAGCTATGCTACAGGAGGAGGTGTTGGTGGGAATGGGACTAACGGTGGTGATGGTACTGCTACTTCGGGGGCTTATACAGGTATTAGTAATAGTTTTATTGCAGGTGGAGCACCGGGTTATACATATGGTGGATTCGGTGGAGGAGGTGGTGTATACTTATATGATTACTGCAATTCAGGTGCAGGTGGAGGTGGCTATTCCGGTGGTGGTGGAAGTTATTCAAGTGGTGGTGGTGGTGGTGGATCGTACAATAGTGGCACTAATCAAGTGAATACAACTGGTGTTCGGTCAGGCAATGGAGAGGTTACGATTACGCAGATTGCTCCGGGTGCAGCCATCAATTTTGATGGTGTAGATGATTATCTGCGAACTACCAATCCTTTTTATCAATATACCAATGCCATCACAGTGGAGGCATGGATCAATACGACCCAATCTGTGTGGATGGGACAGTCAACGCCCGATGTGGACAACTGGTCAAATTCAAATGTTTGGTTATGGCATATCAAAGGGCCTGGCCAGGGTATGGATTGGTATGTGAATGATGGCGGTGTTGCCAGGGGTATTTCATTAAATACTTTGTCGGCAGGTTGGCACCATATTGCCACTACAGCCAATGCCTGTGGTATGTTTATTTATGTGGATGGGGTATTAACAGTATCATCCAGCACCGGTATCAGCACTGGTATCTTAAATGTGGCCAATTCTGTGTTAGATATTGGAAAGGATCCACGGTATTCAAATGTGGTTTCTACCGGCACTGATCGGTATACCGCATTTAGTGCGGATGAAGTGCGAATCTGGAGCCGATCACTTTCCAAACAGGAAATCAATGCACACAAAAATTGTGAACTGATTGCGGGGCAAATGACCGGCTTACAGGAATATTATCAATTTAACCAGGGTTTTGCCGGCGATGATAATACGGCGATCACTACCGTAACCGATGCAAGCGGAAACGCCAGAAATGCATCCATTAATAACCTGGCAAGAACCGGTACTACGTCTAATTTTATTTCACCCGGTGGCGTAACTACCGGATCTAACTGTTCAGCATTCAGTCTGGCAGCTATTACCGGTAATGGTCCTCTCGGTGTAGGCGGTACTATCACTTTAGCCAATGCCACTGCCGGTGGAACCTGGAGCAGTAGTGTGCCTGGGGTAGCTACCGTAAACGCTTCCGGAGTGGTTACCGGCGTTTCTGCGGGCACCACCGTTATATCCTATACAATCGATTGTGGCACTGCTGCAACAGTTACTGTAACGGTTTCTGCACCAGCTACTGCCTTAAAGTTCGATCCGAGTTTAGCTCCTAATGATAATACCCGATTGAATTATGTTTCTGTTGATAATCCATTCCGGACATATCAAAAAGAAATGACGGTAGAGTTCTGGATGTATTCGGCCAATGCCAATCTGCCATTTGGTTCTGTGATGGGTCAGGGTGCCAATAATGATCCACAGAATACGGTATGGTTGATGCATCCGAACGACAATGGTACCATGACGTTTTATGTGAGTGATGGTGGAGTATTAAAAGCTACCACTGCTAATATTATTGCCGGTGGGTGGCACCATTATGCAGGTGTGACCAGTGCTAACAGCACTAAATTTTATGTAGATGGTGCTTTGGTACATACAGGGCCAGGTATTTCTGGTAATATCTTAAATAACCTGACTTCAGTAATCCATATCGGAAAAGATGTAAGATTTGCCACCCGTCATATCACAAACAATGATCCCTGGAACAGATATGCTACCATCACCCTTGATGAACTGCGTATCTGGAATCGCGCGCTTTGTGCGGAGGAGATCATGAACAATAAAAACGTGGAGATCAATCCTGCCGGGCAAACCGGATTGCAGCAGTATTATCGATTTAACCAGGGATTGGCAGGTGCCAATAATGCATCCGTCACCACTTTGAATGATCTGAGTGGTAATAACAGAAATGGTACACTCAATAATTTCACACTTGATGGAGCTAATTCCAATTGGGTAACATCTGGTTCAACCAATACGGGCATTGTGAACGCATTTGTGCCTCCAACAGCGCCTATTACGGGTATTACTTCCATCTGTACCGGAGCCGTTAGCACATTGGCCAATGCCAATGCAGGCGGGGTTTGGACAAGCAGTAACACTGCCATAGCTACTGTTAACGCAAACACAGGTACAGTGAATGGGGTATCTGCAGGCACAGCAACCATTACCTATACAACAGCCTGTGGTGGGGTTTCAACTGCTTTGGTTACCATAAACCCAATTCCGGTTGTTACCATTGCAGCAGTAGGTGGAACTTCGGCCTGTCCGGGTAGTTTTGTAACACTGAATGCCACCGCACCTGCCGGGTCTACCTATCAATGGAGTAAGGATGGTGTTGCTATTCCGGGTGCGGTGAATGCCAGCTACAATGCCGCCGTTTCCGGCGGTTATTCGGTGGTGATTGTGAACAATGGTTGTACTTCTGCAGCATCTAATGCTGTGGGCATTACTATTGCAGATGTAACAGCACCCACTATCAGTTGTCCTGCCAATCAGATCCTGAATCTGGATGCCAGTTGCAATGCAACGCTCCCTGATTACAGAAACCTGTTAACAGTTAATGATAATTGTACAGCAAGCAATGCATTGGTAATCACACAAAGTCCGGCAGCAGGTACAGTGGTGAATGCGAAAGGTGCTTTGATTGTAACCTTTACAGTTACAGATGCGGCTAATAACAGCCAGACCTGCACCGTTACGGTGGATAAACGTGATGTGACTGCTCCTGTAATAGTTTGCAGAGCACCCATTACGGTTAATAATACTGCCAATACCTGTGGTGCCGTGGTTACTTATACTAATCCAACCGCTACCGATAACTGCAGTGGTGCTGCCTTTAATTTCTGGAATGCGGGTGAACCCAACAATTATCAGAATGCAAATGAAGATTACGTTCAACTATATAACAATGCAACCTGGAATGATTTACCTGATTATGTTTTAAACAGATCCATTGTAGAATTTAATTCCGTTATTGCTACCAGTTTTGCCAACTATACTTTGATAGGTAATTTTGGAGGACATACGTATTATGTATCCAACGGAACTGCTACCTGGTTAAACTCACGTGCGGCAGCCCAGGCTATCGGGGGCGATTTAGCTTCCATCAATACATTGGCTGAAAGTCAGTACCTGGCACCTTATGGTGGATCTACATGGGTAGGCGGATACCAGGATAAAACTGTGCCAGGATTCAGCGAGCCGGGTAATGCCAGTCAGAACTACCTTGGCTGGAAATGGGTGGATGGAACCAGTTTGGGTGCCGGTCAGATTGTGATTACACAAACAGCCGGATTACCATCGGGATCTGTATTCCCAGTGGGTGTTACCACCAATACATTCACAGCTACGGACGAAGCTGGTAATACCAGTACCTGTAGCTTTACGGTAACCGTTCGCGATGTTCAGCCTCCTGTCATTACCTGTCCTGCAAACATAACAGTAAATGCAACCGGTGCTGCCGGTGCAGTAGTAACCTATGTAGCACCTGTAGGCACGGATAATTGCCCCGGTGCAAGCACCGTAAGAACCGCCGGACCAGCAAGTGGCTCCGTCTTCCCGATTGGAACTACTACCGTAACGCATACTGTTACTGATGCGGCGGGATTAACTACATCCTGTTCTTTCACTGTTACCGTAGCTGGTGCACAGCCTGTGGTTGTTTGTCCTGCCAATATTACCGTAAGCAATGATCCGGGTCAATGCGGTGCCAAAGTTAACTTTACTGCAACCGAAACAACCGGCATACCTGCTTCCACCATTACTTATTCTATGGCACCGGGGAGTGTATTCCCGGTTGGTACCACTACCGTTACCGTAACTGCAACCAATGCACTGGGTACGTCTACCTGTAGCTTTACGGTTACCGTAACCGCAACTGATACAGATGGCGATGGTGTTCCGGATCCATGTGATCTGGATGCGGATAACGATGGTATTCCTAATAGTCTGGAATGTAACCAGTCTAATTTCTTCTGGTCCAGCCCACCCACAGTGAGCACATCGAATGTAAACACGGCTACCGGAACCATTAATGGCATTGCGTATACCTATACGTCAACATCACCGGTGTCTACTACTACGTATATGTACGGACACAATCAGTTCCCTGTTTCTTATGGGGTTCCGAATGTCAATCCTACCATTCAGAATGTAGCAGTCACCAATAATACCATCACTTTTGCGAGCCCGATGACCAATCCAGTACTTGTCTTTGCCTCTATCGGTAATGCAGGATTACCAGTGCCTATTACCTTCGGTGCACCGGTAGAAGTAGTATGGTCAAAAGATGTTACCATAAATTCACCCACCAGTATTACAGGAAGAGAAGGATATGCCATTGTACGAATGATGGGAACTTTCTCCACTATCAGCTTTAATTATCAGACCGCTGAGAACTGGTGTAATTTTGCTTTTGGTGCCGATTTCCAGAACTGTGGTGATACAGATAATGATGGTATACCTAACTATCTGGATACCGACAGCGATGGGGATGGTTGCCCGGATGCGATTGAAGGCAGCATGAGTTTCTCTATGAGCCAGACAAGCGGCGGTAGATTAACCGGCGGCGTAAACAGTCAGGGTATACCATTGCTGGCAGGGGCCGGACAAACCATCGGTACCAGTCAGAACTATGTGTTGAATTGTTTCTGTCAGCCCGGACTGGATGAAACCGCGCCAACCGTTATTACAAAGGATATTACGGTTAACCTGAATGCTGGTGGTAATGTTACCATCACTCCGTCACAAGTTAACAACGGCTCCTCCGATGCATGTGGTATCGCATCGATGACCCTTTCCAAAACCAATTTTACCTGCAGCGATATAGGTGCTAACACCGTTACATTAACCGTTACGGATAATGATGGCAATGTGAGCTCAGCTTCAGCCGTTGTCACTGTTGTGGATAATATCCCTCCGGCTATCACCTGTCCAGCCAATATCAGTGTGATCGCCACTAGTGCTGCCGGTGCGGTAGTGAACTATATAGCTCCTGTAGGAACAGACAATTGTGCAGGAGTAACCACTGCAAGAACCGCAGGACCAGCGAGCGGATCAATATTCCCGCTCGGAACCACTACGGTAACCCATACTGTTACGGATGGTGCAGGCTTAACAACTTCCTGTTCATTTACGGTTACAGTACTTGGTGTAGCTCCAGTGGTGGTTTGTCCTGCTACTATTACTGTGAACAACGATCCGGGTCAGTGTGGAGCGGTTGTGAATTTTGCAGCAACAGAAACTACCGGAATACCGGCTTCAACCATTACCTATTCTATTCCATCTGGAACTTTCTTTAATGTGGGTGTAACAACGGTAACGGCAACTGCAACCAATGCTATTGGAGCTTCAACATGTACGTTCACCGTAAAAGTGAATGATACACAAGTGCCTACTGTGATCACACAAAATGTAACTGTATATCTGGATAACAATGGACAGGCAAGTATTACGCCTGCACAGGTTAACAATGGAAGTACAGATAATTGCGGTATTGCAACGATGACGGTTTCTCCGAACACGTTTGCCTGTGATAATGTATCTTCTCTGGTGAATATCAGTACGCAAACGATTGTTTCAGATAACACCTGGGTAGAGAGTACCACTACCTATTCAACAGGGAATTATTGTATATCAAATGTCTGGAATGGTATTGCATCGCCGTTGCCTACGCTTTCGTCCTATACAGTTGCACCTACGATCAATGCTTATTCCATTACACCTATTTCAGGTACCCAGGGATTATATGGACTGAATGGCGTTAGGTTCTTTAGAAAAACATTTACCCTGAATAACTTAACAGATATCAAGGCAACTTTGCAGGTGGCGATGGATAATGGTGTACAGATATTTATTAATGGTGTGGCAGTGGCCCTCAAAGGCAACATGGGCAATACATTCAATGGTGCCAATCCTGTTAAAGCTGTATTGAATTCAACGGGTGCTAATGTGAATGGTGGTGTAGGCGGACAAGCCTTTGATAATATTACCAATACCAATGCGTCAAGTCTGTTTGTGGTTGGTACGAATGAAATTGTATTAGCGCTGGCTAATTGTGATGGAACCGACAGAGGTGCCATTTCCTTTAAAGCAGTTATTGAAACAAATAATGGCGGACAGAGGCCGGTTGTATTAACTGTTACTGATGTGAATGGCAATGCCGCTACGGCAAATGCTTTGGTAACCGTCGTAGATGCGATCAATCCTGTATTGACCTGTCAGGACAATATAGAAGCAATCGCTACCAGCGCATCTGGTGCAACTGTTAATTATGTTGCATTAACTGCGACAGATAATTGTTCTGCTGTGGTTACCAGAACTGCAGGTTTGGCCAGTGGTGCTACTTTCCCTATCGGAACCACTACGGTAACACATACAGCAACAGATCCATCCGGTAATACAGTAAGCTGTTCGTTTACCGTAACGGTAACCGGTTTACCACCGGTGATTGTCTGTCCTGCCAATATAGCTGTTACCGCAACAGCGGGCCAGTGTGGTACCAACGTCACATTTGCGGCTACCGAGTCAACTGCGATCCCTGCCTCTGTGATTACTTATACAGAAAATGGAAATACAGTAAGCTCAGGCAGCTTCTTTACGGTAGGTATACATACGATTACAGCTACTGCTACCAATGCGGTAGGCAGTTCAGTATGTACTTTCACTATTACGGTAACGGATACAGAAACACCGGTGATCATTACACCAGCTAATA
>DASWXD010000102.1:0-18015 GCA_036405675.1 Sediminibacterium sp.
ACCGATGAATGGATAGAAGAATACAATCACAAAAGACCCCATGAATCATTAGGGAATATGACGCCCTTTGAGTGGAAAACAAACCTTATTAAAAATGATTAAACTCTAAAAGTGACTGTCTGAAATTAGGGGTACTTACACCGCTGGGGCATGGATTATATGGGAGTGTAATTTTTGTAATAGGGGTTCAAATACAACCTATAGGAATAGAAAAGTTAAAGCCCAAGCCGGTACTGCAGCTCAAGTGTGCGACGCAAGTAAAGATGCTATGATTTTTACAGCCTGAAACAAAAAGATACAATCACGCGTTGATTTTACCTTCTCTTAAATACCCCAAAATACATATCAGACCGGTGCGCAAAACCGAGGCGTTCGTACATTTTAATGGCGCGCTGGTTGTCCCATTTTACGTGCAGGAAGGGGATCTTGCCCTGGGAGATGATCTGTTGGGTTACGAGCGATACCAGTAAAGCGCCATAGCCCTTTCCTTCATAATCGGGGTGGGTGCATACGGCACTGATCTCGGTGTAGCCGTTCAGGTGCAGTCGCTCGCCCGTCATGGCCACCAGTTCTTCGCCATCGAATATGCCATGGTAATTGCCGAACTCGATGGTGCGTTGCAGAAAGGGGCCGGGTTTGGTAAGGGCCGTTAATGCGAGCATGGCGGGTACATGGGTGGTATTGAGTGGCTGCGTTTCGACCTCGCCATTGGTATAGGGAACAAACTGTTCGCAGGTCATCTGGTGCAGGGTGGTAGAGAATTTCAGTTCCCATTCCGCCTCAAACACAATGGGCTCTTTTACCACGGCCGACCAGGAGCGGTTCTCGGGCAAACGCTGGTACAATACCTGCTGCATGGGGGCGGACCAGTTGGGTAGGGCGGCAAAGGGAGATACTTCTTCGGGAAAATAACCGGCTACGGCATCGCCCTGGTTAAAACGACTGTCTGCACTGTTGAGTGCCTGCCATACGGGGTTGTCTAAAAGGTGCAAGGGATATGGGTGTGTTGCTGAAGGGCAAAAGTACAGAAACTACGAACGTTGTTTTTGCCAATCATATAAAATGTGCCCTCTGCGTAAACTCCCCGTTCTCTCGTTCTCTGCGGTGAATGTGAGATCTATTCACCGCAGAGAACGAGAGAGCGCAGAGGTGGCGCAGAGCAATTTACACCATGAGGGCAGGCTGCTTTTGTTCGAGTAATTGCAGTGCCTGCTCTTTTACTTTTTCCAACAGTAGCGGCATGGCATTTTCAATGGCGGGTGTTAACTCAATACCCTGTTGCTGAATGGTTTCGATGCTGACCACGAAGAGATAGATATGCGGCATTTTCTCCATCCATTGCAGGGCGCTTACCATATCGCGCAGGCCGATATCGTGGGTGCTCATGGCGCGGGGGAAGTCTTTGGCAAAACGGGGTTCTATTAAACGGATGGTGCCGGGTGCATTACCATCCAGTGTGGCATCGATGAGGATCACGGTATCGTGGTCTTCAAAATATTGCAGGAGATGAAAACCGCCGGTTCCCCCATCTACTATTTCGATGTTTTCCGGAAGACCCATCTCCTGCAGCCTGAGTGCGGTGTGTACGCCCACACCTTCATCGCCCATCAGGTAATTGCCGATACCCAGTATCAGTATTGGGGAGTTGCTAACCATCATTTGCTTTTTGGCTTGTTAGGGGTATGGTGTTCCTCGTTCTGGAACACATCTTCTTCGATAAATTTCCAGCCACCGCCCATACTGCTCATTTCGCCGCGACCTTCTACATAATCATGGTAAAATACCAGGTACACATGTATCACCGCAAACAGGATAAAGAACCACATGGCCCAGTGGTGTACCTGCCGGGTCATGATATCGCCGCCGAACATAGCCGGTACCCAGCTGAATAATTTGGGCAGCCACCAGGTGCCCATGGCCGCATAGAGGCCAAAGCCCGTTAAACACTGGATGAGGAAAGCCCAGAATGTAAGAAAATAAATAAAACCTGCCATGGCATTGTGGCCAATACTGATATGCTCTTTACCGCGCAGCATCAGGATATCGATCTTGAATACCGTCCACATTTCTTTGATGAACTTGCGCGAGGTAGGAATGAACTGGCGCCAGTTGGCGTATTTATTACCTACAAAACCCCAGTACAGGCGGAAGAGAAAATTGAAAAAGAACACATAGGATGCCACAAAGTGGATCACACGTACCCAGCCCATGGTGTAACGCATGGTGGCTTCGTCTTTGCTTTGCAGGGCCAGCGGGTCTGCAATCAAAAAGCCGGTGATGATCAGTGCAATAATGGCCAGCGCATTCAGCCAGTGATAATAACGTACGGGCAGTTCCCATACATATACCCGGCGTAAACGGTGAACATGCAGGTATTTTGTTTTCATATGAATTGCTTGATGATTAGATGCCAATGTATAGCGATCAATTTTTCTCTGCGAAACCTCTGCCTCTCTTGTTCTCTGCGGTGAAAGCAGGTTTCATTCACCGCAGAGAACGAGAGAACGGGGAGTTTTCGCAGAGGGGGTTACTATTATTCTCCTACCACACTTACCCGGCTGATGGTTTTACCTGCTTCATCGTACAGGTGCACACTACAGGCCATACAGGGGTCGAAGCTGTGGATGGTACGCAGTATTTCGAGTGGTTGTGTTTCGTTGGCCACCGGTGTATCAATGAGCGAAGATTCATAGGCCGATAAACCGCCTTTGCCATCGCGGGGCGATGCGTTCCAGGTGGTGGGCACTACCAGCTGGTAGTTGGCGATTTTTCCCTCTTCAATATTGATCCAGTGTGCCAGTGCACCACGGGGGGCTTCGGCATGTCCTACACCCACGGCCTGTTTGGGCCAGGTTTTGGGATCGAACATGGTGGTATCTGCCATCCGCGTATCGCCGTTTTTGATATTGGCGATCAGTTTATCGAAGAACTCCATGCCCCACTGTGCCACCAGCACGCTCTCCAGTCCGCGGGCGGCTGTTCTGCCCAGTGTAGAGAAGAGTGCGGTTACGGGAATGTTCAGGTCTTTCAGGGCTTTGTCAACTACGGCTTTATAATCTTCCCTGCCCCTTGCATAACCGATCAGTACACGGGCCAGCGGACCCACTTCCATGGCATTGCCTTTCCATCTCGGTGTTTTCAGGTAACTGTATTTCTGCGTGGTATCCAAATGTTCGAACGGTGGTTTGGGGCCGGTGTATTTTACTTTGCTTTCTCCCTTCCATGGGTGCAGGCCCTGGTCATCTCCGCCTTTGTATTCGTACCAGGAGTGTTTGATGAATTCCTGCACTTCATCGTCTTTGCGCAGGTCTACTTCAAATACTTTACTGATATCTTTGTTGAGGATAGCACCGGAAGGGAACTTGTAAGATTTTTCATCTCGGTAATCATTCACCGGCAGATCGCCATAAGCGAGGAAGTTGCCGAGTCCGCCGCCGATAGCGCCCCAGTCTTTGTAGAAAGAGGCAATGGCCATCAGATCGGGAATATATACCTGCTCAATGAATTCCTTACCATCCTGCAGCAGTTGCTGTACATACGCCAGGCGTTCTGCATTGATACCACTTACATCATCGAGGCTGATGGAACAGGCCATACCACCCACGAGGTAATTGGGGTGCGGGTTTTTACCGCCGAAAATGGCATGGATCTTTACAATCTCTTTCTGCCATTCCAATGCTTCGAGGTAGTGGGCCAGGCCGATCAGGTTTACTTCGGCGGGTAGTTTATAGGCGGGGTGCCCCCAGTAACCATTGGCAAAAATGCCGAGCTGACCACTGGCCACAAATTTTTTGATGCGCTCCTGTATATCACTGAAATACCCTACCGAGCTTTTGGGCCATTTGGAAATACTCTGTGCCAGTTCCGATGTTTTTTTCGGATCGGCTTTCAGGGCATTTACTACATCTACCCAGTCCATGGCGTGCAGGTGGTAAAAGTGTACCACGTGATCGTGCATATACTGTGCGCAGAACATGATATTACGAACCAGTTCTGCATTGGGTGGAATGGTAATGCCCAGTGCATCTTCTACACACCTTACAGAAGTAAGCGAGTGAACAGAAGTACATACGCCGCATACGCGGCCTACAAAGGCCCAGGCATCGCGCGGATCGCGGCCGCGCAGGATCTCTTCGAGCAAACGTACCATGGTGCCGCTGCTGAAAGCGTCTTTGATCTTGCCATTTTCGATATCTGCTTCTATACGCAGGTGGCCTTCTATTCGGGTGATGGGGTCTACAACAATTCTTTTACTCATATAGCAAATTGTATTGTTAACGGATTGTATTATTAAAATCAATTACCCAACTGTTCGAAATTTCATATCGCTCTAGGCCGCTGGGCCTCGTCCCTATTCCCGGGCTGCTTTTTCTTCTGCCAAAATGTGCTACGCATCATTTTGTCTGCCTTCGCCTTCGCTCGGCACCGAACAAAAAGAGGCCCGTCCACAGGGACTGATTAGATTTTATTCATTGATCACGCTGAATGGGCAGTCATTTTTTTCTTATTATTAAATTTTGAAAAATCCAATTGTACATCGCGTTATTGTTAGTAATCAGGATTTGAGTTCTTGTTCATTTTGTTTGCCTTCGTCTTCCACTTCGCGGATCAGTTTTTTCTTGCGGATGTTGGTCATAACGGCATGTCCGGCCAGCGCCGCGGCGGTTACGCCCAGTGCCACTTTACCGAATGTGTCTGCATTGGCTTCAATACCAAAGCCGGCAAAAGCGGAGCCTCTTTCGTAGAACCGGCCATTGTCCCAGAAATTCTCTTCACTGCAACCAATACAGGGGTGGCCCGATTGAATGGGGAAGCTGGTACCATTGTTCCATTTGGTAACACCGCAGGCATTATAGGTAGAGGGTCCTTTACAACCCACTTTATAGAGGCAGTACCCTTTTTTGGCGTTTTCGTCGTCGAAACTTTCTACGTACAAACCGGCATCGTAGAATGGGCGGCGGTAGCAGGTATCGTGTACCCTTTTGCTGTAGAAAGCTTTGGGCCTGCCGAGGCGGTCCAGTTCCGGAATCCGGTCGAAAGTGACCAGGTGAACGATCACGCCAGCCATTACTTCGCCGATAGGAGGACAGCCCGGTACTTTAATAATCGGTTTGCCCTTGATCAGTTTATGGATAGGGGTGGCCTGGGTAGGATTGGGTTTGGCGCTCTGTACACAACCGTTGCTGGCGCAGCTGCCCCAGGCAATAATGGCTTTGGCATTTTCGGCGGCTTCTTCCAGGATCTGGAGAGAGGTTTTGCCCCCGATCATACAGTATACCCCATCTGCTCCCATGGGTACGCTGCCTTCTACACATAAGATGTATTCGCCTTTGTATTTTTTCATGGTGTTCTGCATGGCTTCTTCGGCCTGGAAACCGGAAGCTGCCATCAGGGTCTCGGTATAATCGAGCGAGATCTTATCGAGCAGGATATCGGCTACAATGGGGTGGGAAGAGCGGATAAAACTTTCGCTGCAGCAGGTGCATTCCTGAAAGTGAAGCCAGATCACCGGCACCCGTGGATGGGTTTCCAGCGCTTTGGCTACCTGGCCAATGGCCGTATTCTCCAGACCGATGAAGGCGGTCATCATACTGACAAATGTGAGAAAATCACGGCGGCTATAACCTTTACGTTGTACCTCTTCGTAGTAGGTAGGTTGTTGGGTGGGAAAGATCTCGTTAGACATGGCGTGTGGGTTTAAGAGAGTACAAAGTACTCGTCTCTATACCCTTTTTAAATGACGCTTATCAGCCCCCGAAATGATTATTGTCATATTTATCCGCAATCTCATTTCCTACTTTGCAGTAGATAGTAATCCGCTAAAATCACTTTTATATGAAAAAAATCATCGCATCGCTGGCTTCGCTTACTCCCTTACTGGCACTGGCGCATCCGGGTCATGGAGAAACCGATGGGTATACCATTATCCACTATTTCACCGAACCACAACATGTACTGGTAACACTGGCGGCAATAGCCGTTACGGGTGTATGTATTGCCTGGGAGAAAAAAAGAAAACAAAAAGAATCCTAACCCACTCCTGTACCACATGCACGAGTTATCTATTGTCATGAGCATTGTTGAACTGGCAACGGCACAGGCCGCCCGCCATAATGCTGTTGCCATAGAAGAGATCGAACTCGATATCGGCTGTTTAAGCGGTATTGAAATGGATTCTTTTGATTTTGCCTGGCAACAGGCAGTTAAACGAACGATACTGGAACATGCGCAACGCAGGGTGAACCGGATCGCAGGCAAGGCATTCTGTCTGGACTGTGAAACGGAATTTGCCATGGCGCATTTGTATGATGGTTGCCCGGTATGTGGCAGTCATCTATGCCAGGTCAAAAGTGGAAAGGAGCTCCGGCTCCGTTCCCTGGTACTACCCGATTAATCTCACAAAAACCCATCTTATGTGTGCAACCTGTGGCTGTGGCCCCCATTCTCACGAGCAGGATCATTCGCATGATCATTCCCTGCAGCCGGGAAACGGAAAAAAAATTGTGGAGGTAGAGCAGGATATCCTGCAGGAGAATAACCTGCTGGCCCAGCGCAACCGCGGTTTTTTTGAAGGAAGAAATATCCTCGCCATCAACCTCGTTAGTTCGCCCGGTTCGGGCAAGACCAGTTTACTGGAACGAACGCTGACCGACCTGAAAGCAGAACTAAACTTTGCCGTGATCGAAGGCGACCAGCAGACCAGCAACGATGCGGACCGTATTCATGCCACCGGCACCAAAGTTACCCAGATCAATACCGGTAAAGGCTGCCACCTGGATGCGCATATGGTATTACATGCCGTGCAGGGGATGAAACTGGTACCTGATTCGGTACTGTTTATAGAGAATGTAGGCAACCTGGTTTGTCCGGCCATGTTCGACCTGGGCGAGCAGGAGCGTGCCGTAGTGATCAGTGTAACCGAAGGCGATGATAAGCCGCTGAAGTATCCGGATATGTTTCACTCATCTACTTTGTGCATCATCAATAAAATTGATCTGCTGCCTTATGTTAAGTTCGATGTAGCAAAGGCGAAGGAATATGCAAGGAAGGTAAATCCTAATCTGGAGATCATCGAACTCAGCTGCACCACCGGCGAAGGCATGGGCCAATGGTACGACTGGCTGAAAGCAAAAATCTTACAACCTGTTTAACCCCGCTTCGCCAATGCCTGCGTATCAGCTACATATTACAGGAATGGTACAGGGCGTGGGTTTCAGGCCTTATGTACACAAACTGGCCGTACAGCACCAGCTGAACGGAAGGGTGAGTAATGGCTCCGATGGCGTACATATTTACTGTAGCGGCACCGAAACGGCTGTACAGGCTTTTTATGATACATTGATACAACAACCGCCGGTGCAGGCCATCATCACAGATTACCATATCAGTCCGTATGAAGGAACCCTTGCGGATGGTTTTATGATTGATATGAGTGATGATAGCGGAAAAGTAGATCTGCTCATCACCCCCGATCTCGCGCTCTGCGATGATTGCCGCCGCGAACTGAATGATCCCGCCAACAAAAGATACCAGTATCCTTTTACTACCTGTGTTAACTGCGGTCCGCGGTATTCTATCACCACTGCTTTGCCCTACGATCGCCGGCATACGACTATGGAATCTTTGCAGCAATGCAGTACTTGTAAACAGGAATATGAAAATGTAGCAGATATACGTTATCACAGCCAGACCAATAGCTGCCCCGATTGCCGGATCGCCATGCATTTGTATGATGGTTACCGGCAGGAGATCAAGGCCGCGGAAGCAGAACAGCTGACCCTGGTGAACCAATGGTTGCAGCAGGGTAAAATCGTTGCTGTTAAAAATACGGGCGGGTATCTGTTGTTGTGCGATGCTACCAACGCTGGTTCGATACTATTGCTGCGCGAGCGCAAGCATCGCCCTGCCAAACCTTTCGCTTTGTTATATGCCGATCTGGAAATGCTGCAGGCCGATGTAAAACTGCGTGGCATAGAGATCAGGGCGCTCAAAGATAAAGCCGCACCGATTGTTCTCTGTAAACTGAAACCACATCCCGAAAACGCCATCGTGGTACAACAGATAGCGCCGGGTTTGCAGCAGATCGGTGCCATGTTACCTTCTTCGCCTTTGCTGGAGCTGATCGCGAAGCAATTTGGTAAACCTTTGGTGGCTACCAGCGCCAACCTGAGCGGATCGCCCATGATCTATGAGGATGCAGAAGCCTTACACTGGTTACCAGCCATTGCTGATTATATTCTCACGTACGACAGAGAGATCGTGGCGCCGCAGGATGATAGTGTGCTGCAGTTCAGCAGTCGCGGACAAAAGATCATTCTCCGTCGCAGTCGCGGACTGGCGCCCAATTACTACCCTCTGCCCTTCAGTAACCTGCCCAATGATACGCTGGCCATGGGAGCGGAATTAAAAAGTGCGTATGCCGTTGCACATGGCAACCGTTTGTTCATCAGCCAGTACCTGGGCGATCAGCAGTCGGTGGAGTCGCAGGAGAGTTATGAAAAGTCTTTGCAGCAGATAAGCAGGCTGCTGCGTTTTACACCCAAACATATTGTGGCCGATAAACATCCACGTTACCATGTATCGCAGCGGGGGCGTGATCTCGCTGCTACTGATGCCTGTTCGTTTACCGAAGTGCAGCACCACGAAGCACATTTTGCGGCCGTAATGGCCGAACATGATTTGTTGGCACAAAAAAAACCTGTACTCGGTATTGTCTGGGATGGTACCGGTTATGGTAACGATGCACAAGTATGGGGCGGTGAAGTGTTTCTATACGACCAGGGCGAGATCAACCGCATGGTGCACCTCGCTTATTTTCCGCAACTGCTGGCTGATAAAATGAGCCAGGAGCCCCGGCTGAGCGCCTTGAGTTTACTCGGAACCACCACTGCCGCCAACAGGCTGCAACCTTTGTTTACGGATAAAGAGTGGGTGTATTACCAACAATTATTGCAGCAACCCGCCCGCCTGCAAACCAGCAGTATGGGCCGGTTGATAGATGCAGTAGCCTGTTTACTCGGACTCGTATCTAAAAACAGTTACGAAGGCGAAGCCGCCATGAAACTGGAAGCACTGGCGCAAAGCTGCACCTATCACTCTTACGATTCTTACAGCATGCCTTTATCTGAAGGGGTGTGGAACTGGCAGCAGCTGATCCATGAATTACTCGAAGACTGGCAACACAAAGAACCCAACGACATGATTGCCTGGAAATTCTTTTACTCGCTGGCCAAAGCCATCGCCTACATGAGCTCTTACTATGATATTGACAAACTGGCTTTCAGCGGCGGAGTATTTCAGAATGCATTGCTGGTAGACATGATCATTGAACTGTTGCAGCATAAACGGAAACTCTATTTTCATCAGCAGGTGAGTCCGAATGATGAATGTATCAGCCTGGGGCAACTGGCCTGGTATGCGCATTTTGGCAACCGGCCGCCTACCAGCAGGGAAGCGCAAAAAAAAAGATTTGACCATATCATCGCACCGCTGATGCAGGTGCAATAACGAACCCTTAAAAAATACCACCATGTGTTTAGCCATACCCGGAAAGATCACCGCCATTACCGAAGAACTGGATGCCACTTTCAGAAAAGGAAAAGTTTCTTTCGGCGGCATCATCAAAGAGATCAACCTATTCATGGTACCCGAAGCCCAAATTGGTGATTACGTTCTTGTTCATGTAGGTGTAGCGATTAATATCGTTGACGAAGAAGAGGCACAGAAAACATTTAGTTATCTGAAGCAGATGGGGGAGGTGGGGGAGTTGGAAGGCAATGAGTGAATGAGTGGATGAGTGAATGAGTGAATGGATGGAATGGTGAATGGATGGAATGGTGTTAGTTGGGGTGACATATTGTTGGTTACGAAATGGGTTAATGGATGGTTTGTTTTTTAGATTGATGAAAAACAAACGATGGAAGAGAAAGTTCTTTTTATTGAAACGTTCCGGACGCGTACCAGGCAAATCGCTATTAGGTGTATCAGGTTGGTGCAGGATATGCCCAGAACAGAGGAAGCCAGTGTACTGAAAAAGCAGTTAGTGAGAAGTGTCAGCTCCTGTGCGGCTAATTACCGGGCGGCATGTAGAGCAAGATCGCGGGCGGAGTTTTATGCTAAGCTGAGTATAACGATTGAAGAAGCAGATGAAACCCTTTTCTGGCTGGAACTAATGGAAGAGTCGGCGATCTGTATCAGTGCAGATTTGAAAACATTGGAACAGGAAATAACAGAAATTATTAAAGTACTATCAAAGGCAAGAAAAACTTTATCAAACAATTAAAACAAATAAGCAGCACCTATTAAAACATTCATAAATAATCTAAATAAACAATCAACAGCCATCAAACCATTCACTCATTCACTCATTCACTCAATCACTCATTAACATGAAATACCTCTCCGAATACCGCGACCCACAACTGGTAAAAGAATATGTGGAAGAATTGCATCACATCACTACACGCCCCTGGACCCTGATGGAGATCTGTGGCGGGCAAACGCATAGCCTGGTGAAGAATGGCATATTGGATATGCTGCCGGAACAGATCACGATGGTTCATGGGCCGGGTTGTCCGGTATGTGTAACCAGTGTGAGTGTGATAGATGAAGCCATTTACCTGGCGCAGCAGCCCAATGTGATCCTTTGTTCTTTTGGGGATATGTTGCGTGTGCCGGGCAGTGCCAAAAGTTTATTGGAAGTGAAAGCAGAGGGGGCCGATGTACGCATTTTGTATTCGCCGCTGGAAGCAGTGGAACTGGCGAAAAAAAATCCGGATAAGGAAGTGGTGTTTTTTGCAGTGGGTTTTGAAACCACGGCACCGGCCAATGCTTTGAGTGTGGTGCATGCCGATAACCAGGGTATTCAGAATTACAGCATCCTTGCTTCGCATGTGCTGGTACCGCCGGCTATGGAAGCGATTTTGAGTGATGAGGAGAACCAGATCGATTCTTTTCTGGCGGCAGGACATGTATGCACCATTATGGGTATGGAAGAATATTATCCTGTGGCCGAAAAATACCGGATCCCGATCGTGGTAACGGGGTTTGAACCTGTAGACCTGTTGCAGGGTATTGTAATGGCTGTGCGGCAGCTTGAAAACGGAGAGTACAAGGTAGAAAACCAATATGCCCGCAGTGTGCAGCGCGAAGGTAACCGCATGGCGCAGGATACGATACAGAAAGTGTTTGCCGTGAGCGATCGTACCTGGCGCGGTATCGGCTCCATACCACAGAGTGGCTATGAAGTGAATGAACGCTACCGCCACTATAATTCGCGGATCAGGTTTGCAATAGATATCCCGTTGGCCGAAGAGAACAAGGAATGCATCAGCGGCGATATCATGAAGGGATTGAAGAAACCCAGGCAATGTCCCAATTTCGGCACCAGGTGTAAACCCGAACATCCACTGGGTGCACCGATGGTGAGCAGTGAGGGGGCCTGTGCCGCTTATTATCAATATAGTTTTTCCGGCGAACCGGAAACTGCGAAAGTTTCATCTTAAAACAAATGACCGTGTCTGATATTTCCCAATTCCAGTTACAATGTCCTATGCCCAAATTTGATTTTGAGGTGATCACGATGGGCCATGGCAGCGGTGGACTGCTTACGCACCGTTTATTGCAGAGTGGTGTGTTCGATATTCTCCAGAACGAACTGCTGGACCAGCAGCATGATGGCGCCAGTTTTGAACTGAATGGCCGAACAGCTTTCAGTACGGATAGTTATGTGGTTTCGCCCATCTTTTTCCCGGGTGGAAATATTGGCGAGTTGGCAGTGAACGGAACCGTGAACGATCTGGCCATGTGTGGTGCAAATGCCCAATACCTGTCGCTGGCGTTTATTATTGAAGAAGGGTTGTCTATGAAAGCATTTTGGGAAGTGTTAACGGGTATCAAATATGCCGTGCAGAAAACCGGTGTGAAGATCGTTACGGGCGATACCAAAGTGGTGGAAAAGGGAAAGGGTGACCAGCTTTTTATCAATACTTCCGGTGTAGGTATCATTCATCCCAATGCGCAGATCCATCATAGGAATATAGCGGTGGGTGATAAGATCCTCATCAGCGGTAATCTGGCGCAGCATGGCATTGCTATTATGAGTAAAAGAGAAGGGCTTTCTTTTGAAACAGATATAGTAAGTGATACGGTTAACCTGAACCATACGGTACGCTCACTGCTGGATGTGCTGGGTACCGATATCAAATTCATGCGCGATCCTACGCGTGGTGGTCTGGCATCGGTGCTGAATGAACTGGCGGAGATACGTAAACTGGGATTTGTGATAGAGCAGGATAAACTACCTATTGACGAACAGGTAGAAGGTGCCTGTGAAATGCTGGGGCTCGATCCTTTGTATGTAGCCAATGAGGGTTCTTTTGTAGCCATTGTTTCGCCGGAGCAGGCAGACCTGGCTTTGTCGCTGTTGCATGCAGATCCCAATGGGGTGAATGCGGCTATTATTGGCGAGGTGACCGAAAGCCATGCGGGTAAAGTCATGCTCAAAAGCCGTATCGGCGGGCACCGGGTAGTAGGTTATCTTACCGGAGAACAACTGCCCCGCATCTGCTGATATACCTCCGTGTACCTCTGTGCTGCTCCCTATCTCTGTGTTGAAAAATATTTGCGTAGTTATTTTTCAACACAGAGACACAGAAGGCACGGAGATACACAGAGAGATATTAGAATTCTACGATCAATCCAACCGAAGGTGTAAAACTCACTTCATCATTCAGCAACAGCAAAGGAATGGCATTGCTGCCATCTGCTTTCAGAGCTCTTCCATCGGTGGTGAGGAAAGCGGTATTGTCTGCATTACGCTTAAAAGTGTAATTAGGTGCACCCTGGTTATGGACCCGGTAAAAATTGGTGATATCGAGGAAGAGATCGATGGTGGTCTTTCTGAAATTCCATTTTTTATCGATCCGCAGATCGCCGGAATGGAAGGCGCGGAGGCGCTGGCTGTTCACCTGCGTATAATCCAGTAACCCACGACCCAGTGAGAGATAATTGGTTTTGGAAGCAATCATATCAAAAGGCGTATACGGTGCGCCACCCTGGTAACGGAATTTCATACCCAGCTCCCAGTTGCGTTTGAACTTATAGCCCCAGGTAATGCTCAGCAAGTGTGTATTATCCCAGCTGCTGGGCAAAGAGTAACCGCTGGTGCCGGTGTATTTACTGCGGTAATAGGTGTAAGAGAAGATACCAAAAAATCGTTCGGTCAGTTTTTTCTGCGCAAACAATTCCATACCCCAGGCTTTCCCTTTCCCGTTGGTAGTTACGGCCTCGTTACCGAGTACATCGAAATTACTGCCGAGATTGGCCAGCGAAATACCGTTACGCACCGATACCGGTACCTGGTCGTAGAACTTGAAGAAACCTTCTGCCGTGATCCGCAATCCATCATTGGGTAAGTATTCGATACCGGCCACATAATGATCGCTGCGCTGGTATTGGCTGTTTTTGTTTACCAGTGAACCGCTGTTATTGGCAAAACCGAGAATGGTGTAAGGAGGTAACTTGTAATAACGACCTACAGATATATTAGCCGTCCATTTATCAGCGAGCACATAACTGAACGAGATGCGGGGCGATAGGGTTTGTAAAGGATTGTTGCCATCTGTTGTAAAACTATTCATATCCGTACGCAAACCACCACTTACGCCTAACCTGTTATCAAAGAAACGTTTACCCGCCTGCATAAAAGCACCATAGCGCCAGAGATTGGCGAGGGGGCTGTTGAAGTTGACGGTGGTAGCAGGCTGAATAATATTACCGGCACTGTCTTTCAGTTCTTTCCGGATCACCGTAAAAGAACGGTTCTGGTATTGCACAAACTGTAGCGAAGCGCCGTAGCTGAATTTCCAGCCATTGATATTCTTGTTCACATCAACCCGCAGTTTGTTTTCTGTTTCGCGCGAAGTGTAATCGAGCGTGAGTTGGGAGGGGAGTTGGGTGGTATTGTCTTCGTATGATTGAATCGCATTATCAAAGGCATTGCGGCTGAGTGCCCAGTTTACGTAACCATTCTTCACCAATTTTTTCAGGCTCAGGCCAAAAGTATAGTTCCACTGGTTAATAGTGGGGGTGGCATTGATGATGTATAATTTTTCCGGTGTTGCTTTTTTGATGGGGGCGAGGCTGAATTCATCGATGGCGCCGAGGGCCATGAACGACAAAGTGGTTTTGGGGTTGATCTGTCGGGTGATCTTGGTTTGAAAGTCCCAGTAATTGGGACGGATGGGCAGATCGATGGCAGAGAACAGTAATTGCAGATACGAGCGGCGGGCGGAGGCTAGGAAAGTGGTTTTTTTATCTTTCGACATCGGTCCTTCCAAAGTAGCCGATACATCGGTGGCACTGATGCGGGCATTACCCTGGAATTTGTTGGCGTTACCGTTGCGCTGTTTAAACTGGAATACGGAGCTGAGTGCATTATCGTAACGTGCATCAAAAGCGGAAGAACTCAGTTTTACATCTTCAATAAAAGAAATATTGAGCATGCCCTGTGGCCCGCCGGAACTGCCCTGTGTCTGGAAATGGTTCAGCACCGGGATCTCGATCCCATCTAAATAATACACGTTTTCATTGGGTGCCCCGCCACGGATGATGATATCGTTGCGGAAACTGCCCCCTTCGGCACCACCCCCTACACCGGGTAATGCCTGAATGGCTTTGCTGATATCGAAATTGCCTCCGGGGTTACTGCGGATCTCTTCCAGTGTTAAGCGTTGCACACTCAGGGGGCTCTCCAGTGTGGCCGCTTTGGCGGTACGGCGGTTATTGCTGACTACTACGGCGGTGAGCTCGCTTACCTGCGGTTCCATTTCGATATTCACCGTGTATTCATTACCCGCGTTCAGGATGATATTGTATAGGGTAGCTGTCTGGTATCCGGTAATGCTCACTTCTATCGAATAGGTGTTAACCGGTATATCTGTGATCCGGAATACACCATTGGTATCGGTAATCGCCGCTTTGGTACTCCCTTTTACCCGCACCGTGGCATTGGCAATGGCTTTTTGAGTGGTTTTATCCAGTACCGTACCGGAGATCCGGCCATTGTTCTGGGCAAGGGTAATCAGGGCCACAAAACTGCAGCTAATGAGTAATGATAGTCGTAACAACACGCTTCCTGGTAACATATCCGGTTTGTTTAGGGTATAAAATTCCGATGGTTTAGACCTTTAAACAAAAAAAGGAGGGATTGGTTTGAATCTGTCTGCCTTTTACCTAATGAATCTCCTCCCCCGATTTTTTTTAAATTTTTATTACCCATTCATTGTTTTGTCACCCTCACTAACCGCTGCTCACCGCTGTCTATTACAAATAGACCGAAATCTATCCTCCCTTTGTATGATTTACAGATAACTTTACAGCTATTTCCTTTTTGATTGGAATGAGTCTTATGCAAAAGTTTGTCACACTATTGGTCCTATTACTGGTTATGGTTTTTGCAGTTACTGCTCAGCAGAAGTCAATATCCATTACTGTAACCGGAACTGTGCAGGATGGTATATCGGGTAAACCGGTAGAATTGGCGGCTATCCAGCTGGTGCGGCAAACAGACAGTACCATTTATAAAACAGTTCTTTCGGACCGGAAAGGAAAATTTCTGATTGATAGCGCAGTTCCGGGCAGTTACCTGATACGGATCAATTATGTAGGTACGGTAGTGAGAGAAATCCCTTTGTACCTATCTGCCGAAAACCGGTTGCAACCATTGGGCACCATTCAGCTGGAACTGGCTTCGCATGAGTTGACAGCTGTAAGTGTGACAGCTAAAAAAGCGATGCTGAATACCTCTATCGACCGGAAAGTATACAATGTAGGACAGGATATCATGGCGCAATCCGGTTCCGTTAGTGATATACTGAAGAATGTGCCTTCGGTGGAAGTGGATATAGAAGGGAATATCAGTTTGCGGGGTTCGGAAGAAGTGATGGTTCTTATTAATGGCCGCCCCTCGCCACTGATGGGCAAGAACAGGGCGGAAGTGCTGCAGCAGATACCTGCCAATACCATTGAACGAATAGAAGTCATCACCAACCCCTCGGCCCGTTTCAGGCCGGATGGTACATCGGGTATCATTAATATAGTGCTGAAAAAAAATACCAAAGCAGGTTTTAACGGGAATCTGACAGGTAATATCGGTAATCTGGCCCGGGCCAACAGCAGCCTTACGCTGAATCTGAAAACAGCGAAATGGAACAGCTTTGCTACTTACAGTATCCGCCAGGATGAAAGAAACCGTTATGGAAGTATTGACCGCCGGTTACTGGATGCAAATGCAGGAGTATCCGGTTACTATACAGAAGACTTTCGTTCAAAAGCAAGACCATTGGGTAATTTGTTCAGGGCAGGGATGGAGTATACGCTGGATGCGCAGAATAGTTTGGGTATTTCGGGTAGTTTTCTTCGAACAGATCTTGTACGGAATAATATCCAGAGTCGGTATTTCTACGATAAGAACCGGGCACTTAGTTCGCAGATTAACCGGTTACGGTATGCACCCGCTTTTGAAATAGAAAAAGACGCCACACTGTTCTGGCAGCATACCTTTAAAAAAGAAGGCGCTGAACTAAGGCTGGAAGCCACCGCTTCTTCGCAGAGTGAGGATGAAAAAAATTATTACACCAATCAATATATCTATCCTGCCAATAAACCGATACCCGATAATAACTGGGTAACGCAGATCGAGAAGAACCAGCAAATTACGCTCGACTATGTGAATCCCCTATCCGGATCGGCCAAAATAGAAATGGGGTATGCGGGTTCTTTTGTACAACAGGATATTGATTTTTATGTGGAGAATTTTGACAGTGTACAGAATAAGATGTTACGGAATGCGCTTACATCTAACCGTTTTCTCTACAACTTTACGCTACATGCATTATACGCCACCTATCAGAAAAGTTTTGAAGCGTTCAGTTTTTCGGCAGGGCTCAGGGCAGAGCAGGCGTATATGAAGATCAATCTGCTGACAAGGGATTCTCTGTTGAACAACCGTTATTTTCAACTGTATCCAACTTTGCATCTGGCGTACAAATTACCTCATGGCGAACTGCAGCTGAACTATAGCCGTCGTGCCAACCGGCCTGAAGGCGATGACCTGAATCCTTTTCCGGAATATATAGACCCGCTTAATTTAACAGCCGGAAATCCGCAACTGTTACCCGAATTTATTCATTCGTTCGAATTTGGCTACCAGTGGAAAAACCGGGTATTTACCATTGTACCCAGTATTTATTACCGCTCTAAATACAATGGCTTTACTACGGTTACACGGCCGTTTAAAGACTCGGTATTATTAACTACCCGCGAGAACCTCTCCAGCGATCAGTCGGCAGGATTGGAACTGGTGGTATCTGCCAAACCTTCCAAAACCCTGTCAGCCAACCTGAGCTCCAACGTATTTTACAATACGATCGATGCATCGGCAACGGGACTGGGTACAAAGAAGTCGATTGTATCCATGAATATGAACTTCAATACCACTTATACGGTTACCCCTACTACTATGTTCCAGTTCAGTTGTAATTACCGGTCTGCCAGACAAACGGCACAAGGACAGGTTTCACCCACTTTTGTGATGAACCTGGGAGCACGGAAAGATCTTTTTCAGAATAAGTTATCTATTACCGCAACCCTCAGTGATATTTTCAGAACACTGGAACAAAAATCTTTATTGAATACTGCATTCCTTTATCAAAACAGTGTGAACAGCCGCGATGCAAGGGTATTTTATATCGGCTTTAATTTCCGTTTTGGTACATCTGCGCGTAAGCCCGGTGATGAAAAGCTTCAGTTTGATAATTCACTGTAGTTTCTTTTCTGTATGTAATCCTATTCCCAGATCGTTTTCAGCCATCCCACATGCAATAGATTGATACATAAACAGCACGCTGTTTTTAATTTTTAATTTTGCATTTTTAATTAAAATCCTCCATAAGCAGATTCGTTTTTCTGTTTGCCTTACTTATCCTAACCACCCCGCCAACCATGCACCAGCTG
>DASWXD010000103.1:0-6610 GCA_036405675.1 Sediminibacterium sp.
TGTTGTACTACGGAATAGCTGCCGTTTTTCGCCAGTTGTTTGGCCAACGACATACCACCCATACTCAGGTTCTGCAGGTATCCGGAAGGCAGCACATATTGCACTGAAAAATCCAGGGTCTGCCCCATCACACTGGCGGCGCCGGTCATAGACAGATCTTTCAAACTACCAATCGCTGCTTCCCCGCCCTGTGCATCAATGGCTTTGCTGAAAACTGTTTGCGCAGTTACACCCGCCTCTACTTTCTTTTCAGTGGGAGCCGCTTTTTCATTTCCATACACATCAAAATATTTCACCTCACCGTATTTCTCCAGTCCGGGAGCGATCTGTTTGGCATTCCCTACAATCACGATATGCATATTTCCGGGTAACACATATTTAGTGGCCACCGCCTGCACCATTTGTGCATCTACCGCAGACAAATTCTTGAGGTAATTCTGGTAATAATCTTTGGGCAAACCATAGCGTGCCACATTCAGGGCAAAATTGGCAATGGTAGCCGGACTTTCCAGCGACCGGGCAAATCCGCCGCTCATTTCGTTTTTAGTTTGATTGAGTTCTTCTGCTCCCACCGATTCCTTACGCAGGCGGTTCAGTTCTACAAAAAACTGACCGATGGCACTGTCTGTTTTTTCATTACGCACAGAAGCGCTGGCGGTAAAATTACCCACTAACCTATCTGCAGTTAACTGCGAGTATGCACCGTAAGTAAAGCCATATTTTTCACGAAGATTTTTGTACAACCTGCTGGAAGAACCACCACCAAGCAAAGTATTCATCACAGATCCCGCAATCGCATCTGGCTGGCCCGGTTTGTACAGCACCGGGGTTACCAGATTGATCACACTTTGCACAGAACTGGGCCTGTCAACAATGGCGATATAGGTTTTAGCAGGAGGTGCCGGTGTGGTAAACGAAGGAGCAGGCACATCTGCTTTTTGCCAGCTACCCAGATGGGTCTCTGCCAGTTTCCTCGCTTCGTCTGTGGTAATATCTCCCACAAAAATCAGGTAGGCGATATTCGGTTTCCAATAGGTATTGTAATAAGCACGGATGTCTTCTACGGTCACTTTTTTCACACTTTCTTCTGTCTCCACTTCCCCGTAAGGATGTGCTTTTCCATACACCAGTCTGCTCACCACATTGGAAGCAATCGCGTTCGCATCTTCCTTGTTCTGCGCCAGTGCCGATAATGCCTGTCTGCGGATCTTCTCCAGCTCATCAGCCGGGAAAGAGGGACGCAAAGCGATATCTGCCATCAGGGCAAATACTTTCGGAAAATTAGTCTTCAGCGAACCGCCACTTACATTTTTAGCAGAGGTATTGATATTGGCACCGAGAAAATCAATTTCCTCATCCAGTACCGCTTTTTTCATGGTGGTGGTTCCTCTGCGCAATAACTGTCCAGCCATGCTTACCAGACCCGCTTTATCACCTTCAGCGATGGCTTCGCGATCGATGGTAAGGGTGGCGGATACACGGGGCAGTTTGGTATTCTGCACCACAAAAACACGCAGGCCATTGGCCAGCGTAAAAGAAGCAGGCTCTCCCACTTTGATCACCGGTGCCGGACCGGGTTTGGGCGCTTTGGTTCTGTCAATTTTCACCTGCGCCAGTAAGGCTACCGGTGCGGCTATCAGAAAAGAAAAGAATATTTTTTTCATGGTCTTTTGTTTAGTTGGTTGAGAACAGGATCCTCCTCTGTTGCAGTTTATTTCTTACTGCCCTTGGGTACATAATACAGGGTTACCCTGTTTTCTTTGTTCAGGTATTTCTGCGCTACTTTCATCAGGTCTTCGCGGGTCACTTTGTTGTAGCGGTTGATCTCCGTATTCACCAGGTTGGCATCACCAAAATACACCTGGTAATCGGCCAGCGATTCTGCAATACCGGCCATGGATGCATTTTTATTCACAAAATCAGTGGTGATTTTGTTACGCACTTTTTCAAATTCCCTTTCGCCTACCAATTCATTCTTCACACCATCCACCACTACCTGGATCTCTTTTTCCAGGTCTTCCGGTTTCACATTCATATTTGCAATCCCGAATGTGATGAACAATCCCGCATCTTCCAGTGCATAGTTAAAAGCACCTGCCTGTACGGCCAGTTGTTTTTCGTCTACAATCGCTTTGTTCATCCGGGAAGAATTTCCGCCAGATAACAAAGAAGACAATACATTGAAAGCATAATACTCATCACTTCCCTGTTTGGGCGAGCGATAAGCCTGCACCACGGCTGGTAATTGAATATTATCTTCAATCACATCTCTCACTTCTCCCCCCAGTGCCGGTTCGGTTACGCTGGGTCGGGGAATCGGCTTCTTACCTCTGGGGATGGAACCGAAATACCCATTGATCTGCTGTTTCAACTGCGGGATATCAATATCGCCGGCAATACTCAATACGCAATTATTGGGCACATAAAATGTTTGATAAAAATCAATGAAATCAGCCAGTTTGGCCCTGCTCAGGTGTTCCAGGGATCCGATGGGCTGCCACTTATATGGATGCACTTTGAATGCCCGCTTAAAAATCTCACCGATAATGGTTCCATAAGGCTGGTTATCGATACGCTGGCGCTTTTCTTCTTTTACCACTTCTTTCTGCGTATTCACACCAATGTCTTCGATCTTGGCATGTAACATGCGCTCACTTTCCAGCCAGAGCCCCAGTGCTACCTGGTTACTGGGAAAGAGTTCGAAATAATAGGTTCTGTCCTGCGTAGTATTGGCATTGTTATACCCACCCGCATTCGACGTGTATTTATCAAAATCACCACGTTTTACATTGGCGCTTCCTTCAAACATCAGGTGTTCAAAGAAATGGGCGAAACCGGTGCGGGCCGTGTCTTCGTTTTTGGACCCTACATGATACAAAGCTGATACCGCTACCACCGGTGCCGATTTGTCCTGGTGCAGGATCACTGTCAATCCATTCGGAAGCGTGTACTTTTCAAACGCAATTTTCGGCGCCTGTGCCTGCAGAGTGCTGCTGACCAACAGCGCTGCCGGCAGCGCGAGTAACCATTTTCTCATAACATACTTTTTTGATAGATTTCTGTAACGCAATACGCGTAAGATAACAAATCAGCAATATTTGTAATAAAACAGGGAAGATTATTACACAAAAGGCAGGCGTTTTTTAACCTTTTATTTTTTCGTACACAAGCGGAAGGGATTCAGCAGCCGGCGACAGCCATTCAAAAGCTGCATCCTTCCTGAACCAGGTCAGCTGGCGTTTGGCATAGTGCCGGGTATTGGTCTTGATATTCGTTACGGCTTCCTCCAGGCTGCACTTACCATCCAGGTGGTCAAAAAGTTCGCGGTAACCAACCGTCTGCAGCGCATTGTGAAGCCTGTATGGCAGTAGCGCCTTTACTTCGTTCAACAAACCTTCTTCCATCATCTGGTCTACCCGCTGGTGAATGCGTTGGTGTAACATTTCCTTCGGCAGATCAAGACCGATCTTCACCACCCGGAAAGGGCGTTCCGCTTTTTTAGCCGTTCTGAAAACGACGATGGATTGGCCGGTAGCATTAAATACCTCCAGTGCACGCATTAAACGCTGCGGGTTCTGCTTTTCGGCTACTTCCCAGAAAGCAGGATCCTTGGTCTGTAATTCTTTCTGTAACCAGATCAGGCCTTTTTGTTCATAACCTTTGATCACTGCCTGCCTAACAGCTTCCGGCACTTCGGGCATGGGGTCGATGCCCTCACAAAAAGCCTTGATGTACAAACCGGTTCCTCCTACCATTACAGCAACCGGATACTTTTGAAAGATCTCATCCGCTGCTGCCAACGCATATTTTTCAAAACTGCCGGCATTCAGGTCTTCGGTAACCGAATGAGATGCGATAAAATGGTGTTTCACTGCAGCCAGTTCCTGCTCCGATGGCCGGGCCACACCAATCTTCATCTCACGATAACACTGGCGCGAATCGGCAGAAATGATTTCCGTCTGAAAATGTTTGGCCAGTTCTATGGCAAAAGCTGTTTTGCCTACAGCAGTGGGTCCGGCAACGATGATAATAGTAGGCTGCATAATCAGATGTAAAAAGAGAACAAATGGATTGTGTTGAGATGGAACTGTCAAAAAAATATGAATGCCATAACAGAAAAAAAAGATGGATTGTCTGATCAGAAAATTATCAGGCACCCAAGACGTTCATAACGATTGAAGGGCAACTTCTACCTATCAACCGATCCTAAAAATCTTCTTCCTGTCCCGTGCTATCGTCAGCCGCTTCTTCTTCATCGGCTTCTGTATCTCCCTCATCGCCTTCGGTTCCAAATCCTTCGGCCGCTTCGGCGAGGTCATATTTCTCTTCTATGTCGGCAAACTTATCTCCCAGCAGACTTTTGGTGCCATACTGTTGCGGACCAATTCCTTCCACACGGGTTACGGAAGGATACGTAATCTTACTGCTTTCTTCCTTGCTCACATTGATCAGCTCTACCAGGAATACCCAATGTTTTTCAAAATCGTATTCGTACACAAATTTCTGGTTGGTATCCCGGATCTCAGAACCGATGGTCACCTCGGCCATTAGTAAAGGCTCCACCACATACGGTTTATCGTAGCGTTCAAAACTGATCTCTCTTCCCTTCTGCCAGTTATCGTTACTGCGGTAAAAAGTGGCTTTGTGTTTTGAGTCAAACTCATAAGATTTCAAGATCGCAAAATGCAATTCCTGGAAATTCTGCGTGTGTTTGATCACCACATCCCTGTATACTGCATCATCTTCTTCGAGATAAATCCTGAATTTTAATATAGCCATTCGGTTGTATTGTTTATTGGTTTACTCGTTTATCGGTTTATTGGTATATCCTGCAAAAACACTCACCACTGACTACTCACTACTGACAATTCACCATTGCCCATCCCCAAAACTACAATTTATTCCACCGCCGACAAGTTCAGTTCGGCAGCTTTTTGCAGCATAAAAGCATGGGCCGCATCAAAATCGTTGGGGATCAGTCCGTCGAGGATGGCTTCGCGGATGGCGTCTTTGATCACACCCACCGTTCTGCCCGGCGATAAACCAAATTTGGCCATGATCATCTCGCCCGAAATAGGTGGTTGCCAGTTGCGGATCTTATCGTTTTCCTCCACGGCTTCCAGTCGCTGACGCACCAGTTCAAAATTCTTCAGGTACCGTTTTACCTTGTTCGGGTTTTTGCTGGTGATATCCGCTTCGCATAACATCATCAGGTGGTCAATGTCTTCACCCGCATCAAACAACAAGCGGCGGATGGCGCTGTCGGTGATATTTTCTTTGGTGAGACTGATGGGCCGCAGGTGCAGCATCACCAGTTTCTGTACCATCCGCATCCGTTCGTTCAAAGGTAATTTGAGACGGGTAAAGATCTTAGGCACCATTCTCGCACCTACTACTTCGTGGCCGTGAAAGGTCCAGCCATGGCCCTCTTCAAACTTCTTGGTGGCGGGTTTACCGATATCGTGCAGCAGTGCCGCCCAGCGTAGCCAGAGATCATCTGTGTTCGCTGAAATATTATCCAGCACCTGCAGTGTATGATAGAAATTATCTTTATGCCCTTTTCCATCCACATATTCTGCGCCATACAGGTCTACCATCTGTGGAAAGATCAGGGCCAATAGTCCGGAGCGGAACAATAGGTCCCAACCCACCGAAGGTTTCTCACTGAGCATGATCTTGTTCAGCTCATCCGTAATCCTTTCCTGCGAAACAATTTTAATGCGTTGCGCATTATCTGTAATTGCCTGAAAAGTTTCTTCGGCGATCTCAAAATGCAGTTGTGAGGCAAAGCGGATCGCCCGCATCATCCGAAGGGGATCATCACTGAAAGTCTGAACAGGCGCCAGTGGTGTTTGCAAACATTTTCTTTCAATATCCCCCAATCCGTCAAATGGATCTACCAGTTTACCGAAATCTGCCTTGTTCAGGCTGATGGCGAGTGCATTGATGGTAAAATCACGCCGGTTCTGGTCATCTTCCAGGGTGCCGGGTACTACTTCGGGTTTGCGGCTGTCCTGGCTGTAACTTTCCTTGCGGGCGCCCACAAATTCTATCTCAAAATCATCCAGTTTGATCTGTGCGGTGCCAAAGGTCTTGAAATAAGCCACCGTGGGACGGGGATGAAAAGCATCGGCCACTTTGTGCGCCAGCTCTATGCCATCGCCCATACAAACAATATCTGCATCCTTGGTGGGGCGGCCAATGATCTTATCGCGCACAAACCCTCCGATCAGGTAACAGGGAACCGACAATGCATCGGCCGCTCCGGCTATCTTCTCCAATATAGCTAATTCCCTATCTGTACATTGAATCTCCATCTGCTGCAAATGTAAGGTGCTTTGCCAATTAATCATTTGGGCAACACAGCCAGCAGTTGTGTGGTAGTGATCTGTCTCGCGCAGTTAAAATGTAACTCCGGACAGGCTTTTTTGCCATGTAAACCGCAGGGACGGCAAGGCAAAGCAGTGGGCACTTCTACAATATGGCTGTTATCTGATAAAGGACCAAAGCCAAAAGCCGGTATGGTAGAGCAATACACGGCCGTAACCGGTGCGTTGACCGAAGAGGCAAAGTGCATGGGTGCAGAATCGTTTACATAATTCATCACCGC
>DASWXD010000104.1:0-17359 GCA_036405675.1 Sediminibacterium sp.
GTACTGGAAGACATCAATATGGATGCTCCCAAAACCAAGCAGGTGGTTGAGATTATGAACAGCCTGAATGTGGCCAACAAGAAAACCCTGATCGTATTGCCCGAGTACAACGATAACCTGTACCTGAGCACACGCAATATTCCAAATATTACCAGTTCATTGCTGGCCGATATCAACACATACGAAATTATGAATGCTGATGTCCTGGTGATCACTGAAAATACCGCCAAGATCTTCGCAGAAGAAGAAGGCGTAACAGCTTAATTTAAGTAACGTTTCAAACAGATACAAATGAAACTGACTGAAGTATTGATAAAGCCCATTTTAACTGAGAAAGCAAACGCTCAACAGGAAAAATTAAGAAGGTATGCTTTCAGAGTAGACCGCAGGGCCAACAAACTGGAAATCAAAAAAGCGGTAGAAGAATTCTACGGAGTAAATGTAGTGGATGTAAACACCGCCGTGGTTCCCGGAAAGAACAAGACCCGTTATACCAAAGCCGGTTTCATACAGGGTATGAAAGGTGCTTATAAGAAAGCACTGGTAACCGTAGCCGAAGGTGAAGCGATCGACCTGTATTCAAACATTTAATTATAGCACGCGGAGCTGAAAAATCCGCAGTAAAAAGAGTAAACAATGGCACTTAAAAAGTACAAACCAATCACAGCAGGAACACGTTGGAGAATTGGTAATGCTTATGCTGAGATCACTACCATGGATCCTGAGAAGAGCTTGCTCGAACCTCAGAAAAATACGGCTGGCCGTAACTTCCAGGGTCGTCGTGTATCCCGCTACATGGGTGGTGGAAACAAGCATCACTACCGTATCATCGATTTCAAAAGGAATAAAAGAGATATGGCAGCTACTGTTGTATCTATCGAATACGATCCTAACCGTACTGCATTCATCGCCCTGCTGCAATATGCAGATGGTGAGAAACGCTACATCATTGCCCCACAGGGTTTACAGGTTGGTACAACTGTAATCGCCGGCGACAATGCTGTTCCTGAAATCGGTAACGCGCTGTTGATGAAGAATATGCCTTTGGGTACTATGATCCACAACATCGAATTACAGCCTAACCAGGGTGGTAAGATGGTGAGAAGCGCAGGTGCTTCTGCTCAGCTGGCGAATAAGGAAGAGAAATACGCAGTATTGAAAATGCCTTCCGGCGAATTAAGAAAAGTATTGATCAACTGTTATGCAACCGTAGGTGTGGTTTCTAACAGCGACCATAATCTGGAAACTGCCGGTAAAGCTGGTAAAAACCGCTGGAAAGGTATCCGTCCACGTGTTCGTGGTGTTGCGATGAACCCCGTAGATCACCCGATGGGTGGTGGTGAAGGTAAAGCTTCCGGTGGTCACCCACGTAGCAGAACCGGTAAATATGCAAAAGGTGAGAAGACGCGTACCAAAGGAAAAGGAAGCGATAAACTGATCATCCAGCGCAGAGACGGAAAAAAATTAGCAAAATAGCAATTTGAAAATGTGGGAATTTGAAAATTTGAAAATGATTTTCAGACGACCACAAAGACAAAATTTTCAAATTTTCAAATTTTCAAATTAACCAATATGGGTCGTTCGATAAAAAAAGGTCCTTACGTAGACGCAAACTTAGAAGGTAAAGTAGTTGCGATTAACGATGGTAAAAACAAGAAAGGTGTGATCAAAACCTGGAGCCGTCGCAGCACTATTACGCCTGATTTCGTAGGGCACACATTTGCAGTGCACAACGGAAACAAGTTCATCCCTGTTTATGTAACAGAATTCATGGTAGGTCACAAACTCGGCGAGTTTGCCCCCACCAGGAACTTCAGAGGTCACGCAGGATCAAAAAAATAGTAAATAGTCTGTGATCTACGGATCACACACCATAAACAAAGAAAGAAATGGAAGCAGTAGCTAAACTGAACAATTACCCGACCGGCCCACGCAAAATGCGTTTGCTGGCTGATGTGATCCGCGGTATGGAAGTAGAGAAGGCCCTGGCTATTCTTGAACACCACCCACAGCACAATGCAACTCCTCTGGCAAAATTGCTGAAGAGTGCCATCAGTAACTGGGAGCAGAAAAATAACGGAGCCAGTGCTGCAGACAGCGCCCTGGTGGTTAAGACCGTTTTTGTAGATGGAGGCCGTGTACTGAAGCGTATGCGCCCTGCACCACAAGGCCGCGGATACAGAGTTCGTAAACGCAGCAACCACGTAACATTAATCGTAGATTCTAAAAACTAATTGTAAAACCATTATATGGGTCAGAAAGCAAATCCAATTGGTAACAGGTTAGGTATCATCCGCGGATGGGACAGCAACTGGTATGGTAGTAAGAAAGACTATGCCTCCAAGCTGATCGAAGATCATAAGATCCGTACTTACCTGAGTGCCCGTATTAACAAAGGTGGTATTGCCAAAATTGTTATTGAGCGTACACTGGGTAAGTTAATCGTAACCATTCATACGTCTAAGCCAGGTATCATCATCGGTAAAGGCGGTGGAGAAGTTGACCGTATTAAGGAAGAATTGAAAAAATTGACCGGTAAGGATGATGTTCAGATCAACATCCTCGAGATCCGTCGTCCGGAGCTGGATGCCACCATCGTTGGTGACACCATCGCCAGACAGATCGAGAACCGTATCAACTTCAAACGTGCTACCAAAATGGCGATCGCTTCCACACTCCGTATGGGTGCTGAAGGTATCAAAGTGAAACTGAGCGGACGTTTGGGTGGATCTGAGATCGCACGTAGCGAAGAGTTCAAACAGGGTCGTACACCGTTACATACTTTCCGTATGGACATCGATTACGCCAATGTGTTTGCACAAACCGTTTACGGTAAAATCGGTATCAAAGTATGGATCTGTAAAGGTGAAGTATTAGGTAAGCGCGAACTGAATCCGAATTTCGTAGGTGGTAAGAACGATATGAGCGACAGAAGGGATGGTGGCCGCGAAGAGCGCAGACCAGGTGGCGACAGAAGAGATGACCGCAGAGGTGGTGGAGACCGTGGTGGCCGTGGTGGTGATAACCGTGGTGGAGGCGGAAGGAGATAATAAATTTGAAAATGCCGGTAATTTGAAAATTTGAAAATGAATTTTCAACACCCCGGATAAAATTTTCAAATTTTCAAATTTTCAAATTTTTCAAATTAGACTAGATGTTACAGCCTAAAAGAAGTAAGCATAGGAAGCAGCAAAAAGGACGCATTCGCGAGGTAGCTAAGCGTGGTACTTCCATTTCATTCGGATCATTTGCTTTAAAAGCGCTTGAGCCGATCTGGTTGACCAACCGTCAGATCGAGTCTGCCCGTCAGGCCATGACCCGTGCTATGAAACGTGAGGGAAATGTATGGATCCGTATTTTCCCGGATAAAATCATTACTCGCAAACCTGCCGAAGTGAGGATGGGTAAGGGTAAAGGTAACCCTGAATTCTGGGCTGCTGTGGTAGAACCAGGACGTATCATCTTCGAATGTGATGGTGTTACGGAAGCTGTTGCCAAAGAAGCAATGGGACTGGCCGCACAGAAATTACCTATCGCAACCAAATTCATCGTAAGAAGGGATTTGCAAGCGTAACGACAATTTGAAAATGAGGTAATTTGAAAATTTGAAGATGAATTTTCAAATACGCCTCGACAAAATTTTCAAATTTTCAAATTTTCAAATCGACCCAATGGCAAATAAACAGACATACGAATTTAACAGGTCTATCAAAGATCTGAACGTAGCAGATCTGAGAACAAAGATCCAGGAAGACCAGTTACGCCTGAAAAAGCTTGAGTTCGCTCATGCGATCTCTCCGCTGGAGAATCCAATGAACATCCGCGGTCTCCGCAGGGATATCGCCCGTTTGAAAACGGAATTGAAGAAAAAAGAAATGGGTATTTAAAGAAGCTACGAGCTTATGGCTGTGAGCTGTGAGCAAAGCAAACCTAACAAACGGCTCGAAGCTCAAAGCTCAGGGCTCAAAGCTTAAAAACATAAACAATGGCTGAAGTAAGAAATTTGCGTAAAACAAGGACCGGGGTGGTTACCAGCGACAAGATGGATAAAACCATCACCGTAGCTGTAGAAAGAAAAGTAAAACACCCTATCTACGGTAAGTTCGTAAAGAAAACCACCAAGTTCCATGCTCATGATGAAAAGAGTGAGTGTGCGATCGGTGATGTAGTTAAGATCATGGAAACCCGTCCGCTGAGCAAAACAAAGCGCTGGAGACTGGTGGAAATCATAGAGAAAGCGAAATAAGCTTTTTCACATGCTATGCGCAGTTGGGAAGCCAAAGCCATAGCCTCTGACAACAAATTGTTATAAATGCCGGAATGTAAGTTCCAGGCTCAAAGCTAAAAAAGATGATTCAGCAAGAAAGCAGACTAAATGTAGCTGATAACAGTGGTGCAAAGGAAGTTCTTTGTATCAGGGTTCTGGGAAACAGCGGCCAGGATTATGCCAAGATCGGAGATAAGATCGTGGTAACTGTAAAAGATGCCATCCCCGCAGGTGGTGTTAAGAAAGGTACCGTATCAAAAGCAGTTATTGTACGTACCAAAAACAAGTTACGTCGTAAAGATGGTTCTTATATCCGTTTTGATGACAACGCAGTTGTGTTGTTGAACAACTCTGATGAGCCACGCGGTACCCGTATCTTCGGACCAGTTGCCCGTGAACTGCGTGATAAAGGATATATGAAGATCATTTCATTGGCTCCTGAGGTTCTTTAAAAAACGCTGAACGCAAAACGCTTAACGCTTAACGCTGAGAGCAGTTTGCCAAAGCATTTAATATAAATTTTAGCGTTAGCGTTTAGCATTAAGCGTTCAGCGTAAAAGCATTAAGCGTAAATAAAATGAGTACAAGATTTAAACCCAAATTCAACATCAAAAAAGGAGACACTGTTGTAGTGATCGCCGGTGATGACAAGGACTTGAAAAAGCCTCGTAAGGTGTTGGAAGTTATCGTTGACAAAGGCCGTGTAGTAGTAGAAGGTGTTAACATCGCTACCAAACACACCAAACCTTCTGCTGCCAACACAAAGGGTGGTATTGTGAAGATCGAAGCACCTATCAGCATCAGTAATGTGATGTTATGGGATGCCAAGAAGAGTGAGCCAACCAAGGCAAAACGCACCCGTGAAAATGGAAAATTAGTACGTATCTCTAAAAAATCAGGGGAGGTAATCAAATAATGAGTACTGTAAAATACACTCCGAGATTAGCAGATAAATATACCAAAGAGGTTATTCCTGCTTTAATGAAAAAGTTTGCTTACAAAACTGTAATGCAGGCGCCTAAACTGGAAAAGATCTGTATCAACCGTGGCGTTAACGGCGCGGTAACTGATAAAAAACTGGTTGACATCGCAGTTGAAGAACTGAACATGATCACCGGTCAGAAAGCAGTTCCTACCATGTCTAAGAAAGACATTTCTAACTTCAAACTGCGTAAAGGCATGCCTATCGGCGCACGCGTTACACTGAGAGGTGAGAAGATGTATGAGTTCCTGGACAGATTGGTATCTGTGGCTTTACCACGTGTACGTGATTTCAAAGGTATCAGCGACAAGGCATTTGATGGCCGCGGTAACTACACCCTGGGTGTAACCGAGCAGATCATCTTCCCTGAGATCGATATCGATAAAGTGAACAAGATCACTGGTCTGGATATCACTTTCGTTACAACGGCAGGTACCAATGAAGAAGCTTACGAGCTGCTGAAAGAACTGGGTATGCCATTCAAAAATGCTAAAAAAGAAAACAACTAATATCACATGGCAAAGAAATCAATTACAGCCAGACAACACAAGCGTGAGAAAATGGTTGCCAAATTCGCAGAAAAGCGTACTGCTTTGAAAGCTGCCGGCGATTATGCTGCTTTGGACCTGCTTCCTAAAAACGCGTCACCTGTAAGGTTGAAAAACCGTTGTCAGTTAACCGGACGTCCACGTGGATACATGCGTTACTTCGGTCTGTCAAGGATCATGTTCCGCGACATGGCACTGAACGGAATGATCCCTGGTGTGAAGAAAGCCAGCTGGTAAAATAAGACATGTTTCCAGGTGCAGCCAACTGCAAACCGGTAACAAACCAATTTTGAACAAGATTTAATTCTAATAAACATGGTAACTGATCCTATAGCAGACTTCTTAACCAGAATCCGTAACGCCCAGATGGCTGGACACAGACTGGTTGAAATCCCTGCTTCTAATCTGAAGAAGCGCTTAACAGAGATTCTGTACGAACAGGGTTATATCCTGAAGTACAAGTTTGAAGATGACAGCAAACAAGGCCTGATCAAGATCGCGTTGAAATACGATCCCCAGACCAAACAGGCTGCTATCCGTTCTCTGGAAAGAGTAAGCCGTCCGGGTCTCCGTCAGTATGCAAAACCTGCCGAGATCAAGCGTGTGATCAACGGATTGGGTGTTGCTATCCTGAGTACATCAAAAGGTGTATTAACTGATAAGCAGGCCAAGGCACAGAATGTGGGTGGTGAAGTATTGTGCTATATCTATTAATTTCTCTGGCGCCGCTGGCGCCATGGTTATAAACCCTGTCTGACAATTAAGCTTTTTAGTCGGAGCTGAACACGGACCAGGATATTGAATCAAATAAAAAACTGAATCGACTATGTCTCGTATTGGAAAACAACCGGTGGTAATACCTGCAGGCGTTACCATCACTGTAAGCAGCGATAACGTTGTAACTGTAAAAGGTCCTAAAGGTGAATTGAAAGAAACGGTAGACAGGGATATCACTATCTCTATCGCTGATGGCCAGTTACACCTGGTACGTCCTACAGACCAGATCCGTCACCGCGCTATGCACGGTTTATACCGTTCACTGGTGAGCAATATGGTAAAAGGTGTAACAGAAGGATATAAGAAAGACCTGGAACTGGTGGGTGTGGGTTTTAAAGCCGCCAATACCGGAAACCTGCTTGATCTGGCATTAGGTTACTCTCACAATATCATTTTCGAAATTCCGAAAGAACTGAAAGTAACTACCGTTACCGAAAAAGGACAGAACCCAAAGATCATGCTGGAAGGTATCGACAAGCAACTGATCGGACAGGTAGCCGCCAAACTGCGCAGCTTACGTAAGCCTGAGCCATACAAAGGAAAAGGTGTGAAATATGCTGGTGAGATCCTGAGAAGAAAAGCAGGTAAGGCAGCAGGTAAATAAGTTTATTAGTTGATTGGTTTATCAGTACATGGGTAAATCAATCAAAAGCAATAAACCAGTAAACAAATAAACCAATCAACAAACTCCCGGCAGAATCGGAAGTTCTAAATAAAATACAATGGGTAAATTAATTCAAAGGCAGAAGATCAGGTACCGTATCCGCAAGAAAGTGGCTGGTACAGCAGTAAAACCCCGTTTATCTGTTTTCAGAAGCAACGCGGAGATCTATGCACAATTGATCGATGATGATAATGCAGTAACCCTGGTGGCTGCTTCATCAAGAGGTAAAGATATCGCTGCGCAGAAAGTAACCAAGATCGAGAAGTCTAAACTGGTTGGTATGGCTATTGCACGCAAAGCCATCGAGCTGGGATTAACTGCCTGTGTATTTGACAGGGGTGGTAATCTGTACCATGGTCGTGTGAAATCAGTAGCTGATGGTGCGAGAGAAGGTGGTCTTCAATTCTAATTTGCTAACAACAATTAATCGTTAGATAAATGTCTAAAGTAAACGTAAATAAGGTAAAAGCTGGTGGCGACATGGAACTGAAAGAGAAAGTAGTTGCCATTAACCGTGTAGTGAAAACTACCAAAGGTGGTCGTACTTTCAGCTTCTCAGCACTGGTAGTAGTAGGAAACGGAAATGGTGTAGTAGGCCAGGGCTTAGGTAAAGCAAAAGAAGTACAGGAAGCTATTGCAAAAGGTATCGAAGATGCCAAGAAAAACCTGGTAAAAGTTCCGGTAATGCATGGAACTGTACCTCACGAGCAGTGGGCCAAAGATGGTGCAGCCAAAGTGTTGATTAAACCAGCAGCTCATGGAGCGGGTGTAATCGCCGGAGGCAGCATGCGTTCTGTGCTGGAAAGCGCCGGTGTAACCGACGTACTGGCCAAGAGCCTCGGTTCTGCCAATCCGCAGAACGTGGTAAAAGCCACTATCAAAGCATTGGGCCTGTTAAGAGAACCTATCCAGGTTGCCAAAAACAGAACCCTGAAACTGAGCAAAGTATTTAACGGATAATACCTGTCGTAAGCCGTTTATCGGCGGTCGCCAGTTCAAATGATAATATCATGAAAAAAATTAAGATCACACAGGTTAAAAGCGGTATCGACAGATCTGAGCGTCAGAAGCAGACTTTGATTGCTTTGGGTTTGAAGAAACTGAATGCTTCCAAAGAAGTAGAAGCTACTCCACAGATCCTTGGAATGGTTAACAAAGTTAGCCACCTGGTGAAAGTTGAAGAAATCGCTTAGCAATTTGAAAATTTGAAAATGTGCTGATTTGAAAATGAGTCTGGCTTAAATGCTTGATTCATTTTTAATTTTCAAGTTGCTCATTTTCAAATTTTCAAATTCACAAATTTTCAAATTATTTGCGAGGGGAGATACCCCGTAAGTTCAAATCAGATAAACATGAAACTACACACACTCAAGCCTGCAGCAGGCTCAACGCACAAAGAAATCCGTATCGGTCGTGGTGAAGCATCTGGTAAAGGTGGTACATCAACAAAAGGTAACAAAGGTGGTCAGAGCCGTGCCGGTTACAAAAGTAAAATGGCCCACGAGGGTGGACAGATGCCAATTCAGCGTCGTATCCCTAAGCGTGGATTTAAAAATAATAACCGCGTTGAGTACAAAGTATTCAACCTGGGACAGATCGATCAGCTGGCAGAGAAATACGGTTTTACCGAGTTCAGCCTCGAAAACCTGTATATCAATGGCCTGATCAGCCGTACAGACAAAGTGAAAGTACTGGCTACCGGCGAATTGAAGGCTAAATTGACTTTTAAAGTAAACGGCATCAGCGAAAAAGCAAAAGGCGCTATTGAAGCTGCCGGCGGTACAGTTGAAATTGTAAAGTAATTTTAACGTAATTTGCCAGACGCACATCGTGCGTCTTTTGGTTTTGAGTATTAACGCTTTCAATTGCATTTAAGTGAAAAAATTAGTTAAGACTTTACAGAATATTTGGGCCATCGAAGAGCTGCGTAACAAGATCATTTTTACGCTGGCACTGGTATTTACTTACCGCCTGGGTAACCACATCGTGTTACCGGGTCTGGATCCCAATAAAATCGAACTGGCACAGAAGTCAGCGAAAAGCAATGGCCTCTTAGGCATCTTTGATATGTTTGCCGGTGGTGGTTTTTCACAGGCATCTATCCTGGCACTGGGTATCATGCCCTATATCTCTGCTTCTATCTTCATGCAGTTAATGACCATCCTGGTTCCGCAACTGCAGAAAGTACAGAAAGAGGGTGACAGTGGCCGTAAAAAAATCAACCAGTGGACCCGCTACCTCACCGTAATTGTTACTGTTTTCCAGGCAGGTGCTTATGTAGCCTACCTGAACAGTCCCGGTTATGCGGAAGCGATCCTGCCTGCGTATAAAGCCTTCTTTGGTTTCTCTACGGTAATTACATTAACAGCAGGTACCCTGTTTGTGATGTGGTTAGGAGAGAAGATCCAGGATAAAGGATTGGGTAATGGTACTTCTATCATCATCATGGTGGGTATCTTATCCCGTTTACCGATCTCTATCATCCAGGAATTTACTGCGAAAGAGCAGCGTGGTGGTGGTGGTTTGTTGATCTTCCTGATCGAGATTGCCATTCTGGTAGCGGTAATCATGGGTCTGATCATCTTGGTACAGGGTGTGAGAAAGATCCCGGTAAACTATGCCAAGCAGATCATCGGTAACCGCCAGTTTGGTGGGGCCCGTCAGTTCCTGCCTGTAAAAGTGAACAGTGCCGGTGTAATGCCGATCATCTTCGCTCAGGCGATCATGTTCCTGCCTACACTGGTTTCCTTTACCAATATTGATTCTGCCCAGGGTATTGTGAAGATTTTCAACGATCACAGTAATTTCTGGTACATGGTTATTTACTCTGTGATGGTGATCGGATTTACCTTCCTGTACACCGCATTGATCTTTAACCCTAAGCAGATCTCTGAAGACCTGAAACGTAACAACGGATTTATTCCAGGTGTTAAGCCCGGACAGCCTACTGCAGATTATATCGGATCCATCATGGATAAGATCACTTTACCGGGTGCTATTTTCCTTGCACTGGTAGGTATCATGCCCGGATTTGCGCAGCGTTTAGGTGTAACACAGGGATTCAGTTCATTCTTCGGAGGAACTTCACTGTTGATCATGGTAGGTGTTATTCTGGATACCTTACAGCAGATCGAGACCTACCTCTTGATGCGTCAATACGACGGATTAATGAAGAGCGGTCGCGTACAGGGAAGACAGACTGTTTCTACCACTACTATTTAAGTAAAAATAACGACCTTTGTAAACCTGCCATCCCGCTAACTGCGGAACGGCAGGTTTCTTTTTTTTGACAAATGACCAGACGAAGTAATATGATGATCCATAAAACAGAAGCAGAAGTAGCTTTGATGAAAGAAGCAGCTACCCTGGTAAGCAAAACGCTTACCGAAGTGGCCAAAGTGCTCAAGCCCGGTATGACCACTTTACAGATCGACAAAATCTGTGGTGATTTTGTGAAAGACCACAAAGCCATTCCTTCCTTTTATAATTATCGTGGTTATCCCTTTAATGTTTGTGCTTCTGTGAATGATGTGGTGGTGCATGGTTTCCCCAATAATATTGCGCTGAAGGAAGGGGATATTGTATCTGTGGATATGGGCGTGATATTGAATGGCTGGCATGGCGATCATGCGTATACTTTTATTCTGGGTGAAGTACCCGCGGACGTATTACAGTTGGTGAAAGTGACCAAAGAATCTTTATACAAGGGTATTGAGAAAGCGATCACCAATAACCGGGTAGGCGATATCGCTTTTGCCATTCAGGAACATACCGAAAGAAAACATGGTTATGGGGTGGTGCGGGAACTGGTAGGGCATGGTTTGGGACGCAGCCTGCACGAAGATCCACAGGTACCTAATTATGGCAAACGTGGTACAGGTCCGAAACTGAAAGAGAACCTGGTGCTGGCCATAGAACCGATGATCAATCTGGGATCAAGAGAAGTGTATACAGAAGAGGATGGCTGGACAGTGAAAACCCGCGACGGAAAAGTATCTGTACATTTTGAACACGATGTATGTGTGAAAAGAAACCAGGCATTGATCCTTTCTGATTACAGTATTATTGAAGCGGCAGAGAAAGCTAACTCCAATCTTAACACAAGTTATTACTGATCAATTCTTGCTATCTTACAGTAAAACTAAAACTGCTAAGATGCGGACATTTTTATCCTATTGTATTCTCTTACTGTTTCCGGCATGTTTATTTGCCCAGTCTGAGGAAACACTGCGTATCCGCACCATCCGCGAACAGCGTGAAAATGTCTGGTTGCAGGAGTATATCCGTTTTTTGTCTATTCCCAATATAGCCGCAGATAAAACCGGTCTTCACCGCAATGCCACTTTCATCATGCAGATGATGCAGCAGCGGAATATCCAGCGTGTTCAGTTGTTATCAGACGGTAATGCAGCAACCACGCCTGCTATTTATGGAGAAGTGATGGTACCCGGTGCCACGCAAACATTGATCTTCTATGCACATTATGATGGACAGCCGGTAGATAGCAGCCAATGGGCAAGGGGCTTAAAACCCTTTGTGCCTAAATTGGTAAAAGGATCGCTGGAACAGGGGGCTGCCATAAGCGCATTTCCATCCGGAGGGGGTAAATACGATCCTGACTGGCGGATTTATGCCAGAGGGGCATCAGACGATAAGGCTGGTATTATGGCCATCCTGAATGCTTATGAGGCGGTAAAGCGGGCAGGACTGCCGCTCAGCTATAATATCAAATTCTTTTTTGAAGGAGAGGAAGAAGCAGGTTCTCCTAACCTCGCCGGAATTTTCGATAAACACAAGGAATTACTCAAATCTGATTTGTGGGTGATCTGCGATGGTCCGGTTCACCAGTCGGGCAAAAAAGCGATCCTGTTCGGGGCAAGAGGGGATGCTCATGTAGACATCACTTTGTACGGTGCAACCAGACCGCTGCATAGCGGTCATTACGGCAACTGGGCACCTAATCCGGGTTTGCTGCTCGCTAAGTTACTCGCGTCGATGAAAGATGATAAGGGGCGTGTTACCATCCGGGGTTTTTATGATGATGTAATTCCACTGACAGAGCAGGAGAAGAAAGCACTCCGTGACATGCCGACTGTTGGGAATCAGTTGAAAGAGGAACTGCATTTTGTGGGAGAAGAAATGCCCGGGGTAGATCTGGGAGAAGCGATCATGCTGCCTTCGCTGAATATTAACGGCATGCAGAGTGGCAATACAGGTGCAAAAGCCAGTAATGTGATACCCACCACAGCCACGGCGGTACTTGATCTGCGGATGGTGCCGGGGAACGATTATAAAAAACAGCAGGAAAGGGTGATCAACCATATCCGTGAACAAGGGTATTATATCACAGAAGAGGAACCGACAGATGCCGAGCGGGCAATTTTTTCACGGATAGCCCGTGTTAAAAAAAGCGGGGGATATAATGCACAGCGAACACCGATGGATCTTCCGGTGGTGCAAAATGTGATTGAAGCGGTAAGAAGTACCACAGCAGATAAAGTAGTATTGATACCCACCATGGGTGGCAGTTTGCCTTTGTTCCTGTTTGAGAAACACCTGAAAGCCAAAACCATCACGGTTCCTGTGGCCAATCATGATAATAACCAGCATGCAGAAAATGAAAATATCCGGATCCGTAATCTGTGGAATGGCATAGAGACGATGGCGGCCATCATGACGGTATCGCCCGGTTCCTGAACTGGCGTACAGTAAAGAACTATCTTTACAATCTAAGCATTGCTTAGATTGTTTAATACAGGTAATGGCGAATTCAGCAACAAAAGAAAACACATCCAAAAGCACTCAACAGGGGGCTGGTGAATTAATTGTGATCGGTGGCGGTGCGGCTGGTTTTTTCTGTGCCGTTAATGCAGCGCGTATGCATCCCGGATTGCGGGTAACGGTGGTGGAAAAATCGAATAAACTTCTGGCAAAAGTAAAAGTAAGTGGCGGCGGCCGATGTAATACCACGCATGCCTGTTTTGAGATTCCGGAGTTGGTAAAGAAATATCCCCGTGGACAGAATTTTGTCAAGAAAGCATTTCATTCCTTTAATCCCAGCGATACCATCACCTGGTTTGCAGAAAGGGGGGTACAACTGAAAACGGAAGCAGATGGAAGGATGTTTCCGGTAACAGATGATTCGCAAACTATCATCAATTGTTTATTAAAAGAAGCAGATAAATATAACGTGCAGATCAGGTTGCAGTGTGAGGTGCAAAGCATCACTACTGCAGCAAAGGGATTTGAACTGCAGACATCGACAGGAAGGTTACAGGCGAATTTTGTTTGTATTGCCTGTGGTGGTTATCCCAAATCTGCTATGTTCGAATGGTTGCGTAAACTCGGGCATACGATAGCAGAACCGGTTCCTTCTCTATTTACCTGTAATATGCCAGGCAATCCGGTTACCCAATTAATGGGCGTTGCGGTAGAGCGGGCGACCGTGAAAGTAGCGGGCACCAAACTGGCAGAAGAAGGTCCTTTGCTGATCACACATTGGGGTATGAGTGGTCCGGCCATTCTGCGATTATCTGCCTGGGGTGCACGGCAGCTGGCTGATATGAATTATCATTTCACGTTGCTGGTGAATTGGCTGCCCGGACAAACGGAACAGGATCTGCGGAATGCATGGCAATCCTATCGCGATGAATATGCGGGTATGAAAACGGGTAATAAAAATCCATTCGGTTTGCCTAACCGCCTGTGGTTATACTTGCTGGCTGCCAGTGATATCAACCCTGATATCCGTTGGGCAGAGATCCCGGCCAAAGAACAGAACAAATTAATCAGACATCTGACCGCACAGGAGTTTCCTGTAAAAGGCAAGACCACATTTAAGGAAGAATTTGTGACCTGTGGAGGGATCAACCTCTCTGAAGTAGACCCCAATACCATGCAAAGCCGTAAACAACCGGGTATCTATTTTGCCGGTGAAATCCTGGATGTAGATGGGGTTACCGGCGGCTTCAATTTTCAGCATGCCTGGACAAGTGGTTGGATAGCAGCCCGTTCTATTGCTTCGGCCGATACGGCCTGATCCCTGATTTTCTGCCGTTCATAGCAAAATATTCCCGCTTGGTATAAAAATAACGGGCGAATGCAGTGTTTATGTGAAATAATCTTAATTTAAAAGACTCAAAACACTGCTATGAAAAAAATCCTGTTTGCCTTTATGGCATCTAATTTCCTGTTGGCGGCATCCGCTCAAACCACGGGAACCTTAACCTCACTTACGCCTGTTAAACCGGCGGGTGATACCTCTAAATCCGCTGCTCCCAAAAAACAAACGGTGGCAGATAAAACCAAGGGTCAGAAAAAGAATGAGGGGCTGTTTACCCTTTACCAGGATACGGCTACCGGAAGTGTACAGATGTACATCCGTAAGGACCAATTGGAAAAAGAATTTATTTACCAGAGTTTCTCTATCAGTGGTCCTACTTCTTTGTTCCTTAACCAGAGTATGCACAGAGCTACTGCTGTATTCAAGATCAAAAAAGCTTTTGACAAACTGGAGTTCTCTATTGTGAACACTAACCAGTATTACGATAAAAATAACCCGGTAAGTAAAACGGCTGAGGTAGATAAACCGGAAGCAGTTTTCTTCTCAGATAAATTTTCGATCGAAGATTCACTGGGGTATCTCGTAAGTGGTGATGCACTTTTCCTGAGTGAGAAACTGGATCCGGTAAAACCCATCTTCGCGCCCAGTCCGTTTACCATGATGATGTTTAATCTCGGTATGCTGAATCCTACCAAATCCAAATATGCGCAACTGCGTTCTTTCTCGGATAATACCGATGTAGTGGTGGACCTTTCTTACGATAATCCAACCACACTGGCCGATGGTGGTCCGGATGTGGCCGATCCGCGTTATGTGCGTGTTCGTATGCAGCACAGTTTTATCTCTATGCCTAAAAATGATTTTACACCACGGAGAGATGATCCCCGTGTAGGATTTTTTATGCAGGAAAGAAATGACCAGACAAGTGTAAGTCCTGTTCCTTATAAAGACATGATCAATCGTTGGGATCTCAAGAAAAAAGACCCCAGTGCAGCTATCAGCGAACCCGTAGAACCACTTGTTTATTGGATCGAGAACACTACCCCGCATGAATATCGCCAGATCATTTATGAAGCCGGTATGAAGTGGAATGAAGCTTTTGAAAAAGCAGGCTTCAAAAATGCCTTACAAATGAAGATCCAGCCAGATGATGCCAAATGGGATCCGGCTGATATACACTACAATGTGATCCGTTGGGTTTCTTCTGCACAACCTTCCTATGGTGCCATCGGACCCAGTTTTGTGAATCCGAGAACCGGACAGATCCTGGGTGCTGATATTACAGTAGAGTGGTACTCAGGCAGTGCTACACCAATTTATGATGAGTTGTTCAACGGTTTTGCAGCACAAAGTGCAGAAACACAAATTCCGGGACTGACCATGAAAAGTCACCAGCTCTGCACACTGGCTGCAGAACTGAAAGCACAGTACACAGCCGGACTGACCACACTCGAAATGACCGGTGCTGCTGATGCTGAGATCAAAGCCATGCACCAGCAGTTCCTGACTTACCTGATCATGCATGAAATGGGCCATACCTTGGGTCTGAACCACAATATGAAGGCCAGTAACATGTTATCACCTGCAGAACTGCATAATACAAGTATCACGCATAGTATTGGTTTGATGGGATCTGTAATGGATTACCCTTCTATTAATGTGGCGCTCGACAGAAGCAAGCAGGGAGATTATTATACTACCAAAGCTGGTCCTTATGACCTTTGGGCTATCGAATATGGCTATCGCCCCTTTACACCGGCTGAAGAAGAAGCCGGATTAACAAAGATCCTTTCCCGCAGCACGGATCCCAAGCTGACTTTCGGAAATGATGGAGATGATATGCGCGCACCCGGTAAAGGAATGGATCCAAGGGTGAATGTGAATGATATGTCTAACGACCCGATCACTTATGCCGAAGAACGTTTTAAACTGGTGAACAGCCTGATGGGTAAACTGGTGCAGAAATATTCCAAACCCGGACAGTCTTATGCCGAGCTCCGCAGTCGTTATGGCGTATTAAATGCACAACGCAGAGATATGATCAACGCAGTAAGCCGTTTTGTGGGAGGTGTATATGTTGACAGGAGTTTCCCTGAGCAGAATTCCGGTAACAAACCCTATACCCCGGTTTCATTGGCTACGCAGAAAAAAGCCATGGACCTGTTAAGCAAGTATGTATTTGCTCCGAATGTATTTGATGCAGATGCACAGGTATTCCCTTACCTGCAAATGCAACGTCGTGGGTATAACCAACCAGGTGGTGGCGAAGATTATAAGATTACGGCTAACCTTACCAATTTACAGGTGGGTGGTACATTGGCGCATATCCTTAGTCCGGCTACTTTACAGCGGATCACAAATTCACGTCTGTATGGCAACCAATACAGTGCGGCAGATGTGATGAATGATCTGGTAAAAGGTATTTTTGATGCAGATATCAATGGTAATGTAAATGTATACAGGCAATACCTGCAGACCAGTTTTGTAAGAGGAGCTGCATCGTTAACAGCCGACAACTCACCATTGGATAATGTATCTAAAGCAGCTGCTTTCTATACGCTGAAAAAATTAAGGACTAAACTGGCTTCGGCTGTTTCTACCAATGAAGAAACCAAAGCGCACCGGGCAAACATGTTATTCCTGATTGATAAAGCTTTGAAAACAAGTTAATCTGTCTGTCTTATTCCCATAAAAGGGCATGAGCAGTATCCATTAAAAAGCCTTCCTGTTCAGGAAGGCTTTTTTAATATGGCGTCAAGAGCTGTATTGTTTATGCTCCTTTCTTTTTAGCGGCTTCTTTATTGGCTTTGTGTCGCATATCAGGAGTGCCATCTTTTTTCAGTGGTCCGGCAGGGGTAGTTGCTTTGGCAGCTTCTTTGTTGGCTTTAAAGCGCATGTCGGGGGTGCCATCTTTTTTAACCGGGGCGGCAGCTGTTTTGGCGGTAGGAGCTTTGGCTTTTTCAACAGGTTTTGTCTGGGCAAATGATGCCATGGAAAGGCTGAAGGCAGCCAGTAAAACAACCAGAATCTTTTTCATAGAAATCGTTTTTGTGAATAA
>DASWXD010000105.1:0-46616 GCA_036405675.1 Sediminibacterium sp.
ACCTGCATGATTGTAGAAGATGAACCACATGCGCTCCGGTTACTGGAGGATCATATTGGTAAACTGTCTTTTCTGCAACTGGAAGCGCGCTTTTTTGATGCGATGGAAGCCCTCGCGTATTTAAAACAGCACACAATAGACCTGATTTTTCTGGATATCAATATGCCCGGCCTGTCGGGCATGGATATGGCAGCCATGCTTCCTCCCCAACAGAAACTGATTTTTACAACTGCCTATTCTGAATATGCGCTGGACAGTTTTGAATACCAGGTAGTAGATTATTTATTGAAACCCATCAGCTTCAAACGGTTTATGCAGGCAGTGAATAAATTAACCGCATTTATGCCACCCGAAGAACCGGCGCCTGTGGGTAACAGCCCATCTGAAGAAAACGATTTTCTCTTTGTGAAAAGTGGTAAACAGGTGCATAAGATCGAGTACGATGCCATCTGTTACCTGGAAGCGTTGAAAGAATACATCGCCATTCACACCGCGACGGAAAAAATACTCGTGTATAAACGAATGAAAGAGGTAGCGGCGCAATTGCCTCCGCAGTTTGTACGAATCCACAATTCCTATATTGTAAATCTTCGCCACATCAAAAATATCGAATCGCATCTGGTAACGGTAAAAGGAGAGAGCCTGCCGGTAAGCAATGGTTACCGTTCACTTTTTCAGGAAAGAATTCAGGCAAAACTATTGTAAAACCAATCTTGTGATATGACAACCCGTACACCATCGGCAAGACGCAGTATAGTTACCGCATGGCTGATAGCCGGAAGTCTGGATATCATTACCGCCTGTGCCTATTTCAGCATCAGAACCGGTAAAGACCCAATGCGGGTACTGCATTTTGTAGCCAGTGGTGTATTTGATAAAGCTGCTTTAACGGGCGGGGGGCTGTATGCTGTATATGGCTTGTTGTTGCATTACCTGATTGCCTTTCTGTTTACTGTCTTTTTCTTCTGGATCTATCCTAAACTGAAGTGGTTTTCATATAACAAATGGATCACCGCAATAGTATACGGATTTTTTGTATGGTTGGTGATGAACCTGCTCATTGTACCGCTCAGTCATACGCCTGAATCGCCGTTTCAGCCAGGTCAGGCTATCATAGCCGCCTTGATACTCGTTTGTATGATAGGACTGCCGCTATCGATCATCATCGGACAATATTATGCCGGCAGGAGAAAAGCTGGCGTTTACAAAGAGAACAGCCATTAAATCAGTGTTGCCTATCTGGCGCCCAACTCTATCACTTCGCAATTTTTCATTTCCTTACCGTCAATTACAAAACGAATAAGGGTTCGGACTTTATGCCAGCCCTGTTTGCCGGCAGCACCGGGGTTCATGTGGAGGCAATTCATTTTATCATCATACATCACTTTCAGAATGTGTGAATGGCCACTGATAAACAGTTGCGGTTGATGCTGCAAAATCAATGGTTTTGAATGTGGATTGTATTTGGGGGGATAACCGCCGATATGTGTCATCACTACTTTCACCTGTTCACATTCCCAGATCAATGTTTCCGGAAAAAAGCCCCGGATATCCTGACCATCAATATTTCCATATACACCCCGCAGCGGTTTGAATTGCTGCAATGCTTTTGATACGGCATCCGTTCCAAAATCGCCCGCATGCCAGATCTCATCGCAACCGGCAAAATGTTTGAATACCGCTTCGTCCAGGTAATCATGCGTATCTGAAATAAGGCCGATTTTTGTCATACAACTGCTAAGTTACTGGCCGGATCGATAGGATGTTACTTGATTTATTTCTGGTTACCTTAGTCTTCTCAAATGCTACCGATATTTTTCTACCTATGAGACGATTTCTTTTTTCAGCTGTGGTATGTATGATCATTCTGCCGTCCTGCCGCACCAGCCGCCGCATGGATTGGCCCCTATGGAAAGGAGAATTATCTGCTGTCACCGGCACGGCTTTTTATCAATCTGTAGCTGCAGCCAAATGGCAGGAAAGGGATTCATTGGCCAAACGGGAAATATTGGCTGGCAACCTGCCTTCTTTTCTGCGGAAATTTGTACGGATCAATCTTTCTCTCACTGATAGCGTTACCGGAAAAAAGATCCGGGCATTTTATTATGTAGCACCCGATTATGTATCGCTGGGTACAGATGAAGACTGGGCCCGGATTCCCCTGACACCCATGGCGGCACAGGTGATCGCTGACAGCTTTCATTGTTTTTTGCCTACCCGTAAAATGGTCAATGATATTTATGAACAGGCTGCTGTAAAACTGGCGCCTGTTCCGATGTATGCGTTTCGCGACAGTTCCGTTACCATGTGGCAGCATCACCTGATCGTTGAAGGACAAAGAAAGGGACGAAGAGGGTTGATCGCCGGTATCAAAAAAGATGTGGTACTCTCCGGTAAAATTACCCGCGATACCCGCCCCAATCGGGAAGCCATTTACGGCTGGCACAAACCGGATGGAAAACCCATACAGCCGCTGTATACGGGACATATCAACTGGTGGGTTGATTACAGCCATGGCATCCGCCTGGTGTACCGCACTATCTGGATAAACGGGAAACCGATGGACTACACAGAAGTACTGAAAGATCCTGTGCTGCAGAAATTACTGTGCGATGAGGAATGGTGTGATTTTGTGCGGTATTAAGAGGTAAAATAGATTGCTCCTTACTATCATACTACAAATATCTTTCTTCCAATACTGCTTTATGATGCAGTAAATGTCCGAACAGAATAAAACCAATGGCATTGGCCGTAACCGGCAAATCGCTGGCAATACCTTGTGCTGCAAGTTGTTCCTCATTTAATGATAACAGCAACAGGTCCGTTGCCTTGCGAACAGCCTGAAACTCTTCTTTCAGTGCAGTGAGTGTTCTGGCATTGGCATTCGAACTGAGCGCATAACTATCTTCATCAAAAGAGGCGAGTGGCGTTTTGTCTTTACGGGCGATGCGTAACACGCGATAAGAGAATATTCTTTCTGCATCTATCACATGCTGCAGCAGTTCTTTCATGGTCCATTTGCCAGCAGCATACCGGTAATCGGCTTTCTCTTTGGGAAGCTGGGTGTAGAAATCATGCATAGAAGCTGCATAGCGGGCTACGGCCGCTGCTACGCTGTCTGCTTCCACTCTTGCGATATACCTCGAAAAATAGGGAGGGAATTCGGAAGCTTGTGGTCTTGCCATCAGGATTTTGGTTTGGTATTTTTCAGAATAGTAGTACTGGTCATTTTTACAGGCTCTTTGCTGGCTACCGATACAGCAACCCTGGTAGTATCGGCACTCTGAACCGCTTTATAGGCGTTAATGATTCCGCCGGTTCTGCTTAGTATCGCAAAGGGTACTTCTTCATTTTTGGAGCCAGGTTTGATTGCCTGTATCGAAGGATCGGGTTTGACGGAAGATTCTTCAATAATTTTTTTCACCTGCACAGCAGTTAACTCCGGATAATAACCGCGGATCATCGCCGCCAGGCCGCTCACAATCGGCGCCGACATACTGGTACCTTTCAGGTTGCCATATTGGTTACCTCCGGGAAAAGTGGAGTAAATTCTTACGCCCGGTGCAAATACATCTACATTCTGTTTGCCGTAATTGCTGAAATCTGCCGCGATACTGCCGCTGATCCTGGGATCACTACTGGCACCTACGGTGATAAAATTGGAAGCGTTGGTATTCCATTGTTTCAGCCATGGATTGGGGAAGTTCTCTTTTTCATCCAGGTCATTACTTTCATTACCCGATGCGTGTACAATCAAAACATCGTGCAACTCTGCATATTTTACGGCACTGTCTACCCATCTTTTTTCAGGGGAGAAGGATTTACCAAAACTCATGTTGATTACTTTGGCACCATTATCCACTGCATAATGAATGGCCAGTGCCACGTCTTTGTCATATTCATCCCCATCCGGCACCACCCGCATCATCATCAGTTTTACATTGTCTGCTACACCATCTATGCCCGTGCCGTTGTTCCGCTGGGCGGCAATCAATCCCGATACATGGGTGCCGTGTTTGGCGCTGTTCAACGGACCCATTACATCGTTATTGCCATAAAACCGGTCTGTAATGTCTTCGTAATTATCTTTTATGATTTCTGCCCGGTAATCCACTGGCGGTGTGTCTTTGGATTCGAAGGCCATTTTCTTTCCTTCTACATATTCATCCAGGTCGGCAATGGTATTGGTGTTTTTTTCATCCGGGTCAATACCGATCATTTTAATACAGGTGAGGTATCCGAACTTGGCTTCACGTGCGGCTTTTGTCTGGGGCTCGAATCTTTCCAGTTTTTCACTGGTATATTCTTCGCAACCCATTTCCTTGCGCAGCACTTTATCGTGGCGTTTGATGGCTTTGGCGGTTACTTCTACAAACATCAGTTCTACCTGCTCGTCTGAACTGAAGCTCAGTTCGTTGGCCGCTTTGCGCCAGATCACATACTGTTCGCGCTCATTGCCTACCAGCGAGGCCGTGTCTACCGACTTACCCGTGAATTTGCCTTTTAAGCGATGGTATACCCTTGATCTTTCGTCAGATGTTCTGCATACATCACGTCCGTCTTTTCCTCCCAGAAAATTCCATCCATACACATCATCAATATATCCGTTTCCATCATCATCTTTTCCGTTGCCGGGAATTTCTTTGGGGTTGTGCCAGAGAATATTCTTCAGGTCCTCGTGCGTTGTATCCACACCTGAATCGAGTACCGCTACGATCACGGGTTTGGCTGTTTTCTTTTTGTCTCTGAGAAAAGTATAGGCTTTGTTGAGGCTGATGCCATAAAAAGAATCCTGTGCATAATCCAGCAGATGCCAGCCTCTGGGGGCTTCGGTTTGTGCATGTCCCTGTTGGTACATGAAAGGCAGGGCCACGATGGCTAAGACAATCCCACGATGCATCATTGTGTAAATTTTTTTCCTATATCTACAAATTTGAGAAATGATCATGATAAAATAACCATCAACACCCTGTTTTAGGAAAACATTAAGTGAATCGGGATTTACCTGTTATTTTATTGATTATCAGTCAACTATCAACGCTTAATTGCCGCAGATTCACAGAGGATGATGCGGTAATTTGCGGTTTTGGGTATGTCTTTTAGGGTTTGTTGGTTAACAGATCATTAGGGGTAAGCGGATTGCTTAAAAGCTTACCAAACAGTTCCCATCTTTTATCGGGCGCTGTTTCTGTACCGCCTTTGGATTCGATATAATTTTTTACGAGGTCTTTCCCATAATTGTAATTGATCACATAACTACGGTTCACGCGGATAAAACTGATGGCTTTCAGTGCCGTTTCCTCGTTATTCAATCCATATTCCTTCAACCAGCGCAGCGCTTCCGCTTCGGTCATCGTGCCGTTCAATAATCCCCTCGCTACTTCATTGCGTACATAATTCAATTGGCCCTTCAACTCAAGGGCGGTGTAATAGCGGTCAAGACCCGTAGTGTCAAGTCCGGCTAATGGCAGTAATACGTTTTTGGTAAAAGCATTTTTTTCCATGCCCGGGAAAGTAACTTCAATGCCATAATTAGCGCTGCCTTCGGCGATGAGTGATTGTGGACTGAAAAGCGGATACAAAGAGATCTCCACCCAACCTTTACCTGCGTAGAGATTTTTTTCCAGCAGCATATTGTACACATGGTGTCCGGGGTAACTTTCATGGCTACCTACATCAATGGCTTTATCGATAAAAATTTTTAAATCGGTGTTGAACTGTACCAGACTTTGGTAATGCCCCTTGTACCAGTTATATCCGCTCCAGGGTTTATTGGTTACATATTCCAGTTTAAAATTTTCTTCCGGGGGAAGTGTATAATGTGCTTTGGTTCTTTTGCGGCACTCGGCGATGGCAGTTTTAAAAACCGTATCTATCTTACTGGTGGGAATGATAAAACGGTTGGCCAGTTCCTGGAAGCGGTTGTTGAGGTTTCCTTTCCCCGGCAGTATAGCATCCAGCCTGGCCACCAGTTCCTGAAAATGTGATTCCTGATAAGTGGGTACGGTTACCCCGAATAAGGCGTTGGTTTCTTCATCGAAGGATGGGAGTTGATTAGCTACGATGCGGATCCTGCCGGCAAAAGCCGTTAACTGGGCATTGATCCAGCGTACCCGGCCAAGCAGGGTGTCATTTTTTTCTTCTTTGGCCAGTGTATTGATCTCCTCCGTTAATGCCTGCACGGCATTCAATAAACTGTCTTTGGGAAATACCGCCGCTTTGTTACCTGCGGGTCGTAAAGAATCGGGCCCGTAATAAGCATCTACGAATGCTTCATCATACTGGCCAATGGAGAGTCCCAGCCGGACATATTTTTCCGCCAGTGTGTTTAACCGGGCGGTCGCATTCGGAGTGTTTTCCTTTTGTGAACAGGCTCCTGCTACTAACAGCAGGGAGAGGTAGATGATTTTTTTCATAACAGCATTGTGTTTGCTAAAGTTGCCACTATTATGGCATTCTTTCATGGTTTTGCCGATAAAATACAGAAAGATGCCTTTGGCTGTTACGGCTAAACCCAAAAATGAGGGTATAGCATACGCAGGGAATCCTGTAAACTCCTTATATTAGGTTTACGATTTTGCCCGGATGGATTTAATACCTCCTGAACGATTGTTATGTCATATACCACTACTTTACATAGGGAATGGCTCCAGCAATGGATGGCTGATAAACGCGAGCCGCATACGATTGAAGAAGAACTCAGACTTTTGGGTTTGGGTGCAGAGCATATTGAGGGACACCTGTCGGAATATAAAAAACTCCGGCATTCAAAGCGACTTACTACCGGGTTTATCTGGCTCGCTATTGGTGCTTTTCTTGGTTTTGTGAGTTGCGTACTTTCTCTGACAAATCCTTTTCCCGCATTGTATTTCTGGATACTTTACGGACTTACTTCAGTGGCCATCGCACTGATCTTTGTAGGACTTTATTTTATTTTTGAGGACTGAAAGCTACTTCCGGCTTTCTTTGATGGCTTTGATCAGTTTGTTGTTCCTTCTTTCTGCGCGTGCATTCTGCAAAGACATAACGGCCCACAAAGCTGCCGGTAACCAGCCCAGCAGGGTTAGCTGTAACAACAAACAAATTATCGCCGTAAAAATCTTGCCCCTGAAAAAGAAAGACAGGAAGGGGAAAAGAATGGCTAATAACATATCCCTGGTTGGTTGATGGTTTGGGTAAAATTGACTGTTACATCGCTTTACAGGTCAAACACGATGCCCTGTGCCAGTGGCAGTTTATCGCTCCAGTTAATGGTATTGGTTTGTCTGCGCATATAGGCTTTCCAGGCATCACTGCCGCTTTCGCGTCCGCCGCCGGTTTCCTTCTCGCCACCAAAAGCACCGCCAATTTCAGCACCACTGGTTCCGATATTCACATTGGCAATACCGCAATCACTGCCCGAATGTGAGAGGAAACGTTCTGCTTCGCGCATGTTCAATGTCATGATGGAAGAGGAGAGGCCTTGTGGTACACCATTCTGCAAGGCAATCGCTTCTTCCAGTGTAGTATATTTCATCAGGTAAAGAATAGGGGCAAAGGTTTCATGTTGCACGATGGCCATTTCGTTTCTGGCTTCGGCAATACAGGGTTTTACATAACAACCGCTCTCGTATCCCTTTCCTTCCAATACGCCTCCTTCTACCAGGAAACGGCCACCCTGCTCTTTGCACTGTTCAATGGAATGCAGGTACATTTTTACGGCATCGGTATCTATCAAAGGGCCTACATGGTTATGGGTATCCAGCGGGTCGCCGATGCGTAACTGACCGTAGGCTTTTACCAGTTTGGCAGTAAAACTATCATACACAGATTCGTGAATGATCAGTCTGCGGGTTGTGGTACAACGTTGTCCGGCAGTGCCCACCGCTCCGAAAACCGCTCCAATCAACGACATGTCGAGGTCGGCGTCTTTGGAAATGATGATGGCATTGTTTCCACCCAGTTCCAGAATGCTTTTGCCCAAACGTCCGGCTACAGCGGCACTCAGTGCCTTACCCATGCGGGTAGATCCGGTGGCAGATACCAGCGGAATGCGGGTATCATTACTCATCCATTCGCCCACTTCACGCCCGCCCTGTACCAGGCCATTTACGCCTTCGGGTACATTATTCTTAGAAAATACTTCTGCTACAATTTTTTGTACGGCAATACCGCATAAAGGTGTTTTTTCACTGGGTTTCCAGATGGTCACGTTTCCGCAAACCCAGGCCAGTGCCGCATTCCAGCTCCATACCGCCACGGGGAAGTTAAAGGCGGAAATAATGCTCACAATACCCAGCGGGTGCCATTGCTCATACATACGGTGTGCCGGACGCTCGCTGTGCATGGTTAATCCATATAACTGGCGCGAAAGACCCACTGCAAAATCACAGATATCGATCATTTCCTGTACTTCTCCATATCCTTCCTGCAGGCTCTTGCCCATTTCATAACTCACCAGTTTACCCAGTGCTTCTTTGTTGGCACGAAGGGCATCACCTACCTGTCGTACAATTTCGCCGCGTTTAGGAGCGGGCCACATGCGCCAAACCGCAAAAGCTTCCTGCGCTTTGGCGATGGTTGCTTCGTAAGCAGCTGTGTCGGTAGCTGTTACAGAACCGATGGTTTTCCCGTCCACGGGCGAGAAAGAATCGATTTGATTACCATTACTGTTGATCCATACGGTGCCGGTAGAAGTACCGTGATTCTGTGTGGTGATGCCGAGTTGTTTGAGGAATTCCATACAACAAAAGTACCACCAAACCGGATATCCCCCAACCCCAGTATGCGGGAGTTGATAAATTAATGTTTTCGAAGCAGCAGTTCCCGATACCTGTAGCCGGGCCTATAGATGTTAATAACCTGACGGCTTACTATACAATAACTGAAGAAGAAGCGCTGAGGCTGTATGGGCATTAAATGAAAAAGGTACCACCTGTTGAGAACAACCGCTGGTACCTTTCATCAAAACCTTGCATGAAACATTTATGAAAAATGATCACTGTAAAAGTATTTATCGTTACAACATTGTTCAATTTATATAGGCGAGCATGCCTATTGAATCGGGGAATTACCTGGTTTTAGAAATCGTTAACAATTGGTCGTATACCTGACTGTAACTGCTGCCGATGGGAATTTCTTTACCGGCAGTCCAGAGTTTGGTTTTGCTGAACTTTTCGATACGTGCCAGCGGCACAATGAAAGAGCGGTGTACCCTTACAAAATCCCGGGAAGGAAGTTTCTCCTGTATACTTTTGAGTGTCATCAAAGTAAGTACGGGATTGGGTTTGATATAGATTTTGATATAATCGTCCAGTGCTTCTATCAGTTCAATGTCTTTCAGGTTGATCTTCATGATCTCATAGTTCACTTTCACGAAGATGGAATTGAGCTGCAGTTCCTGCGAGCTGAGGAATTCGATATATTCTTTCACCTTGTAACAGGCTTTCAGAAAACGGTCGTACTCAAAGGGCTTCAGCAGGTAATCCACAGCATCTACATTGAATCCTTCCGCCGCAAAATCCTTATACGCGGTTGTGAATACGACAGGCGGTTTATGCGCCAGCGATTTATAAAACTGCATGCCGTTGATATCCGGCATCTGAATGTCCAGAAAAAGAAGGTCTACTGTATTTTCCTGCAGCCAGGCTTTGGCTTCGTCTGTATTGGTGAAAGTTTTTTCCAGTTTCAGGAAAGAGATTTTGCTGCAATACTCATTAATGAGTTGCAGCGCTAAGGGTTCGTCGTCAATGGCTATGCAGTGTATCATCAGGTCACAATTTCCAGGTGAACATTATAATAATTATCTTTCTCAAAACTGGTTAGTTTGTGTTTGCCGGGGTACATAAGTTCCAGTCTTCTTTTTACATTATTGATACCGATGCCTGTATTTTCCATCAGGTTGTTTTCTGAAGGTACAATATAATTTACGGCTGTAAAAAGGATCCTGTTACCCTCTGTCCTGATTTCGATGTTGATGCTGGATGCATCTTTGGTACTCACCCCGTATTTAAACGCATTCTCCACGAAAGGAATGAAGAGCAGTGGAGCCACCAGCAGGTTGTCCGTTGATCCCTCGGTTGTAAAATTGAGTGTTACTTTATCCGTTAACCTTACTTTCTGCAGATCGATAAAATTATGCGTGAACTCCACTTCATTCTGTAAAGGTACCAGATCCCTTTGCGTTTCTGTAAGGATATACCGCATAATGGAAGATAGTTTCATCACAGCAGGTGCCGTTTTCTCACTTCTGACCACGGCCAGTGAATAAATATTATTCAGCGTATTGAAAAAGAAATGCGGGTTCACCTGCGATTTCAGGAATGACAATTCTGTATTCAGTTTTTCATTTTCTGTTTCTTTCCGGTTCTGTTCTGTCTGCAACCAGCGTTGTATTACAGAGATACAGGTGCCTACCGTAAAAATCAGCAGGAAAAGAACGGTGTTATAGGGATCCGCCACAGGTCTTCTTCCGCGCATGTATCCGGTAAACCTGGGTTTCCCTTTAAAGGCCGGGTTACGGATAAACTCGCGGTTATTGGGATTAAAAGGTTCCGGCTCTGCAATGAGCAAAGCAATCTGTTTGGGGGCATAGAGAAATACAACCAGACAAACCGCAATCGACAGGATATAATAAAACCATTTTTCTTTTACCAGAAAACGGGGGATCAACAACAGGGTGTTGAGGTAGTAAAACAATACCAGAAATACATTATTACAGATGATGGAAGCCAACTGGTGATCGCTCATGCTGAAATCGCGCAGGCGTGGAAAGAAAACCAGGTAGGGAAGGGTGAAAAAGCAAAGCCAGGCTGCACTGTGTGCAATCAGCGTTACTACTTTCTTGTTGTTATTAACGGGCATATATCAGCTGGTTTTAAAACGAATTACTTATTTGCTCCGGAAGCGCAGCTCTTGTAAGCCGGAAGCTGTTGCTGTTTTTTTCTCTTTCCTGTTCACGGTCTCCATGTATACATCCATTCCCTGTGCTTTGGGGTTCTTCCAAATCTATTCAGCCCTGACATGCCGGTAAAAGATTATGGGTGAAAATATGGGTCTTATCGGTGAAGAACTCAGTAAGATTCCTGCTGGTTGGGGAAATCCCGGGATTTTACGTCCCGGATATATTGTTGTACCGCCCCGGTTACCTGCGTTTCCAGATCCAGGTACTGGCGCAGAAAACGGGGCTTGAAAGCATTGTTGATGCCGAGCATATCATGCATGACCAATACCTGTCCATCGCAATCCCCACCGGCTCCAATACCAATCGTCGGGATCTGCAGTTGCTGGCTCACCTGTTTAGCCAGTTGTGCAGGAATTTTTTCCAGCACAAGGGCAAAACAGCCTGCTTCCTGCAGCAGCAAAGCATCTTTGCAAAGTTTCGCAGCCTCGGCCTCTTCTTTGGCGCGAACAGTATAAGTGCCGAACTGGTAGATAGATTGTGGCGTGAGTCCGAGATGGCCCATTACCGGTATGCCTGCGGCAACAATACGTTTGATACTGTCTATCATTTCTTCGCCTCCTTCCAGTTTCACCGAGTGGCCACCGGTTTCTTTCATGATCCGTATGGCCGATGCCACGGCGATATCCGGATTGGATTGATAGGAACCAAAAGGCAGATCCACTACTACCAGGCAACGGTCTACGCCCCGAACTACACATTGCGCATGGTAAATCATCTGATCAAGAGTAATGGGAAGGGTGGTTTCATGTCCGGCCATTACATTACTGGCACTATCGCCCACGAGTATCACATCAATCCCTGCCGCATCAAAGAGGCGGGCAAAGGAATAATCATAGGCGGTGATCATAGAGATCCTGGCGCCCTGGGTTTTCATCTGTTGTAAAGTGTGGGTAGTGATTTTTTTGATCTCTTTATGGGAAGACATTTGAAAAGTTTTTAAAGGGATAGAAAAGGGAATATGCCTCTGCGTTAGAATAAAACATATTCAAATGCCGGTATAAAAATACTAAGATCCGGAGGATTCTCATAGACTGCTTCAAAACCCGGCCACAGTGTTTACGAAGTAATACCCTTGGCCGCCAGTTCGTAGTAAAGATGCTGAATCAATCCATCTGCCAGGCCTATTTTAGGCACATAAATCTCCGCCGCATCCGCCCAGCGCATAACGTTGATATAGATCTGCAGGGCCGGTACAATTACATCGGCCCGGTCTTCGCGGAGTTTGTAGATATTGATCCTGTCTTCCAGCGAAAAACTGGCAATCTCTTTATAATAATCTTTCAGCAGTTCCAGGTTCAGGGGTTTGCCGTCTTTTTTCTTACTCAGCGAAAACACTTTATTGATATTACCACCTGTACCGATGGCAGTGATCTGCTTGAATCCTTTGGTTTTTACTTTGATGAAATCTTTCATCTCGTCCCATTTCTTTTCATCCACCATGTCTTTCAGCAGGCGGATGGTGCCGATATTGAAGGACTGCTTGAATACCAGTTTGCCATCTGCAAAAAAAGTAAGTTCTGTACTGCCGCCGCCAACATCGATATATAAATAACTGTGTTCTGTATCCATATGTTCTGCCACATGGTTCTCGTAGATGAGGGATGCTTCCAGATCGCCGCTGATGATCTCGATCTCCAGACCGGTTTCCAGTTTCACTTTGCGGATGAGGTCGGAACTATTACTGGCATCGCGCATGGCGCTGGTGGCGCAGGCGATCACATTTTTTACACCATAAGCGTTAATGAGATGCCCGTAGGCTTTCATGGTCTGCAATACCATGCCTCTTTTTTCTTTGGAGATTTCTCCTTTTTCAAACACATCAAAACCAAGGCGTAAGGGTACACGTACCAGGTTCAGTTTGTTGAACTGTGGATTGCCTTCCCGGTCCTGGCTTACTTCGGTGATCAGTAACCTCGCGGCATTACTCCCGATATCAATGGCTGCTAACCTCACTGTTCACTACGTTTTTCTTGTGCAGGTAATGGTACGTTTCAATCTGCGAACGCACCTGTCTTTTACCGGCGGAAGGTACATAGTTGTTGGTTAAGTCATTGTCGAGGATCCGTGCTTTAACGTTATCTCTTAATTGAATGTGGATAATCTCCTTCAATTCTGCGCAGATAGCCGGATCTGTTACGGGAATGGCGGCTTCTACCCGGTGGTCCAGGTTGCGTACCATCCAGTCGGCACTGGAGATATAAATTTTTTCCTTACCCAGGTTATGGAAAATGATGACCCTGGCATGTTCGAGGTATTCATCTACAATGCTGATTGCACTGACTTCGCCCTTTTCTTTTTTCGGATCACGCAGCATACAATAAATACCTCTGATAACCATCCGGATAGACACCCCCGCCCTGGCGGCTTCGCCCAGTTTGGCAATCAGGGTGGCATCACTCAAAGAATTTACTTTGAGAATGATACCGGCTTCCTTACCGGCTTTGGCATTTTTGATTTCGCGGTCTATCAGGGTCATCAGCGACTGCCGCATATTGGTTGGACAAACCAGCAGGGTTTTACACATGCGCAGATGCTGGATCCCTGTTTTCCAGTTTTCGAGGTAATGAAAAATGCGGTTGATATCGGCCATCACATTGCGGTTGGCGGTTAGCAGGCAATGATCTCCATACACAGTGGCTGTTTTTTCATTCAGGTTACCGGTACTTACAAAACCATACTGGATCGTTTTGTTGCCTTTTCTTTTTTTAATGATACAGAGTTTGGCATGGATCTTCATTTTGGGGACGCCCAGTAATACGGTAACCCCTTCTTCTTCCAGTACTTTTTTCCATTCCAGGTTGGCTTCCTCATCAAAGCGGGCTTTCAGTTCCAGCATCACCACCACTTCCTTACCATTACGGGCGGCATTGATCAGCGCATTGATCACTTTTGAATTGGATGCCAGGCGGTAGGCCGTTAGTTTGATCGAGTTCACATCCGGATCCATGGCTGCTTCGCGCAGCAGGTCTATCACCGCATTAAAAGAATGATAGGGAAAATGCAGCATCACATCTTTTTTGATAATTACATCGGTTACCCGCATCGAACTCTGCAGGGCCGGATGGGTAAAGGCAGAACGGCGGGTGCTTTTGGTGTTGAACACATCCGGAAAATCCATGAAGTGCCGGAAATTGTGAATACGGCCTCCGGGAATGATATTGCTTTTCCGGTTCAGGCTCAGCCTGCGTATCAGGTATTCGAGTAACCCGGCATCCATTTCTTTATCGTACACAAAACGGACGGGCTTGCCTTTGCGGCGGTTCTTTAAACCCTTTTCTATTTTCTCTACAAAACTGGTACTAACATCATTGTCGAGATCGATCTCGGCGTCTTTGGTAACCTTGAACACATGCGATTCAAAATGATCATACCCAAAATAAGAGAAGATCACCGGCAGGTTATAGCGTACCACATCTTCCAGCAGAATAATATTTTTTTCTGACGATTTGGACGGTAGCAGTATAAAACGGCCGATGGCCCTGGCCGGTACTTCGATGAGGGCATATTTCTGCTGATAGGCAGAATTCTTTTTCCGCATTACTACGCCGAGGTAAATACTTTTATCACGCAGGTAGGGGAGTTGCGGCAGGCTCTCAATCATCAGCGGGATGATATTGGAGCGGACTTCTTCTTCAAAGAATTTTTTCACGAAAGACTGCTGCTCGCGGGTCAGTTTTTTTTCTGTTACGAGCTGGATATTGGCTTTCTTCAATTCTTTCTGAATACCGGCCCAGATCCGGTTAAACTCGTTCTGCTGCTGCAATACAATGGTCTGGATCTGGTCAAGGATCTGCTGGGGGGCTTCCTCCATGTGCATGTTCAGCTTCCTGCGTTTCTCGCTGAATTCCAGCATCCGTTTCAGGGTGGCTACACGAACACGGAAGAACTCATCCATATTGTTGGAAAAAATACCCAAAAAACGGATCCGCTCTTTTAAAGGAACACCCGGATCATTGGCTTCCTGTAACACCCTTGCATTAAAACTGAGCCAACTGATATCTCTCTGAATAAGTAATTTTTTTGCCATGCGCTGGGAGAGAAATTTGGAAAGATGGATGATGTAATTGGTATTTGTTTTCCCTCCTGTCAAATATAAGAAACACCGTTTTTCAGGAATGTTAAGTTTATCAGATACAGCAGAATGCCGGATACTATGAAAAAGATGCTTTGATCTGCCGGATAATACCGGTAGTAGAAAATCCCTCCACAATTGGGTTGATAACAACCCGGCCTCCGTTGGCCAACACTTCTTTGGATCCTACAATCTGTTCAATGGTATAATCTCCACCTTTTACCAATACATCGGGTTGCACGGCAGTAATCAGTTGCAGGGGGGTGTCTTCTTCAAAAATAACCACCGCATCTACAATAGCCAGACTGGCCAGTAATAATGCACGGCTATGTTCGTTGTTAACCGGTCTGTCGGGGCCCTTGAGTCTTTTGGTACTGCTGTCGCTGTTAACGCCCACCACCAGAAAATCCGCTTCAGCAGCGGCCTGCGATAGGGAGGCGATATGTCCTTCGTGCAGGATATCAAAACAACCATTGGTAAAAGCAACGGTTTTATCCGTTACCCGCCAGCTGGCTAGCTGTGCCAGCAAATGGGGTAAAGTATAAATTTTTTTTTCTATGGCGTTAACGGCTTTCATGCGGTTTCTTTTTGTTGTAATAAGGCAGCAGTACCAGACAGATGGAACCTACCAGTACCACGATCGCAAACTGGGCAAACCATTGCAGGGTACCGTTGGCAAAACCGATTTCGAAAGGGATCTCATTTTTCTCCAGCACTTTGGCCAGAAAGAAAGCGTAGGCGCCAATGCCACCTGGTGTAATGATCATACCGATACTGGCAAAAGCGAGACCGGAAATGGCGGCTCCGAACCCAAGCCCAGTGGTGCCCTGTGTAGCAAGATATCCCACCCAGGTGCCAACAATGTATAATGTCCAGATGGCTATGCTGTATAAGATGAAATTCCTTTTTTGCTCGAGGTAACGTATACTGTTCAATCCCTCCCAGATGCCCTTTAATACTTTTTTGGTCAGTATTACAATCTTCAGGTGGGAGAATTGATTGAACCAGTGTTTTACTGCAAAGGCAATGGCAGCCAGCACGGCCAGTACGATCCCGAGTTTCACAAAGGAAACCGATCCGCTCCGGGTCTCAAATACCTGCACAAAGAGCTGATGGGCAAATTCGCCAACTACATCATACTGACTGATCAGTGCCAGCAGAAAAACCATTCCGAGGCTGATCACATCCACTGCTCTTTCGGCCACAATGGTTCCTACCAGTTTTTCGGCGGGTACTTTTTCATATTTGGCGAGGATGGTGCATTTTAATACTTCGCCCAGCCTTGGAACGGCCAGGTTGGCGAGGTAGCCGATCATCACAGCAAAAAAGGTATTGGCGAGAGAGGGTTTATAACCCATCGGCAACATCAGGATCCGCCAGCGGAGGGCGCGGAGCAGGTGGCTGCAGGAAAGAATCAGGAACACCGGCAACATCAACCAGTAATTGGCCGTCTCGAGCGATCGTTTGAACTCTCCCCATTTATCATCCGGTATCTGGTGCAGACTCCACCATACCAGAAAAACTCCCAGTCCCAGAAATAACAGGTATTGCAGCACAAATAACAATCGTTTTTTCATAGCGGAAGATTCAGCGGCAAGTTAAGCAAGCAATTTTAATAAATCCTGTTTCCCGGTTGGGAGGCAGCCAGAAGTAGCGATCTGATTAATTAAGTGTCAGATTATCGATCAATCTAACTCCGCCAATGAATGCTGCCACCAGTGCCACCAGTTTGCGCTGGCCGTCCCACGTTGTTACAGGCCGTAGCGAAGCTGCATCAGCAATCGAAACATAGTCGATCTTATCAAAGCCCGCGGCCAGTATGGCGGTTGTGGCCTCAGTAACCAAACTGTCAAGACTGCCTGGCCTGAGTCCGGCCTGAATCATTAACAGGCGCTGATAAATAACAGCTGCTGTTTCTTTTTCCTTTTCTGATAAACGCAGGTTACGGCTGCTCATGGCCAGTCCGGAAGACTCCCGTTTCGTAGGTACGATCTCCAGTTGAACCGGTAAAGCCGTTAAATGAATCAGTTGACGGATCACCATACATTGCTGGTAATCTTTTTGTCCCAGGTACAGGTGGGTGGGTTGTACCAGTTCCAGTAACCGGTGAACTACCTGGCATACTCCTTGAAAATGCCCCGGGCGGTATTTTCCTTCGAGCAGGGTTTCCAGGTAACCCAGATCATAGGGCTGGTTTAGTTGCATCCCCGAAGGGTAGATCTCCGGTACTGATGGCAGGAACAGGAGATCACAACCCGTTTTTTCGAGCAGATAGATATCTTTTTCAAGGGTTACCGGGTAGCGGGTAAAGTCCTGGGGGTCGTTGAACTGGGTAGGGTTTACAAAAATACTGGCAATTGTTACATTGTCGTTTTTTTTACTATGTTTTACCAGGCGCAGGTGTCCCTCATGTAATGCCCCCATGGTTGGAACAAAGCCTGTTTGCAGGCCCTGGGCTTTTTTGGCAGATAGAAAAAGGGAGAGGTCGGTGGCCGTTTTTAACAGGATCATTTGGGCTGAGTTTGGGCAAAAGCCGGATTTGCGTTGGTTTTCGGTGCATTTTATGTACCTTTGCCAACTGTTTTTTCCAGCATCGTGCTAAAATTCGCATACTAATGTCAACAAAGAAAAGAATTTTATTCATTGCTACTGAAATGTCGCCTTACCTCGAACTCACTGAGTTTGCGGAGGTGATCAATAAGCTGGCTATCAAAAGCAATGACAGTGGTTTGGAAGTGAGGTGCATTATGCCACGCTTTGGGGTGATCAATGAGAGGAGACACCGCCTGCATGAAGTGGTGAGGCTTTCCGGGATTAATGTATCGGTAGATAATGACGATTACCCATTACAGATCAAAGTAGCTTCTTTACCCAATGCCCGTTTACAGGTATATTTTCTGGAGAATGAAGACTTTTTCAAGCGGAAGCAGATTTTTCACGATGATGAAGAGACCTGGTTTGATGACAATATCCTTCGTACCGTTTTCTTCTGCAAAGGCGCCCTTGAAACCGTGAAAAAGTTTGGATGGCCGCCGGACCTGATCCATTGCAGTGGCTGGATGACCGGGCTGATCCCTGCCTATATCAAAACGGCCTATAAAAAGGAACCGGTATTTGGGAACAGCAAAGTGATCTTTACCATTGGCCAGAATACTTTCAAAGAGAAACTGGGTGCTGATTTTGTGCAGAAAGCCATTATCAACAGCAATATAAAGGATAAGGACCTGGAAGCTTTTAAAGAAGGGAATAATACGGCCATGTTCCGGGGTGGGGCCAGTTTTGCTGATGCCATCACTTTTGGTGCCGATAAAATAGAAAAGAAACTCGTTGAGGATTTCGCCAAAGTGAAAGGAAAGAAGGTAGTTCCTTTCAAAGGATGGGATTCTGATTTAACAGAGTATTTAGAATTGTACAACGACCTTGCGGGCAAGTAATCACTAACTCATGCATTCATTTTTTACGCTGCGTAGAATATTCATTTCCGGTGTTGTTTTGATCATTTTTCTGACAGGCTGCACGCGTATTTCTTCTACAGATGTTGGCGCCGGTCTGATACCGGCTATTGATGGTGTGATTACAAAAGATACCATCCTGGAAGTACTGACAGATTCTTACGAGGATATGGATACCGCCCGGATCTATAAAAGTGATAATCATTTATTGGGTTCCATCAGTAATGATCCGCTTTTTGGCAAAACCAGGGCTTCCCTTTACTTTGAGCTGAAGCCCAATGCCTATCCCTACTTTGTTCCCGGAAACAAAGACAGTGTGGTGGTAGATTCTGCCGTGCTGATTCTGAGCTATAAAGGATTTTATGGTGATTCTACACTGCCTTTGCGTCTGAATCTCTTTGAAATAGACAATAATACACCCCTGGATCAGTACCGCACTTACCCGGTGAACTATCCTTCCACTGTAAATGTAAACCTGGGACAGTCGCTTACTTCGCAAACCGTTGATATCAGAAGACTTGGCGACTCTGTGAATAACCGCTATGAAAACGCAAAGAACCAGATCCGTTTTCCTTTGAGCAAAGCTTTTGCTACCCGATTTATCAAAACCTACGATTCTACCAACGCTTACCGGTCTGATTCTATTTTCCGTACTTATTTTGCGGGATTTGCGCTCACGGCCAATACCGCCGGCGCCAATGCCCTGCTGAAGATCAGTCTGGCAGATACCAATACCAAATTCGCCTTGTATTACAGTTCCAGCTCAACAGGTGCTACCCAGAGAGATACGTCTGTACTGTATTTTAAATTCAATACCATCAGCGATGGCAGTGCCAATGTGGTGGTGCGTGATAGAACCGGCAGTGAAGCTGCCCGTTACCTGACCACAAGCTCCAAATCGGATTCGCTGGTGTACGTACAATCGTCACCCGGCACTTTTGTAAGACTCAGAATTCCTGGCTTACAGGGACTTTCTAACCGCATTGTTCATCGGGCAGAACTGATAACAGAACAGGTACCGGATGATAATAACCTGGCTACGCTCGAAAAACAGATGCTGCCACCCCGTTACCTCCTTTTAAGCAGGTATGATTCTGCCATGAAAGCCAAAAGAAATATCCCCAACGATTATACCATCGGCTCTAACGGACCCAATATTTCAGCCTTTGGCGGGTACCTTGTTTCTAAATCCATTCAGGGTTATGATAATGTGGCTTCCTATACATTCGATGTAAGCCGTTATGTTCAGGGTATTGTAACCCGTAAGGATACTTCTTTTACCCTGCGTTTATCAGCGCCCAGTAATGATTCGTTGTATTATACACCCCCTTACCCGGGTAATACTTCTTCCCAATTGTACTACCTCAATCCCTCGGTTGGAAATGATGCAGGAGATGGAAGGATAAGACTCGGCGGCGGTACCCATACCCGTTTCAGGATGCGTTTGCGGATTATTTTCTCACGGATTTAGTAGGGTATTACTCAATAATATATATTTGCACCCATTAAAATAAACTTTATATGCCTTATCTGTTTACCTCTGAGAGCGTTTCTGAAGGACATCCGGACAAAGTAGCCGACCAGATTTCAGACGCACTGATTGATAACTTTCTTGCCTTTGACGCTCAGTCTAAAGTGGCTTGTGAAACATTGGTTACTACCGGTCAGGTAGTATTAGCCGGCGAAGTAAAATCAAAAGCTTACCTCGATGTGCAGGAAATTGCTCGTGGTGTGATCCGTAAGATCGGCTATACTAAGAGTGAATACATGTTCGAGGCAAACAGTTGTGGTATCCTCTCTGCTATTCATGAGCAGTCTGCAGATATTAACCAGGGTGTTGACCGTAAAAAGAAAGAAGAGCAGGGTGCTGGTGACCAGGGTATGATGTTTGGTTATGCTTCCAATGAAACAGATGATTATATGCCACTGGCATTGGATCTGGCTCATAAGATCCTGATCGAGCTGGCTGCGCTGAGAAGAGAGAACAAACAAATTAAATACCTCCGTCCTGATGCAAAAAGTCAGGTTACATTGGAGTATGACGATAATAACCGCCCCGTTCGTATTGATGCGATCGTGGTATCTACCCAGCACGATGATTTTGATACAGAAGGAAAAATGCTGGCCAAGATCAAAGAAGATATCATCAATATCCTGATCCCAAGGGTTAAGTCGAAGTATAAGAAGTACGCCAAGCTGTTCAACGATAAGATCAAGTATCATATCAACCCAACCGGTAAGTTCGTGATCGGTGGTCCGCACGGAGATACAGGTTTAACCGGCCGTAAGATCATCGTAGATACCTATGGTGGTAAAGGTGCACACGGCGGTGGTGCTTTCAGCGGAAAAGATCCCAGCAAAGTAGACCGTTCTGCAGCCTATGCAACCCGTCATATTGCCAAGAACCTGGTAGCTGCTGGTATCGCTGATGAAGTACTGGTACAGGTTTCTTATGCGATCGGTGTTGCCCAGCCTACTTCTATCAACGTAAATACCTACGGAACTGCAAAAGTGCAGTTAACCGATGGTCAGATCGGCAAGATCGTGGAAAGCATTTTTGATATGCGTCCTTACTTTATCGAGCAGCGTCTGAAATTACGTACCCCTATGTACAGCGAAACTGCTGCTTATGGCCACATGGGTCGTAAGAATGAAGTGGTAACCAAAGAATTCACCCTGCCTAACGGTAAAGTGAAAAAAGTGAAAGTGGAGCTGTTTACCTGGGAGAAACTGGACTATGTTGCCAAAGTAAAGAAAGCTTTCGGGGTTAAATAAGATCCCATACATGATACACGGAAACCCTTGCCTAACCGGCAGGGGTTTTTTGTTAGTATATTTGGATACTGGTTTTGCCGGCCAGTAAAAACAGCACCCATGAAAAAGAACCTATCGATTGCTGCGATCAGTTGCATGGTCATGATAGTAATTATGCAATGGCAGGGTAGTAGCCTCAAAACACCCACCGCCAAACGTGGGATCCTCGACCTTGAATTTGCCCGTACCCCGGAATTATTGCAGACCGCTTTATCCGGCTGGGATCTATCCACAGTAAAGATGAATATCTGGCTGGATTTTATTTTTATAGTAACCTATGTGGTATTCCTTTCACTGGCGGCAGAAGTAACAGCGGGCAAATGGGGAAACATTCGCTGGCTTTCAAAAACCGGTCTTTTCCTGGCAAGGGCAGCCTATGTAGCCGGCGTACTGGATATCGCCGAAAACCTGGTGATGCTGAAAACCATTTCGGGCAGCTATGATGCCATTTCGCTGCAGCTTACTTTTTATTGTGCGGTTGTAAAATTCATTTTGGCGGGACTGATCATTGTCTATCTTTTTCTTTCTCTTCCCCGTATGTTACGGAAAAACGAAAGCCACTAAACTCCTTTTGGCAGAAGGTCGGAGGAAATAATACATTTGCAGATGCCTGTTAAACAAAGCTCCCTGATTATTGGTCGCCAACCGTTGGTAGAAGCCCTGCAAACCGGTAAGGCAATTGATAAGATCTTACTGCAGAAGAATGCCACCGGAGACGTGATCAACACCATCCGTAAAATGGCACGCGACCAGAATGTGCCCATACAACTGGTACCCATCGAGAAGCTGAATGGTATGACCAAAGCCAATCACCAGGGCATTCTCGCCTTTGTGGCAAGGGTTCAATATATGGATCTGCAGCAGGTGATCGATCATGTAGTATCCAACGGTGATCTTCCTTTATTCCTGATGCTGGATGGGGTAACCGATGTGCGTAATATCGGTGCCATTGCCCGCAGTGCCGTTTGTTGTGGTGCCCAGGCAATCATCATCCCGGATAAAGGTGTAGGTGCATTAAATGAAGAAGCGATGAAAAGCAGTGCCGGTGCACTGGAGCAGATCCATATCTGCCGGGTGAATAGTTTATTGAAAGCGGTAGACACTATGCACCTGAACGGTATCAAAATATTTACCAGCGAAATGAGAGCAGAGCAGAATGTGTTCGAACTTCCCTTCACTGATCCCTGCTGTATTATTATGGGTGATGAAGGAAAAGGCGTTCAACCTTATCTCGCGAAAGCGGCGGATCATTTTTTCAAGATCCCCATGGCTGCCAGCTTCGATTCATTTAATGTGTCTGTAGCCACCGGTATCATTTTGTATGAAGCCATGAAACAAAGAATGGGCAAATAGCCTGTTGGTTTATCGGTTTACTGGTTAAATCGTTTATTGGGCAATCAATATGGGAACAACACTCACTACTCACCACTCACCACTCACCCTCGTAGAATGTCCGCGAGACGCTATGCAGGGCTGGTCCCGTTTTATTCCCAGCACCGATAAAATCCGATACCTGAACGCCCTGCTGCGGGTAGGTTTTCATACATTGGATTTCGGCAGTTTTGTTTCGCCCAAAGCCATTCCGCAGATGGCTGATACCAAAGAAGTGATCGTTGGTTTACAGTTGGCGGGTTCTGTTTCAAAATTGCTCGCTATTGTGGCTAACCTCCGCGGTGCAGAAGAAGCGGTTGTGTATGATGAGATCCAATATCTCGGCTTTCCTTTTTCATTATCGCCCACTTTCCAATTACGCAATACCAACAGCACGATGGAAGAAAGTGTACAAAGGGTAGAAGTTATTCAGGAACTCTGTATCAAAAACCACAAAGAACTGGTCGTGTACCTGAGTATGGGATTTGGAAATCCTTACGGTGATGTATATAATGAAGAAATCCTGTTGCACTGGGCAGAACAGATGGCGCAACTGGGCATCCCTGTTCTTTCGCTGGCCGATACGGTAGGACTGGCTTCACCGGAACAGGTACAGTTTGCCCTGCAAACATTGATCCCGCGTTATCCGGCTATACAGTTCGGGGTTCACCTGCATTCGAGTGCCACTAACTGGCAGGCCAAGGCAGATGCTGCTTTACAGGCAGGTTGTTTACGGTTTGATGGTGCCCTGAAAGGTATTGGTGGCTGCCCCATGGCGCAGGATGAACTGGTGGGAAATATGGATTCTGTATTGATGATTGATTATTTTGAGAAAAAAGGACTGCTGCCCGGATTAAACAAAGAAGCGTTGGCCGAAAGCCTGCAGATCGCTGCTGAAATATTTTTACACTGACATGAAATTTCATTTCGAATTTGATATCAAAAGGGCACCCAAACGCATACAACATCCGCAGAAGCTGATGCTGATGGGTTCCTGTTTCACAGAGAATATCGGCGAGAAACTCCGAAGGCATAAATTCGCGACACTGGAAAATCCCAACGGCATTTTGTTTAATCCGGTAAGTGTAGCCGAGGCAATCGACAGCTATCTAACCCAACCCGTTTTTACAGAAGCTGATATTTTTTTACACAATGAAACCTGGCATAGCTGGAAACACCATAGCCGGTTTTCGGGTATTACAGCTGCTGACTGTCTGCAAAAGATCAATACAGCCATCACGGAGGCCCACCAATATCTGAAACAGACAGATCACCTGATGATTACGCTGGGTTCAGCCTGGTTATATACGCTCACAGAAACAGCTACTAATGCAATACCCGGTTCAGTAGCGGCCAATAACCATAAAGCACCGGCCAGCTGGTTCCAGAAAAAATTGATGACCGCTGCGGAAGCCAAAGAATTGTTGGGTAATATGATTAGCAGGTTGCTTGCTTTTAATCCACAACTACAGATCATCTTTACTATCAGTCCTGTAAGACATTTGCGCGAAGGGGTGGTAGAGAATAACCGCAGCAAAGCGGTACTGATACAGGCGGTACATGAACTGGTGGAAGATGTTGAACAGCTTTATTATTTCCCTGCCTACGAACTGGTGATTGATGACCTGCGTGATTACCGGTTTTATGCAGAAGACCTGGTGCATCCCAATTACCATGCTACACAATATGTATGGGAAAAATTTACAGATGCCTGTATGAACGAAGACACTATTCAGTTGATGAAAGAGATCTCGGAACTGAACCTGGCTTTTCAACACAAACCGTTTAACCCTGCTACAGAACAGCACCAGCAGTTTCTGGCAACCAGTGCCCGCAAAGCACAATTATTGCAGGAAAAATATCCATTCCTTGATTTTACCAGGGAATTGGCTTATTTCACGGGTTCTGCGGATTAATGTATCCGGTCCCCCCTGATTTCCAGATCTTTCATAATCCCTGTTTCATATACCAGCCATTCCTTCCATCTTTTTCTGACCAGTTTTTTATCCAGGTAAGTCTCTGCCAGTTCTATGAACAGGGTATAGTGCCCGGCTTCACTTTCCATGAAACGTCGGTAGAACTTACGCATGTATGCATCCGGCAGCCCTTCGCTCAATCTTTTAAAACGCTCACAGCTGCGGGCTTCGATCAGGGCCATGGTCAGTAAATGATCCAGTAAACGTTCTTCGGGACGGCCACCTTTTTGCTGGAATTCAATTAGTTTGTTCACATACTCATCCTTTCTTTGTTTACCCAGCGAGAGCCCTCTTTTTTTGAGTTCGTTCAGCACCAGCCTGAAATGCCCCCATTCTTCCGTTACGATGGGTGCCAGTTCTGCCACCAGTTTCTCCTTATCTGAATACCGTTGTATCAGCGTAATACAGGTAGTGGCTGCTTTCTGCTCACAGTAAGCATGATCGGTGAGGATGGCTTCCAGCGAAATATTGGCCAGGTCTACCCAGCGGGGATCGGTGGGGAGTTGTAAGCCTAAGATGTTTTTGGTATGTTGAGAGAGGTCCATGATAGAATGATAGAATGATAGAATGAGTGAATGAGTGGATGAGTGAATGTTTTTTGTAAGGGAATTGCTTTCACCATTCACCATTGCCCATTCACTATACAAATATCTGCTACAATCCTTTAGTTTTGACATATGTACCCGGATGATTTTCTACAGAAGAAACTGAATGAGCGGAGAGAAAACCAGGCTTTCCGGCAACTGCGTTTGCCGGAGGGGAAGGTCGATTTCTGTTCGAATGATTACCTCGGGATCGTGAGAAATGGGTTGCTGAACAGGAAACAGCTTCACCTGCGTTCGGGATCTACCGGGTCACGACTGTTGTCGGGCAATTATCCGTTGATCGAAGAAACAGAACAATTGCTGGCAACTTTTCACCAGGCAGCAGCGGCATTATTATTTAATTCGGGTTACGATGCCAATCTCGGCCTGCTATCTTCCGTACCGCAGAAAGGGGATACGATTCTGTACGACCAGTTATCGCATGCTTCTATCCGCGATGGCATCCGCTTATCTTTTGCCACGGCATTTTCCTTTGCGCACAATGATATGGATGATCTGCGTAAGAAACTGGAACATGCCACAGGTACCATCTTCATCGTAACCGAATCTGTTTTCAGTATGGATGGTGATTGCTGTCCCTTGCAGGAACTCGTAACCATCAGCCGTACATACAAGGCCCATCTGATCATAGACGAAGCGCACGCTACCGGCGTAATTGGCAGCAGGGGAGAAGGGTTGGTGCAGCAATGGCATCTACAGGAAGCGGTATTTGCCCGGGTACACACATTCGGTAAAGCCTGTGGTTGTCATGGGGCTGTGGTATTGGGATCAACTGCTTTGCGCGATCATCTTGTCAACTTTGCAAGAAGTCTGGTCTATTCCACTTCTTTGCCCGAACATAGTGTGTCGCTGATCAAAGAAACTTATGAAACCTTTCCGGCTATGCTGGCTGAAAGGGAACATTTACAGCACCTGATCCGGCATTTTCAATCGGCCACGTTACGCTTTGAGAAATTGCCTTCCGATACTCCCATCCAGGTAGTGGTGATCCCGGGAAATGAAGCAGTGAAAGAAGTGGCAACTGGTTTACAGGAACAGCAGTTGGATGTGCGGGCCATTTTATATCCTACGGTACCCAGGGGCAAAGAAAGATTGCGGATTGTATTACACGCATTTAATACCCCGGAAGAAGTAAACCGGTTAATCAATGCACTGAACTGATAAACCTGTATAAATGGAAAGACCTTATATAGAAGATAAACTGTTTGACAAGATCATTTTTGCAGAGAAGCCTTTGCAGCAGGGAGATTATGAGTATTGCCGTTTTGTGGATTGTGATCTGTCGTATGCAGATTTGTCTGGGTACCATTTTACCGAATGCAGTTTCACAGGCTGTAACCTGGCTATGGCCAAACTACAGAAAACTTCGCTGAATGGAGCGCAGTTCAAGGAGTGTAAATTGATGGGGTTGCATTTTGAAGACTGCGATTCGGTTCTTTTCGCTGTCAACTTTGACCATTGTCAGCTTGATTTCTCTTCTTTCTTTCAACTGAAGATGAAGAAAACCCTTTTCAGTTACTGCAGCCTGAAAGAAGCTGATTTTACAGAAACGGATCTGAGTGCTTCGGTATTTGAACATTGCGATCTCGTAAGGGCCATTTTTCAACAAACCCTCCTCGAAAAAACAGATCTCAGAACCAGCTTTCATTATTCTATTGATCCGGCCCGAAATACCCTCAAAAAAACAAAGGTTTCCAGCGCCGGACTTGTCGGTTTTCTGGATCAGTATGACCTGGATATTGAATGATCGGGCATAAAGGCTTTTCGGTGTATTCCTGTCCTGCACGGGGATTTTGCCGCAGAGGCATTACTTTTGCAGATGCACTCAACAGAAACCATCGCAGAAGTGATTAGCCGTCTGGGCATTTCCTCCCTTAATCCCATGCAGGAATCGGCAATGGCCGCCATCCTTTCTCAAAAAGAAGTGTTATTGCTCTCTGCCACCGGTTCAGGTAAAACACTGGCTTTTCTGTTGCCTGTAATGCAACAACTGAAACCGGAAGAAAAACGGGTGCAATGCCTGGTGCTTACGCCCTCGCGCGAACTGGCTATTCAGATCGAACAGGTGTGGAAGAAAATGGGTACAGGTTATAAAGTCAGCTGCTGTTATGGCGGACACGATATGCCTACCGAGATCCAGAACCTGGCCGAACCACCGGCTTTACTGATCGGAACACCCGGACGTATTGCCGATCATATTAAACGTGCAACCTTCTCGCGTGAGGCTCTGACGATACTGGTGCTGGATGAATTTGATAAATCACTGGCACTGGGTTTTGAAGAAGAAATGTCTTATATCTTTTCCTCTCTGCCCAAAATCGACAAAAAAATACTGGTATCTGCTACAGCCGCTGTGGCCATTCCCGCTTTTGCAGCGGTAGCAGAAGACCTGACCGTATTGGATTATATCTCCGCACAACCGGAAACTTCGTCACTGGCACTGAAGCTGGTCATCTCCGAAGAAAAAGATAAGGTAGACCGGCTGGTACAATTACTGTCTTTTATCTCTTCCGAACCGGCCCTGATTTTCTGCAACCACCGCGATGCGGTGGAGCGTACGGCTTCTCTCCTGAAAGAGAAAGGCATTGAATGTGCTTCTTTTCATGGAGGCATGGAACAGATGCAGCGGGAGCAGACATTGATCCAGTTCCGCAACGGTAGTGTACGATTTCTGGTGGCAACGGATCTGGCCGCCCGTGGACTGGACATACCCGAGATCAAACACGTGATCCATTACCACCTGCCCGCTACCGAATCAGAATTTACACACCGCAATGGCCGTACCGCCCGGATGGATGCTACCGGTACCGCTTATTTACTGATGCATAGGGATGAACCTATGCCTTATTATATCCGGCAAAAACCGGAAGAGCTGCCCGTGCCGCAGCAAAGTGTCTTGCCGAAACCGGCAGAATGGGTAACCATCTATATCAATGGCGGAAAAAAAGATAAGTTGAACAAGGTGGATATTGTGGGCTTTATGACCCAGAAAGGCAGACTGGAAAAAGACGAGATCGGCCTGATCATCGTCAAAGACCGCAATGCATTTGTAGCCGTGAAAAAGCACAAAGTAAAAACCTTACTCCCACTGGTGCAGAACGAAAAGATCAAGGGAACAAAGTACAAAATAGTCGTGGCCCGCTAGCACAAAAAATTACCGTGCCCTTGTGCCTTGGTATGGTTATTTTTTCACACCAAGGCACAAGGGCACGGTTATTAGTATCTATAGAAAACTCCCGGAAGTTTTGTAGCTTTAACACATACCACTGTTATGCCCTACCACCGCAACTTTACCTACTGGATCGATAAACGCATCTGGAAATACTATTTCCTCATGCTCTCCCTCCAATTATCGAAATAAGCACTGTTCTCAATAGTTTCCTGTTTCTATTTCTAATTGTTAATTTTTAATTACTAATTACCGATACCTCATGCCTCATTACCATACCCTCGGAACCATTCCGCACAAACGTCATACCCAGTTCCGAAAACCTGACGGAACTTTGTATTCGGAGCAGTTATTCTCTACTGAAGGATTCAGCAATGATTATTCACTGCTCTATCATACCTGGCCTCCCACACAGATCATTCATACAGATGAACCGGTGAACCTGATGCCCCGGATAGCGGAAGAGAAAATGCTGAAGCACCGCAGTTTCGAAGGATTCCAGATCAAACCCGTAAAAGATTTTTTACAAAGCCGCAAAGCAGTGCTGGTGAATAACGATTGCCATATTGTACTGGCTGCCCCGCAGGAAAGCATGAAAGAGTATTTCTACAAAAATGCGGATGCTGATGAAATGATTTTTGTGCACGAAGGATCGGGCAAATTAATTACCCAGTACGGGGAACTGCGTTTTGGCTATGGAGATTATCTCGTGATTCCACGCGGCACTATTTACCAGATCCATTTTGCAGATGCCAGCAACCGTTTATTCATTGTAGAAAGTTTCAGTCCCATCCGTTATCCCAAACGCTACGTAAGCAAATACGGCCAGTTACTGGAACATGCCCCATTCTGCGAGCGTGATATCCGTACCCCGCAAAACCTGCAGACCATAGATGCTGAAGGTGATTTTCTGATCAAAACCAAAAAGAAAGGGATCCTGTATGGATTGCATTATGCCCATCATCCTTTTGATGTGGTAGGCTGGGATGGCTGTTGTTATCCCTATGCCTTCAGCATTCACGATTTTGAACCCATCACCGGCCGCGTGCACCAGCCGCCACCGGTGCACCAGACTTTTGAAGCCAATAATTTCGTGGTCTGCAGTTTTTGTCCAAGGCTTTATGATTATCATCCCGATGCTATTCCCGCGCCATATAACCACAGCAATATTGATAGTGATGAGGTACTGTATTATGTGGCCGGCGATTTCATGAGCCGGAAACATGTTACCCGCGGTATGATTACCCTGCATCCGGCCGGTATCCCGCATGGGCCACATCCCGGAGCCGTAGAAAAAAGCATCGGTAAAAAAGATACGCAGGAACTGGCAGTAATGGTAGATACTTTTCATCCACTGCAGCTGACCATCGAAGCACTGGAAATCGAGAACCCGGGGTATACCATGAGCTGGGCCGAGTAGAGGAGAAGAATAGAACTTGTTTCTTCTCCAAATAAATCTTATCTTCTGCTTCTAAAAACATTGCCATATGATTAAATTCAGCGACATCAGAATCGGCGACTATCTGAAGGCAGAATATGAAGGAAAAATGTGGGATGGAGAAGTTGTCCGGTTAAACGGAGACGAAAAACAGGTTTGTGTACAAACCGATGTGCAGGAGTTCTGGTTTGAGACCGACCACCTGCATCCGATTGAACTGACTGACGAAGCCTTACTGAAACTGGGCTTTCACAAGCAGGAAAATGAGGATGGATCTGTAAAGTACGGAAAAGGCTCATTCCGGATCGTGAGTCCCAAAGCAGGAGATTTCAGCAGTATCGAAATGTGGTACCGCGAAGACCGCAGGCATCACCCGGATGTACACTATGTGCACCAGTTGCAGAACCAATACCTGGATATGACCAAGATCCATCTTACCGACGAACCGATGTAACCATACCGTTGATACTTTTTTAAAACCCGCTTCCGGCGGGTTTTTTATATTGGGGAATATTTGACAGGGATATTGAAAAGTCTATTAAATTTGTAGGATAATAATTAAAAATGAATCAGTATGCTTAGAAGGAGTCTCTTTTTTGTATTAATCGGTGTAGCTATTTCGGGTGCTGCCCAGACAGAAAAACCGTTCAGCGTAAAAGGAAGGTTTACCAATATCTCCCTGCCGGTGCAGAAAGTATTTCTTTCTTACAGGGCAGGTGATAAGAATATTACGGATAGTGTAGTGCCATCAGAGGGAGTATATACTTTCTCCGGCAAACTGGCCGAACCCACAGCAGCATCCCTTCGGGTCAGGTATGCGCCTGATGCGGAAGGGAAGCCCGTTAAATTTGCGGGAACAAGGGATTTTATTTCTCTGTTTCTGAGTGCGGATAAAATTGACGTTATTTCTGTTGATTCTTTCAGTAATGTGAAAGTGACGGGTTCCAAAGCCAACGACGATTATGCAGAATTAACAGAAGCACTGAAACCGTTCAATACGCGGATGCGGGCACTGAGTGCCGAATACAGCAAAGCGGCTGCCGCCAAAGATGAACCTGCCCGTAAAGCAGCAGAAGATAAAATGGATGCACTGGATAAAGAAAGCAAACTCGTGTACCGCGACTTTGTTACCAATCACCTGCAGTCACCGGTTGCGGTATATGCGATCTCGCAGTTTGCGGGATGGGATATTCAGGTAGACGAGGTAGAACCCCTGTTCAATCAACTTCCCGCTACAGCCAGAAATGCACCGGCTGCCAAATTACTGAACGAGCAGATCGCGATAGCTAAAAAAACAAGTGTGGGCAGAGAAGCCATGGACTTTACACAGAACGATACGCTGGGAATACCGGTTAAGTTGTCTTCTTTTAGAGGTAAATATTTGCTGGTTGATTTCTGGGCCAGCTGGTGCGGTCCCTGCAGAAGAGAAAATCCGAATATCGTGAAAGCCTATCAGGCATACAGAGAGAAAGGGTTTCATATACTCGGTGTCAGTCTCGACAGACCCGCAGACAAAGACAAATGGTTAAAAGCAATTCACGATGATAACCTAACCTGGTCACATGTATCTGATTTGAAATTCTGGCAGAATGAAGTAGCCCAGCAATACGGCATCCAGGCTATTCCGCAAAACCTGTTACTCGATCCACAGGGCAAGATCATTGCCAAAAACCTGAATGGGGAACAGTTGCAGCAGAAGTTAGGAGAGATCCTGAAGCCATAAAAGCAGATCTGAATATTTTATACCGTGCCTTCGTGTCTTTGTGAGAAAAAATATATTCCACACCAGGGCACTAAGGCACGGTTTTTTATACAGCATCTTTAAGTAACTTTCATCAAATTCTATGGAGGATCATGAAGTGTCTTGGTTATATCCTTGTTGCCCTTTTTATCTGCAGTCATGCAACTGCACAATCATTCGGTGGTAATCCTGCCGCTGTAAAATGGCAGCAGGTTAATACGGATACTGTTCGCGTGATCTTTCCGAAGGGGTGGGAACAGCAGGCACAACGTATAACACAGGTGGTACACCGGTTGCAGCGGCAGCAGGCAAGTAATCTCGGAACAGATTTCCGCAAAGTAAATATCGTTCTCCAGAACCAGACAGTATTTTCCAATGCCTATGTAGGGTTGGCTCCCTTTCGCAGTGAGTTCTATACCACAGCACCACAAAACGCGTTTACATTAGGTGCCGCCAACTGGCTGGATAACCTGGCTGTACATGAATACCGGCATGTGCAGCAATACAATAATTTCAACAAAGGACTTTCCCGATTGGCTACCTGGCTGTTGGGTGAACAGGGGCAGGCACTCGCCAATGCACTGTCTGTGCCGGATTGGTTTTTTGAAGGAGATGCTGTTTTTAATGAAACAAGATATACCGGGCAGGGAAGGGGGCGTCTTCCTTTATTTCTGAGCAGTTATCAATCGCTCTTGCTGGCTAACAGGCAATACGACTTCATGAAGCTGCGCAATGGCTCTTTGCGCGATTATGTTCCCAATCATTACGAACTGGGGTATCTGCTGGTAGCGTATGGAAGAAAACAATACGGAGACGATATCTGGCGTAAAATCACGGATGATGCGGCCCGGTTCAGATCGTTGTTTTATCCCTTCCAGGGAGCAGTGAAAAAACATACCGGAATTCCCTACACACAATTTGTAGAGAATGCTTTGCAGTACTACCGGAAGCAATGGCAAACACCCGGCAGCGACCAGGTGAGCTGGCTTACACCAGCTGTTCCGAACGAAGTGGCCAATTACCAGTATCCGCAGTCAGCAGCTGATGGTACTGTCATCGTACTCAAAACAGGCAACCGTTCCATACCGGCATTTTATACAGTGACTGCAGATGGGAAAGAAAAACGAATTGCTGTAAAGGATATTTCTGCCGATACGTATTTTACTTACCGGAATGGCAAGATCGTATACGCGGCTTACCAGCCGGATGCACGCTATGGTAACCGCGAATTCCAATCTATCAGAGAGTTGGATGTGCTTACAGGAAAAGAGGAGATCCTGCTTCGTCGCAGCCGTTATTTTTCGCCGGCCCAATCAAACGATGGAAAACGCTTACTGGCTGTTGAGCTGGATGTGACCGGTAATTCAAAATTGGTACACATGGATACGGAGGGTAATCTGCTGGACTCGTTTACCCAACCCGGCATCGTTTTTTCAACGCCCCGCTTCAGTGCTGATGACCGTTTTTTTTATGTAGCAGAAAGGAACCAGGCAGGGGAGATGTCGTTAGTGAAATACGGATCAGGCAAATCCAGGCCGGACACATTGATGGCTCCGGCTAATCGCCTCATCGGTTATCTCACAGTGCAGTCGGATACGGTTTTGTTCACCACCACCTACCAGGGCCGTGATGAACTATGGGCTTTTGTAGATGGAAAAGAAAAGCGGGGCCCTTATCGCCTGGCTTCTTATGCAACAGGCTTATACCAGGGCGTTTTGCGGGCCGATGGAAATCTGATAAGTGCAGCTTTTACGGCTGAGGGTTATCGCCTGGGCCTGTTCCGGCCGCGGTGGGAGCGGGTAGAATGGCGGGATGAGCTGACTGAACGGTACCTATCCGGACTTTACTCCGATTCGGATCGGACGATGCTGTCTTCCTTATCTGCCGGCACATTTCCCGTCAATAAATACCCGAAATCCACCCGTTTACTCAACCTGCATAGTTTCCGCCCATTTTACGAGCAGCCGGAATATTCGCTGACCCTCTATGGCGAAAATGTGCTCAATACCTTGCAATCAGAGATTGCCTATACCTATAATGAGAACGAAGGCAGTCACAAACTGGGGTATAACGGGGCCTATGGTGGTAGTTTTCTGCAGCCGGTTTTTGGACTAAGCAATACCTGGCAGCGGTCGGGGGCATTGAATAAAGATACCGTGCTGAACTGGAATGAATTGGTGGGTTATGCCGGTTTACGGCTGCCACTGAACCTGACGGGTGGCAAACAGTACAGAAACCTTACCCTCACCGCCACCTATCATCTGGAAAAGGTTAACTGGACGGGACTGGCCCGGAAATTACTGAATGACAGCAGTTTCCCCTATCTGCAAACCCGGATTGCTTATTCGGGGCAGATCCAGAAAACGGCACAGCAGATCTATCCGCATCTGGGCCAGAGCCTGGTGTTACAGTACCGGAATCTCGTTAATAACTATTCCGCCTATCAATTCCTGGCCACCGGCTCTCTGTTTCTGCCGGGTATCAGCAATGATCATTCCCTGGTGGTAACGGCGGCTTTTCATAGCCGTGACACCCTGCAGCAATACCTGTTTGCGAATAATTTTCCCTTTGCGAGGGGCTATTCCGCTGTAGATTTCCCCCGGATGTGGAAGATCGGGGTCAATTATCACTTTACCTGGGCCTATCCCGACAAGGGTTTTGGCAACCTGGTCTACCTGCTCCGGGTAAGATCCAACCTGTTTTTCGATTATGGCATCGGCCACAGTTTACGGCTGGCCACCAATTACCCGTTCCAGACACTGGGTACCGAGCTGTTTTTCGATACCCGCTGGTGGAACCAGCAGCCCGTTACCTTTGGGATCAGGTATAGCCGTCTGCTCAATAACGAGTTCCGGGGTATCACCCGGCCCAATGTATGGGAGCTGGTATTGCCGGTAAACTTGTTCTGATTGCCCGTTTTTTGGTAACTTTGCCCCTTTTACGGGAAAATAAGGAAGGTTTTTCCACATTTTTGAGATTTTTTTCCACTAATTTTTCTTATTCCGGTTGCATTGTAATATCTTTGCAGCCCCAAAAATTGTATGTCGAAACAACCACTGATCAAACAAGATGGCGTAATTCTGGAAGCCCTGAGTAATGCTATGTTCCGGGTAAAATTGGAAAATGGACATGAGATACTGGCCACCATCTCCGGAAAAATGAGAATGCACTATATCCGTATTCTGCCGGGTGATAAAGTGGGGGTGGAGATGAGTCCGTACGATTTGAGCAGGGGAAGGATCATTTTCAGGTATAAATAATTTAACGCTGAATGCGGCTGGCAGAACGCCGGAAGCAGAAGCAGGAACGAGATAAAAAAACAAACAATGAAAGTTAGAGCTTCCATTAAAAAACGCAGCGTTGATTGCAAGATCGTGAAAAGGAAAGGGAAATTATTCGTGATCAACAAGAAGAACCCCCGCTTTAAGCAGCGTCAGGGGTAAGAGTAATTTGAAAATGGGGTAATTTGAAAATTTGAAAATGATTTTCAGATTCCTAAACCACCATTTTCAGATCTTCAAATTTTCAAATTTTCAAATTAAACACAAAATATGGCTCGTATTGCCGGTATTGATTTACCAAAAAATAAAAGAGGAGAAATTGGTCTGACCTATATTTTTGGTATTGGCCGTTCCACTGCACAGTATATTCTTACCCAGGCTGGTATTGACTTTGACAAAAAAGTAAACCAGTGGAATGACGATGAGCAGACTGCTATCCGTAACATCATCAACAATGAGTTTAAGGTAGAAGGTGCTTTGCGTAGTGAGGTTTCCATGAGCATCAAACGCTTACTGGATATCGCCTGCTACCGTGGTCTCCGTCACCGTAAAGGTTTACCTGTTCGCGGACAGCGTACCAAAACCAACAGCCGTACCAGAAAAGGTAAGCGTAAAACGGTTGCCGGTAAGAAGAAAGTAGCTAAGAAATAAGGAATTGAAATTTGTGAATTTGAAAATTTGAAAATGTCATTCTCAAATTTTCAAATTCACAAATTTTTCAAATTACCATAAAATCCGGAAACTTGGATCGTTTGATAACTATCAGACAGGAGAGTTCCCCGGTTCCCGGCTAACGGGATTTTTTATTGTTAAAGATTACCTCAAAAAAGAAACATGGCTAAACCACAAAAAGCGCAAAACAGTGCAAAAGCTGTTGCCAAGAAAAGAATCGTTAAAGTAGATGCAACCGGTGAGGTTCGTATTTCTGCCACTTTCAACAACATTATCATCAGTTTTACCAATAAAGCCGGCCAGGTTATCAGCTGGAGTAGTGCAGGTAAAATGGGCTTCAAGGGTTCTAAAAAGAACACTCCATATGCCGCCCAGATGGCCGCTGCCGATGCTGCTAAAGTAGCACTGGAAGCTGGACTGAAAAGAGTGGATGTATTTGTAAAAGGACCCGGATCTGGCCGCGAAGGTGCTATCCGTTCTATCGCACAATCAGGTGTAGAAGTTACTTCTATCAAAGATGTAACCCCTTTACCACACAACGGTTGTCGTCCTCCCAAGCAGCGTAGGGTATAATGAGTTAAAAGTTAGGAGTTAAAAGTGAATAGTCCCAATGACCACCACTGTTAACTCCTAACTATTAACTTTTAACTATAAAGGGTATCTTATCGATTTTAGATTTTTATGATAAGGTATCGTCATTAAAAAATCGCAAAACAAAACAAATGGCACGTTACACAGGTCCAAAGACCAAAATTTCCAGAATCTTCGGTGAACCCATTTTGGGTAATGGCAAATGGTTGGGTAAGAACAGCAACCCTCCCGGCCAGCATGGTGCAGCGCGTAAGCGTAAAACCTTAGGTGAGTATGCATTACAGCTGCGTGAAAAACAAAAAGCCAAATACACTTATGGTGTATTAGAGCGCCAATTCCGCAAAACCTTTGAAGAGGCACAGCGTCTGAAAGGTGTTACCGGTGAAAACCTGATCAAATTACTGGAAGCCCGTCTGGATAACACTATCTACCGTCTGGGTTTAACTGCCAGCCGTCCGGAAGCCCGCCAGCTGGTTAACCACAAGCATATCACTGTAAACGGTGAAACCATGAATATCCCTTCTTACCAGTGTAAGCCAGGTGATATCATTGCGTACAAGCCCAAAAGCGCCGATAACTCATCTGTTACCAGCAAGAACCGCGGTAAAAACCCTAAGTTCAGCTGGTTAGACTGGAACGAAGCTGAGAAAAAGGGTGTGTTTATCACTTACCCTGAGCGTGAGAGTGTTCCTGAGAATATCAAGGAGCAGTTGATCGTCGAGTTGTACTCTAAATAAGCGTGAAACGTGAATCGTGAATCGTGAGAATATAACTCACGATTCACGACTCACGACTCCCGTTTCATATATTTTCCTTTACGCCTCATGTGGGCGCAAAGACAAACCAGTAAAAACAAGTTTTAATATGGCCATATTAAGCTTTCAGAAGCCCGATAAGATCGTTTTACAAAAAGCAAATGATTTCGAAGGTCAATTCGAATTCCGTCCGTTGGAGCCAGGTTTTGGTCTTACCATCGGAAATGCTTTACGCAGAGTATTATTAAGTTCTTTAGAAGGGTATGCACTGATCGGTATCAAGATCGAGGGAGTAGACCATGAGTTTGCCACCATCAAAGGTGTAACAGAAGACGTTACCGAGATCATCCTGAACCTGAAGCAGGTGCGTTTCAAAAAGCACGTTGAACATGACGTGGTGAATGAAAAAATCACTTTATCCATCAAAGGCCGTACTGAATTTACTGCCGGTATGATCGGGGAATTATCCCAGAACTTCCAGGTAATGAACCCGGAACTGGTGATCTGTACCATGGATACCACTTCTAAACTGGACATTGAACTGACCATCTCCAAAGGCCGCGGTTATGTACCGGCTGAAGAGAACAAGATCAAAGATGCTATCTTCGGATATATCGCCATAGATTCTATCCACACACCGATCAAGAACGTGAAATACGCTATTGAGAACTATCGTGTGGAGCAAAGAACAGACTACGAGAAACTGATCCTGGAAGTAGCTACCGATGGAACTATCCATCCGGAAGATGCGGTTAAACAGGCTTCCCGTATCCTGATCCAGCACCTGATGATCATCACCGATGAAAACATCACTTTCGATAACAAGGAAGATAAGAAAGAAGATGTGGTAGATGAGCATGTACTGCAACTGCGCAAAGTATTGAAAACACCACTGGAAGATCTCGATCTGTCTGTACGTGCTTTCAACTGCTTAAAAGCAGCTAAGATCAACAGCCTGAGCGAACTGGTTCAGTACGAGCAGGAAGACCTGATGAAATTCAGAAACTTCGGTCAGAAATCACTCTCTGAAATTGAGCAGGTGTTAACTGAAAGAGGTCTGAGCTTCGGTATGGATCTGAACAAATTAGGATTAGACAATTTAGATAACTAAATAAGCTATGAGCCACGAGCTAGCTATGAGCATTTGCTCGCAGCTGATAGCTCACAGCTCGAAGCTATTCATTCACATCTTGTAATTCCTGACACGGTACAAGATTAAAAACAAAAAGTCATGCGTCACGGAGACAAAATCAACAATTTAGGCCGCAAAAAGGCACACCGCGTTGCTTTATTGCAGAACCTGGCCAGCCAGCTGATCACACACAAACGTATCGTTACCACTTTGGCCAAAGCCAAAGCGCTGAGAACCTACATTGAGCCGCTGATCACCAAAACCAAAAAGAACGAGTCTGCTACGCAGATCAGTCACAATCACCGTCTGGTATTTGCAGAACTGCAGGATAAAGCCGCTGTAAAAGAACTGTTTACAGTAGTAGGTCCGAAAGTAGCCAGCCGTCCCGGTGGTTATACAAGGATCCTGAAACTCGGTATCCGTCCGGGTGATAACGCTGAAAAAGCCATGATTGAACTGGTAGACTTTAACGAGATCTACGGTAAAGGTGTGGATAAAGCAGCAGAACCAGCTAAGAAAACCCGTCGTGGACGTGCTCCTAAGAAAGCAGAAGCTGCCGCCCAGGCTGAAGCACCTGCCGCTACTGAAGAAGCCAGTTCTACAGAAGAAAAAGCAGCTGAATAAGTGATAACAGTTTTTTGATATAAAAGGCAAAATCGTTTTCGGTTTTGCCTTTTTTCTTGTGTGCCGGTGTGAGAAAATATATCCGGAATATTACGCAGGATGCATTTTTTTTGCAATCGTAAACAGACATACCCATGACCCCAAGCAAGCAACCCGCCATCTTATTATTAGCAGATGGACACGTATTTTACGGACAGTCTTTCGGAAAAACAGGAACCGCCACCGGTGAGATCTGTTTCAATACCGGCATGACAGGTTACCAGGAAGTATTTACCGATCCCAGTTATGCCGGCCAGATCCTGATTATGAACAATGTACACGTGGGTAATTACGGGGTGCGTAAGTCAGATGTGGAAAGCAGTTCGGTAAAAATCCGCGGTTTGATAGCCCGTAACCTGGAAGAGCAGTTCAGCCGTTTAATGGCCGATGAGGGCGACCTGAATGAATACCTGAAAAGAAACAATATTGTAGCCATTGAAGATGTGGATACAAGGGCCCTGGTAGCGCATATCCGTACCAAGGGAGCCATGAACTGTATCATATCTACCGAGATACTGGATGTGGAAGCACTGAAAGCAGAACTGGCCAAAGTGCCTGATATGGACGGCCTGGAACTGGCAAGCACCGTTAGTACACCAACGGAATATGAACTGGGTGATGTAAATGCTGCTTTTAAAGTAGCTGTACTGGATTTTGGTGTGAAAGAACATATTCTGCAGTGCCTGGTTAGCAGAGGGGCGCATGTTCGCGTACACCCTGCCAAAACACCTCTGAGCCGCTTGAAAGAGTTCAGTCCGAACGGTTATTTTATCTCCAATGGTCCCGGCGATCCTGCGGCCATGCCTTATGCCGTGGCCACGATGAAAGAAATCTTAGCGGAGAACAAACCGGTATTTGGGATCTGTCTGGGACACCAGTTACTGGCATTGGCCAATGATATACCCACGTTTAAAATGCACCATGGTCACCGCGGATTGAATCATCCGGTTAAAAATATCATTACAGGTCAGTGTGAGATCACTACGCAGAACCATGGTTTTGGGGTAGATCCCGAAGCAGTTCGCAAGCATCCGAATGTGGAAGTAACCCATGTGAACCTGAATGATGATTCGATTGAAGGTATCCGTTTAAAAGACAGACCGGTTTTCAGTGTACAATATCACCCTGAAAGTACACCGGGGCCGCACGATAGTCGTTACCTCTTCGACAGGTTTGTTGAGATGATCAAAGACCAGATGAACTAGCAATTTTATTACAGATACATAGATCAACCGCCATTTTGATGAGAGCAACTGAACGGATCTTCTGAAACAGAAGGTTCCGCTACAGGCCTCCCGCAAAATGGCGGTTCTTATTTACCGCTGTTTTTTTCTCTATCTTAGCTACATGAAAATCGCCATCATCAACGGCCCCAACCTGAACCTGCTGGGTAAAAGGGAAACAGATATCTACGGCAATATGCCGTTTGAGAAATACCTCGATGAACTGAAGGAGTTATTTCCAACAGTGATTTTTCATTATTACCAGAGCAATATCGAAGGGGAACTCATTAACGAACTGCAGAAAGTGGGCTACGATTATGATGGCATTGTACTGAACCCCGCCGGTTATACGCATACTTCTGTAGCCATTGGCGATGCCATTGCCGCTATCAAAGCACCGGTTGTGGAAGTGCATATCAGCAATGTGCATTCAAGAGAACATTTCAGACATCTGTCGCACGTGTCTGGTAAATCTGCGGGCAGTATTTTCGGGTTGGGAATGAAGGGCTATGAATTGGCTATCCGCTGGCTGATAGACCGTAAATAAGTCTGCTGAGGCACAGTATTTGCTTCTTCGCATGATAGGCATGAATCAATCATATTCCAGAAAAGTAACGTGGCTTATTCTGATCGTTTCCATTGTGAAAATGATCACTGCTTCATTGATCGAACTCGGCAATGATGAAGTGTATTACTGGACCTATGCACTACAACCAGACTGGAATCATTTTGATCATCCGCCCATGGTGGGCTGGATGATACGCGCCACCACCCTGAACCTGCATTGGGTGAGTGATCTTTCTTTACGGTTGGGAAGTATCCTGTGTGCAGCTTTGTCTACCTGGTTTATTTTTAAAACCGGTAAACTGATCGCTAATGAAAAAGCGGGTTGGTATGCCGCATTGATCTATAACTGCTCCGTGTATACCGGTATCATTGCCGGGTTGTTTATTCTGCCCGATTCGCCACAGATGCCTTTGTGGACGGGTGCCCTGTATATCATGGGGCATCTCTTTATCAAAAATGAAGAAAACAAAACCAGTATCTGGTTATTGCTTGGTTTCATGATTGGTTTGGCAACACTTTGCAAAGTGCATGGTTTGTTTCTCTGGGCCGGGTTTGGATTATTCCTGATACTGACAAGGCCCAAATGGTTATTGAACTGGCGTTTGTATGCAGCTGCGCTGGTAACGGTGATCTGTGTATTACCGATCGTGTACTGGAATGTGGTCAATGATTTTATCACGTATCGCTTCCATTCAGAAAGGGTAACGCATACCACCATTCAATGGGATATGCTGGGTAGGGAAATAGGAGGGGAATTTGCGTATCAGAATCCTGTGATCTTTATCCTCTTGCTGATATCAGTAGTGGCCCTGTTGCGTAAAAGGATCCGGTTTAACCGCAAAAGAGCCGCTACCTGGCTATTGTGTATGAGTTTGCCGATGATCTTTTTATTCTGGGGTGTGTCGCTGCTGAACCCCACTTTACCGCATTGGAGCGGCCCTGGCTTCATCCCCTTATTCCTGGTAGGTGGTTTGTATCTCGAGCAACGATCTTTCAATCTGTTCCCTGGTTTCATCAAAGTGTCCGGCAGTCTGTTACTGATCGTGTTGATCGGAGGTGTGGGATTGGTTCGTTTATCACCCGTTAATTTTGGTAGTCATAGCAAAGAAAATTATGGTGAATATTGTCCTACACTGGATCTTTCCGGATGGAAGGCTTTCAGTGATTCTTTTGCGCTATTATCAAAAGCAGATAGGGCCAGTGGAACCATGAAAGCGGTTTCACCCATACTCATTCAAAAATGGTTCCCGGGCGGACATTTAGAATTATATACCTCCCGCGCCGCTGCATTACCCGTAATCAGTGTGGGTAGCCTGCAGGATGTGCACAAATTTGCCTGGCTGAACAAAGTTCGTAAACCCCTGCAGTTGGGCGATGATGCGTATGCGATCGTGCCTTCCAATCTACCCCTGAATGTGGCGGAAGCTTATGGGCAATACTTCACTACCATTGTTGCGCCGGTTGTAATAAAACAAAAAAGAAGTGGGGGTGTTGTGCGATACTTTTACGTTTACAGACTCAAAGATTGTAAGCTGGTTCCCAGGCCGATACTTCCCTGATACAATAGTTTATTTCTCCTTATTAGAGGTGCTGTCTGCAGGTCCTTTAATCACAAGGTCTTTTTCCTTATTGGCAAACAGGGTTTCAAAATCTTTGCGGTAAGAAATACTTACACCCTGTCTGTTACGCCGGCCAAAGCTGACACCTGTCAGATCCAGACTGGCTTTATTGAATACGATTAAACGGAGTTTTTTATCCTTCGAGAGAATGAATTCAATATTTACATTCGGAAGCCATTGGGTATTTCCCTGCACTGCAGAAGAGGCGCCGAAGTTAAAATCAACATCGCTACCCAGCGTTACAATTACTTTATCGTTGGCAAATGCATAACCGAATTTAAAGTCTACCCTTGTTCGGTCCAGTTTGCTGTTAGTACCTCCCGAACTACTGCTACCTTGATCCAGCAGGTTAGAGCTGCTGTAAACGCTGGTGCCTACATCAAAACGAAGACTCTTATCACCGGTAATACGGAACAGCAGATTGGAGAGCACTTTGTTCACACTTTTGGTCAGCATCTGCGAAATGGTATTCACCGTTAAGGAGGTGATGGAGTAAGGGGATAATGCATTGTTACTGCCCAATCCGCCCGGAGGCTGAAAAGAGTTGAAAAGGAAGAGGAATGCTACCTGGTTCAGGATCTCATTCTGGTCTCTTTCCAGGCGGTTCAGGTACTGGGTAAATTCATTATCCGATTTTACGGGGCTTCCCTGTGGGAAATCGATTCTGAAAAAGATATTGGGCCTGCTCAGTTTATCCCGTAACTGGGCAATGACATACACATCTCCCCGATAGCCTTTTACGGCAGGGCTGAGGTTGAGGGAGCTCACCAGTTCTGCCAGACTGATGCGTTCTGCTGTATAACGTGCATCAATATGTACATCGGCATTCATCGGATCGCCTTTCCATTCTATGTAATTGCCTGCATCCGGCATCAGTTCAAAGGGCTTGCGCAGGATGTTCTGAAGATTAAAGAGATAACTTCCACTTTCAATATTGTATCTGCCACGCATGCTCAGCGCTTCGGTAGTACCTGCCCTGATTTTTAGTTTACCACTGCCTACTGCTTTGATCACATCACCCGCTAACTCGTCCAGAATCACATCGATCATTACATCGTTGGTAGCGGTCAGGTCCAGATCAACCGTGAGATTGAAATTACTTTTGTTTCTTTCCTTCTCCATCTCTGTTCCATACTGCTTGAATACAATAAAGTCTGCTACACCACTTTCTTTACTTACCGTATTGGGTATATAAATGTGTGAACTGTCGTTGGATTCTGCTGTAAGCTGCATCTGGGCTGCATATTCCGGCCCCGTTAATCGCAGGCGCGCACTACCGATGGCTTTTCCGTAGAACTGCTGGTTATCCTGCGCCTTGGTATCAATCAGTAATAATTTACTGGTGGCAAGATCCAGATCAAATACCATATTCTTGAAACCCCGTTCTTTCAGCTTACCGCTTACGGTACCCTTATTACCATACCTGTCAAAGATGGAGAACCGGCCAAAGTCGATACCTTCTTCCGTAAAACGGATATCAGCCGAGTCGATGGTGTAGTATACCTGTGTATAGTTAACCTTCATGCCCGCTTTCTGAAGTTTGATTCTGCCTAACAGATCCGGTGCTTTCAGGTCTCCCTTGATGGTCAGGTTACCGGTCGCTTTTCCATTGATATCACTAAAAATATCCGACAGGAACATGTGCAGAAAATCAATTTTCGATTTGGTAAGGGTGATGTCGGTATTAAAAGATTTTCCGGTGCTGTCTTTGGTATTGTAACTTCCTTTGGCACTGAAATTATATTCCGCATTGGGCGATTGAATACTGAAAGGAAGCATACCTGTTTTGGTATCATAACTGGCTTTGATATTCACCAAACCAATGGAGTCATCATTCAGCCGGAACTGTTCTGCTTTCAGGTCTGCTGCCGCATTGAAATTACCGGTAAGGTCATTCAGTTGAACTGTGCCGGATGTAAGTCCTTCGAGACGCGGATTTTTGAAAAAGATGGAACTGAGATCACCCAGTACAACATTTTTTAATTTCACTACCAGGTTATTGCTGCTGCTGCCATCATCCGGATGATCTGATTCTACACTGATCTCCTGAAAACCCTGCGTAAACTTTACATTTTCGGCCTTTACCAGTTTGCTACGAAGGGTTATCTCACCCGATTTTTCGATACTCCATTTTTTATCATTCAATACAAACGAAGAAGGCCGGAACTGGATACGGGCGCCATCGGTAAGCGTGTATACGTCCACATACAGGTCCGCATCATTCAAGGTATTGTCTGCACTCGTTTTAATAGATACTACGGAGTGATCATTGCTGGATGTGATATTGATTCTGGAATTCGGAAAACGAAGACTATCGCTTACCTGCACTTCTGTAATGGTTCCCTTCAGTGAGATGCTGTCTTTGTTTCCGTTCCCTGTCAGATCCATTCCGGTAAAACGGATATTGTCGTATCCGCCGGTAGGTATGGCAGTGGTTACTGCCAACTGATTTTTCCGGGTATCAACCGAGCCGTTGATACTGGCATCATTGAACCCGTGCAGTTTTCTATCAAACAATTGAAGATAAGGCTCAATATTTCCTGTATTCACTTTAAAAGTAAAGACCTGATTTTGCGGTACCGATTTGGGTTGCTTGATATACGTGGGATAATACCGCGTCAGAAAAGCCTGGAAACTGGCGGGCAGATCCCTGATACTGAATTTGCCTTCGATGGTAGCATTAAATTCATTACTGCCCAGGTGTAAATGTTTTACAGTATCTACATGGGTAGATACCAGATTCAATGAATCAAAACTCAGGTTACTGGTTCCGCTTTTTACATTCGCATTCAGAAATTTAGCAGTACCCGAAAAATTATCGATGTTGGTTCCGGTGAAGTTTACGTCTAACAGTCCGGTTACCAACACCGAATCTTTGGTAAAATTCATTGCCTTCAGATTGGAATTTACGAGGTCGCCCACGATATTGAAACGCGGCAATTCTTTCGAAAGATCAATCTCTACCGTACTGGTAAAATCAAGATTCGGATCATCGATTTTAACCTCTCCCGTAAAATATTTACGCTGAAACGTACCTAAAGTGATGATATTGGTATAGGTATATCCATTGTACTGCAGCGAGCTGGCCGTTCCCTGAAGGGTGGTCTTCAGCCTGTCGATATTAAAACTGGTTCCTACAATTCTGCCTTTGAAATCCACCAGTCCGAGCAAGCTGTCGTTCAGGAATTTTCCGATATTGAAACGGGTAGTCTCCAGCGAACCGGTATACACGGGATCTCCGCGTCGGGGTAATTGTAAACTGATATTGGTTCTGACACCCCCCAATTGTGTACTGAATGTACCGGCGGTTACAAAATTCTGAATGGTACCCTTGAAATTACCCCGGTAAATCACATTGCCCAAAGCCGCGAGGTTGGGCGATGTAACACCTTTCAGTTGTGGAATCAGTGTTCCGAGATCGGTATAATTGGTCTGCAGGGTTCCCTCTTTCAGCTCAATTTTTGTGGTATTGATTTCGGGCAAACCTCTCATGCTCAATGTGCCGATTACTTTGGTAGTGTTACCCATTCGTGCCGACAGATTCTTTATTACAAAATTGTCAACAGTGCCCAGGTACTTGCCACTTATTACCACTTCTTTTTTCCAGCTTTTCAGTTCCGGTGCGAAATAGGCAATATCATCACTGTTCAGCTTCGCTTCGGTGAAGTTGGCATTCATTACTACCTGACTGATGTAATGCCCAAAGTCTTTATTAAAGTCTTTGTACTGCATCGCATAGTAGTTGGTTAGTCTGCTTTTGTTTGTCTGCAGATCCAGTTTAGCCAGCTCCATGATCTGAGGGGTAAAACGGAACTGTGTTTTTAACTTTCGCAGTTCCAGTCCACAACGGTCTTTTACAGACAGGTCTATATTGGCCCTGAGCGTATCTTTCAGAAAACGGATATTTTTAATCGTACCGGTAAGTTTGCTCAACTGGATATGGCTACCGTCAAAATGCGGAAGGGGGGCATCTGTATTTCCATCAATGAACAGACTGCCGTTTCTGATGGAAAAATTGTTAACATATAGTGCGATATCTCCCGCATTCAGGTACATGCCCGTATCTACAGTTGCTTTTTTCCGAAGTGATTCCGGGCGAAGGGCATTCAGGCTCTGGATACTGATAAAAGGTTTTTCCAGCTGCAGGGAATTGATCTGGAAAATGCTTTTCCTGAGATCAACATTTTCAGCATCTGCCAGCAGGCTGCTGACAGAAACGGTCATCCGTTCACCCACCCAAAGATCGTTTTTGAGGAAACGTACATTCTTCAGGTCAATGGTCTTCAGATTCAGTTCCAGTCCGCCACCCTTTTTGGAGGGATTGGGGGAGGAGAAATAGTCAACAATAAATCCATAGTTCCAGACACTGTCTTTCCGTTGCAGTTTAATCACGGCATCTTCCAGTCCTACAAACTTCAGCACCGCTTTTTCTTTCAGGAAAAACCAATCTGTGATCCGCACTTTTAACTGGCCTGCATACAGTAATGTGTCCTTTTTCTGGTCACGCACCAGGGTGCCTTCCATGTTCAGCCG
>DASWXD010000106.1:0-22343 GCA_036405675.1 Sediminibacterium sp.
ATCACTTAGTTCACCATTGGCTACCATTACAGATATTACTTCAACCGGAACGATTACCGGTGGAACATTCAGTGGAACCCTGGGAGCTGGCACATTGAATAATATTACTTCACTCGGCAACCTTTCAGCAATTACGGTTAGTGGCAATGTGACTGCATCTTCTGTGAGTGCCACTACTGGTAACTTTACAGATATTACTGCAACAGGAACCATTACCGGCGGAACTTTCAGCGGTACACTTGGTACAGGCACATTGAACAATATCACTTCACTCGGCAACCTGGCTGCAATTACGGTTAGCGGTAATGTGACGGCATCTTCTGTAAGTGCCACTACTGGTAACTTTACAGATATTACTGCAACAGGAACCATTACCGGCGGAACTTTCAGCGGTACATTGGGAACAGGTACTTTAAACAATATCACTTCCCTCGGCAACCTGGCTGCAATTACGGTTAGCGGTAACGTGACTGCATCTTCTGTGAGTGCCACTACTGGTAACTTTACAGATATTACTGCAACAGGAACCATTACCGGCGGAACTTTCAGCGGTACACTTGGTACAGGCACATTGAACAATATCACTTCACTCGGTAATCTTTCAGCAATAACTGTTTCTGGTAATATTACAGCTAATAGCCTGAGCGCTGTTACCAGCAACCTGACTGATATTGTTTCCACTGGCACCATCGATGCCAACACCATTTCTGCCACCAATATTACCGTAGCCAACTTTACCAACCTTTCTGATAAAAGATTCAAGAAGAATATAAGCACATTACCTGCTTCTCTCACAGGTATTCTTTCGCTGCAACCGGTTTCCTATAACTGGATTAATCCGGCTTTTGGGAAAAACAGGCAGATAGGTTTTATCGCACAGGATGTACAAAAAATCTTCCCGGAACTCGTAACAGAAGATAAATCCGGCAGGTTGTCTATTAATTATTCTGCCATGGTTTCGCCCATCGTAAAATCCATACAGGAACAACAAGAGCAGATCGAATCACTGAAAAAACAAAACCAGGAACTACAGGAAAAAATGCAGCAACTGGAAAACATGATCAAAAAACTGGCATCTCAAAAAAAATAAAACAGGATCTACCCTTTGAAAAAACACTGTTTTACATATCCGTCCATCATCAGAAAAGCAGCAGGCCTGTTGCTGGGGGCATTCCTGAGTTCTGCAGTAACCGTTACTGCTCAGAACAACAATGACTTTGCCCTATACCTTGCCCCCAACGCCACCCTGTATGTAAATAACAAAGCTAACCTGTCGGTATTCAACAACGTCATTAATAACGGTACCATGGGTTCAGTAAAAGGAGTTACCATTAATATGTATGGCGACAGGTGGCGTAACGGCGTTACCGCTTCCTTCCCCGATGAATGGGGCGTAAACAACCCCAATTCCTTTTCAGGTGTAGGCGGTGCCTTTCGGTTTTTCAACAGCAGCTCTCCTCAATACCTGGCCGGTGGTTTTTCAGTCACTACCAAAACCGGTGGCGCTTTCCCCAACCTGCTGGTAGCCAATCCACGGGGTTTGTATCTCGATGAAGGAACCGATACACATATCCTGGGCAACCTGCATTTCGAAGATGGTTTACTCTGGCTCAACGGTAATAACCTGATGGTTGGTAAAAACAATCCCGGCTCTATTACCGGTTATACCGAAAACCGCTTTGTAGCCACCGGCAATACCCCCAAAGGAGGAAACCTGTACCGGGCCAAACTCTCCTCCGCCACCGGCAGTGTGGTATTTCCCATCGGTACACAGGCCGGTAGTTATGCACCTGTTTCCATCATGTTCAACACTGCTACACCGCAGGATCTGCATGCCCGGGTATTCGATAATATTTACCGGAACGCTACTATTGGACCAACAGGTAGTCCGGCCAGCCTGCAGCAAACCTGGAATATCGGCCAGGAAAATAATACCCAGGTTCCATCAATTGTTGCCTTTCAACATGTGGTAGACAGGGAAGGTCCCGCTTTTACGGCTCACCGCGGCAATAGTTATGTTTCCAAATACGATTTCACGGAACGTACCTGGGATACACTCGGACCATCGGGACTGAGTAATCCGGGTATTTATACAACAGGACCTCATATCCGTGGCGCTTTTATCAATACACGTGTTTTTACGATACTCGGAGAAGATAATTATCTCACCAAAACAGCTGATACCCGTACCGACTCTATCACACTGGCCAAAGCAGCACTTACCCCTGTTCGGCAACCCGATGGCAGTTACCGCGTAACATTTGTTTTCCTGCTCACTAACCGCGGAAACCTTACCGCCAACACGGTGCAATTACTGGATACACTGGATAAAGTATTTCCTTCCCCCGCCAGTTTCAGCGTAAGCAGCATTCAAACCAGTGGCCAGTTAGTGGCTAACCCGGCGTTCAATGGAACCACTAATACCAATCTTCTGCTTCCCGCCAGCACGCTGCCCATAAAAAGCACCGATACTGTTACACTGGTACTGAATATTGTTACCAATAAAAAAGAAGGCTACTATTATAACACAGCCAGCCTGAAAGGAACCCTTAACGGATATAACAACACACAGTATGTATTCAATAACCGCTCCGTAAACGGCCTCACGGCACCCGCTACCGGAGCCGCTCCCGTAACTACACCGCTGATTCTGAGTCCGGCAAAATACCAGATGCAGGAAGGGATGTCGCCCAATGGAGATGGCATCAACGACAAATTCGTGATCGGTAGTCTGGGTAATAACCGGGCCGCTATCTGGGTATTTAATAAACAGGGAATACTGGTGTATCGTAACCAGAATTATAAAAACGATTGGGATGGAACCAATAACCAGGGCGGACCTACTTCCAACCAACGCGTAGCAGATGGTACTTATTTCTACAAAGTAGTAGTAACAGATGTAGCGAACGGATCAGAGGAAACTTTTTATGGATACTTATCTATATGGAAATAAAAAATTACCGATAAAGCATGTCAATTTTTTACAAAACCCTTTTTTTACTGTTGCTGTCGGGCAGTTACTGTGTGGCTTCTTTTGCACAGGAAGACGCAAGCAACAAACAATACCTGTTTAACCTGCTGAACATTAACCCGGCGTATGCGGGTAGCAGGGGTGGACTCAGTATCAGCACCGGATTCCGCAAACAATGGGCGGGTATTCCGGGTGCACCGCAAACCAGTATTTTTTCGATGGATGCGCCATTGAAGGAACATCATTTCGGATTGGGACTGCAGTTATACACCAGTTCGATCGGTCTCGAAAAAACCAACGGTATCAATATGAGTTTTGCTACCATGCTTCAGTTTGAAGAAGATGAATTTTTATCACTGGGGCTGCAGGGTGGTTTGATGAATTACCGGATAGACCGGACTTCTGTGGCACTTCCCTTTCAGAACGATCCCTCCTTTCAATACAATACCAATGTGGTAATGCCTACCGCCGGTGCAGGGATCTATTACCAGCGGCCCGGTTTTTACGCCAGCTTATCTGCACCATCTTTGCTCGTAAGTACGGTTAAGGTAGATAAGATCCTTTCGGTGAACAGTGCTACACTGCGCAACATGCAACTGATTCTAACCACAGGCATAACAGCCACGCTGAGCGATGAGATACAATGCAAACCCTCTGTATACATGCGCTGGATGAATGGAAAAGTATTTGATGTGCACGTAAACGGAAGCGTTTGGGTGAAAGATATGATCGGTGTTGGCGCTTCTTACCGGTATGATGATGCCATCATGGGTTTACTGGAAATAAAGCTGAATGATAAATTAAGCTTTGGCTATTCTTATGGAAAAAGTATTGGCGACAGGGGTATTTTCAGTCAGGGATCGCATGAAGCGATTATCCGATTGGATCTGCGTTCAGATGATGAGTAACCGCCTTTTGCAATGTCGATATATCAAGCAGTCTGATAAACAATACGACCATTCACAATCGTTTGTAAAATCCGGATATCCTTATCAAATACCAGGATATCAGCATCTTTCCCTACCTGCAAGGTTCCTTTTCGATCCAACACGCCCATAATTCTGGCTGGCGTTTCTGTGATCATGCGGATGGTATCGGTTAAAGAGATCCCAGCTATCTCTATCATTGTTCTTACCAATCTGTCTGCCGTAGCCACACTGCCTGCAAAGGCAGTTCTGTCTGGCAGTTTGGCCACACCATCTTCTACAATCACTTTCAAACCGTTTTTCCAACTACCCAATACAGATTCGCCTTCGGGCATACCAGCGGCTCGCATAGCATCTGTGATCAGTGCGGTATGTTCTGTGCCTTTGATCTTGTACACCAATTGCAACAGGGGCGCCGGTAAGTGTACCCCATCGGCAATGATCTCTACATCCATTTCATCCAGCAGGTAAGCGGCTTCTATTACACCCGCATAGCGAAAAGCATTTCTGCGTGTTACCCCCGACATAGCCGAATAAAAATGAGTGGCCAGGCTATACCCGTTACGAAATCCTTCTACCGCTTCTTCATACACCGCATCGGTATGTGCCATGGCCAACAGTATATTTTTGGAACGTACATATTTGCCAAATTCGATCGCTCCCTTTAATTCAGGTGCAGCGCTCCAGCGTTTAATGCAGGAATAGTTTTCCAGGATCTCTCTGTATTCTGCCGGATCCGGATCGCGGATATACTTCGGATCCTGTGCGCCCCGCTGGCTCATGGCAAAATAAGGACCTTCCAGGTGCATGCCCAGAAAAGCAGCACCCTGTGTATTGATCTTGTTTGCCTGTTCATACGCATCCAGCGTTACTAACAGGTCTTCCTTTTCGCTGGTGAGGGTGGTAGGTAGCATGGCTGTGGTACCATGTTGGGCATGTATCGCAGCGATCTGCAGAAAAGCTTCTGCTGTACCATCCATAAAATCATATCCGCCGCCGCCATGTATATGGATATCGATGAACCCCGGTGAGATATATTGTCCTTTTGCATCAATCGAAATAGCATCCGCAAAGTCTACATCTCCTTCTTCTACACCCACAATCTTTCCATCTGCCACCAGTACTGTTCCCTGCGGAAGAATTTTTCCGGGAACAATGACTTTACCATTAACTATTTTGATCCGTTCATTCATATACACTCATTAAAGTCTCCACCTCCTGATGCGATGACCATATACCGCATAAAACACAAGGTAGAGATAACAGGGCAGAAGCACCCAGTAAGCAGTACGTACATCATATTTATCAGCGAAGTACCCATAAAACAAAGGCAGGATGGCATTTCCGCAAAGTCCCATGATCATTACCGAAGCGCCGCGTTTGGTAAACTTACCCAGCTCATCCAGCGCCAGCGGCCAGATGCCTGCCCATACCAGCGAGTTGGCCAGACCCAGCAACACTACAAACCAGATGGAGATATCAGCGGTATGTCCGAGAAAATGAACCTGTCCACTGCTAAAAATAATCAGTAAGGTTAACACCGTTCCAAGTAATGTGCAGAAACGCAGGGCGTTTACCTGGCTGAAGAACCTCGGGATACAGATGATGCCCAGGATATACCCGCAAATCGTTGCTGCCAATGTATAGGATGGAAAAGTTTTGGCTTCCATCAAAGGGATCTGCATCGAATTGGCATAACCGATAATCGTATCAATGGCAATCACCTGTGTACCCACATGCAGAAAAATACCAATGGCCCCTAGCACGAGATGCGGGAATTGAAGAATACTGTTTTTACCCATGTTGGCCGCCGCCAGTTCTTCCGTTTCGTGTTCAGTATCTATTTCGGGCAAGGGAGAAAAACGAACTAGGAATCCGAGCAACACCAGCACGGTTCCTACACAGAGATAGGGAACAATTACCCGTCGCACCAGTTCATCAAGTGCTTTCGCTTTTTCTTCCAAACCCATGCTGCCCAGTTGTGCAAACAGGTCTGTATCTGTGGCTTTTAAGATTACCGCTGCAAATACCAGCGGCGCCAGTATGCCCGCACCCTTGTTAAAAATGCCCATGATACTGATCCGCTGCGCCGCACTTTCTTTCGGACCCAATACGGTGATATACGGATTGGCCGCCGTTTGTAAAACAGCCAGTCCGGCACCGATGGTAAACAGTCCGATCAGAAAAATCTCATAGGTTCTGGTAAGTGCGGCAGGCACAAAAATAAAAGCACCCAATGCCATGATCCAGAAACCCGTCATCATGCCTTTTTTAAATCCTGTTTTTTGCAGGAGATAAGAGGCCGGCACCGACATGATAAAATAGGAAATATAAAAGGCGAACGTAACCAGGTATGCTTTGAAATGCGACAACTCACAGGCAATCTTGAAATACGGGATCAGGATCGCATTTACCCAGGAAACAAATCCAAAAATGAAAAAGAGAATGCCAATGATAAAAATAGAAACCTGTGTTTGTCTTTTAGACAAGGAACTTACCTGCACAATCGCTTTGGAATCACTCATAATAGAATCTTTTCGTTAAGATGAATCTCGTTTTCCCCGCGCCTTTGGGTGAAATAATACGCAGCTTCTTTAACTGACCTGCGGTTTGGTTAATAAAGAGGCTGCCGCTTTATCCAGGTAAATACTACAGTTACTATGTGTTCTCAAAATACTGGCAGGATGCAGGTTACTGACTGGCTCTTCCAGGCAATTCTTCACTGCTTCCGCTTTGCGGTTATCCGGAACGGAACAGATAATCTGTTTGGCTTTCATGATCTGGCGGATAGACATACTGATGGCCTGCTTCGGTACCGCATCCATAGTTTCGAACCAACCTTCGTTGAACTGTTGTTTACGGCAGGCTTCATCCAACGCTACGATAATATAGGGTTCACGGGTTTCAAAATCGGCCGGTGGATCATTGAAGGCGAGATGACCATTCTCCCCAATGCCCACTAATGCCAGGTCTATGCGGTGCCGGCTTATCAGTGCAGACAGACGTTTGCATTCTGCCACCGGATCATTTTCACCATTGATCAGGTAAGCCGCTTTCAGTGGAGGCAACTGGTCAATAAATCTTTCTTTCAGGTATTTGCGGAAACTGGCTTTGGCAGTGATGGGCAATCCGATGTATTCATCTAAATGAAACATGGTAACCTTCCTCCAGTCAATACCCGGTTCGCCCACCAGCCGGTTCAGTGTAGCAAACTGGCTCGTTCCGGTAGCTACAATGATCTGGGCTCTTCCTTTTTCTGCGATCGCTTTTTTGATGGTAATGGCCGCCGCTTCGCCCGCCGCATTTCCCAGCGCAACAGGATCGTCCGTATGGTAAACCTTTAATACTCTTGTTACATTCATACCCGTAAAAATGTCTTTTTCTGATAGAGAATATATAGGAAGATCCATTTTACGAGGATCATACACAAACTCAGCACCACCAGGTTATAGGGCTCGCCCACCCATTCGATCAGCCATTGAAAAAATCCGTTGGTGGTATATTTCCAGTTGATGAATTTACCCGAGATATAGATCAGGATCGAATTCATCCCGATCACTTTAAAAAAGAAAGCCCATTGTTGATACCCCAACACATCAATAATATAGTAGAACAAAGCCATCAGCAATAAACTCAGGCCTGTGGTATGCATCACAAAAGAACTGGACCACATATTTTTATTGATGGGAAAATCAAGGTTCCATACCTGCGCGATCACTAAAGAAATCACTCCCGCCACTGCCATTACAATCGCTTTCTGCTGTTTCGCAATATCGGTTCTCTTTAAATAGATGCCGGTAACAATGCCCGCCAAAGCCGTACTCACCGCAGGAATATTATTAAAGAACCCAACCGTATCATGAATACCCAACGAAAGTTTTCCGGGCAGAATACTCCGGTCTACATACGAAGCAAAATTTCCTTCCATCGTCAGATCACCCGCCGGGAAACCGGGTGCCGATGTGAATTTCAATATCAGCCAGTAAGCGATCAGCAAACCTGCAAACCAGATGATCTGCATTTTTTCTTTGGCATAGATATAAATGATATTGGCCAGCATATACGCGATCCCGATCCTTCCGAGCACACTGGAGAAACGGATATCGGCCAGCGGACGTAATTGCAACCCATTATTATATACCAGTCCTAGCAACACCAGTATCAACCCCCGCTTCACCACCCGCAGCATGACCTGTTGTTTGGTTTTACCTTCTGCCAAAGAGCGTCCGATAGAATAAGGCGTTGACACTCCCGCCAGAAAAAGAAACAACGGAAAGATCAGATCATACACATGAAACCCATCCCAGGCAGGATGTGTAAACTGGGTAGACAAAGATTGCCAGAAAGGTGTACCCATGGCTTTCCCCATCTGGTGAAAAAACTCATCGGCCCCGATGATCCAGAACATATCAAAGCCACGCAATGCATCTAAAGAATACAAGCGCTGACTGAGGAGTTTTTCGTTTGTTTCGATACCGGGCATGTTGGAGGGTTTTCTGTTCTATGTTCTCTGTTCCATTGTTCTCCGTTCATCTGTTCCTTGTTCATCTGTTCCTCTGCTCCTTACACCTTCGGCTCCCATCCCTTCTCATACTCCCTGCTCCAGAATTTCATCGCATCAGTATCATTCAGAATATGCCCATTACTGGGATCGGTATGTAACGTACGGCCGGTTCGCTGCGCGATATTACCCAACTGAACCAGCAGCGTACTCTGGTGTCCGCCTACGATATCTGAGTTCAGCGGCGTACCATTTTTGATGGCGTTAAAGAAGTTCTGGATATGATAGGCATCCAGCTCCTGCGCGGGATCGGCTACATTACGTGCATCAATGTTCTGTGTATTCTTGACTTCTTTTACCAGTTTGTTTTTCAGGTCGTAGATCTTGTAAGAATTGCCGCTTTCGATCACCATCGATCCGTTCTCACCATAAAACACAACACCTACGCTGCTGCCTTCCACATTTTTCCCGTTACAACTGCGGCCTTCCCAGCTGATCATGCCCTTATCGCCAAAAGACAGATTGATTACCTGTGTATCCGGTGTTTCCCAATCGTCCTGGTAACGGTAGCGACCGCCGGTAGAACTTACACTTGTAGGATAGGTAACACCCAGTCCCCAACGGGCCAGGTCTACCATATGTGTACCATTGTTCAACGCTTCACCCGTTCCCCAATGCCAGAACCAATGCCAGTTATAATGTATCAGGTTATCCTTGTATGGTCTGCGTGGTGCCGGACCCTGCCAGAGATCATAATTTAACCAGTCCGGCACAGCCGTTTCTTTGCCAATACCAATCGAGGGTCGGTTATTGGTGTACCAGGTTTTAGCATAATACGGTTTACCGATCACGCCTCCATGCAACTCTGCTATGGCCGCACTTACATTGGGCCAGGAGCGGCGCTGGTTGCCCATCTGCAGCACCCGCTTGTGTTTGGCGGCCGCTTTTACCAGCAATTCTCCTTCATTCGGATTATGGCTGCAGGGTTTTTCGAGATAGACATCTTTGCCCGCCGAACAGGCCAGTATCGCGGCCGGCGCATGCCAGTGATCGGGGGCGGTTACGATCAGCACATCCAGGTTTTTATCTTCCAGCGCTTTTCTGAAATCGGGTGTATCCATCGGCCGCTTCTGCTGTATCTTTTCAATAGCAGTAATGCAGGTGGTAGTGGCACGACTATCCACATCACACACATGCAACACTTCACAGTTGGGCTGCGAAGCAAAATTCTTACCCACGGCCAGTCCTCTGCTGTTCACGCCCATACAGGCCACGGTAATTTTATCATTGGCGCCGATAATATTGCGGTAGCTGCTGGCACTAAACCCCTGCAACACATCCCCAAACGAAAGCGCCACCGTACCCATGGACGTTTTTTTAATAAAATCTCTGCGGGAATGATTCATGGTATTTATTTTTTATTGTAACAAGGTTTATCGTGAGTCGTCAGTAGTGAGTGGTGAGAAAAACATTCACTCATTCTATCATACTATCATTCTATCATTGTCACACTTCTCACAAAACTTTTGCTGCTTTTCTGAACACGTCCGCCAACACTACAGTCCTTCCCCCATTACGTTTACTCTCATCCGCTGCTTCCATAAACGTGTATATTTCTAAGGTTTCTTCTGCACTCACAGGGGGGATGCCTGATTTGAAAAAAGCAATGATCTGGTCGAGCAGGTTATCATAGCCTTTAAATGGTCCGAGGGTGAGGTTACCTTTTTCACCGTAGGCCGTTCCGCCATATTCGTGTTTACCGGTTCGGGTTCCGCGGAAAGTGCCGGTGCGGCCATCGGCCCAGGTGCCCACTACGATATCGGTATCGGTTGTAGCAATGCGCACCAGTTCTTTGCAGCCTTTCCCCATCACCGTATATAAGATCTCAACTCCATGTATGCCATACCAAAACAGATCAGGATGTGTTTTCTCCAGTGTTGCCGGACTGAACGTATCCGCTCCCAACACTTTGCCTATTTTCCCGTTGGCCACTTCCTGCGCGGTTTCCATATACCGGAGGGAGGAGGAAGAAAAAATGGGGACCTTGTATTTTTTAGCCGCTTCATAAATAGCAATGGCATCGCTGAGCGAGCCGGCTACCGGTTTGTCCACAAACAGTGGTTTACCTGCTTTGATCACCTGCATGGCCTGTGCCAGGTGCGGGCGGCCATCGTTGGTTTCAAGTAACACGTAATCGCATTTAGTCAGCAGCTCTTCTATCGAAGAACTTATCTCAATGCCCAGTTTCTTTACCTCTTCCGTATAACCGGGAATTCTTTTTACAGAAGATTCAATATCTGCACTGCCCTGCGGGTAAGCGGCCGAAATGGTAAAACCTTTATAGTTGGCCGAAGGATTGGGACCATTCAGCGCTTTTGCAAAAGCGATGCTGTGCGAAGTATCCAGTCCGATAATCCCGATGCGTTTGATTGTATCATCTGCCGTAGCTGCCGAGGCAGGAGAAAAGCGGCCCAGCAAACCAGCGCCAATAGCTGAGGTAGTGGCATAACGAATAAAACGACGACGGGGTAGTTTGTCATTCATAGCAATCGGGGCAGTTAATCAGGCAATAAAATACGAAGAAGCGTTTGAAATCAGCGCCAACCGGCACAGAAAACAAACGCAAACGATTTCGTGAATACCTGATCCGGGGAGTTGCGGGGAGTGAAAACGAAACAGAATAACCTATTTCAGGTAAGTAGCTGACCAACTGTTCAATAGCGCCCACCACTCGCCTGTTCGCTTCCCTTGCTGATCCTTGCTCTGCAAGGGTTGCCGCCTTGCACCCAACTGCCGGCAAGCAAGGGAACAAGCGGTATAAATAACCCCCTTTTTCCCTGATTAATATCGTAATTTTGGAATAACAATAGTAGTGCTATGAGGTGCTCTCTCATTATACTGTTTTGTTGTTCCTTCTCCTTTGCTTACCCACAGTCTGCCACCGAGATCATACAAAAAGCCGATGAAAAAATGCGTGGCAAAACCTCGCAGGGAGAGATCCTCATCAAAACCACCCGCCCCACCTGGAGTCGGGAAATGCGGCTGAAAACCTGGATGAAGGGAACCGAATTCGCTATACTGCTGGTGCAATCTCCTCCCAAAGACAAAGGCATTGTTTACCTGAAACGAAAAAAAGAAGTATGGAACTGGATGCCCATACTGGAGCGGATCATCAAACTGCCACCCTCTATGATGACCAATAGCTGGATGGGTACAGATTTTACCAACGATGACCTGGTGAAAGAGTCTTCGGTGGTGCAAGACTATCATCACCGGTTACTGGGGGATACCGTAGTGAATGGAAAAGCCTGTTATCGGCTGGAGCTGCTTCCCAAACCAAATACGGCCGTAGTATGGGGCAAACTGCTGGTGGCCATTGATAAAAATGATTTTCTGGAACTGTATACTGAATTCTTTGATGAAGAAGGCAAGCTGATCAATACGATGCAGGCTTATGATATCAAATTAATGGATGGCAGATTGATACCAACAAGAATGGAAATGATACCGGCAGATAAAAAAGGTCATAAAACAGAAATCAGATACCTCTCTATACAATTTAACCGAACCATAGACGATAATTTTTTCTCTATTGAGCGGATAAAACAATTTAACTGAGATGTGGATCTTACAGCTGGCATGGAAAAACCTCTGGCGTAATAAAAGCCGCACCGCCATTACCATGGCATCTATTTTTTTTGCCGTAGTCCTGTCTGTGCTCACCAGCAGTTTAAAAACAGGCATTTTTGATAACCTGATAAAAAACGTGGTCAGTTTTTATTCCGGTTATGTACAGGTACACAAAGCCGGTTATTGGGAGGAACAATTACTTGATAACAGTTTTGCCGCCTCACCGCAACTGGAGAAAACAATTCTGGCACAGACAGAGATAACTGGTGTTACCCCCCGTTTCGAATCTTTTGCACTGGCTTCTGCGGAAATGAACACAAAAGCTTGTCTGGTAGTAGGCATTGACCCTGTCAAAGAAGACAGGCTTACCCACCTCGCTGCCAAACTGATTGCCGGAGAATACCTCAAACCCGATGATAACGCCGTATTGGCCTCAGAAGGATTATTGAAACGCATGAAACTGCAGCTGCATGATACGCTGGTGTTGATTGGTCAGGGTTACCAGGGAGCTACGGCAGCAGGTAAGTATCCTATCAAGGGGGTGGCTCATTTTGGTTCGCCAGATCTTAACGACAGGCTGCTGTACCTGCCCCTATCGGCCGCGCAAAATATGTTCGAAGCGCCGGCCATGCTTACTTCTTATGTTTTATCTGTTCGCAATCCCGGCCTTGTTAACGCCACCAGCCTTTCGGTACAGCAGCGGCTGGGTAATGAATATGAAGTGATGAGCTGGGAAAAGATGATGCCTGATATCAAACAACATGTACAGGGCGACTCCAACAACATGCAGGTAGTGCAGTTGTTCCTGTACCTGCTGATCTCCTTCGGCATCTTCGGAACCTCGCTGATGATGATGGCAGAGCGCCGCTTTGAATTAGGTATGCTGGTGGCCATCGGAATGAAGAAAACCAAGCTGGCATTTTTACTGCTGACAGAATCCGTTCTGGCAGTACTGATAGGCTGTATTCTTGGTATAACGGCCAGTATTCCCATTGTATACTACCTGAACCGCCATCCCCTGCGCCTGGGCGGTGAGGTAGCCAAAGCATATGAACGTTTTGGATTCGAAGCCATATTCCCCACATCTACAGATAGTATGCATTTTATCACACAGGGGTTATTCGTGTTATTGATTGGACTGATCTTATCACTTTACCCCGTTCTGAAACTGATCCGTTTAAACCCTGTTCTATCCATGAAAAAATAAAAACATATCCGTGATCTTCAGAATAGCCTGGCGAAATATCTGGCGTAACAAAATGCGCAGCCTCGTCATCATACTTTCGGTGGCGATAGGCCTGTTTGCAGGTATTGCTGTACTGGCTCTGTACAAAGGAATTTTGAACAGCCGCATACACACGGTGATTTATGCAGAAACGGGGCATCTGCAGATCCATCACAAATTATTTAAGCAGGACAATGAACCGCAGTTTATCATTCAACAGGGAGAGGCACTGCTGGCCGCTCTGAAAAAAAACAGCTCCGTCAAACTTTTTACTACCCGCAGCATTACACAAGGCATGCTGGCCACCAGTACCGGAAGTGCCGGTGTAAAAATCAACGGAATTATCCCCGGCAAAGAGGACGAAGTGTCTGGCCTGGGCAATAAAATCATAGCGGGAAAGGGATTTGATACCACCAAAAAAAACCAGGTATTCATCGGTAAAAAACTGGCCGATAAAATGAAACTGAAAACCGGTGGTAAGCTCGTACTCACTTTTACCGATGTAGATGCCAATATGATCTCGGCTGCATTCCGCGTTGCCGCTATTTACCAGTCAGACAATGCACCGCTTGATGAAAGGAATGTATACGTACGGCTGTCTGAACTGAACCAGATGCTTACTATCGGCAACGCCTTTCATGAGATCTGTGTCATTCTGCAAAATGATGCACTTACTGATATTGTACGGCAACAGCTGCAGCAGCAGTATCCGGAACAACTCATCGAATCCTGGAAAGACATCTCACCCGAAACAGACCTGATGATCGATACGGTTGATACCACTTCCTATATCATTATCGGCATCATCCTTTTTGCGTTGGCATTCGGTATTGTGAATACCATGCTGATGGCTATTTTGGAAAGAACCCAGGAGATCGGCGTAATGATGGCACTCGGCATGAACCGTATCCGTTTATTCCTGCTGGTATTTCTGGAAACCGTTTTTTTAACATTGATCGGGACTCCTGTAGGATTGGCCGTTGCCTGGATACTTACGCTTTATTACCAACGGCATGGCCTTAACTGGAGTTCTGCAGGCGAAGAAGTGATGCGCAGTTTTGGTTTCAGTTCCATGATCTATCCGGAATTTCCAACGGAGAAAATAATAGCGGTTATCGGCATTGTACTATTTACCGCACTGGCTTCCTGTATATACCCGGCCATCAAAGCCCTGCAGTTACAACCGGTTGAAGCGTTACGAAAATAAAATCATGATTACCAAATTCCATTCGCATGAAAACTGTTATTGACGCTCACAATATTTCCAAAACCTACAACAAGGAAAACATACCTGTGTATGCTGTTAACAATGTGCACCTGCACATTAACCAGGGAGAGTTTACGGCACTGGTAGGTCCCTCGGGTTCGGGAAAAACCACTTTACTGAACCTGATCGGCGGATTGGATAAACCCGATGAGGGTAAAATCGAGATCAATGGGATTGATATCACCGCCATGTCTCCCAACAAACTCATTGATTTCCGCCTGCTGAATATCGGATTTGTGTTTCAGTCCTTTAACCTGATACCGGTATTAACGGCCAAAGAGAATGTGGAATTTATCATGCAGTTACAGGGTATCCCGAAAGCGGCGAGGGATGAGCGCATCAATAACTTATTCAAACAGATAGACCTGGTAGATAAAATGGACAGCCGTCCGGCACAATTATCCGGCGGTCAACAGCAACGGGTGGCTGTAGCCCGTGCTCTGGCCTCCAAACCTCAGTTTGTGCTGGCCGATGAACCCACCGCCAATCTGGATACCGCTTCAGCTTCCAACCTGCTGGATATTATGGCCCTGCTGAATAAAGAAGAAAATATCACTTTTATTTTTTCTACCCATGATGCAAGGGTGATCGAAAGGGCACGCCGCGTGATCACCCTGGTGGATGGGCGGATCGTTTCAGACACTGCAAAAGTTGCTGTTCATGAAGAGTAGTCTTCTATTGTTGATCTTGTTTCTCGGCTACCAGCCACTGGCAGCACAGGATACCATTGCAGCTTCCCCTAAAAAAATTTCCTTCAACGGTTATTTAAAAAGCCTCGAGTCGTATTCGATTGATAAGTTGAACCACCAAAACACATGGGGAAATCTCATCCATCAGCGTTTGAATATAAAATGGAAACCTTCCGCTTCGCTCAGTTTTGTGGCGGAACTGCGTAACCGCATTTTCTGGGGCGAACAGGTGAAACAGGTTCCCGATTTCGGCAACAGACTACGTAACAGCAACGAAGCCTGGAACCTGCAGAAAGCATGGATTCAGCGGGAGACCTTTGTTTTTCATACCAATACAGAACGGTTGTATGCAGACCTGAAAAAAGAGAAATGGAGCGCCCGTTTGGGCCGGCAACGCATTAACTGGGGCATGACCACTCTCTGGAACCCGAATGATATTTACAATGCCTATAATTTCCTGGATTTCGATTATGAGGAACGACCGGGGTCTGATGCCATCAGCATGCAACGCAACCTTACCGATTTTTCGCATATAGAATTTGTGTATGGCTCTGCCGGCAACAACAAACAGATAACCGCCACGCGGTATTTTCTGAATAAATGGAATTATGATCTTCAGTTCATCGCCGGTTCCTATCATGGCGCCGCAACACTTGGTGCCGGTTGGGCAGGCAGTATCCGGGAAACCGGGTTTAAGGGTGAGGTACAATATTATTTTGCCCATCAGGATTCTGCCAGTCAACTGAACCTGACCCTCGCACTAGATCATGCTTTTAAAGGAGGATGGTATCTTTCCGCGGGTGCACTTTATAACAGCCGTGGTCTGAATCACAGTCTCAATCATCCAGCCGAACTGAACCTCAGCCTCAGCTCCAAAAACCTGATGCCTGCGCGTATCAGCTGGTTATTGGTTGGCCGGAAGGAGATCAGCCCGCTCAGCGCTGTCTCCTGCACCCTTGTATACTCAGCGCGGCTTAACCTGCTCATTTTTTCTTCTGGTGTCAGCTACAATCTTTCGTCCGGACTGGATGCAGACCTTATCTGGCAGTCATTCTTCCTCCAATACCAGAGCTGTTTCCAAGGCTTGCAGGATATTGGCTACCTCCGTCTCAAATGGAGTTTTGCCAGGTAAGGGTTAACAATGACACAAGGATTACAAAAACAAGCTGTGTAAGAATTAATTTTGCGCAGAACGTGAGGCGTGAGGCGTGAGGCGTGAGGCGTGAGACGTGAGACGTGAGACGTGAGACGTGAGTTGTGAGACGTGAGACGTGAGTGTTGGGTCGTCTATTTTCTGCCCACTCACTACTCACTACTCACCACTCACGATAGCCCTTCCCTAACAACAAAATATAAACATCATATGCAATCATTACAAAACAAAACCGCCCTGATCACTGGTGCGGGTAAAGGAATTGGGCGCGCGGTAGCGCTGGCTTTGGCGAACGAGGGTGTACAGATTGGTTTGGTGGCCAGAACGGAGAAAGACCTGCAGGCGGTTGCTGCAGAAGTAACTGCATTGGGCGTAAAAGCAGCGATTGCCATGGCTGATGTCAGTGATATCAACTCGGTGAATGCCGCTGTAGCAAAGATCCGGCAGGAGCTGGGGGCCATTGATATCCTCATCAACAACGCCGGTACGGCCGCTTTCGGAAAATTCCTGGAGCTAACACCGGAACAGTGGGAGAACCAGATCAAAGTGAATCTGTTTGGTGTATACTATGTTACCCGCGCCGTATTGCCCGAGATGATCGAAAGGCAGACCGGCGATATCATCAATGTATCTTCTACCGCTGGTTTAAAAGGAGCGCCGGTTACCAGTGCTTACAGTGCCTCTAAATTCGGACTGATGGGACTAACCGATTCCCTGATGCAGGAAGTGCGTAAACACAATATCCGCGTAACGGCGCTTACCCCCAGTACCGTGGTAACCGATCTGGCCAAAAACGCCAACCTCCTCAACAACAACGAAGACCGGGTAATGCACCCTGAAGATTTCGCAGAACTGATCGTAGCACAATTAAAACTGAACAGAAGGGTGTTTGTGAAAGACGCTTCCATCTGGTCTACTAATCCATAAGCATTTTTTGTTCAGGCCGCTTTAGCGTCCCGACCAAAAAAGCGATACCCTTTCGGGTACCGCCTCTACTCATCGTCATCCATTGCTTGCTATCTATCCAGGGGGATTTGTTTATTTGCCATTTACGCCAGGAGTAGCTTGTTTGGCTACGGTACAGGCATAGTTACCGGCCAGGTCTACTTTCAGGTAAATATTGTAGTAACCGGCAACAGCTACTGTAAAATTAGCACCACCTACAACAGGTACTTCGTAACCGTCTTTTACTTCTTTGCCAAGGGTAACCGCATCGTTATTGTTGGCCCTGAACCGGAACTCACCAGCCTGCAGGTTAACGCCCATCACGTAAGCCTGAGTGGTTGCATCGTAGCTCATTACCGGGTCAGCCCCGGTGTTGGTTGCTACCGCAGTTCCATGAATGCCCCAGTTATTGATTTTGGTGTAGCTCCAGCTATTGGTATTGGTACTTGCTTTTACGAGGTAGGTTCCTGCGCCACCAAAAATAGCCAGCACCCCGCCGCCAAATCCGAACTTGCTGTTACCGATATGGGTGAAAGTATTGGTGGTTTCCCATTGGGCTCCTTTTACAAACATGAATTGGGGATAGTTGTTACCAAAAGTTACATACCCTTCATACTCACCATCATTGTTCACACTCACCAGTTGAGGGGCAGTGGCCAGATCCCAGTTCTGGTAGTTACCGGGCATTTTCATATAACGGGGGTACGCATATTCGGTGTATTGCAGATAAGTGGTCACATTCAGTGCTACAGCATCACTGTAAACAGCGGTATTTTTGCCATACACAGGATAGGCTTTTACCCTCAGTTCTACTTTACCGGTAGTACCGGCAGGGATGAGTTTACACATTTTCCGGTTCAGGTCTTTTACCAGAAATCCGACCTGAGCTCCATCTGTAGTACCCAGTTCTACCGGTGCCTCAAAATGGGTGCCTTCGGCAGCCGCTTCAATAGTATAGTCTCTCAGATTATCGGTGGCAGTACGGTTCCAGCTGAAATTGATCCCGGTTTTTTCTTCATTTCCCTGGCACATTACCACTTTAGGTTCTGCGATCCTGAATCCGCCAATAAAAGCAGCGCTACTGGTTACCATTGGGGCCCCAGCCATGTTAACCGGTGTTTCAACTCCTTTCTGACAAGCAGTAAACAGTAACAGCGCAGTAGCAAGGGTGAGCAACCTGGCTCCCATTACCTGCTGCATTTTTCCGGTTTTTATTGTCAGCGTTTTCATGGCTTCTCTTTTTTCTGCGGCAACTGTTTCGTTACAATTACAGTACAAAGAGACTCAGAATACCCCCCCCGGGAAATAGACCGCATTGTGAAAAATCAGTAGATAATAGAAGTGGAAAGCGGTAACAGTAATAATGCAGGAAGAATAGACAATGACCGAAGCAGCCGGTAACTATCCGGATAAAGTGGTTGTAGCAGCGGGAGGCGGTTTATGTAGTAAAAAATCTATGTTATTCCCGAAAGACCGTACTGATAAGCACCAGCAATTGATTCTCAGACCTTATTAAAGCAAAGGTTTTGCATTATTTGCGGGGATAGATAGGTACAACCTGATCAAAAACCAGTACATCGATTATTTATCAGTAAAACAGCCTTATTGTATATAGAGGTATCCGATTCTCAAATAATTACCCATTCCCGCATAGACACCGGTATGATAACCGCCTACATGCATACGGATGAACCAGCAATTACTACGACAAAAATTCTCTGAACCAGTGGCCGGATTGTTTTACAGTTCTTAGTTGTGTGTCAAAATCAACATGTACCAGCCCGAATCGGGCATGATAGCCTTCCGACCATTCAAAATTATCCATAAGGGTCCAGGCAAAATAACCGTTAACGTTCACGCCTTCTTTTTTGGCACGCAAAAGAGCGGTCAGGTATTGTTGAAAATAAGTGGTGCGTTGTATATCATCAACCCTGCCGTTCACCAGTTTGTCTTTATAAAAAGCACCGTTTTCGGTTACAATTACCTGTTGTACATTTTTATACGCGGCAAAACGTTTCACCATCCTGTAAAAACTATCTGCACTCACTTCCCATCCCATAGCCGTATGCGGCACTTTTCGGGTGGCCGCTTTTACCTCTACTGCCTGTATAATGGGAATAACGGCATTGTATTTTACCGTTACCGGAAAATAATTTTGCAGCCCGATAAAATCAAAATCGAAACGGAGTTGCTCCGTATACTTCCAGGCTTTGTTGTGCAGGAATAATTTCTCCATCAATGGGAAAGGGTCATCCGGATAACCCATACCCAGCGAAGGTTCGATAAACAATCTGTTCAGCAGGATATCCATGCGGTTGGCTGCGGCTATGTCTTTGGGGTGCTGTGAAGCCGGAACAATCTCACTACAGGAAAAAGCCGTACCGATAGTAGCCGCCTGCACCAATGATCTGATAATTCTGCCTCCCTCTGCCTGCGCCATGGCCGCATGGTGCACGGCAGGAAGAAAATGATCCAATCCCCTTTTACCCGGTGCGTGCATACCCAGCATATACCCCAGCGAAGTAAATGCCATGGGTTCATTCAGGATGATCCAGTGTTTTACTTTATCACCATACTCAGTAGCGCAGATGGTTACAAAGCGGTTAAACCAGCGCAATACTTTATGTGTACACCAGCCACCTTCTTTTTCAAGTGCATAAGGAAGATCCCAGTGGTATAAGGTAATAAAAGGAACCAGTCCCAGTTTATTGCATTCATCTATTACACGGTGATAATAAGCAATTCCTTCGGGATTGATTTTTCCGGTTCCATCCGGCAGGATCCGGCTCCAGGAAATAGAAAACCGGAATACAGTAAAACCCAGTGCTTTTACCAATAGCAGGTCATCCTGGTAACGATGATAAAAATCGCAGGCCACCGAGGGTCGTGATCCGTCTTTGATTTTTCCTTTGCGTTGCGAGAACTGGTCCCATATGGATGGCCCCCTGCCACCGGCCGTATATGCTCCCTCGTTCTGGGCTGCCGCAATAGTAACACCCCATAAAAAGTCTTTCCCAAAATCTGTAGCACGGATCGTAGCAGCTGGTATCAATTACTGGTATTTTAAAGCAAGCGGATGATAAGCATATGCGGCGGGGTCATCGGTTTTTCTCCGGATAGAGAGCGCTGTTTCTATCACTTTCGATACAATCGTGTGGGTAGAATGGGCGAGTTCCAGTTTTCTCGGACCCGCCGCCTGTAGCCAGGAACGGATCTCGTCCGGAAAACCTTCTTTAATGGACGAAAGGATCGGCACCCCGAAGTTTTTCAAAGCAGCAGCATTACACAATTGTTCATACTGGCCCCTGATGGGTACACACAGGAGTCTTTTGCCCAACACCAGGGCCTCGGCCGGTGTTTCAAAACCGGCACCGGTTATAACACCGCCAGCATGAACCATACTATTGGTAAACGCTTCATTATTAATCGGAAGAAAGCTGATATTTCCAACCCGTATTTTTTCTTTTACTTTTTTACTAAACACTTCAAAACGAACAGCAGGTAACTGTTGTAAATAAGGTATAATACAATCATCGCTGTAATGAGAAAGATATACGGTGATATGTTCCTGATTGGTTGGATTTGCATACAGTACCTGTTCTTTTATGATAGGTGAATAAATAAAATCGTCATACTGCTCAAAATGAAGCCCGATATATTGCGTGGCAGTAGCATAATTCCGCAAGATCAATTCTCCTACCGCATCTTTTTTAGCGGGCCGCGGTGTATGGCTGCTGATAAAACTTGCCTGGTGACCGAAATTAACCGAGGCCACATTTTTCAACTTACAGGCCAGCGAAGTGATGCATTCAAAATCATTGATCACCACATCATATTTTTCAACCGGTAAAGCGCGGGCTTCTGCTATAATTTTCCGGGGCGATAATTCCTGCAGCATTTTCCAGTAATCCAGTCCGCCCCGGTTACCATAAAACAGGCTTACCCCTTTGCTCTTGTATCTTACCGGCAAAGGCACCGGCAGGTTGCTGTTACTGCCACTCAGAAATACATCTACAGTTCCATATTGCTGCAAATAAGGCAACAGTTCCTTTGCCCGCGCTATATGACCATTACCGGTGGCCTGTACGGCATAGAGTATTTTCATGATTGCAGATGTAAGGAGTTAAGAAAAAATGTGACTTCATCTGTTACAACAGATAACTGCGGACGCTGTGATTTTCTCACTGCTTTGGTTTCTGCAGGCTGGTCCGCAAAAGCTTTTTCATCATAGTGAAAAATCTCCCACGCGTTATCATTGTATTCCAGCGCGGTCAGGTTCTCTATCCAGTCGCCGCTGTTCATATAAATCACTTTGCCTTCTTTGGTTTCAACGGTTCTTTTCTGGGGCTGGTGAATATGTCCGCAGATCACATAATCATATTTTTTGGCAATGGCCAGTTCAGCAGCGGTCTGTTCAAAATTGCCGATCCAGGAAACGGCCTGTTTAACGCTGTCTTTTACTTTTTTACTCAGACTCATCTTTTCTTTTCCCAGCAGGCGTAAACAGTAATTGATGAACCGGTTCAGCAATATCAACAGGTCGTACCCATGTCCGCCCAGCTTGGCCAGCAGTTTGGCGCTTCCTTTGGTGGTGGCATCAAATACGTCACCATGAAAGATCCATGTCATTTTACCATCTATCTCAATCACTACTTTATCTGTTAACTGAAAATTTCCGATCTGGATATCGCTGTAGCGGCGCATCATTTCGTCATGGTTGCCGGTAATATAGATGACGCGGGTGCCCCTGCTTAACAGGTTCATGATCTCTTTGATCACCTGCAGGTGACTGGCCGGAAAATATCTTTTGCTGAACTGCCAGCCATCAATGATATCGCCGTTTAATACGAGGATCTGGGGAGAGATGCTTTTAAGGTAATTGACAATTTCAGCAGCATGGCAACCATAGGTACCCAGGTGCAGATCGCTCATTACTACAACATTAACGGAACGTTTTTCCATGTTGACTGTTTATTAAAATTCCCATAGGCATATTACCGGGATGCTACGGAATGATTAAGGAATTGTGAATTCCT
>DASWXD010000107.1:0-37488 GCA_036405675.1 Sediminibacterium sp.
GATAGGATTTTTTTTAGTCTGGAGTCAGAAGTTAGTAGTCAGGGGCCAGGACAAAAATAACTCCCAACTCCCGACTGCTATTTTTGATTTTTGACTTTTTAATTTTTACTTCTAATATAAGTCGTCCAGTTTCATTTTCAGGTATTTCATCACACTTCTATGCGTACTGTACACCGAAATGCCGATGCCCAGCAGTATCAGTCCGCCGAATAAGCTGATGGTGAGTTTGGTATCACGAACGGCTTTCAGGGGTTCAAACTGGTTCTCGGCCCAGGTAATGATAAAGAACAGGAGCACAATGGCAATACCGGAACTGATCAGTCCGTTGATCAATGCCCTGATATTCAGTGGTTTTACAATAAAACCGCGGGTAGCTCCCACCATCTGCATGGTTTTAATCAGGAAACGGTTACTGAACATGGCCAAACGAATGGTATTATCAATACTGAAAGTAACAATCAGGCATAAAATAATGGCCACCACCAGAAACACCAGGCCTATTTTGGAAGCCCGCTCATTCAGGTTATTCACCAGCTTGGAAGGATACTTCAGATCAGTAATCTGGTCTCCGTATACTGCCATCAGGCTCGCAGAGATTTTGTTCAGGCTATCGCTGTTCACATATTCGGCCCGGGCATAAAAATCAATGCTCTCGGGTAAGGGATTGTCTTTTAAGATCTGCGCCCAGTCTTCATTGTTCTCGCTGTTCCAGATCTGTTTGGCGGTATTCTTGTCTACATAGGTAACATTCTTGGCAAAAGGCTGGCGGGCCAGGTATTGCTGGATCTGCCCGATGGTATCCTTGTTCTGCGTACGCAGGTAGGCACTCAGCCGGATGTCTTCCTTAAAGGCATTGCCCACCGAGTTGATATTAAGAAAGAACCAACCCATGATACCCATGATCAGTAATACCAGCGCCACACCAATAATGCTGTAGATATAATTGGGTTTGCTGCGTTTCATGGATGATTTTCCGATAACTGCCATTCTTTCAAAAAATTTAAGGTGTTTGGTCCCGCAAACGGGGTCAGGACTATGGCAAATGTACGGTTTTGAAGCCTAAAGACTTACATTTGCAGCCACGCTAACGATCATTTTGCTGTTGAAAAATAGCGCATTCCCGCCGGAATAGGGTTAAAGAATTGTTAGGATTGTTTTGAGCCCGGCACCGGTACCCGAATCAGCTGTAGTTGCGTCGCACACTTGTACAGCGGGAATATCGCAGGAATGCCGAATATCGATCAGGGAATATCGAATAACGAAGTAAGGAAAAGATGCGGTATCTGACCTCTCAATCGAACTTCTCTCATTCGGAAAACCAGCAACGCAATAAAAACCCCTTTTAACGGAAGAACGAATATGGAATACGATTTCAGGAAAATTGAAAAAGAATGGCAGGCACAATGGAAAGCAAACGGTGCCTACAAAGTAAAAAATGACTTTACCAAGCCCAAATGTTATGTGCTGGATATGTTCCCTTACCCAAGCGGTGCGGGTTTGCATGTGGGGCATCCGCTGGGCTATATCGCATCGGATATTTACAGCCGTTACAAAAGACTGAAAGGGTTCAATGTATTACACCCCATGGGGTACGATGCGTTTGGTTTGCCCGCAGAACAATATGCCATTGAACATGGCGTACATCCCGCCAAAAGCACCGCACAGAATATTGATACTTTCCGCAAACAGTTAGACAATATCGGTTTTTGCTACGATTGGGACCGCGAAGTACGTACCTGCGAACCAGGTTATTACAAATGGACACAATGGATCTTTCTCCAGCTCTTCAATAGTTTTTTCAATCGCTCAGCCAGTAAAGCTGAAAGCATCACGCAGCTGGTGGATGAATTTGAAAAGAATGGTAACGCGGCACATGAATGTCCGGGTGATGCTTCTCTGCGTTTTACCGCAGCGGAATGGAAAGCCTTTAGCGAAAAGGAAAAGCAGGATATACTCATGAACTATCGCCTTGCCTTTTGCGGTTATGGCGAAGTGAACTGGTGCGAAGCGCTGGGAACCGTACTGGCCAATGATGAAGTAGTGAATGGGGTAAGTGAGCGTGGCGGACATCCCGTGGTAAAAAAGAAATTGCGCCAATGGTACCTGCGCATTACCGAATATGCCGACCGTTTGCTGGAAGGCCTCGAAACCATCGAGTTCTCTGAAGCCATGAAAGAAATGCAGACCAACTGGATCGGCAAATCCTATGGTGCGGAGATCGATTTTGTGATCGTGAGTCGTCAGTCGGCAGGCGTGAGTGAGCAACTTACTACTCACCCCTCACCCCTCACCGTTTACACCACCCGGCCCGATACCATTTTTGGGGTAGATTTCATGGTCATTGCGCCCGAACATGAACTGATCGCTACCATTACCACTGCAGAACAAAAGCAGGCGGTAGAAGAATATATCACTTACGTAAAAAGCCGCAGCGACCGCGAAAGGCAGGCGGAGAAAAAGATCAGCGGTTGTTTTACCGGTGCCTATGCGGTTAATCCGTTCAACGGTAAACAGATCCCGATCTGGATCTCTGAATATGTGCTGGCCGGTTATGGAACTGGCGCCATCATGGGTGTGCCCTGCGGCGATGAGCGCGACCATAAGTTTGCGAAACATTTCAATATTCCCATCACCAATATTATCGGCGAACACTATAACGGCGTAGATGCCAATCCCACCAAAGATGCTAAACTGGAGAACAGTGAGTTTCTGAACGGCGTGGTCATGCGCGATGCTATTGGTATCGTAAATGCGAAGCTCGAAGAAATGGGTATCGGTAAAAAGAAAGTGAACTACAAAATGCGCGATGCCGCTTTCAGCCGCCAGCGCTATTGGGGGGAACCTTTCCCGATCCAGTGGAAAAACGGTGTGGCCGTTCCGTTAAGCGAAACCGAATTGCCTTTGTTGTTGCCCGAGGTAGAAAGTTATAGTCCCGGTCCGGAAGGCGAGGGGCCGCTGGCCAATATTCCGGAATGGGTAGCCAAAGAACTGGAAACGAATACCATGCCCGGTTATGCCGGCAGCAGCTGGTATTTTCTCCGCTACATGGACCCGCATAACAACGAAACTTTCTGCGACCGCAAAGTAAGCGATTACTGGAACCAGGTAGACCTCTACATTGGCGGAACCGAACATGCGGTAGGGCATTTATTGTACAGCCGTATGTGGACCAAAGCCCTCTACGATCTCGGACATATCGGTTTTGATGAACCCTTCCGGAAATTGTTGAACCAGGGGATGATACAGGGGAGTTCGAGATTTATATATAGATATAATCAGGTAGCGAACTCTGATTTAGGCCGCCCCCCAATCTTCATCTCGAAAGGATTTATAGACAAATTAGAAAACCGAAGCGTAGGTGAAGAAGAAATTGCCAAATCATTAAAGAAGATATTCGGTGTTGATTATAAAACCTGGATTGAAGATCAGAGTTTATTTACAACATGGGTAGAGTTAAGAGTCGATGTGAATTTTGTAGATGGCGTTGAATTAGATATCGAAGCTTTCAGGAAATGGAGAAACGGAGAATATGCAAATGCAGTTTTGATTTGCGAAAATGGCGAAATAGTAATGCCTGACACTCCCCTCTCCACTCGTGGAGAGGGGCCGGGGGTGAGGTACATCTGCGGTTCTGAAGTAGAGAAAATGTCCAAATCCAAATTCAACACCGTAAACCCCGATACACTCGTAGAAAAATTCGGCGCAGATACTTTCCGGATGTACGAAATGTTCCTCGGTCCGGTAGACCAGAGCAAACCCTGGGATACCAAGGGCATTGAAGGGGTACACCGTTTTCTCAAAAAGCTCTGGCGCTTATTCTTTGATGAAGTGAAGGGTAAGATCTGGACAGAAGAAAAAGCGACAGCCGAAGAACTGAAAGTATTACACCGCACCATCCGCAAAATAGAAGAAGATACCGAGCGTTTCAGTTTTAACACAGCGGTAAGTGCCTTCATGATCTGCGTAAATGAACTGGCCGATCTGAAATGCCATAAGCGCGAAATACTGGAACCACTGGTCATTATGGTTACTTCTTATGCCCCTCACATCAGCGAAGAGCTTTGGAAGGCCCTGGGCAACTCAAATTCTGTGCTGGATGCCGCATTTCCTATATATGAAGAAAAATATACAATCGAATCTTCGAAGGAATACCCGGTGAGTATTAACGGGAAAGTGCGAACCAATATTAACATTGCTTTAGATGCAAGTCCCGAGCAGGTGCAGGAAATTGCTATGGCAAACGAACTGGTGCAGAAATGGATGGAGGGCAAACCTTTGAAGAAATTCATTTTTGTAAAAGGGAAGATGATTAATGTAGTTATTTAGTTCTAAACTTCTGGAAAGTTTAGAACTTTCCAAAGTTGTCAAACTAAAACTCCGTATAATGAAGAGAAGCTTTACTCTTATTGCTGTATTAACTAGTGCACTTTTCATGAATGCTGCCAAAGCCAATGATCACAACGATTCTGCGCAGCAAAACCTGAAGGCAAAACTGGAACTGATGGAAAAACATATTCAGCAGTTGCAGACCGAAGTAAAAACATTACGCGAAACCGATCGTGCCCAACAGGCCGAACTCAGCGCTATTAAACAGGCAACACCTGCTACCAGAACCAAAAAACTGGTGATAGACCGCAGGGGTAGCAAACAAGCCAGTTTCCAGTAAACTGAATCGAACTTTTGGAAAGTTCTAAAACTTTCCAAAAGTTCTTTACCATCAATTCCCGCCGTTTATATAAGTCCTCTTTTTAAATCACCCCGGGGTTGCTTATCTTGTCTGTCACAAAAAATGACTGAATGAGAAAGTTGCTCCTGCTGGCAGTTAGCTGCTGGCTTTATCAGGGTATTCAAGCCCAACAAGCGGGGTCTTATTTTTTATCCGCCCCGAGTTTAAGTCCTGACGGACAAACCGTCGTTTTCAGCTTTGAAGGCGATCTCTGGAAAGCTTCTGTAGCCAATGGCGAAGCCGTTCGATTAACTGCCATGCAGGGTTACGAAACCAATGCCCGGATCTCTCCCGATGGACAATGGGTGGCATTTACCGGAAGGCAGATGGGTAATCCGGATGTATACCTGATGCCACTGGCTGGTGGCGAAATCAAACAACTCACTTTTCACAGCGGCAACGATGATGTAAACAGCTGGAGCTGGGATAGCCGCCGGATTTATTTCACCTCCAACCGTGCCGGACAACAATCCGGATACACAGTAGAACTTACCGGCGGTACACCCAGGCGCCTGTTCGGCGATCATTTCTTTATGCTGGATCATGGCCTGTTCGAACACCCCCGTACCGGCGATATCTATTTCAACGATACCTGGGAAAGCAGCAGCCAGGCCGCACGCAAACGATATAAAGGACCGTTTAATCCGGAGATCCAGTCGTACAATACCAAAACAAAAGCCTATACCAAACACACTAATTGGGAAGGAAAGGATTTTGCCGTGTCGATAGATAAGTCCGGAAATATCTATTTCATTTCCGATGAAGCCAATGGCGAATACAATCTCTACACGTTTGAGAAAGGAAAGAAAACAGCTTTAACGCGTTTCCCTACTTCTATCAAAGCGCCGATGGTAAACGCTAATGGCGGTAAAGTAGTATTTGAGAAAGATTACCAGCTCTGGTTATATGATGTAGCCGGTAAACGTTCGCAGCAACTCGAGATCAGACTGCTGCGTAATAATATTCTTGCGGCTGATAAAGACTACCAGGTGCGGTCCAATATCAGCAACTTCGATATCTCTCCCGACGGTAAAAAAATTGCTTTCACATCTCGTGGAGAAATTTTTGTAAGTGATGTGGATGGTAAATTCATCCAGCAGATCAACCGGAAAAATGCAGAACGTGCCAGGGAAGTGAAATGGCTAAGCGATAACAAAACCCTGCTCTTTAACCAAACCGCTGATGGTTACCTGAACCTGTATACGGTGGCGGCAGATGGCAGTGCGGGTATCAAACAGATCACTACAGATAAAAAAGACAATCGTTCTGTATCCTTCAATAAAAGCAAAACCAAAGCCGTATTCCTCAGTGGCAGGGATGAAGTTCGTTTGCTCGATCTGAAAACATGGGAAACCAAAACCCTGGTAAAAGATGAGATCTGGGCCTTTCAGAATTCCGATCCCGGATTTTCGCCCAATGAAGAATATGTGTTCTTTACAGCCGTTCGCAATTTTGAGCAGGATCTGTTCATCCATCACCTGAAAGACAATAAAACCATCCAGCTAACCAATACAGGTGTATCTGAATCTAATCCGGTATGGTCGCCCGATGGGAAGTATATCTATTTCAATTCGGCCCGTACCAAACCTTCTTATCCTTTTGGTCCGCAGAACCCAAGAATTTACCGCATGCCATTGGAGAAACTGGATGATCCTTTCCGCAGCGATAAATACCATGAGCTGTTTACTACCGAGAAAAAAGATACCAGCAAAAAAGAGCCGGCTGTTGTGCCTATTAAAGTGGATCTGACCCGGATCATGGACAGGCTGGAACAGATTGGTCCTGATTTTGGATCGCAATACCTGATGACGGTATTACAGAAAGGAGAAAAGACCACCGTCTTATTTGCGAGTAACCATGCAGAGGGCCGCGGTGCTTTATGGAAAACTACACTGGAGCCTTTTGAAAATCCCAAAACAGAAAAAATAACCGGTGCCGATGCCTTCGGGTTTGATTATGCCGCTGCGGGTGATAAAAGTATGGTGCTGATGAATGGGAACCTGTTTAAACTGAACCTTGATGCCAATAAGGTAGATCCGGTTTCAATCACCTACACTTTCCGCCGTAACCTGGCCGCAGAGTTTGCACAGATCTTTGAAGAAACCTGGGCACAGGTAGAACAGAATTTCTACGATGAGAAATTTCATGGATTGGATTGGGCGGCCACCAGGAAAAAATATGCAGCTTTTATCCCTTACCTCAACAGCCGTTCAGACCTGCGGGTATTGCTGAACGATATGCTGGGCGAGTTGAACTCTTCGCACCAGGGATTCAACACTTCCGGGGATGATGAAAATATCAGTCTCTCTAACCGCACCATGGAAACAGGTATCCTTTTCGACAATGAAGATCCTTATAAAGTAAAATCTATTGTAGCGAGAACCAACGCGGATAAAAAATCAATCGATGTTCGTCCGGGCGATGTGCTGGTAAAAGTGAACGATGAAGAAGTGGATGCCAAACTCGATCGTAACCTATATTTCAGCAGACCCTCTCTGGATCGTGAGATCAAACTGGGCTTCCGTCGCGGTACAGAAATGGTAGAAGTAAAGATCCATCCGCAGCCATCCCTGTTTATGAATCTGTACGATGATTGGATCGATACCAACCAGAAGCGGGTTGATGATAAAAGCAATAACCGGATTGCTTACCACTGTATGAAAAACATGAGTACGGAAGAACTGGAAAAATTCCTGATCGATATGACGCAGGATTTTTACCGCAAAGATGCCATGATCCTCGACCTGCGTTATAATACCGGTGGTAATGTTCACGATGAAGTGCTGAAATTCCTGAGCCAGCGTACTTACCTGAACTGGAAATACAGGGAAGGGAAATTGGCGCCGCAGTCTAATTTTGGTCCGGCAGACAAGCCCATCGTACTCCTGATCAACGAGCAATCCCTGAGCGATGCAGAAGTAACGGCTGCCGGTTTTAAAGCACTGAAACTGGGTAAGATCATCGGAATGGGTACTTACCGCTGGATCATTTTTACCAGTGGCGCCGGACTGGTAGATGGTTCTTTTGTACGCCTGCCAGGCTGGGGTTGTTACAGTTTGGATGGGAAAGACCTGGAGCTGACAGGAGTGGATCCTGATATCCAGGTAGGGATGAATTTCGAGGACCGCATCAACAAACGCGATCCGCAATTAGACAGGGCTATCGAAGAGATCCTGAAACAGTTGAAATAAGAACAACTTATATCCCTCAACGCATCAGCCGCCGGAATTTTCCGGCGGCTTTTTTTTGAGAATGAGATGGCATCATTTCTTAGCCAGCCACTAACTTTACCGGATGTTGACAGACATCCTGAAAAAATATCAAAAAGAATTTCAGCCGGTTGTAGCTTTTGATCCGGAGAAAGACAGCCTGTTACTGTTGGATTTTACGGAAGCCAATACCTCCCTTACTGCAGCGATAGTAGAAGATACGCAGCTGTTCAGTAATCATATACAGCGGCAACTTACAAATGCCGGTGCTTTATACGGCATTGGCGGTTATGATGAACATAGAACAGTGTACAGCAGAAGCCGTGTATTTGATGCACCCGATGGCGAAGAACCCCGCCGCCTGCACCTGGGTGTAGATATCTGGGGCAATCCAGGCACAGAAGTTTTTGCCCCTTTAGACGGAATGGTACACAGCTTTGCTTTTAATGATCATTATGGCGATTACGGTGCTACCATTATTCTGCAGCACCAATTGGATGGTTTTTTGTTTCACACTTTGTACGGACACCTCTCCCTGCAGGATCTGCGAGAACTCACAGAAGGCAAAGCTATCCGGGCCGGAGAAAGAATTGCGCATTTCGGAGAACCGCAGGAGAATGGTCATTGGCCGCCCCACCTGCACTTTCAACTGGTGATAGATCCGGAAGGTAAAAAAGGAGATTATCCGGGTGTTTGCCAGTTCAGTAAACGGGCACAATATCTCGCCAACTGTCCCGACCCGGATCTCATACTGGGTATGTTGGCCCATGCCGGAAAATAAGCATCCTATTTTGTAGTGTACCGTTTTACCAGTTCCTCCCATTCATCTTCCAAAGAACGATTACAGGGTGATTGACCAGCCCTGTTGTACCAATAACGGGCATTACCTGCATCGCCTTCTTTGCGGTGAAGGTAGGCATGTATATGAGCGGCATCCCTTTCAGTCAGGTCGTTGATGAGGTCGTGTGCTTTGTTCCAGTTCCCTTTGGCATCGTAGCATAAAGCACTGAGCACGGAACTGATTCCGGCGGGAGGTTCTGCATGGCGCAGACTTTCCCTGAAACTTTGTTGATCCATATATTAAAAATAGAAAAAGGGCAGGAATATTCCTGCCCCGATCGATTGCTTGCTTGTATAGATTTGTTTACCAGGGAAGTTCAGCTCCGAGGTGCATGTATTTGCCGGTAGGACCGTCTTCTTTCAGCAAAGCCAGGTCTACAGATGTTTTGGCGCCGTCTATCACATGCATGGGGGCTGCATCAGAACCCATATCTGTTTTTACCCAACCCGGGTGAGCGGAGTTTACTTTGATCCTGGTGCCGCTCAAAGAAGCTGCTAAATGCACGGTATAGGCATTGAGCGCTGTTTTAGAGGCATCATAAGCAAAGAGTTTTGATCCGTAAATAGGAGAACTGCTGTCGGCATGCAGGGTCAGCGATCCCAGGATACTGCTCAGGTTCACAATTCTGCCGGCTTCACTTTTTTTGATCAGCGGCAGCAGGGTATTGGTGAGCTTAACCACGTTGAAAAAGTTGGTATCAAAGGTTTTGCGTAATGCTTCTTCCGTAATGGTTTCAGCGGTATTGATACCCCATTCATTGCTTTCGACCTGGATACCTGCATTGTTTACGAGAATATCCAGTTTGCCGTGACGGTTCAGAATATACTCGTAGGCAAAGCGGATCTCCTGCTCTTTGTCTACATCCAGTTGCAGAAATTCTGCATCAATTCCTTCTGCTTTCAGTTGTTCAACAGCTTTGATTCCGTTTTCCTTGTTACGGGCGGCAGCAATAACGGTAACTCCCTGTTTGCCCAGTTGACGGGCGGTTTCGAATCCGATACCTTTATTGGCACCGGTTACCAATGCGATTTTTTTTGACATGCTTGCTTGTTTTAATTGTATAGTGAATGATCTGTGTTGCTGTGTTTGTTGGTGTTATTAACCCGCTGCATATACTGATGCAAATAGTTTTGCAAAATCAGCGAGTTTGATTTTACCCAGTGAGGGTTTGTTGGTGAAATAATCGGCATACATACTGCCGGAATCAATGGCGTGATTCATTTCGGCATAGTTCTTCGCTACTTCTTCCGGTAAACCTGCCTGTATCATTCCGCCCAGCGCCTGTTCATCGGTGAATTTTACCCATGCAAGATCCGGTTTGCCAATAGCGGCTCCCAGTACTTGTGCGATCTGGTCTGTACCAATTTCATCGCTGGCGATATAACGGACGGTATGTCCCTGAAAGTCTAATGATAATAAGGCTTCCGCAGCAACGGCAGCAATATCATCCGTTGCTACTATCGGGAATTTGCCTGCAGCGGTAGCGAAGTTGGCGCCAATGATGCCCATGCCCTTAACCAATGGAATATTGGCGAGCAGGTTCTGGAAGAAATACGCAGGACGCAGGTGCAGGATGTTTACATATGTCAGCGTATTCAACGCTTTCTCTGCACGATGCAAGCCGCTAACGGGCCCAACACCATCGGGTAAATGCGCGCCCACACTACTCAGGTTCACCACTTGTTTCACACCCGCTGCGGTTATGGCAGTAGCATAGTTCTGACCGATCTGACCAATATATGCTTTCCAGTCAGTTGCTGCATAAGTGGGAGGCACCATGGTATACACGGCATCGGCTCCGCGGAAAGCATTTGTCAGAAAGGATACATCTTCCACTGATCCAATAGCGGCGATGGCACCTGCATCGATGAGTTCTTTCAGTTTGGCTGCATCGCGGCCAATGACGGTTACGGTATGTCCAGCTTTTAATAAAGCCAGTGCCAAAGGCTTGGTAATGTTTCCGGCTCCGCCGGTTAATGTGTACTTCATACGATAGGTTTAGAGTTGAATAATATTTGTATATACAAATGTTTAGTGAAAAAAAATTATAACTTATCTGCCATGGTGTTCATGTTCTGAATAAACTGTTTGCTTTCTTCCTTACCGAGAATCTTTACATACTTCTCATGAAATTCTTCAATGCATTGTTTGATATGGGGTTTCATCTCTTTTGCTTTCTGTGTAGGAAACACGTTGGTGGTTTTTCCTTCGGTTACCCTTGTTACCAGTTTCTTCTCTTCCAGTTTCTCAATCAGCCGGGTAATGGTACTGGGGGTCAGTTGTAACTGCTCCGCCAAAACACCGGCCTGCATGCCCGGTTCATCTATCACCAGTTTCAGCAAATACGCATGACTGGGAGCCAGACCTATTTTCTTCCAGCTCTCAACCGCCAGTTTTTCCACTTTACGCGCCAGGGCATTGGTGGTAAAATACAGGCAACTGCAAAATTTACTTTCTGATGTTTTCATTGACAGGACAAAGATAAAGACATTTCATTTGTATATACAAATATTTCTGCAAAAATATTTTTCGTCCCTTTCGATCACCCTTTTCTGCAACCGGGGGATGGATTGTATTTTGTAGTTTTGAACCGTTATGGCCAACCCCAACCTGCATACCGATCCTTCGAATCTGACTTCTGCGGATAAGGAATTTGAGAATACGATACGTCCCAGCGAGATCAACGATTTCTCCGGTCAGCCGCAACTGATCGAGAACCTGGTCATCTTTATCAAAGCGGCCAAGATCAGGGGCGAGGCACTGGATCATATCCTGTTTCATGGTCCGCCCGGTTTGGGTAAAACCACCCTTAGCCGGATCGTGGCCAATGAGCTGGGTGTGAATATCAAAGAAACTTCTGGTCCGGTAATTGAAAAACCCGGCGACCTGGCAGGTCTGCTCACCAACCTGCAACCCAACGATGTATTGTTCATTGATGAGATCCACCGATTAAGTACGGTGGTAGAAGAATACTTATACGCTGCCATGGAAGATTTCCGGATCGATATTATGATCGATAGCGGCCCCAATGCACGCAGCGTACAGATCAACCTGAATCCGTTTACGCTGGTGGGTGCTACTACCCGCAGTGGTTTGTTAACAGCACCTTTGTTATCGCGTTTCGGTATCAAATCAAGACTGGAATATTACCAGGCAGATACGCTGCAGAAGATCATTGAAAGAAGTGCGGCTATTCTGCAGACAAATATCACCACCGATGCCGCTTTCGAGATCTCGAGGCGAAGTCGTGGTACACCACGTATTGCCAACAGTCTGCTCAGAAGGGTGCGCGATTTTGCGCAGGTGCTCAATGATGGTAAGATCGACCTGGGCATTACCCAGCATGCATTAAAAGCACTGAATGTGGACGAGCATGGATTGGATGAGATGGATAACCGCATCCTGGCCGCCATCATTGATAAATTCAAAGGCGGGCCGGTAGGTTTAACCACTATCGCAACAGCAGTGGGCGAGGAAGCAGGCACTTTGGAAGAAGTATATGAACCCTTTTTGATTCAGGAAGGATTTTTACAACGCACCCCACGCGGCAGGGAAGTAACGGCCAAAGCGTATGAACATCTGGGACGGGCGCCGATAGCGGGGAATCAATCTACTCTGTTTAGTTAGTAATTAGTAATTAATAGTTAGGGCTCATCACTTGTTATCTTTTGATAGTTTTGACATTGCTGCAAAAAAATGCCTCCCAACGGAGGCATTTTTTTATATCAGTAAGTAAGATTAAGGCGCTACCAGACGGAAACCGTTGCCGTGAATATTCACGATCTCGATATTGCTGTCTTCTTTCAGGTACTTACGCAGTTTGGCAATGTACACATCCATACTGCGACCATTGAAATAGGTATCGCTGCCCCAGATCTTTTTCAAAGCTCTTTCGCGGGGGAGCAGATCGTTTTTGTGCTCGGCCAGCATTTTCAGCAATTCGTTCTCTTTGGGAGAAAGTGTTTGCGTTAAACCGTCATGCTTCAGCTCGCGCAGTTTGGGGTTGAAATGGTATTTGCCCAGATCAAATTCAATGTTATCACTGACACGGTTCTCTTCTTCATTTCTTTTCAGGATGGCTTTGATCTTTAACAGCAACACCTCACTATCGAAGGGTTTGGTGATATAATCATCGGCCCCGAGTTTGTACCCCTGGATAATATCATCTTTCATGGTTTTGGCACTCAGGAAAAACAAAGGTATATCCGGATCCACATCACGGATCTCTTCTGCCAGGGTAAATCCGTCCATATTGGGCATCATCACATCCAGCAAACAGATATCGAATTTCTCGCGCTGAAAAGCGGCCAGTCCCAAACGTCCGTCCCTCTCCAGTGTAACATCATATTCGTTCAACTCCAGGTAGTTTTTTAACACCATACCCAGGTTGGTATCATCTTCGCATAATAGTATTTTGTTCTTTTTGTCTTCCATGATAATCAAGTATTTAACGTGAAATAAAGATAAAACAAAGCTAATTCACTTACTGTTGCCGCAATCTTTTGTTAAATCGGCCTGTATTCAGAATGAAAAGTTAAACATTTCCAAACAGCTAAAACAGGATCGGGCTCTTTTATTTCAGTAATGCCTCATATCTTTTATCGGTCAGACTTTTCAGAAAAGCCACCAGGTCGGCCTTCTCCTGCCGGGTTAATCCCAGGGGTACTTCCAGCCTCTTGTCTATGTTGATCGGGTTCAGTACAAAAGCGCCGGGGTTGTTATAATACTCCACCACTTCTTCCAGAGTTTTAAACATGCCGTTATGCATATAGGGTGCGGTAACAGCCACATTGCGTAAACCCGGCGTTTTGAATTTGCCGAGGTCTTCTTTTTTGCCAGTGATCTTAAAACGTCCGGGATCATTCAGTTGATTGCCATCGTAGAGGCCAATATTGAAAAATTCATCGGTGGTAAAATCCTGCCGGCGGTGGCAGTCGAAGCATTTTGTTTTTTCGCTCACAAACAGTTTGCGTCCCCTTTCTTCCTGTTCGGTCATCAGGGTACTGTCGTCGAACGAAAGATCAAAACGGCTGCTGTCTGTTTCCAGAGTTTTTTCAAAAGCGGCAAAAGCGGCAGCTAAATTAGCAGCAGTGGGTACAGAGCCGAATGTTTTGAGAAAGAGATCGCGGTAGGTTTTGTTTTTATTCAGTCGGGCCACGGCTTCTTTCACCGGTAAGCCCATTTCATCGGGATGTGAGATAGGCATCAGGGATTGCTGCTCCAGCGAAGCGGCCCTTCCATCCCAGAAAAAATAAGGCCTGTTTTTCATGTTCAGTACCGGCGGTGTATTGCGGGTAGTGGGTCTGCCATAAATACCCATGCTGAAAGCAACGGTATCTGAAAATCCATAGTCGGGCAGATGACAACTGGCGCAACTGATGGAAGAATCTTTGGAAAGGATCTTCTCATGAAACAGTTTCTCGCCCAGTTTGGCTTTTGAAAAGGTTTTTGGGGGAGAGGTAAACGCAACCAGGCAGTACACGGTGAGTGATAATAAACCGATCAGTCCTGTTTTTTTCATGGTACAAAGGTAAAACAGAACTGAATTACCTAAAATTGTGTTTTAAATTGCTGTTTAAAGAACTTACTATGTTGTTAACACCTGATAACAAACTGAAGAAACTGATCGTGATCGGAGACAGGGTGTTGATCCGCCCCTCTAAAGCAGATGCACAAACCGCCAGCGGCCTGTACCTGCCGCCCGGTGTGCAGGAAAAAGAAAAAGTGCAGCAGGGTTATATCATTAAAACCGGTCCGGGTTATGCCATACCCATGCCCGTAGATGATGAACCCTGGAAATCGGAAGATGATAGTGTAAAATATGTGCCGTTACAGGCGCGTGAAGGTGATCTGGCCATTTTTCTGCTGGGTGGTGCCACAGAAGTGATGTATGAAGGAGAACGGTATTTTATTGTGCCCCAGAGTGCGATCTTGTTGCTGGAAAGAGAAGAGGAACTATAGACTTTTACATGCAGGATTAAGAATAAATAAACTTTAAAACCAGAATACAATGGCCAATCCCGAATCTTTTTTACAGGCAGTGAATACCGGTTACCAGTTTAAAGGCGAACGTGTGAAAATTGGGAGCGCCATGCTGGATGGTGCCGTGGTAACCGGTGCAGATGTGTACCTGCCATTGCGTACCCTGAACCGCCACGGATTAATTGCCGGAGCTACCGGTACCGGTAAAACCAAGACCCTGCAAATGATCAGCGAGCACCTGAGCGATAACAGTGTGCCCGTATTGCTGATGGATATCAAGGGCGACCTGAGTGGTATTGCGGCCAGCGGTACCAGCAATGATAAGATCAAAGACCGTTGCCAGACCCTACGGGTAGATTGGCAGCCTACCGCTTTCCCTACTGAATTGATGACGTTAAGTAATGAAAAGGGCATCCGTTTGCGGGCCACAGTAAGCGAGTTCGGACCGGTTCTATTGAGTAAGATCCTGGGATTAAACGATACGCAAGCCGGGGTAGTAGCCATGATCTTTAAGTATTGCGATGATAACGCTATGCCACTGCTGGACCTGAAAGATTTTATCAAAGTATTGCAATATGTAGGTAATGAAGGCAAAGCGGAGCTGGAAAAATCTTACGGCAAAATATCGACTACTTCAACAGGTACCATCCTGCGGAAAGTGATCGAACTACAACAGCAGGGAGCCGATGTTTTTTTTGGCGAGAAAAGTTTTGAAGTAGAGGATCTCATGCGCATCAGCGATGATGGCCGTGGTATGATCAATATTCTGCGCGTAACCGATATGCAGGACAGGCCCAAACTCTTCTCCACCTTTATGCTGCAGTTACTGGCAGAACTTTATGCCAGCAGCCCCGAAGAAGGCGACCTGGACAAACCCAAACTCATTCTCTTTATTGACGAAGCACACCTTGTATTTAAGGAAGCTACTGATGCATTAATGGAGCAGCTGGAGACCGTGATCAAACTGATCCGTTCAAAAGGAATTGGTATTTATTTCTGTACACAGAACCCACAGGATATTCCGGCGCCGATTTTGAGTCAGTTAGGACTGAAAGTGCAGCATGCACTACGGGCATTTACCGCAGCAGACAGGAAAACCATTAAACAGGCGGCAGAGAATTTTCCGGAAACGGAATTTTATCAAACCGATGAACTGCTTACACAGATGGGAATTGGAGAGGCATTGGTTACCCTATTGAATGAAAAGGGAATTCCTACACCTCTGGTGCATACCCTGCTTTGTCCGCCCAGAAGCCGGATGGATGTATTAACAGAGGAAGAGATCCATGGTATTGTATCAGCCAGTAAAATCGCTGCCAAATATGCCAAAGAGATAGATAGTGAAAGTGCCTACGAAATCCTGAATGCCAAACTGCAGGAAGCAGCAGAGAATTCAGAGGCGGCAGAAGCCCCGCAAAACAAAAAGGCTCCCAAAGAAGAAAGCTTTTTTGATAACCCGGTGGTAAAACAGGTTGGCAGAACGGCCGCCAGTGTTATTACCAGAAGTTTACTCGGAGCATTGGGTTTGGGCGGAAGAAGCCGGCGGAAAAGCGTTTGGTGATTTTTTATTGGTGAGCACGGATATAACCCTGCTCATCAACCAGAATCACTTGCTCGGCCAATAAAAAATCAAGTACGGTCCATGTTTTTTCTTTGCTGAATTGTTTCAGGGAACTGATCAGTGCTTCTGTAGTGATGGGAGTAGCGAGATGTTGTTTGATCTGTATCTCTATCTGCAGAAAATCTTCTGGTGAAATGGCTTTTCTTTTTTTGGCGAGGCAATTGTCGCACCAGCCGCAGTCTTTTTTTGCCTGGTCGCCGAAATAATTAGCGATATAGGTACTCCGGCATTGATCTGTCAACGAAATATAGCGGATCATATTCTCCACCCTTTCCGTGAATTGTTTTTTCCGTTCCAGGTATTTGTCCTGGTTAATGTGTAGGTATTCTGCAGGTGCGCGGTTCAGTAAATAATGGATCTGGGGCGTATCTTTTTGCGGCAGGTATTCAATAATGCCAAATGATTGCAGCTGCAACAGTTGTTGCTGCACCTGTTCAACTGGAAAATGACAAAGCCAGGCCAGGCTTTTTTCTGAAACAGAAACCCGGTTGTCTATAATACCCTGGTAAGAACGCAGTAAACATTTGATCAGTATTTCCGTTGCCGGATGACTTTCCATAAACTGGTTCAGTGTTTCTTTCGATACCGTAAAATTTACCTGCGATGGCAGAAAAATACTTTCAGAAAAAGTGATATGCCCTTCCTGCTCCAGCACTTTCAGGGTATTGATCACCAGCAAACTATCCAGCTTGAAATTTTTGATGAATTCCAGCAGGTTGCAATCATAATACTGTCCTTCGCCCACACCCACCGGCACCTGTAAATAATCGGCCAGTGCCTGGTATACTTTTTTGATCTCCGGAATAGGCGGGAAACGTTTGTCAGGCAGGTTTTGCAGGTTCTGTAAATTTTCCGGTTGATAGATCAGTACGGCATAGGCTTTCTTCCCGTCTCTGCCCGCACGTCCTGCTTCCTGATAATAATTCTCCAGGCAATCGGGAATATCAAAATGGATCACCGTTCTCACATCCGGTTTGTCAATGCCCATACCAAAAGCATTGGTGCAAACCATTACCCTTACCTGGTTATTGATCCAGGCTTCCTGTTTCTGTTTACGGATCTCCTGTGGTAAACCGGCATGGTAGTAATCGGCTGAAATGTTTTGTAGTCCCAGTAAATAAGCCAGCTCCTTTGTTTGTTTACGGCTGGTGCAGTAAACGATACTGCTGCCGGGCACTTTCTGCAGGATCTCCTGCAGTTTATTGACTTTACTATCCACACAAAAACTGCTATAGGAAATATTCGGTCTTTCAAAAGATTGCCGGAACACCTGTGTATCGGTAAACCTGAGCTGGCGGCAGATATCTTCCTGCACCACCGGCGTAGCTGATGCGGTTACGGCAATTAAGGGAATTCCTGGTAGTTCTTCGCGCAGGTTGGCAATGCGCAGATATGGCGGCCTGAAATCATACCCCCATTGTGAAACGCAGTGGGCTTCATCTACTACTATCAGACTAATATTCAATGCCGGTAAATATTCTTTGAATACAGCAGTCTCCAATCTTTCAGGAGATAAATAGATAAACTTATAATCACCATGCGTGGCTGCCTGTAATATGCTTTTCACTTCATAGTAGGCCAGTCCGCTGTGCAGGGCCACTGCGGGAATCTCTTTTTGGGTTAAGGCTTCTACCTGGTCCTGCATGAGTGCGATCAGTGGACTGATCACCAGACAAACTCCCTCCAACAGCAAACCCGGCACCTGAAAGCAGATCGATTTACCGCCACCCGTTGGCAACAAAGCCAATGTATCATTCCCTTCCAGTACCGACCCGATGATCTCTTCCTGCATCGGTCGGAAAGCTGTATGCTTCCAGTAGTGCTGTAATATGGAGAGGGGGGTGGTCATTGGTGAGACGTTATTCGTGAGTCGTCAGTCGTGAGACGTGAGTTTTATTGGGAGGTGATCATTTTTGATAGCATTTGAAAACAGCGAGTCATCTTCTCTGCTTCTGGTGCCAGCGTTTCTTCCTTGGTATAATCAAGTTCAATGGCAATATCCAATGCAGTATCTATTTCAATTAATGAACCTCGGGAAATTTCAAAAAATCGCTTTCTTTCGGCAGCAGATTTTCTGGAAAAGCCTTCGGCAATATTCAAATGTACAGAAACAGCCGCTCTTCTGATCTGTTGTGTCAAAGCGTATTTTTCTTCGGGAGGGAAGGTGCGGGTGATTTTGTACAAGTGCAAAACCAGCTCTCTGGATGCAGAAAAGATGTCTAAACGGGTATGTGATAATTTGAGAAACATAAAAAATGGTTTACCTCAAATTACATCTTCCCTTAACCCCACAATCAGGTATTTATACCTAATCTCTCCCTTTACTCCCGACTGACGACTCACGATTGACGATTCACCATCAGATCACTTTTTTAAAATTCAGTCTCACCGAATTGATCGCCAATACCACATCACTCAATCCCATCATCAATGCGCCGAAAGTTGGATTCAGAAAGCCGAATGCTGCTACCGGAATGGCAATAATATTGTAAGCAAATGCCCAGAATAAATTTTCTTTAATGGTGATATACGTGTGTTTGCCCAGTCCGAGCGATAAGGGCAGGTGTTTCAGTCCATGGTTCATCAATACCACCTGCGCACTCTGCATGGCTATCTGCGAAGCATCGCTGAGCGAAATGCCCACGGTGGCTTTGGCCAATGCCGGTGCATCGTTGATACCATCGCCTACCATGGCGGTGGGCATCAGTTGGTTCAGTTCGGCAATTTTATCCAGTTTTTGTTGTGGACTCTGTTCCGCATATACTTCTTCAATACCCAGTGCAGCAGCTACCTGTTCGCATTTTTCTTTTTGGTCACCACTGAGTAAAATGGATTTGATGCCTTTGCGGTGTAACATCTCCACCACTTGTTTGGCTTCGGGTCTGATCTCGTCCACCATATCAATGGTTCCCAGCAGCTGGCCGTTTTTTAATACGTAAATATTGTGCTGTCTGTCAGTGGTTGTGCCAGCTGCGAGTTGATACGAACCAGCCAGGTATTCGTTCCCCTCTTTATCAACTGCTTTCATGCCAATCCCCTTGATCTCTTCGATCTTTGCCCAGCGGATCTCATCCTTTATTTTCCATTCTTTGGCAATGACTTTGCCTATCGGGTGACTCGCATATTTTTCCAGCGAGTAAGTGATGCGCTTGAATGTTTCGTGAGTCGTGAGTCCTGAGTCGTCAGTTTTTTCTTCACTCACTACTGCCCACTCACTACTCACGTCAAACCCTGCAATGCTGAACTGCCCGGTTGTCAGGGTTCCTGTTTTATCGAACACTACCTGTTTGATACTTTTAAAAATTTCGAGGCTCCTGGCGTTTTTGAACAGCACACCATTTCTGGCTGCACGACCCAACCCTACGGCAATGGCAGCCGGTGTGGCCAGCCCCATGGCGCAGGGACAGGAGATCACCAGCACGGCAATGGATCTGAGTAAACTATTACTGAAGGATTGATCGCCGATAAAATAATTGGCCAGAAAAGTTACCAGTGCAATACTGATGACCACCGGTACAAATATGGCACTGATCTTATCGGCTAATTGCTGCACGGGTGGTTTTTCTGTTTGCGCTTCCTTTACCATTTTCAGGATATTGGCCAGCACCGTATCTTCTCCTACCGCCGTTACATAGGTTTTTACAGTGCCACTCTCCAGTACACTGCCGCCGATGAGTTTGTCGTTCATCTTTTTTTCTACCGGGGCACTTTCACCGCTGATGATGGCCTCATTCACACTGGCTTCGCCCCAGAGTACTTTGCAGTCCATGGGAACCGTTTCGCCGTTTTTGATCAGTAAAATATCGCCCACTTTCAAACTGCTGCTTTCTACCGGAAATACATGCTCGTTGTGCTGGTCGTCGTAGGCGATCATATTGGCCATCACTTTCTGGCTTACGGCCAGTTTTCGCAAGGCCGCCTGGGTGGTTTCTACAGATTTATCTTCCATCCAGTTGCCGAGGAATACCAGCGTAAGAATGGTAGCAGTGGTTTCGTAAAACAGGTACTGCTCCGCTTCGCCGATCAGGGTTCCGTATAAACTATAACCGAAAGCAGCAACGGCGCCCAGTGCAATCAGCACATTCATGTTGGGAATGCCTTTCAGCACGCTTTTAATCGCACTCCGGCCAAAAAAATCCATACCTACCATAAATACCGGTAAAGTAAGTGCGATCTGCACATAAGGATTCATCAGGAAATGAATATGCAGACCCGGGATCATGTGCAGCATTAAGGGAGCCGTAAAAACAAAACAGAACAGGAAACGCTGAAAATGGTTTTTGAAGATTCGTTTGTTTTTGGGCTGATCCGATGTATCGCCTGTAATCACATGGTAACCCAGTCCTTCAATGCCTTTGGCAATTTCCTGTTTGGGTTTGCCTGCTTCTATTTCAAAACTGACATCGCCACCGATGAAATTCACTTTTACCTGATCCAGTCCTTGTGCCTGCAGGTATTTATCAATCGTGAGGGCACAATTGGTACAACTCATGCCTTCTACTTTCCAGTTCACTTTTTCCACGGGAGGACTTTTATAATTAGCAATTAAAAATTAACAATTAAAAATGGGGAGCCGGCGGCTCATCGACCATTTATACAAAGATAAACAGTACCCGGCCCGGGTTATTTCGAAATGAGGATTATAAATACAGCATGGTTTCAAATCTCTTGCTTTTGCTGCTTTATCTTTGCCACATGGATGCAATCTTTACGATCGGGCAGATCAGGCAGGTGGCTGCAGCTTTGTGGAAGGAGGGGAAGAATAAAAAAGTATGGGCTTTTTATGCACCCATGGGAACGGGGAAAACCACTTTTATTCATGCCCTTTGCGAGGAACTGGGTGTTAGCTCGGCCATCAGCAGCCCTACTTTTGCAATCATTAATGAGTATAGCAGTCCTGTAGCCGGTACTATTTACCATATGGACTGGTACCGCCTCAAAAGCGAAGAAGAAGCTGTGAATGCCGGGGTAGAAGACTGTTTGCACAGCGGCGCCCTCTGCCTGGTAGAATGGCCAGAGAATGCCCCCGGTCTGCTGGATGAAACCACGTTCCGGATCAATCTGGAAATACTGGACCCCCAGACCCGCCGGCTGTTTACGGGGGAGGCAGGTAGTGAGTAGTGAGTAGTCAGTAGTGAGTGGGGCATAAACTCCAGACTCTTCCCCCATACTCATTTAAATCAATTAATTTTAAGTTATCAACCTATACCTGCTATGGCTACCAAACCTTCTATCAGTACCTCTTTTACCTACGAAACACTGGAGGAAGTACTGGATGTAAAGCCCAAGGGCGAAAAACTGCATATCGGCATCCCCAAAGAGATCGCTTTTCAGGAGAACCGGATTGCGCTGACACCCGATGCGGTAGGCGTACTGGTGGCTAACGGTAACCAGGTGGTGGTAGAACACAAGGCCGGGGAAGCCAGTCATTTTTCTGATAAGGATTATGCAGAAGCCGGAGCCCGGATTGTGTACGAAAGAGCAGAGATCTTTAAATGCCCCATCCTGGTAAAAAGTGCCCCACCGGTAGAAGAAGACATGTCGCTGCTGCAGATGAACCAAACCATCATTTCTCCCATACATCTTTCTGCACTGAAGAAAGAATACATTGAAAAAATGATGGAGAAGCGGATCACCGCTTTGAGTTTTGAGAATTTTAAGGATGATAGCGGTACTTACCCTATTGTAAGAAGTATGAGCGAGATCGCCGGTAGTGCGGTGATGCTGATTGCCGGACAGTACCTGAGTAGTTTTAACAAAGGCAAGGGTGTGCTGCTCGGCGGTATCAGTGGTATTCCACCTACCAAAGTAGTAATCATCGGTGCCGGTATTGTAGGCGAGTTTGCTACGCGTAACGCTTTGGCATTGGGGGCTTCGGTAAAAGTATTCGATAGTAATGTATACCGTTTAAAACAACTGCAGAATAATTTAGGACAAAGGATCTGGACCAGTGTACTGGAACCCCGTATCCTCGCCAAACAACTCAAGACCTGCGAAGTGGCGGTGGGTGCGCTGAGTAATGAATATGGCCGTGCGCCGGTGGTGGTTACCGAAGAAATGGTGGCAGCTATGCGTCCGGGCAGTATCATCATTGATGTGGCCATTGACCGGGGAGGCTGTTTCGAAACCAGTGAACTGACCAGTTACGAATACCCTACTTTTCTCAAACATGATGTGATCCACTATTGCGTACCCAATATACCCAGCGGTTTTGCCCGCACAGCCAGCCAGGCCATCAGTAATGTGCTGATGCCGTTGATACTGGATATCAGTGATGAAGGTGGACTGGAAGAAATGGTATGGCACAAATTCAATCTGCGCGAAGGCATTTATATGTTTAAGGGAGCCCTCACTGATTTTTATATCAGCCAGCGCTTTGACCTGAAATATACTGACCTGAACCTGTTGATCGCCAGCAGAAGATAAACCCCGAAACATATTGTATAACCAGGGGCCGAAACGGTTTGTTTCGGCCCCTGGTATAATGATCAGAAGTTCATTTCATCTGCACTGGGTCCATAACTTCCCGGAATAGGGATGTCCAGTAAACGCAGGTACACACCCAGCTGTGCCCGGTGATGGGTGATCTGGTTAAACACCATGCGGATCACATCCAGTTTGGAGTCGGAACTAAGAATCTGTTCTCCGTTGCGTAAAGTCCAGTTTTCGGCCAGGGTTTCTTCTTTGGCAGCGGCCAAGTCCTTCCGACCATCCAATAAACAGGTTTCAAAATATTCAACAAGGGTTTTGGTGTCGCTGATTTTTTTGGGGTTGTATGCATTGACTGCAAAATCCAGTTCAGCGGTGTTGAGTACCATGCCTATCCAGGTAGGTAACTCCGCAATATGCGTAGTTAACTGGCTGATGGGCATGCTTTTTTGATGAGGTTTCCAATCGTACTTGTCATTGGGTACAATGGACAGCATTTTACGGGTGATAAGGGCTTCGTTTTCCAGTTCTTTCCGGAATTGTTGGATCTGTGACATAAGGTTGATTTGTTTAGACAACAAAGTAACCATGGGGTAGTGTCAACCCTATGTCAGCAGCTATTCGGTTCCTGATAATTTTTTTTGAACGGCCAGCAGATTCTTTTCTACGATGCCCGGAAGTTCTTTCGGCGATAGGATAGTGGCCCACTCTCCCAGCAGCAGGTACCATCGGGCAAAACCTTCGAGCGAGCGGGTCAGAAAAGTCATTTCTACCTGGTTGCCCAGGTCTTTCTGCGATACATAACCGTTATAGTATTTCTGCTCGCCCAGATACCCGACTACAGATTTCTCTATCCGGATCACAACGGTGAACAGTTCTTTTTCTCTGGAAACCTTCGATAAAAAACTTTGTAAGGAAGGATGCGCTTTATCAAAACGAATAGCCGTTATGGAAAGATACCTGATATGATCTACTCGGAAAGTGCGGTAATCGTTCCGCAAACAACACCAGCCGATCAGGTACCAGTACCTGCCCATAAAAAAAATACCTACCGACTCAACGTTCCGGTTGGTTTTTTCCTGCGAGTGCTCCGCAAAATAATCGATATTGATCACAGCTTTTGCGGCAATGGCTTTCAGGATCTGTTGCAGGTAAGCCGTGTCTGTTGGTTGCCCGGAGAAATTAGGGCTGTTGATCACTTCAATATGTTGTTCCAGGTTCTCGATATGATCGCGCTCGGTTAACCGCAATACTGATTTGATCTTGAACATGGCGGCCTGGTATACTTCGCGGGTAGATGCATCGGTTAGTTTTTCTACCAGCTTCTCAGCCGTTAGCAAGGCGGTGGCTTCTTCCTGCGTAAACATCACGGGCGGTAACCGGTAGCCTTCCATGATGGAATAACCCACACCCGCTTCACCGATTACCGGGATACCGGCTTCCTCCAGTGTTTTTACATCGCGGTATACTGTGCGCAGACTGATCCCGAACCGGTCGGCGATCTCCTGCGCTTTTACCACTCTTTTGGATTGCAACTGGATCAGAATAGCAGTTACACGATCAATTCGGTTCACAGGAATCTGTTTGGTTATTCTTCTCTAAGATAAGTATCTATTAATTGCATGATCCGGTTACTGATCATTTGTTTCTGGATGATATAGATTAACCATGTTATACCCAAAGGCAGCAGTGCATTCAAGAACCTGATATCAGATTCCTCAGACGTAAATATAAAAGCCACTAACCCTCCGATAATACCAATGATCCAGATATAATAAACAGGCATCCCGGCTTTTACAAAAGAGCTGAATTCATCCCGGGTATAGTAATATTTATTTGATTGTTTATCTACATAACCAATGATTCGCCCCTGCAATCCCATGACCATTACTTTCTGGCCGTTATAAACAGGCAGGTTGCGTTCGTTCACGGTCATAGGCCAGTCTTCGTTTGTATCACTGCTTCTGAACACCAGGTCGGTGTAGAGATGTGAGCGAACGGGGGCATTACCCCAGCCGCCGGTAGTTTCGGAATATTTATCAGCGTGAATTACGGTAGCGTTGTGCAGGGTAAATTCCAGTTCTTCATCATTAAAGAGAAGGGTGGTCCGTATCATTGTGTTGTGTTGTAATTTCTGGTGACTGCTTTTAATAGTCGCAGCCAGGATGATTTTCTTACAGGGTTTCGGATGTTTCTGGTAGTAGTTGGGGGGGAGGATACTACTGTTTTTATAAAAGACAGTGCTTACAACTGTTCAGTCATTTACTTCTGTGTAAGATGCAGAAAGCCGGTAAGCCCTATTTATAATCTAATATACTGATCTTCTCTGTACAGAAATCCATTTCATTGGGATCATTGCTGCTAACCACAATCAGTTTTCCTTTACAGTATTTATCAATCAAAGTATGATAGAGATCGTAACCAGGTTTGTCCAGGTTGGTGCAGGGTTCATCCAGCAGTAATACCGGCACGTTGGAGAAAATGGCCTGCGCCAGTTTGATCCTTTGTTTCATACCGCTGCTGAAGTAACGGATCTGTTTATCCATGGCTTTTTGTAAACCAATCTCTTCCAGGATCTGTTCTAGGCTAACCGATTGATTCAATGCTTTGAACCGGCTGTGAAACAGCAGAAATTCTTTTGCTGTCATTTCTTCTATCAGTTCCAGGTAAGGTGCGGCAATGGAAATATACCGGTAAAAATTTTCTGCTTCAATCGTATCCGTATCGCCGTTCGGGGTTTCGTAAGACAGCCGCCCTTCACTCAGGTGCAGGCTTCCGGCAATAGCCTGTAACAAAGTGCTTTTACCACTTCCATTGGGTCCGGTAATGGCGTAAGACTTTCCTGTTTCAAAACGATAATGTACATGACGGAAGATCCAATCGCGGTTAAAACGTTTACCGGTATCTGTGAGAAGAATTGCTTCCAGCTCTCTTAACGGAGAGTTGACGAAAGAATCCTGGGTGGCAGTAGTGCTATTCATGAATAGTAAGGTCAGAAAAAAAACGCTCCATCCGGAGCCATGGCTTAATCTTCGTCCGTAGCGCCCTTCACAAAACGCTTGATGATACCTCTGCCGCTTTCGCGGATAAAGGTTACGATCTCATCACGCTCATCCGAAGCAGGTAATTCTTCCTCAATAAATTCCAGCGCCTGCGAAGTGTTGAAGCCTTTGTTATAAATAGTACGATATACATCCAGGATCCCGTTGATCTGCTGGAGGGGGAATCCCCTTCTTTTTAAACCTACACTATTTACACCACCATAACTCAATGGGTTTCGTACGGCTTTGATATAGGGAGGCACATCTTTACTCACCAGGCTTCCACCCGCTACAAAACTGTGCTGACCAATATTCACAAACTGGTGTACGGCACTTACGCCCCCTACCACCGCAAAATCGCCCATGGTTACATGTCCCGCTACCTGTACACTGTTGCTTAAAATACAATTATTACCGATCACACAGTCGTGTGCAATATGACTGTATGCCATAATGAGGCAGTTATCACCCACTTTGGTTTTACCCCTGTCTTCTGTACCGCGGTTCACTGTTACAAATTCGCGGATGGTGGTGTTGTCTCCGATCTCAACAGTGGTTCTTTCGCCACTGAATTTCAGGTCCTGCGGAATGGCACCCAATACGGCACCGGGAAATACCCGGCAGTTTTTGCCAATGCGGGTACCATCCATAATGGTTACATTACTCCCTATCCAGGTGCCCTCGCCGATCTGTACATCACCATGTATCACCGTAAACGGATCGATTTTTACATTGGGGGCCACCCTTGCATTGGGGTCAATATATGTATAAGGATGCGTCATTGCTGTGTATGGGTTTGTATGATGTTATGGTGACTGGGAAATGGTGAATGGGCAATTGACCAGTCACCATTGCCTATTGCTACGCTTGTCTTTTTACTACCTGTGCTACCAGATCGGCTTCTGTGGCTACTTTGCCGCCTACGTAAACGGTTCCTCTCATTTCACAAATGCCCCGGCGGATCGGTCCGGTAAATTCCATCTTCAATACCATGGTATCGCCCGGACGAACCATCTGTTTAAACTTACAGTTATCGATCTTCAGAAAATAAGTGTCATAGGTTCCTTCCGGCATCGAGTTGATACAAAGGATTCCGCCTGTTTGCGCCAAAGCCTCTATCTGCAGCACACCGGGCATTACCGGGTTACCGGGAAAGTGGCCCGGGAAAAACCATTCATTGAATGTAACATTTTTGATGCCTACAATATAGGTATCCGTGAGTTCAATGATCTTATCTACCAGCAGAAAAGGATGTCTGTGCGGTAAGGTTTTTTCAATTTTCTCCAGCGTAAAAACCGGAGGCATGGCCGGATCGTACACAGGTACATCTTTTACATGCCGGTTCTTTTTGATGTATTGTTTGATTTTTCTGGCAAACTCTACATTGGTGCTGTGCCCGGGGCGGTTGGCAATGATCCTTGCTTTGATCGGATAACCGATCAGGGCCAGATCGCCTACCACATCCAGTAATTTATGACGTGCCGGTTCGTTAGGGAAACGGAGCTCCAGGTTATTGAGGTAGCCTTCGCTTTTTACTTCAATCTTATCTCTTTTAAACACTTTGGCTAACCGGCTCATTTCAGAATCAGTTACCGGTTTGTCCACCACCACAATGGCGTTATTGATGTCGCCACCTTTAATAAGGTCGTTATCCAGCAACGCTTCCAGCTCATGTAAAAAGCAGAAAGTACGGCAGGGCGCGATCTCGGTCTGAAAATCCTTAATGGTCTTCAAACCGGCATGTTGGGTGCCCAATACCGGACTATTGAAATCGATCAGGGTAGTGATCTGGTAATCCATGGAAGGAAGGGCCACCATTTCTACCCTTTTGGCCTCATCGTAATGGTAAATATTCTCGTCGATGCTGTACCAGGCTTTGGTAGCTTCCTGTTCGGTTACCCCCGATTCCTGTATCAGTGCTATAAAAGGAGCGGAGCTGCCATCCATGATCGGGATCTCCGGACCGTTCAGTTCTATCAATACATTATCTACCCCCATGCCTACCAATGCGGCCAGTACATGTTCTACGGTACTTACTTTGGCATCGCCCACCTGTAAAGTAGTGCCGCGGCTGGTATCGGTTACCAGATCGCAGTCGGCTTTAATAATCGGCTGCTGGGGAAGATCCACCCTTTGAAACTGGATACCAAAACCCGGATTAGCGGGACGCAGGGTCATATCAACCAAAACACCGGTGTGTAAGCCGGTGCCGCTGATGCTGATAGGATTACTAAGGGTATGTTGCTTGTCGGGATTGAAATTGCTATCCATTCTTAGGTACTTGTTTATAGGTAACCGGCTAATTACCGGTTCAACGGGTTAGCTGGTAAAAAAATAGTAAGCGAAAATAAGATTTCAGGCTGGTTTAATGGCTATTGTCAGGCATTTACCCGCTCAGAAAGCAACTGTTCTACCATTTTTTCCAAATCCTTAACCCTTTTTTCCAGTTCGGGGAGGTTTTTGGTCATGATCTGGAGACGAAGCGACTGCGAAAACTCCAGTGCCGGGGTGCCATTAAAAGCTTTGTTGGGTTCTTTGATGGACTTATTTACGCCTGTCTGGCCATTGATACGGCTGCCATCTGCAATGGTGATATGGCCCGCTGTGCCTACCTGGCCGCCAAACATCACATTCCTGCCCACTTTGGTACTGCCGCTGATCCCGGTCTGGGCCGCAATCACGGTATTGGTGCCTATTTCAACATTATGTGCTATTTGTATCAGGTTATCCATTTTCACCCCTTTGCGGATGATGGTAGAACCCATGGTAGCCCGGTCGATGGTGGTATTGGCACCAATCTCCACCATATCCTCAATCACCACATTGCCGATCTGCGGTACTTTCTGGTAAGTGCCATCTGCCTGTGGGGCATAACCAAAGCCATCGCTGCCCACTACGGTGCCCGCATGAATGGTTACCTGTTTGCCTACCACACAATCCACATATATTTTTACCCCTGCATGCAGGATACTGTTATCTCCAATGGTTACCTTATCGCCCAACACCACACCCGGGAACAGTTTTACATTGTTGCCGATCTTTACGTTCTCGCCTATGTATACAAAAGCACCCACAAATACATTTTCTCCCAGTGTAGCGGTACTGGCTATATAACTGGGTTGCTGTATACCCGTCAGCTGCTGCGTTTTCAGTTCCTGGTATTTGGCCAGTAAAGTAGCAAAAGCAGTATACGCATCCGGTACACGGATCAGAGTGGTGGTTACGGAATTCTTTAACTCCAGCGAAGCGTTGATAATTACAATAGATGCCTTGGTCTGGTAGAGATGTTCCTCGTACTTGGGATTGGCCAGAAAGGATAATTGTCCCTCAGAAGCTTCTTCTATCTTGCCAAATGAAGATACTGCGGCAGCAGCGTTGCCTTCCAGTTGGCCATTAACCAGCATGGCGATTTGTGCAGCAGTAAATTGCATAATGTGCGGTTTTGATGCATGAATCGTAGCGGCTGAACCCGGGGGTGCAACTACGTCAATAAACAAATGTAAAATTTTTTAACCGGCGAGGAAAGGTTTTGGTGGATTAATGCATTGTCTATCTGCGAAATATCCTTTACGGTACCATCTTTGAACAGGATATTGATCCGTTCATCCCTGGTCTGGTAAAGCGTATTGGACGCTTCTCCGTTAAAACACAGATAGTGTATATCAGCATCAGTTATGCCAAACTGCCGGGCGGCAGCGGCTTTTTTTTCAGCCATATAGGCCGGGTCAAAAGGCTCCGACTGGATCCTTGCCTTATACAGTTCCCGATTCAGGAAACGGCGGCAAAGCAGGGAAAGAATTTTATCAGGATGATGGCTCCAGCGTTTTACCGCATGCATCACATCATGGTCGTCGATAGCGCAGAATTTCTTCAGGGCAGCATCATTCATTTCCCCATCAAAACTGCCGAGAAAAAAATCAAGCGAAGAAAGGGTTACCAGTGGCTCATCGGTAGCAGTATAAATTTCTCTCACTCTCTCAAGAATCTTAACCAGCATTTTTTCTGCTGCCAATACGGTTTTGTGCAGGTACACCTGCCAGTACATCTGTCGCCGCGCCACCAGGAATTTCTCCACACTGTAAATGCCTTTTTCTTCTACCAGCAATTGCCCTTCATGCACTACCAGCATTTTCAATATCCTGTCATAGCCAATCACCCCTTCACTTACACCAGAGTAAAAACTGTCGCGGCTGAGATAATCCATCCGGTCCACATCCAGTTGTCCACTGATCAGCTGGTGTAAAAAGGGTTTGTGGTACTGATCGGTGAAGATTTGTATGGCCAGTGTCAGCTGTCCGCCCAGTTCCGCATTCATCTTATGCATGATCTGCAGCGAAAGCTGTTCGTGGTGTACACCTTTTACCAAAACCTGTTCCAGCGCATGCGAAAAAGGTCCATGCCCGATATCGTGCAACAGGATGGCTGCTTTTACAGCGATCTCTTCTTCTGCTGTGATCTCAACACCCTTGCTGCGCAGTTCCATCACCGCATTACTCATTAAATGATAGGCGCCGAGCGAATGGTGTAAGCGGGTATGCACCGCCCCGGGATATACCAGCTGCGCCATGGCCATCTGCTGGATCCGGCGAAGGCGTTGGTAATAGGGGTGAGATATGATTGAAAAGATCAACGGGTGGTTGATCGTGATAAAACCATATACGGGGTCGTTGATGATCTTTCTTTTGATGGGCGTCATGCCTGTTGTTGAATTGTTAAATCATTCCCCTGCGGGAGAGCAAAAGTACAAATAAGAATTCCGATAGCCGGAATGAAATAGATTTACCGCAATATTTTAACAGCCATTACGATAAACTGTTCCCCTATCGCCGCCATTTCTACCCATGTTCCTTATTTTTAATGAAAGTTTGTGTCTGATTGGAAACTCCGGACGCCAAACGCCTAACTCCAGACTAACACATGGCCGTAGCAAAAATTGTATGGGTAGATGATGAGATCGAAAGCCTGCAGTCGCAGAAGCTTTTTCTCGAAGGCAAAGGGTATGAAGTCATCACTTTTACCAATGGTTTTGACGCCATTGACTACCTGAAAACAGAACCGGTGGATGTGGTGCTGATGGATGAGACCATGCCGGGTATTACCGGACTGGAAACCCTGGCCCGCATCAAAGAAGCCAATGCACAGATTCCCGTTGTACTCATTACCAAAAATGAAACGGAGAACCTGATGGATGATGCCATCGGCAGCCAGATCACCGATTATCTCATCAAACCCGTAAATCCGAACCAGGTATTGTTATCGCTGAAAAAGATCATTGATAACAAGCGACTGGTAGCCGAAAAAACCACCACCGCTTACCAGCAACAGTTCCGCGAGCTGTTTATGGCGCTGAACAACAATCCCGATTATAACGAGTGGATGGAACTGTATAAAAAACTGGTGTATTGGGAACTGGAAATGGAGAAAAGCGATAGTCCGGAAATGCGCGAAGTGTTCTATACCCAGAAGCAGGAAGCCAATACAGAGTTTTGCAAGTTCATCAGCAAGAATTATACTTCCTGGCTGGATCCGAAAAGTTTTTCGGCACCCATCATGAGTAACCATCTGTTCCAGTTCAAGGTTTTGCCGCACCTGGAAAAAGGAGTACCTGTTTTTTTTATCCTCATCGATAACCTGCGCTACGACCAGTGGAAAGCCATCCAGCCCATTTTTGCAGAAAGTTTCCGGATCCTGGAGGAAGAAACCTTTTATTCCATCCTTCCTACGGCCACACAATACTGCCGCAATGCCATTTTTGCCGGACTGCTTCCGATCGAAATTGAAAAACAGTTTCCGCAGCAGTGGAAGAACGATGATGATGAAGGTGGCAAAAACCTGTTTGAAGAAGAGTTCTTCAAAGCCCAGCTGAAAAGATTAAAGAAAGAAGATATCCGCTTCAGTTATAACAAAATTGTGAATCACCAGGATGGACAGCAGCTCGTCAGCAATATTCACAATCTGCTGGAAAACGATCTCAATATTATCGTGTATAATTTTGTGGATATGCTTAGTCATGCCCGAACCGAAATGGAAGTGCTGAAAGAGCTCGCCAGCGATGAAGCCAGTTACCGCAGTATTACCCGCAGTTGGTTTGAACATAGTCCGCTGCACCAGGCCCTGAAAAAAATCGCTGATAAAAAAATGAAGATCGTGCTGGCAACCGATCATGGCAGCGTGCGGGTAAATACGCCCCATAAAGTGATCGGCGATAAACAGACCACCGCCAATCTCCGCTACAAACATGGCCGGAACCTGAATTTTGAAGCGCGGGATGTATTGGCTTTCAAAGATCCTAAAGAGGCCGGATTACCGGTGCCCAATGTGAATTCTTCCTTCATTTTTGCCAAAGAAGACGGGTTTCTCTGTTATCCCAATAATTATAATCATTATGTGAATTATTACCGGAATACCTTCCAGCACGGGGGTATCAGTCTGGAAGAGATGATCGTGCCAATCATTAAAATGGTGAGTAAGAGTGTCTAACCAGGCCTCGGCAGCCTGAGTAATAATGTGAATAACTACTGAATTACCGGACGAATGCCTCGTTCAGGGTTTCGTACCTTTACCGGGTAAATTTCTCAAGATTCAAGATCGACGATGCACGTTATGAAGTATACGCAAACCACTTTAGATAAATTAGGCAATATCCTCGAAGAAACCGGTTATGTGGTTCGTTATGAACGCGGAACCTTCCAGAGTGGCTGGTGTTTGCTGGAAGCGAGGAAGATTGTGGTACTGAATAAATTTCTGAGTATTGAGGGAAGGATCAATACCCTGATGGAGATCATCCCGCAACTGCAGGTAGATTTTGATAAACTCACCCACGAATCGCAGAAACTCTACGAAGAAGTAGTGAAAAAATCAGCCGCCGAAGCCTGATTTTGCGGTTAATACCTGTTGCAGTAGCTACTATTTGGCTTAGTTTTGAACAGTGAGCCACCAGCATCTTACCATAACATTTTTAGGCACCGGAACCAGTTCGGGTGTTCCCATGATCGGGTGTAAATGCGCGGTGTGTACTTCTTCCGATCCGGACGATAACCGTTTGCGCAGCAGTATACTCGTGAAATCGGCACACACCACTTTTGTGGTAGATACCACACCTGATTTCCGTTACCAGATGCTGCGAACCCATACCGATCACCTGGATGCGGTCTTGTACACACATCCCCATAAAGATCATATGGCAGGACTGGATGATATCCGTGCCTATAATTTCACCAGTAAAAAAGCGATGAATATTTATGCCAACTCTCTCACAGAGGAAGCTGTGCGTCGCGATTTTTACTATGCATTCACCGATACCAAATATCCAGGTGTGCCTGAAATGGATATGATCACCATTGATGAAAATCCTTTCACCATTGGCGATATTAAAGTGACACCCATTCCGGTGATCCATCATAAGATGCCGGTATTCGGTTACCGCTTCGGGGATTTTACCTATATCACTGATGCGAATAAAATTGAAGAGACTGAAAAAGATAAGATCCGCGGATCAAAGATTCTGGTGTTGAATGCGCTGCGCAGAGAATCGCATATCTCTCATTTTACTTTGTCGGAAGCGGTTGCCATGGCGCTGGAACTGGAAGTGCCCGAAGTGTATTTTACGCATATCAGTCACCAACTCGGCAAACACGAAGAAGTGAACCGTGAATTACCCAGCCATATCCGTTTGGCGCACGATGGCCTGACCCTTCATCTGTAACCCTTTGCGAACGTTACCCTAAAAAGTTACGTTATGAAAAGGATCCTTAAAAATTATCTCACGTTCACCCGTAAGGAAAGAACGGCGGTACTGGTTTTACTGCTATTGATCGGTGGATTGATGATTGCTCCACAATTTTATTCGCCTGAGCTGGCACCACCCAGAGATACCCGTTTATTACAACAGTATCTGGATAGTACCCAGGCCACAAAAGCTGAGAAGCGCATGGCTGTTGGTGCAGCAACGGCAGAAACCGAGATAGAGACATCTCCCGCTTCCCTGTTCTTCTTCGACCCCAATACATTGGCCCCGGCCGGTTGGCTTCGCCTGGGTATTCCGGAAAAAACAGTGCAAACCATTGTGAATTTCCGCCACAAAGGCGGGCAGTTCCGGTTGCCGGAAGATCTCCGGAAAATATGGGGATTGCGTAAAGCAGATGCCGACCGGTTGCTTCCCTATATCAGGATCAAATCCCCAATGAATGATGCGTATGCAAACCGTTTCCCCCTCCCCGCCAGGGAAAAAAAGGGAGCAGAACAAAAACAAGTTATTGACGTGAACACGGCTACGGCAGAAGAATGGGAAACCCTGCCGGGTATCGGAAAAGCACTGGCCAACCGGGTGATTAAGTACCGTGAAAAATCAGGCGGCTTCACCAGCCTGGAACAGGTGAAGAAAACCTACGGAATCAGCGATTCGGTTTTTGAGCAGATTCGGCCCTTGTTGCGCTTACAACCGGAGATGGTTTCGGGCAATCGCTTTCTGGATCTGAATACGGCAACAGTTAGCCAGCTCACTACTATTGCGGGCATACCGGAAGCCATTGCAAAAGCGATTGTGGTATATCGAAAAGAATACGGACCTTTTCAGCAGGTAACGGATCTGAAAAAGCTGGTATTGATTTCCGATACGCTTTTTCAACGGGTAGCAGGCAGTTTTCATGTTAAATAAATGATTAACATAAATTGTATTTGGCTGAGTAAAAAAATCCCCTACTTTTGCGCTGAAAACTAACAAACAGTAGTTTGTTTTCAGGGGGTTGTCAGATAACGATTGCTTGTTTTTCTGACAGCCTCCGTCTATTTAAACACACTTGTATGAACTTTCAAGCCGACGAACTAACTAACCAGGTGGCCCAGACCGCCCGTGAATTTGCCCTGCAGCATATCAAACCCCATGTAATGGAATGGGATGAGGCGCAGGTATTTCCCATAGAAGTTTTTAAAGAACTGGGTAAACTGGGTATGATGGGAGTGCTGGTGCCGCAGGAATATGGTGGCGCCGGACTGGGGTATTTCGAATACAATGCCATTATACAGGAGATCTCTAAAGTATGTGGTTCTATTGGCTTGAGTGTGGCAGCACATAATTCACTTTGCACCAACCATATTCTTTCTTTTGGAACAGAAGCACAGAAGAAACAATGGTTACCCAAGCTGGCCACGGCCGAATGGCTGGGTGCCTGGGGTTTAACGGAACCCAATACCGGCAGCGATGCGGGTAATATGAAAACAACTGCCGTAAAAGAGGGCGATCATTGGGTATTGAACGGAACCAAAAGCTGGATTACCCATGGCAAAAGCGGCGATGTGGCAGTGGTAATCTGCCGGACAGGCGAACCGCGCACCAGCGGTAACTCCACCACTTTTGTGGTAGAACGTGGCACGCCGGGCTTTACGGCGGGGAAAAAAGAAAACAAACTGGGTATGCGTGCCAGCGAAACAGCAGAAATGATTTTTGATAACTGCCGCATCCCCGATAGCAACCGTTTGGGCGAAGTGGGAGATGGTTTCCGCCAGGCCATGAAAATACTGGATGGTGGCAGAATCTCGATCGCCGCATTATCTGTGGGCATTGCCAAAGGCGCTTATGAAGCGGCTTTACAGTACTCACAGGAAAGATACCAGTTCGATAAACCCATTGCCAGTTTCCAGGGAATCAGCTTTAAACTGGCCGATATGGCAACCGAAATAGCCGCCGCCGACCTGCTGATCTGGCAATGCTGCGACCGGAAGCAACGTGGTGAGAAAGTAACCAAAGAAGGGGCCATGGCCAAGTATTATGCCAGTGAGATAGCAGTAAAAACAGCCAACGAAGCCGTACAGATTTTTGGTGGATATGGGTATACAAAAGATTTTCCGGTAGAGAAATACTATCGTGACGCAAAATTGTGTACTATTGGAGAAGGAACTTCAGAAATACAGAAATTGGTGATATCGCGTGAAGTCCTGCATAATTAGTCTCTTTTCGATTGCTTGCTTATAAAAATGCCCTCCGCAAGAGGGCATTTTCTATACTGTTTTTCAGTAATTTATGCTATCTTCCTTTTTTACTATTTCGCTGAAACCCGTGACCAGACCTATCTTCTTATACCTATTGCTGCTGGTGGTATGCACAGGCGGCACAACGGGTGAACTGAAAGCTGCTGACAATAAGGTACTTGCTGCCGACAGAAAAAAAGTGGACTCTCTTAACCAGTTGGCCTTTGATCAGAAGCGGTTTGATGTGGCCAAAGCCCTCAATAACCTTTTTAATGCCGAAAACCTGGCCATCGCCGGCAATTACCAGAAAGGCCTGGCTACTACCTTCTTTTATGAAGCCGGAATCTACCACCAGACCGGTTACGATAAAAAGGCCCTTGCTACGTATTACAAATCCAAACTGATCTTTCAGTCATTGAAAGACACCCTGAACATGGCGATTGTTAACAAAGAGATCGCCACCTCGCTTTATGCCAGCGGTGAATCGGCTGAAGCAATTCAGTTATACGATGAATCATTAACGGTATTTACCAAACTGAAGGATCAGCGGCAGATAGCCAATATCAACAACAGTCTGGGACTGGTACAGCTGGATCAGCGGAAATATGATATGGCGGAAGCTTCGTTTAACAAGGCCTTGACGCTTAGCATCCAATTCCGTCACCAGTATGGCGAGAAAAAAGCATACTATAATTTAGGATTACTGGAAGAGAAACGAAATAATTTTGCCAGATCCGAGGAATATTACCTGAAATCGCTAGCCATAGACAAGTTGTTGAACGATAAATTCGGAGCAGCACTGAACCTGCTGCAACTGGCTTCTATTCATCAGCAGCAGGGAAGAAGTGACGCTTCTATTAACAATGCAAAAGAAGCATACAGCAATGCTTACATGGTATCTGCCTATAACCTGATGAAAGATGCCTCTTCCAGGGTAATTGATGTGTACCGGCAGAAAAATGATATTCTGCGGGCTTCAGAATGGCAGGATTCGCTGGTAAATGTATTGAACATGCAGATTGCCAATGAAAAAGAGTATGCACTCAATTTCATTGAAGTAATCAAGAACCAGAACGCCAAAAACACCAACGCAGAAAAAGACCTGGAAAAACAGAAACAGGTACAGAAAGAGCAGTTACTCATTATCACCGTAGGTACTTTTATCCTGATCATTGTGGCGGTGCTGGCCGTACTGGCCCTGGTAAACTACCAGCGGCAGCGTTTTTTTGGTAAAGAACTGAAGCAGAAAAACGAGATCATTGAAAAGAATTCCGCTTCGTTGGATCAGTTGAACAAAGAGATTTCTCACCAGAATCTGTTGCTCGAAGAAGATAACAAAACCAAGAACAAACTGCTCTCTATCATCTCTCACGATCTCCGTACTCCATTGGTGAATACAAAAGGCGTATTGAATCTGGTAAACCAGGGAATGGTACCGCCGGAGGAAGCTGATCGTTTACTGCAACTGCTCGAGACACAGTACCTGGGCACCACATCCCTGCTGGATAACCTGCTGTTCTGGATCAAGGGACAGATGGATGGTAAGGAAGATGATAAAGTAAAAGTGGGAATGCACCAGCTGATCAAAGTGCTGGAGGAAGAACACCGTATGCCACTGCTGAAAAAGAAGATCGTACTACGGAACCTGGTAGACCGTGATCTGGCTATTGTTA
>DASWXD010000108.1:0-9658 GCA_036405675.1 Sediminibacterium sp.
GACATCGCTTCCGACTTCGTGTTATATTCTTCGGTGTGAACCAGTATCCATGGCCTGAATCGGTTGGTCCAACCTTTCTTCCCCAACTCGTTGTGCGAGAGTAACCTTTGTTCCAGATTACTCGTATACCCAACGTAGATCCTATGATGGGAAGGTGAATATAAAATATAAACCTTATACATAAATCAAAGGCCTCAAAACGAGGCCTTGGTTTATTTTGTTGCGAGGGAAGGGATCGAACCTCCGACCTTCGGGTTATGAGCCCGACGAGCTACCGCTGCTCTACCTCGCGATGTTTGGAGTGCAAAAGTAGGGGTACGGAGCTTAGTAACCAAATGTTTGTTGAATTAATCGTCTGAACGCTTCTTGATGGAAGCTCCCCCGCTGCTGCTGATATCCCTGATCAGACCGGTTCCTTTGTAATAGATGGTGCTGCCACCGCTGGCCACCGCATTCAGTTCCTTATTCACGGTAATACGGATATTGGAAGCTCCGCTGGCATCGATCTTACACAGATCGGCCGATAATTCATAGGCTTTGATATTGCAGGCACCGGATGCATCCATGAACAGGTTATCCGCCTTACCGCCTACCCTTACATTGGAGGCGCCGCTGGCACTGAGGCGGAATTTTTCCAATACCACTTCCCCGTTAAAATCGCTGGCACCCGACATTTCCATTTTCAGTTCTGTTTGGCGGATGGGATCGGTGGCCCTTACATTACAGGCGCCGGAAGCTTCCAGTTTATCGAGGGTTTTGTAGGTTACATAGGCTTTCATCTTGTTATTGCCCCATACTTTCCAGTTCAGGCCCTTGGCATCGAAATAAATGTGCAGGATGCCGGAACGCACTTCGGTCCGGATCCGGGATTTAATCTCATCCGTATTACCACTGATGGCCACAGCTTCGGCGCTGCCCTGGGAAATATAGAGGTCGATGGCCCCGGACACTTCGATCCCGGTAAAACCACTCACATTCCTGACCTCGGCATTGGCATCCACTACCAGGTTCTTTTCGTTCTGTGCCCGGGTGGTAAAAAAGCCCAGCAGTAAGATCACTGCAATAGATATCCGCTTCATTTTTGGGGTATTTTTCAGTGTAACGATGTTCTGCTGATAAAGTTACAGTTGTGAGAGATTTCCCGAATCCCTATTTTTGTGCCAGATCATTCCTCGGGGTGCTGTCGGTTATGTGTGCACGCATAACCTATCGGCTGAGATAATACCCGTTGAACCTGAACAGGGTAATTCCTGCGAAGGGAAGGTGTACATTTTTCCTGATACCTCTCCGTTAGCTATTCCCTGTTCCCATTATTAACTTTTTAAAGCAAAAAACATGAAAAAGTTTTTGGGAACAACGATGTTGACATTATTGACCATCATCGCCCTTGCACAAACCGGTAAGCGCCTGCTACAGGGCACCGTAAGAGAAAACAATGCACAAACCCCGGTGGCGGGAGCCTCCGTAAGACTGGGCAACCGGCAAACCCTGACCAATGAAAAAGGGCAGTTCAGTTTCGAGCGTACCGCAGTCGGACAATACGAATTAACCGTAAACAGCCTTGGCTTTGCCGTATATACCCAACCTGTTATGGTAGGGGCTACAGACCTGCAACTTGACATCCGCTTAACCGCCACCAGTCTTTACCTGCAACCCCTGGAAGTAAAATCACTGCGGGCCTCAGACCGGGCACCGTTTGCAAAAGCCAACCTGACCAAGGAACAGATCACGAAAAATAACCTGGGACAGGATATTCCTTTTCTGCTGGACCAGACCCCTTCTGTAGTGATAAATTCTGATGCTGGCAATGGTGTAGGTTATACAGGTATCCGCATCCGCGGGAGTGATGCAACAAGGGTGAATGTGACCCTGAACGGCATTCCTTATAACGATGCAGAAAGCATGGGTACCTATTTTGTAGACCTACCCGATTTTGCCTCCTCTGTGAACAGCATCCAGGTGCAAAGAGGCGTAGGTACTTCTTCCAACGGCGCCGGTGCTTTTGGCGGTACCATCAACCTCGCCACCAATGAGTACAACGAGAAAGCCTACGGCGAGCTGAATAACAGTTTCGGTTCTTTCAACACCTGGAAAAACACACTGAAAGCCGGTACCGGTTTAATTGACGGACATTTTACGGTAGATGCCAGACTGAGCCGGATCAACAGCGATGGTTATATACAGCGGGCCAAAAGTGATCTGCAATCATTTTATGTGAGCACGGCCTATCTCACTAAAAAATCATCCCTGCGGCTGAATATCTTTTCCGGAAAAGAAAAGACCTACCAGGCATGGTATGGTGTACCCGAGAACCTGCTGAGTACCGACCGTACCAATAATCCGGCAGGCACAGAAAAACCAGGAACACCTTACGACAATCAGACAGATAACTATACGCAAACCCATTACCAGTTATTCTTCAACCATTCCATCAACACCAAGTGGTCTTTGAATACGGCCGCATTTTTAACAAGGGGAAAAGGCTATTACGAAGAATACAAAGCCGATCAGTCTTATGCCAAATATGGTTTACCCAATGTAGTTGTGGGTGGCACTACTGTTAGCAAAACAGACCTGGTAAGACAGCGTTGGCTGGATAATTATTTCTACGGACAGATCGCTTCCCTGCAATACAAAGACGGCAAGGATGAACTGACTTTTGGTGGTGGCTGGACCAAATACGACGGCCATCATTTCGGCAACATAAGCTGGATGCAAACCGGTACCGTTTCGAAAGACTATCGGTATTACAATTACCCGGCTACTAAAACCGATGTCAATATCTATACGAAATGGCAGCACCAGTTAAGTACGCATTGGGTAAGTTTTGCTGATCTGCAGTACCGCCATGTAAACCACGATATGCAAGGTTTCCAGGGTAACCCTACTTTATTTGTGAACAGAAGTTTCGACTTCCTCAACCCCAAGGCGGGCATTACCTATACCAACAATGGTTGGCAGGCTTTCTTCAGTTATGCACTGGCACACAAAGAACCTAACCGGGATGATTTTCAGGCAGGTGTTAAAAGTCAGCCGAAAGCAGAAACCCTGCACGATATAGAACTGGGTGTTGAAAAAAGAAACAGCCGCTTTCATGCCGGGGCCAATGTCTATTACATGTATTACTATAACCAGCTGGTCTTAACCGGACAGATCAACGATGTGGGATCCTATACACGCATCAACATCCCGCACAGTTATCGTTTGGGTATTGAGTTGCAGGCAGGAGCCGTACTGGCCCCCTGGATCAATGTAGCGGCCAATCTTGCTATCAGTAAAAACAAAGTGGCCTCCTTTGTCGAATACATTGACAACTGGGATACCGGCGATCAGAATGCAGTGGCACACAAAAACACCAATATCTCCTTCTCCCCTTCGCTGGTGGGTGGTGCCACCATTAATCTGCAACCCACGCAATCATTCGAGTTAAGTTTCATCAGCAAATATGTGGGCAAGCAATACATGGATAACAGCCAGCAGGAGAACCGCAAACTGAATGCGTATTTCATCCAGAATATCCGCGCATCCTACAGTATTAAAAAACTGTTATTCAAAGAATGGAATATTATTGGCCAGGTAAATAACCTCTTCAATAGAAAGTATGAACCCAACGGCTACACCTACAATTACATCTACAATAACAGCCTCACTACTGAAAACGGTTACTACCCGATGGCGGGAACGAATTATATGGTGGGGGTGAATATCAGGATGTGATGAATATCGAATATCGAATCCCGCCAAGGGCGGGAAATATCGAATGATAAAGTAAAAGCCACTATTGCATAGATGAGAAACAATCTTGCAATAGTGGCTTACTTATTTCGTTCCGAATATCTTCATGCGTTTCCCATTTCGACATTCGAAATTCCTTATTCGATATTCGACATTCTACTTCCCTATCCGCTCCTGCCAGGCCAGCATACCGCCGGTTACATTCACCAGGTTTTTAAAGCCCATGGTTTCGAGGATGAGGCAGGCCTGTCCGCTGCGGTTGCCGCTGCGGCAGTAGATATATACGGTATCGTCTTTCATGTCCTCGATCTCATCTACCTGCATGGTCTGTACTTTGCCCAGGGGTAATAAAAGTCCACCGATATTAAATTCGGCATGTTCATGAGGCTCTCTTACATCTACGAGGTGGATAGATTCGCCTGTATCCAATTTTGCTTTCAGTTCTTCTACAGTAATGGTTTGCATGTTGGGTATGTTATAGGTTGTATGATCAGTTTTTCGGAGCATTGCTTACGGTATCTACCGAAGGTGCAGTGGATCCGATATAGAGATCCATCACCTGCCCCTGGCGCATTTTATTAGGTATCCGTAGTCCATCCACACCGATTGAGTCGGTTAAGACATCCGGCATCTGTCTGATTACAAAAGCGCTGGCAGAATCTTTGATCGGGCCCATGGCAACAATAGAACCGATATTAATACTGAGTGTGGTTAAATAATTCCGGGCTTCCTCAAGTGTCATGCCTACAATATTCGGCACATCCATTTCACCTCCACCCATGCCGCTACCCAGTACAAAACTGATGACGGTACCAATGGGAATTCTGGTGCCCGGTTTAATGGGAACATTATTGAGTAACTGTTCCAGCACCGCATTGCGGGCGATATCGGGTTTATAACTGATCTCTCCCATCTTTAATCCCAGGCTCTGCAGATACATTTCGGCACTCTTGACAGAGAAACCAGCCAGGTTCGGCATTTCTACCTGCGGTGGGATGGTCCGGTTGATGGTTAAATAAATAGTGCGGCCATGTTTCACCGTGGCATCTGCCTCAGGCGACTGGCGGATCACGGATTGTTTGGCAACAGTGTCTACATAAACAGAATCCTGGATGACTACATCAAATCCACGGTCTTCGAGAATTTTTTGGGCGGCCAGTGCATTCTGTCCGGTAACTGCCGGCACTTTTTCATATTTCCCGAAACCGGTGATCCACGAAAGGGAAGCAAAAAACAGCAGCACCAGTATGATGATGATACCCAGTGCGGCGAGTATGTTAACCCACAGCGGTTTGGAAGTAATATATTTATGAATGAACGACATCTTATATTAACGGATTGGAAAATTCAGTGATTAAGAGAGAAAGATAAGTTAATTCCAAAATTCCTCCGCCCAAAATCTGAAAATTAACTAAATGCCTGCTCTATCACTGCCGAATAAAAATCTTTCAGCGTCCAGCCCATGGCTTTTACCTGCTGGGGTATCACACTGGCTTCGCTCTGGCCGGGAACGGTATTCACTTCCAGCATATAGGGTTTGGCAGAGGCGGTGTGATAGATAAAATCGATCCTCACTACCCCACGGCAGTTCAACACTTCGTAGGCTCTTTTGGCAGCAGCTTCCAGTTGGTTCTTCATTCCCTCATCGATCAATGCCGGTGTGGTTTCTTTACTCTTTCCCTGGTATTTAGCTTCAAAATCAAAGAATTCATTATTGGTCTCGATCTCGGTGATGGGTAATACCATGATCTCGCCCTTGTTCTTGAATACACCAATGGTAAATTCCCTGCCACTGATAAATTCTTCGATCAGGATCTGGTCATCTTCTTTAAACGCTTTCGCCAGGGCCGGTGCCAGTTCTGCGGCCGTATTCACTTTACTCATACCGATACTGCTGCCGCCATTATTCGGTTTTACGAATACGGGCAGGCTTAACTGGGCCAGAATAGCTTCGGGTGTAACAGGTGTATGTTTGAAAAGATGTAATGACCTGGCTACGTTGATACCCCCAAATGCGGCTACGGCTACGGTATAACGTTTGTTGAAAGTTAACGCAGAAGTGGCTGCATCGCAGCTGGTGTATGGCAGGTGCAGCATATCAAAATACCCCTGCAGTTTTCCATCTTCGCCGGGGGTACCGTGAATGCAGAGTAAGACTGCATCGAAATTGATTTTGTTGCCCTGATCCATCACAGAAAAATCATCGCGGTTCACTTTCGATTTCTCACTGTTCACGGGCTCGTACCACCAGCCTTCGGGATTGATGTCGATACGGTATACATCATACTTCTCCCTGTCTACATTATTGCCTACTGTAATAGCACTTTTATAACTGATCTGCGCTTCTCCGCTCAATCCGCCGGTTACCAGGGCGATGCGTTTTTTCATATTGCTGGTTTAGGAGGCAAATATAAGAACCAATGTGTGAATGAGTGAGTGAGTGGATGAGTGAATATTATTGAGAGAATGATAGCATGATAGAATGGGGAGGATGGGTTACAAACAAAAAGGTGAAGAAACGCCTTGTCTCTTCACCTCACGTTGACGGGAAATATCACCCGCCGTTACTGGTTGTTGCCGTTTAAGAGCAACAATTATTAATACTGCGATTAACAACTCTAAGATACACCAGCTACCAGCAAAATGCAAGTTTTTGGTGTTAAAGTTTAGCACATCGGAATGTGCATTAGATGTGCAATTTCCCTTTCTTCGCCAGCAGGGAATCTACGGTTTCCTGATACATTTCATCAGGCACGCAGCAGTCTACCGGACAAACAGCAGCGCACTGGGGTTCTTCGTGGAAACCCTGGCACTCGGTGCATTTGTTAGGTGTGATGTAATAGGTATCTACACTGATCGGCGCAAAACGCTGGTCAGTACTTACTACCGTTCCGTCTAACAGGGTGAAATCGCCTTTTACAGTGGTTCCATCAGAGATAGACCATTCAACACCACCTTCATAAATAGCATTGTTGGGACATTCGGGCTCGCAGGCTCCGCAGTTGATACACTCTTCTGTAATTTTGATAGCCATACAAAATGGGTTTGTTGGGTTAGTGATTCTACATTTGCATATCAAAAATACGGCTGAATAATGATTTTACAAGAACGAATTATATTGTTGGGCAGACTGGGCCAATATATGCTGGAGGCATCTGCGGAATGGCAGGAAGTAAAAGACCGGGCCTACCGCGAAAACCAGTGGTTCATCCCGGAATTTGTAGACAGGTCTGTCGAAAATATCGCCCGGCAATTCCTCAACCCGTCATTTTTGCAGAACTGGGCCGCTGCCTACCATGTACCCGATAGGCAACCCCATCCCAAAAACGTAGGAGTAGTCATGGCCGGAAACATACCGCTGGTAGGCTTTCACGATTTTTTATGTGTTTTTGTGAGTGGTCATATGGCCACCCTGAAAACCTCTTCCAAAGACGAAGTACTGATCAAACACCTTGTAAAAAAGCTGTACGAGTGGGACCCTGCCGTACAGGACGCGTTTTCTTTTGCCGAGCGGCTGACGGGTTGCGACGCCTATATCGCTACCGGCAGCAATAATTCCGGTAGATATTTTGACTATTATTTCGGCAAATACCCCCATATCATCCGCCGCAACCGCACATCGGTAGCCATCCTGGACGGCACCGAAACACCCGAGGAACTGGCATCACTGGCCGATGATATCCAGCTGTATTTTGGGCTCGGCTGCCGGAATATTACCCAGTTATATGTGCCGGAGGGATATGATTTTATTCCCCTGCTGGATGCGCTGAGGAAATATGAACATTTCATGGATTTCCACAAGTACAAGCACAATTTCGACTACCACCTGGCCCTGCTGATTATGGGTAATAAATACTATATGAACAATGATACGGTGGTGATGACCGAGAATGTCTCCCCTTTCTCGCCCGTGAGCCAGCTGCACTACCAGTATTACCAAAACCCCGCAGAACTGACAGGCCTGTTACAGGGCAACCCAGATATCCAGTGCGTGGTAGGCCATGGCCAGATCCCCTTTGGCCAGGCCCAGCGTCCGGCACTGACAGATTATGCAGACGGGGTGGATACGATGGCGTTTCTGGTGGGACTGTGAAGTGAGTAGTGAGTGGTCAGTAGTCAGTGAAGAATAAAATAGTCAGTATTACCCACTCACTACTGACTACTCACGATTGCCGGCTCCCTTTCATAAAAATCTTCCTCCCACCTCTGTTTTTACGCCTATCTTGAATCCACAATCCCCCCCCCGATCTACGAGGATTGCCGTAAAACATTTGTTAAATGGTAAATTTGGTGAACTGTCAATTAAACAGGTTTGTTTATTTGCTATCAGAAAGGCATAGAATTTGAAATATTAACCCAAAAAGAGCCGTACCATGAATATGAACCTCAAAAGCATCTTAACCATTATGGCCATCAGCGCCAGCACAGCTGTTATGAGCGTGTGGGGCTATGGAAAATTTGTAGAAAGACAAACTGCCGGTATTCAGGAAGCCGGTAAACTGCCGGTTAACTATGCGGGGTATTTCGGCAATAACAATGCGCCGGCCTCCACTGTTGATTTTACGCCGGCCGCAACCAGTGCCACGCCTGCCGTGGTACATATCAAAACAAAAACAAAAGCCAGACAGGTAAGCAATAACAATACCCGTCAGCGTTTCTCCAATCCATTCTCTGATCTTTTTGGAGATGATTTTGGCGATTTCTTTGGTGGTGGTCCACGTATCATACCTGAGCAGCGTGCCAGCGGCAGTGGCGTAATTATTACAGATGATGGATACATCGTTACCAATAACCACGTAGTGGATGGTGCTGATGAGATCAATGTAACCCTGGCCAATAAAAAATCATACAAAGCCACATTGGTGGGAACAGATGCCAGTAGTGATCTGGCCGTGATCAAGATTGAAGGAAAAGGATACCCTTACCTCGTATATGGCAATAGTGATGAAGCCAAACTGGGTCAATGGGTACTGGCCATTGGTTATCCATTAAATCTGGATGTAACCGTTACCGCCGGTATTGTGAGTGCCAAATCCAGATCCATCGGTATCAATAACAGACAGAGCAATACTGCTATCGAATCTTTTATTCAGACCGATGCGGCCGTTAACCCCGGAAACAGTGGTGGTGCATTGATCAATACCAGTGGTGAGCTGATCGGGATCAACTCCGCTATCGCTTCTCCTACCGGATCTTATGCGGGCTATTCCTATGCTATCCCGGTAAATATGGTGAAAAAGATCGTAACCGATATTGTGAAGTTTGGTGCGGTGCAGAGAGCCTTTATCGGTATCCAATACCCAAGTGAAAACCTTACAGAAGAGCAGAAAAAAGAACTGGGCACCGGCTATAAAGAAGGCGAAGGCGTATACGTAACCGATGTACCTGCCGATGGTGCTGCTGCTGCTGCCGGTTTAAAGAAAGGTGACGTGGTTACCAAGATCAACGGAACTACGGTTACCACCGGACCAGAATTGCAGGAGCAGGTAACCCGCTACAAACCCGGTGATAAAATTTCGCTGAGTTACCTGCGGGGCGGTAAAGAAAACACAGTATCACTTACCTTAAAGAATAAAGCAGGCACTACTGATATCGTTAAAACAACCGGTATCCTGGAAAAACTGGGCGCTGAACTGGTAGCCATCGATACTAAAACGGCAGCTGCCAACCAGATCAATGGTGGTGTGCTGGTGAAAAAAATCGGTGACGGTTTATTGAAGAAAACAAGAATGCAGGAAGGTTTTATTATCACCAGTGTAAACGATCAGGAAATTAAGAGTGTGAATGAATTGGATAAGATCCTCTCCATCAATAAAGGAAGAAAAGTAAAAATCGAGGGCGTATATCCCGGATTTGAAAGCACTTATCCATATCCGTTGGATCTGAGTGATATCGATTAATACAATGAGTGAATGAGTGGGTG
>DASWXD010000109.1:0-13953 GCA_036405675.1 Sediminibacterium sp.
TATTTATAAGGGGATGCCCATTGGCCAGCTGATCTATTTCCCCGTAGACGGAGAGATCGCCGTTAAATACAACCAGAAAGGCAATGCCAAATACAGCGGTCAGCCGGATAAACCAGTAGAGAGTATGATGTGGAAGAACCAGTTTTAGGATTAGCGGATGACGACGGATGGCGGATTTTCGGGTGTTACTGATAGATATACCCTACGTTTATTATATATAAATGACAATCCATCCCAATAACATGAAAAAGACTTCCTTAATACTGTTAGTGATTACCGCATCATTTCTTTCAGGCTTTGCTTTTAAAACATTTTTATCCCGAACAAAAAACATCAAAATGAAAAAAGTAACCGGCATCGGGGGTATCTTCTTCAAATGTAAAGATCCCAAAGCAGTGAACGAATGGTATAAAACACATCTGGGCTTCGATACAAGTCCTTACGGAACCAGCTTTGAATGGCGGCAGATAGATGACAGCACCAAAAAAGGACTCACCCAATGGAATCCTTTTGCAGAAAATACCAAATATTTTGAGCCTTCCACCAAAGACTTCATGATCAACTACAGAGTGGAGAACCTGGAGGCATTGGTAGAAGAATTAAGAAAAGAGAACGTTGTCATCGTAGATAAAATCGAAACCTATGACTACGGGAAATTTGTACATATTTTAGACCTCGAAGGAAATAAAATTCAATTGTGGGAACCTAAAGATTAGCCCCTACCCCGGCATTTATTTCTGTAGCTATCAGGGATTCAGTTTCCAGATGGCGGCCGTTAAAACGGTGGCGAAACTGACCCAACATAAATAAGGTACGAGTAACCAGGCTGCTGTTGGAGACAGTTTGGCAAACCAGATAATGGTAAGCAGGATAAAAATCCACATGAATACCATTTCCAGAAAGGCCGCGGCGATTAGGTGCTGGTTAAAAAAAATGATACTCCAAAAGAAATTCAGGATAAACTGGATCACAAACAGGGTGAGTCCTACATTACGCACCGTAGACACAGGCTGCTTCCAGATCAGGTAAAAACTGATACCCATCAGCAGGTACAGCATCGACCATACCGGGCCAAACAACCAATTGGGCGGATTAAAAGAAGGTTTCTGCAAACCCGCATACCAGCCCGGGATCTCACTGATCGTGAAAATACCACCGAGAGAACCAATTCCCACGGTAAACAAAACAGACAGCACCAGTTTCACCCAATTAAAGTTTGCCATATTTTTTGCGGTAAGCAATTAACCATCCCACCACTTCATTATAACTGTTCAACCCTTCCAATTGTTTATTCAGTTTCAGGTATTGATCATACAAACTGGATACGGCCGGCGAAATCCGGTTCCGTCTCTTGAAAAAGAATTCACGGATCTCCTTTCTGTCTTTTTTCACCAGGGTATCCATCGTTTCCCTGTTCTGTTTCAATACCGAATCAAAAAGGGTGAAATCCTTTTCCTTTCCGTACATCCGAACCTGCTCTCCCTGCGCATAGGAGAATAGATCAAGGTACACCGAATAACGCACATATACATCTCTGGACGCGGCTGCTGCCAGATAGCCCACGAAATTGGCTTCACTTTCACTGGCATAGCCCAACTGGTGGGCCATTTCATGGCAGGTAATATAGGGTATCAATACCCGCGGCACATCTGTGCGCAGTTGTGCCTCCCCGGTAAACGGATTATAATAGCCAGTAAATCCCATATAATCCGCCACACTATTAAACAGGCTCGCTTTCACAGAACGGTTCCGGTAATTCAGGAATTCGTACCGGTAGGAAGCGGCTTCATACGAACGGTAGGCTTCCCGGTACAGGGTATCCAGCGGTGGGGCAGGTAAGACCGTATCGGAAATCTGGCGCCGGCATTCATTCAGCTTTCCGATCAATGCCTGTGCCAGTTGGGTCACTTCTTCTTTGGAATAACCCTGCTTGGAAAGCCGGAGCTGGTAGGCAATGCCCAGCCGGTTATAGTTGAGTCCCCACATCAGTTTAAACACGATATATACCCAAAGCATGGTTTTGGTAAACCCATAGCCCAAATGCACCAGCCGGCCCTGGGTCAGTTCGCGCCGGTACAGCAGGCGGATCATCCGTACCAACCCGATCAGCAGCAATATCACTAACCAGGCATATAATAAATCACCAATACTGAAAGGGATCCAGCGGGTAAGGATGCGCAGTGTGGAAGCCAGTCCGGGATAAAACCCGGTGGCATAGATCGTTTCCACCTGGTGAGGAAAAATAGAAAATAGACTGATAATCAGTGAAATACAAAACAATATGCCCAGTTTCACCCATTGCCAGGTAGAAATTGCCCCCTTTTGTTTCATAACTGCAAATATGCTGTAAAATAGCCTATCATTGCCGGTGGACCGGTAATAGGCACGGATTCAATTTTCCTTTGGCGTTTCGGGCGTTTTGGCGTACCTTTGCAAGCCCTTAAAAAACGGTTATGAATCAGCGGCGGGAATTTGAGATAGCATTTGTGGGTTTGAAGCCGGGGGTACATGTTTACGAATACCGGATTGAGGACAAGTTCTTTATACCCTACGGGGAGCAGGATTTTACAAATTGTGTGGCTGATGTAAAGCTGAGTCTGGAGAAGAACAACGGCTTTATGCAGTTGAAATTTGATATCGACGGGAGCGTGAATGCAGCCTGCGACAGATGTGGAAACACACTGCCCATGCAGCTTTGGGACGAGTTCAATATCATTGTAAAGATGGTAGAGAACCCGGATGAGATGAACGAACAGGAAGAAGACCCGGATGTATATTATATCAGCCGCGGAGAAAGCCATTTACACCTGGCCGACTGGATCTACGAGTTCGTTAACCTCAGTATTCCGCTGCAGAAAATGTGCAGCAAGGAAGAAATGGGGGGACCTAAATGCAACAAAGAGGTACTGGAAAAGCTGCAAAAAATGGAAGAAGAGACCCGGAAAGAAAGTGGCACCACTGTCTGGAAAGGCCTTGATAAATTTAAAAACCTGGATTAATTTTTTTTTGATACTATAAATTTCGAGATATGCCGAATCCTAAACGCAGACATTCCCAGCAACGTAGCGCAAAGAGAAGAACTCACTATGTGGCTCAGGAAGTAACATTAAGCAAAGACAGCACCACGGGTGAAACCCATGTACGCCACCGCGCGCACGTGAGCGAAGGTAAATTGTTCTATAAAGGGAAACTGGTAGCTGAAAAAGCTCCTCTGAAAGCGTAACCTTTTTAGTTCAACTTTAGCTTCCTGCTACGATGAATATTGGATTAGACATGATGGGTGGAGATTTTGCACCGCTGGAAGCGGTGAAAGGTTTGCAACTGTACCTGTCTGACCCATCCCGTACAGCATCTATATATTGCATAGGTGATGAAACACTGGTAAAACCTCTGTTAGAGGAGCACCAGGTTACATCACCTAATTTGCATTTGGTACATGCCCCGGAAGTAATCGGTTACCACGAACATCCTACCAAGGCCCTGAAAGAAAAACAACAATCTTCCATTGCTATCGGTTTCCACCTGCTGGCTACCGGTAAAATAGATGCGTTCATCAGTGCGGGTAATACCGGCGCCATGCTGGTGGGTGCCATGTTCAGTATCAAACCCATCGAAGGGGTGCAAAGACCCACCATTGCCACCATCGTTCCCAAATTGAGTGGCTCCACAGGTGTGATTGCGGATGTGGGCCTTAATGCCGACTGTAAACCCGAACACCTGAACCAGTTTGCCATACTGGCCAGCCTGTATGCCCAGTATATCCTCAACATCAATCATCCCAAAACAGGATTATTGAATGTGGGCGAAGAAGAAGGCAAGGGAAATATGCTGGCCCAGGCCACTTATCCCCTGCTGAAAGAAAATACCGCCATCAACTTTATCGGCAATATAGAAGGCCGCGACCTGTTTAATGACAAGGCGGATGTGATTGTCTGCGACGGATTTACCGGGAATGTACTCCTGAAAATGGCCGAATCGATCTATGATGTAGCCAGCCAGCGCGGCTACCGCGAGGATGCCTATTTCAGCCGTTTCCACTACGAAAACTATGGCGGCACGCCGGTACTGGGGGTTAACAAACCCGTGATCATCGGTCATGGGATCAGCAATGCCAAAGCCTTTAAAAACATGATCGAGGTAGCCGAAAAAATGATCGATTGCGATCTCTGTGGTAAGATCACTGATAAGTTCAAGTCCTGATAGTATAATACCGTTTTACTTTCTTTCAACACCTGCAACCTTCTTTCCCGTTTGCTGTTATAGTGCATCTAACCCCTAGTTGTATGAGCCTTACTGCTGCCTGTTCCCGTATTTTCAAAGCTACCGGCTGGACAGTTGACACGAATCTCCCTCCTGAGATCAAAAAATGTATCATTATTGCCGCACCACATACCAGTAACTGGGATTTCTGGTACACCATGGCTTCTTTTGCGATTTATCAGCTGAAGATCCGGTTTACCGTAAAAAAAGAGTGGATGCAATTCCCTTTCAGTCTGTTGATGAAGCCACTGGGAGGCATCGCCATTGATCGTACTCCCCGGACGGCTGGGTCTGACCGGAAAAGTTTTGTGGAAGCCATGATCGACCTGTTTAAAGAGAACGAAGAGCTGATTATTGTAATTACCCCGGAAGGAACCCGCAGTCGCCGCGATAAATGGAAAACCGGCTTTTACCACGTGGCACAGGGTGCCGGCGTGCCCATTTGCCTCGGTTATGTAGACTATGCGAAGAAAAAAGCCGGGATCGGCAAAGTGATCTATCCCAAGGATTACGTAACAGATATGCGCGAAATCATGGCTTTTTACGGCCAGATAAGTGCCAAATTCCCTGAAAATTTCGCCGTTGACAAGGATTTTTTCGCCTGAAATCGGTTTTAGGGTTCCTCCACACTGTTATTCATCAGCTTATTTATCCGCTCATCACAATCCCTATTCCTCCTTTTTATAAGGCAGGATCCGCTAAACCCTTGATTTTACTGCATTCCAAGGCATAACTCATTATTATGCCATAGAAAATACTACCCTTAAGAAGGTACTATGTATTGCATAGTATTATTTAGCACCCTATCTTTGTTCTATCAAAGTAATTAAAACCATTAAAAATAACCGTTATGAAAAAGTTTCTTTTTACCTCTTATGTGATCTTCCTGATGGCCCTGGTACCTGCTGTTATCTTTGGATACCTGCATAGCAATGCCGGCAGCCAGAAAGCCAATACCGAAACCAGCAAGGAAGTAAGTAACAACCAGAGCGAAGAACGTAGTCTGCAACTGGTAAAAACCTTCTAAGCTGCGCTATGCCAGGTTTGCCTAAGCAGTTAAAACATTTACAAGGGTAGCGGATCTTCCCCAACTCCCCCGGGTGATCCGCTGCCCTTTTATAAATTCCTCTTTTCGTTGCAGCTATTTTACAATTGGCTTTGCCGGGAAGCGCAAAACTCTACCTTTGCGCAAACAAGCGTTAGTTTATTATGTGGCTCAACAACATCCTGGAAACCATCGGCAACACTCCCCTGATCAAACTCAATAAGATCACCAAAGATATTCCGGCCACTGTGCTGGCTAAAGTAGATTACTTTAACCCCGGTAATTCCATCAAAGACCGTATGGCTTTGAAAATGGTGGAAGTTGCCGAACAGGAAGGCAAACTGAAACCCGGCGGTACCATCATTGAAGGTACCAGTGGCAATACCGGTATGGGCCTGGCACTGGCTGCCTGTGTAAAAGGCTATAAATGCATTTTTGTAACCACTGATAAACAATCGAAAGAAAAAGCCGATATCCTCAAAGCCGTGGGTGCAGAAGTGATTGTTTGTCCAACAAATGTACTGCCCGAAGATCCCCGCAGTTATTATAGTGTAGCCAAAAGACTCGGCAAAGAGATCCCCAATTCCATGTACATGAACCAGTACGATAACCTGGCCAACCGCCAGGCGCACTACGAAAGTACCGGACCCGAAATCTGGGAACAGACCGAAGGAAAAATTACCCACCTGGTGTGTACCGCAGGTACCGGCGGAACCATTACCGGTACGGCGATGTATCTGAAAGAAAAAAATCCAAACATTAAGATCTGGGCCATCGATGTGTATGGTTCCTTATTGACCAAATATTATAAAACCGGCGAGATTGATATGGGTGAAGTACATCCCTATATTTCGGAAGGTTTTGGCGAAGATTTTGTACCACAGAACTACGACATGAGTGTGATCGATCTGTTTGAACAGGTTACCGATAAAGACGGAGCCGTAATGGCCAGAAGGATTGCCAAAGAAGAAGGCATGTTCTGCGGATACAGTGCCGGCAGCTGTTTACAGGGATTGATGCAACTGAAAGATTCTCTGACCAAAGACGATGTAGTGGTATGTATTTTTCATGATCATGGCAGCCGTTATGTAGGCAAGATTTATAACGACCAGTGGATGATGGAAAGAGGTTTCCTGGAAGTGAAAACATTCAAAGACATTGTAAGTGGCCGACACAGCAAAAGACTGGTTACCCTCGAAGCCGCGCAAACCGTGGCTGAAGCTGTAGAGCTGATGAAAAAATATGATATTGAACAGATCCCGGTGATGAAAGAACATGACTGTATTGGTGGGGTAAGTGAGAGTGGTCTGTTTCAGAAAGTATTCAGTAATCCCGAGATCAGGAATGCTACGCTGGAGAGTGTATTGGAACCTGCGTATCCGGTAGTGGATTTTGACACACCGGTTGAGCGGTTGGGCAGCCTGATCACCAAAGAGAACGGTGCGGTATTGGCCCGGGATGAAAAAGGCGACCTGCATATTGTTACCAAATATGATGTGCTGCAGAGTCTTGCCAAATAAGAGTATCGCTCCTCTGACAACATAATCTACCTGCCATGATCTCTACCCGGCACGATGTATTTTTATCCGTAGCACAACTGAAAAGTTTTTCCCGGGCCAGTCAGGTATTGTATATATCACAGCCTGCCATCAGCAGACATATCAAATCGCTGGAAGCTTATTATAAGACGAAACTCTTCGATCGCAAAGGCATCCTCATCGAACTTACACCGGCAGGTAAACTGCTGTTTGAAAAACTCACAGAAGTAAAACGCATCCAGGAACAGACCGAATTCGAGATCTCCGGCATACGGGATGTAATGCAGGCCAAGGGTATGCTGAAGCTCGGTGCCAGCACCACCGTAGCCTTGTATATACTGCCCAAAGTATTATCTGCTTTTAACCAGCACTACCCGCAGATTCATATCAGCCTGCTGAACCGTAATTCTGAACTGGTACTCGAAGCTTTATTGAATGAGGATATTAATCTGGGGATCATTGAGGGCCGGGGAAAACTGACGCAGGTAGATTACCAGCCTTTTTTATCGGATGAAGTAGTAGCTGTCTGCAGCAAAAAAAGCCCGATTGCCAGAAAAAAGAACTACGCCATACAGGAGATTCTGCAGATGCCGTTGGCCATCCGCGAAAGAGGAAGCGGTACACTGGCCGCTTTGAAATATGCCCTCGAAAAACACAAAATCAAACTAACCGAGCTAGATATTAAAGTGAGACTGGGTGGCACAGAAGCGTTGAAAAATTTCCTGATTGAATCCGATTCACTGGGTTTTCTGCCGCACCGCTCAGTAATCAAAGAACTTACTTATGGAGAACTGGTGCAGGTACATTTTGAAAAACTTCATATTGAAAGGAATTTTTACTTTGTTCAACGTAAGGGAGAGAACAGTGGACTTAACAAAAGTTTTATCAAACTGGCGCAGCAGATTCATAACCTGTAGTTATAGGTTATAACAACTATCTATCATCAGGGTTATATGCTTGCTGTAGTTTTACGATATGAAAATACCTACTACCCTCCCACTCAACGATACGCTTCCCTCTCTCAGTCAAACGGCCCAGCAACTGCTGGATACAGAACTGATGAAAGAAGTGAAACACTTATCGGCCCTGCTTTGTCCTGAATGGCTGGCCGGTTATATGGGTCTGAAAAAACTGGTAGAGAAACAATACCAGTCCGAAGATGATCCTGCTTCGCTGGTGATTGAAAACAGTCAAACAAGTTTTTAGCCATATTGAATTACTGTAATTTTACCGGATGTTCCGCTGCACCGATCAATTACAGAAATCAATCCTGCTTAGCTCAGCTCCCAAAAGAATTGTTTCGCTGGTGCCTTCACAAACCGAATTGCTCGCTGCCATCGGCTTGAACGAAGAAGTGGTAGGCATCACCAAATTCTGTGTACATCCCAACCATTGGTTCCGCAGCAAACAAAGAATTGGTGGTACCAAAAATGTAAACATCGAAAAAGTAAGGGCCCTGCAACCTGATCTCATCATCGCCAACAAAGAAGAAAATGAGCGGGATCAGGTACTTGAACTGGAAAAAATCGCACCGGTGTGGACCAGTGATATCCATTCGATCGAAGATGCATTATCCATGATGCAAAGTATGGGAGCACTTACCGGAAAAACTGCCGAAGCAACATCACTGATTAAAAAGATCGAAGAAAAAAGACGTTTGTTACAGAAGCAGCTTATTGATAAAAAGGAACGATTAAGGGTGGTTTATCTGATCTGGAAAGATCCGTATATGGCTGCTGGCGGAGATACGTTTATTGATACGATGTTACAGACTTGTGGCTGGGAAAACTGCCTGGGAAACCGGATGCGTTATCCCGAGATCAATCTTTCCGAACTGGCGCAAATAAGACCCGACCTGGTATTACTTTCTTCGGAGCCCTACCCTTTTCAACAAAAACATATCACCGAGCTGGAGCAGGTGTTGCCGGACACAAAGGTTGTTCTGGCCGACGGAGAAATGTTCAGTTGGTATGGAAGCCGGATGGCAGATGCATTTGACTATTTCCGCAAAATGCTGCAGGACGCAGTCTGGTAGGATATCTTGTGTATTTCCCCCGCAAAAAGCTAACGGCTGTTTGCGCTAAGTAAAGTATCTTGCCGACAGCAAAGAACCGTCAGTGGTTCTCCTAACATTACAATCTACACACATGAAAAAATACCGTGCCGGCGTATTATTCGGCGAAGAGTTAGAAGCATTGTACAACGATGCAAAAGACAACCAGTTTGCACTTCCTGCAGTGAACACCATTGGTACCAATACCATTAATGCAGTGCTCGAAACAGCGGCCAAAGTGAATTCACCTGTGATTATCCAGTTTTCGAACGGTGGTGCACAGTTCATTGCCGGTAAAGGCATGCCCAACGATAACCTGCAGGGTAATATTTCCGGCGGTATTTCAGGTGCCCTGCACATTCACAATGTAGCTAAATACTACGGCGTGCCGGTGGTACTGCATACCGATCATGCTGCTAAAAAATGGTTACCATGGGTTAGCGGACTGATTGATGCGGGAGAACAATTCTACAAAGAAAAAGGGCAACCCCTGTTCAGCTCACACATGCTGGACCTTTCTGAAGAACCCCTCGAAGAAAATATTCATACCTCTGTTGAATTCTACAAACGCATGGCGCCCCTCGGCATGAGCATCGAGATCGAACTGGGTGTTACCGGTGGTGAAGAAGACGGGGTTGATAACAGCGGTGTGGAGAACGATAAATTATATACCCAACCCCAACACGTTGCTTATTCCTATACCGAGCTGAGCAAAGTAGGCAAACTGTTTACAGTGGCAGCCGCTTTTGGTAATGTGCATGGTGTATACAGTCCGGGTAATGTGGAATTACGCCCCATAATCCTCAAAAACAGCCAGGATTTTATTGAGAAAGAACTCGGTACCGGTCCTAAACCTGTATACTTCGTTTTCCATGGTGGAAGCGGATCACCGCAGCACCAGATCCGGGAAGCGATCAGTTACGGCGCTATCAAAATGAATATTGATACCGATCTGCAGTGGGCTTTCTGGGAAGGTATACAGCAGTTTTATGTGAAAAATGAAGCCTATCTCCAGGGCCAGCTCGGTAATCCGGAAGGGGCCGATAAACCCAACAAAAAATACTACGATCCAAGGGTTTGGTTACGCAAGGGTGAAGAAAGTTTCAGCAAAAGGCTGGAAGTAGCTTTTGAAGACCTGAACTGCATTAACCGTAACGCCTAAACGATCCATCTCATACAAAACCGTCAACCCAACCGTTGGCGGTTTTTTTGTGGCCGGATGAGAGAAACCCATTATTTTTGGCCGCAGACTACCGGTTGTTAGCTTTACGGGCGCAGACAGGTTTATCCTGAGAACAACCTGATAATTTGCAGGATATATATTGATTTATACCTAATTTTCGCCTCCCTCCGGGGAGAAGGTTCTGTGGCAACGGATGTTGTTTCGGAACAGGGGTGGTTAAAAAATTATTATCTTCACCGCCCCAATTGCAATTGACCGTTATGAAAAAAGAACGTGAAGAAGATTTTGAAGCAAACCTGACCGGCGATGAAAGCCAGGGTGGAGACCCTGCCAAAGAGCGATGGTTCAGACGTATCAGGAAGGGTATCTTAACTTCTACTGCCGATAAAAAAGAAACACCCGAAGGCTTATGGAACAAATGCCCGGAGTGTAACTATATCTGTACCACCAGCGAATTAAAGGAAAACCTTTTTGTTTGCCCAAAGTGTAACTACCACCACCGTATCGGCAGTGATGAATATTTTGATGTGATCTTCGATAACAAGGAATACACTGAACTTTTCGAAGACATACAAAGTATTGATGCACTCGGTTTTACCGATCTGAAACCTTACCAGAAGCGTTTGGATGATATTCATTCCAAAACAGACCTGAAAGATTCGATGCGTGTTGCGGTTGGTAAAGCCAACGGCGAGGGTATCGTGATTGCCTGTATGGATTTTGAATTCATCGGTGGTTCGCTGGGTAGTGTGATGGGAGAGAAATTCAGTCGCGCGGTGGATTACTGTATCCAGCACCAACTGCCTTATCTCGTGATCAGCAAAAGTGGTGGCGCCCGTATGATGGAAAGTGCTTTCAGTCTGATGCAGCTGGCTAAAACCAGTGGCAAACTGTCGCAGTTAAGTGATGCCAAACTTCCTTATATCTCCTTACTAACCGATCCTACTTTTGGTGGTATCTCGGCCAGTTTTGGTATGCTGGGCGATCTGAACATTGCCGAACCCGGTGCCCTCATTGGTTTTGCCGGTCCGCGCGTGATCAAAGAAACCATCAAAAAAGACCTGCCCGAAGGATTTCAACGCAGCGAATTTTTACTCGAACACGGCTTCCTCGATTTTATTGTTGACCGGAAAGAACTGAAAGAGAAACTGGCGCAGCTGGTGCTGATCTTCAGAAGCTGAGGGGGAAACATAATTAACAATTAGAAATTAGCAATTAATAATTGTTAAAACAGTTCGAGGCCGCCTTGTAAAAACTATTATTAAAAATGTTAGGTAACCCCTAGAAATTTTTAATTACTAATTTTTAATTGTTAATTACTAATTGCTTTCTCTTGGCTGAAATGAACAACCGGCAGGCTTACTTTAACTACTCCATAGAAGACAAATATGTAGCAGGTATTGTATTGATGGGTACGGAAGTAAAATCGATCCGGGATGGGAAGTTGAGTTTTAACGATGCTTTCTGCATGTTCGACGATGGCGAATTGTGGGTGCGGGGTTTATTTATTGCCAGCTATTCGCATGGTACGGCCAATAACCATATAGAAGTGCACGATCGTAAACTGCTACTGAATAAAAAAGAACTGAAAAAGATCCAGGCCAAGATCAAAGAGAAAGGATATACACTGGTGCCACTGAAAGTTTTCTTTACAGATAAAAACTTAGTTAAGGTTGAGATTGGTCTGGGCCGTGGTAAGAAACTGCATGATAAACGCGAGACCATCAAAAACCGGGATGTAGAGAAAGAGATCAAACGTTACCTCAAATAAACCACTGTTATTCCTCTTCGGCTGTTTTATACCTTCGTTTCTTCTCCGGTTTATAATCTAATTGTTCTACCAGTGCCTCAGCCGTTGGATTGCTGGTAACAGACACCGCCACCTGGAACAGAGCAAAATAGATCACAACCGTACCCAGCAGTTCTCCCCAACTGAGCCAGTAACCCCAGAAACCATATACCACGGCTTTTTCAGGATGATCAGTCTCATAGATCACTTCCGTTTTCTGCCCTTTTTCCCAACTTCTGAAAATATAACGGGCATCTACTGCATAAACTTTTCTCCCATCATGAAACACCGCTTTGGGGATGGAATAGCCCGAAGCGCTGTCTGCCAGCCACTGAATAGTGGCAGGGGCTTTCTCCCCGTCAAAATAATCGGGCTGCCGGGTGGCTACCAGGTAACAGGCAAAACAGACGAGGTAAAGTATGGTAATGGATTTATACAATTTGATTGCTTATCTATTTATAAGTTCTCCCCCTAGTGCTACACTGCGGGCCAAAGCCCGGTTAGTAAATCAAGAGAACAGATTTTATATCCACGCCCTGAAGGGCGCGGCAAAAGTAAGTATTTTGCCATGCCCTTCAGGGCGTGGATCAGGAAGGCTTACTTGTATTCATTTTGGGACTTTAGTCCCGAGTCTGAGTGGGAGGAGTTTCTTCTTTACAAAAAATGGGATCAAGAGAAATCTCTTAATCCCATCATGCTATAGATCGGGTTGGGTTAGTTCGCTAAACTTCGGAAATCCACCGGTACCAGTTTACTTACACCGGGCTCCTGCATGGTCACACCATAGATCACATCTACCGCACTCATGGTTTGTTTGTTGTGCGTTACAATGATGAACTGTGAGTTATCACTGAATTTCTTGATCATCTGTGTGAACTTACCTACGTTGGCATCATCCAGCGGCGCATCCACCTCATCCAGGATACAGAAAGGTGCCGGTTTAATCAGGTAGATCGAGAACAGCAGCGCCGTAGCGGTCAGGGTTTTCTCTCCCCCACTTAACTGGGTGATAGAAGAAGGACGTTTACCCTTCGGCTTGGCGATGATCTCGATACCGGTTTCGGCCAGATTCTCTGGATTCACCAGAATCATGTCTGCCGTATCTTCTTCTGTAAACAAAGCCTTGAACACTTTCTGGAAGTTCTCACGTACCTGGTTAAAAGTATCGAGGAACTGCTGGTTGGCGGTAGCTTCCACTTCCTGGATGGTTTGCAGCAGGCTTTCTTTGGCCGATACCAAGTCATTCTTCTGTTCTAGAATGAACTCGTACCGTTTTTTCATTTCCGTATACGCTTCAATGGCAGTGGGGTTTACTTCGCCCATGTTCTCGAGGCGTTTGCGCATGCGGTCTGAGCTAGCCTGTAAATCTTCAAGAGCCGTATCCGTAGTTCTTGCCTGGTCAAGGATCTCATCCAGTTCTACTTTGAACTCTACGCTCAGCCTTTCTTTCATACCGGCCAGTTGCAGTTTCAGTTCGTTCAGTTTATCCTTGATCTCTGTTACCAGGTGATCGATCATTTCCTTGCTCTTCACTTTCAGGCGCAGTTCGCTTTCTTTTTCCTGCAAAACATTCCGCAGGTTATAATAGGCCTGGTCTGCCTCGTTCAGTTTTTTCTCTTCCTCTTCTTTTTTGCGCAACATCTCAAGCAAGAGTTCTTCAGAACCGATCAATGCTTTTTCGCTCTCTTCAATATGGGCGCTGGCTTCTGACAACTGTGATGTGTTATTGCCAATCTGCAGGTGCAGGTCGTTTAGCTGGTTCTCTTTGAACACCAGTTCCTGTTTCAGGCTGGTGATCTTACTCTGCTGACGGGTTAACTGCAGGTTGGTTTCGTTATATTGAACCGATGCAAAATTGTACTCATACTCGGCCGACTGGTAATCCTGCTCCACTGTTTTCAGTTCGGCAGCAGTGGTTTCCAATTGCTCGTTCAGGGTATGAAACTCTTCACGGGTGGTGGCGATAGCATCATGTTCTGCCTGTAAACGCATCTCCAGGTCTTCCAGACGTTGCAAACCATTCTGCTGGGCGGACTGCAGGTTCTCCATGCGGTTTTTGGCAGCAAATACCTGGTTGGTTAACTG